>DATJXJ010000062.1:0-68612 GCA_035500255.1 Verrucomicrobiia bacterium | reverse complement strand
GGGATCAACAAATGCTGGAGCATCTTTCCAGTCATTTCGGAAAGGAAAGGCTTCTCGCCGAAGTGGGGCCCGTCGATATCGAGGGCTACAAAGTCCATCGGAGAGCTAAGGTGTCGGGTTCAACGGTGAATCGGGAGTTGGCCTTGCTGAAGCGGATGTTTAACCTCGCGATCACGTGGGATCTCTTCTTGGCCGCGAACCCAGTCCGAAAGGTAAAGTTCTTTCGGGAATTCAATATTGGGCTTCGCGTCGTCAGTTCAGAAGAGGAAAAGGATCTTCTCCAAAATGCATCTCCGTACCTTCAAGACTTGATCCGTTTCGCACTGAATACGGGTCTGCGGATTGGGGAGATCTTTTCGTTGCGTTGGTCGAATGTGGATTTGAAGCGGGGACTTCTGGCTGTCTTCGCTGCCAAGACCGAGAAAATTCGCGAAGTTCCGATGAACTCGGAAACTCGACAGGTTCTTGAGGCTTGGTGGCTAGGTAAAAAGAGCGAGGTCGTCTTCTACAATCCCGAGACCGGCAAACCGTTTGTCGATTTGAAGGCTGGATTCGCACTTGCTTGCGGCAAGGCGGGGATTTCCGGTGTGACGTGGCACACGCTGCGGCACACCTTCGCTTCTCGCCTCGTGAACAGCGGAGTCGATATCGTGACGGTGAAAGAGTTGTTGGGACATTCGAGCCTCAGTGTAACGATGCGCTACGCACACACGAACATCGACGCAAAGCGAGCGGCGATCGAGAAACTCGGAAGTTTTAGTGACAATTTGGTGACAGTTCGCCCTTCGTTGCACCAATCCAGGGCAGTACTGTCCCTAAATCGCGTTGTAAGTTACAATGATTCAACAAGTTAATTTCGGAGGGGTGGCCGAGTGGTTGAAGGCGGCGGTCTTGAAAACCGTTAGGCCCGCAAGGGTCTCGTGGGTTCGAATCCCACCCCCTCCGCCACGCAGACGACGCAGCTGGATCGCCAGCCGGCTCGCAGTCGGGAATCACCGACGACCGCTCCGGGATCGTTTCTATCGCGGCGAGGCAGGCCGCTCCTCCGAGGAGTATCAACGTCAGTTGCTGCAGGGACAACGAGTTCGCGACGTCAAAGGGATGCTCGATTTGCTCTCCGCTCGAACGGAAGAAATGTATCAGGCCGCGATGCAGCATAAGCGTGGGTGGCCCCACCGCCGCTAGTCTTCCAGCTCCAGGCGCCGATCGAGGCGCTTCTTCCGACATGAAACCCGTGGCGAACCAGACGCTCGCCGTAATTCCCCGGCCGACGAGTTCATGAACATTTCTCGCGTTCTTGCGAGGCCTCACGGTTCCGGCCATTGGGAATGTCACTGGATTCAGCACCGCGGAACGGAGTAGTGTAACGACCGTCGCAGCCCTTTGACGGGAGACGGCGAGAGTGCAACAAGACGCGAGCTGGTTGTCCAAACAACAGGATGGCAGCGGCGCGTCTGCGACGTCCGGAGGCCCGGCGATTCTCGCGCTGTGGTGCCGAGCCGCTCGCCGGGCTATGATTAAGTTTTGGGCAGTTCCCGAGCGAATTGGATGGACTCGATGACAACAATCAGCGCAACCATCAAACCAAAAGGCTTCCCGGTTCCGAGCTCGCTCAAAGTGGTGCCCGGCACCGAGCGTGCGCAAGCCGCGTATCCCTACTACATGCAGTTCACCAAGGAAGACGACGAGCGGTTCTGGTTCTACAACTCGATGCACTTCCCGGAGCCGATGTGCGTCTTCGACATGATCACCGCCGAAGCCGCCTACTGCGCGCTCGGTTCGGCGAATACGCGCGTGCATTGCCTTCCGACGACGCTCGGCATCGACTACCGAATCATCAACGGCCGCGTCTACATCGGCGGCAATGGCGTGACCGATCCGACGGAGATCGAAAAGCGCACGGTGGAGTTCAAACGCCGCGCCTTCTACTACTACGGAAACTGGGAGCGGCTTTTCGCGCAATGGAAAGACAAGATGATGGGCCTGATTCGGCAGGCCGAAGCGCTTCCGAAGCTGGAGCTTCCGGAATTCGAGCCGCTGCAGCACGTGCATGCGGGCCGCGGCGTCGCTTCGAACCACTACGTTCTTGAGACGTATCAGAAGACTCTCGAAGGCTACTTCCGCATGTGGCACCACCACTTCGAGTTTCTCCTGCTCGGATACGGCGCCTATCTGACCTTCTTCGATTTCTGCAAGAAGGCCTTTCCGGAGATCAGCGATCAGACCGTCGCCCGGATGGTGGCGGGGCTGGAGGCGGAAATTTTCCGCCCGGACGACGAGCTGCGGCGGCTCGCGAAGTGCGCGATCGACTTGGGCGTCGACCAAGAGTTCCGGGAAAGCAGGTCGCCGGACGACATCCTTCGTTCACTCCGGGGACTCGGCGAGCCGGGCGCGGCGTGGCTGAAGGAACTGGCGGTGTCGCGCGATCCGTGGTTCAACATCAACGTCGGCGACGGCTTTTATCACTACCACCGCTCGTGGAACGACGACCTCTCGATGCCTTTTGCTGCGCTTCCGGGCTACATCGAAAACGCCAAGAAGGGCGAGCGGCTCGAACGGCAAACCGAAAAGCTGATGGAGGAGCGCAAGCAGATCATCGCGGACTATCGCGAGCTGCTGGAAACCGACGAAGAGCGCGCCGCCTACGATCAAATGATCGAGCTGGCGCATCGCGTTTTTCCGTATGTCGAAGGGCACAAATTCTATTGCGAGCATTGGTACACGAATCTCTTCTTCAACAAGATCCGCGAGTTCGGAGCGCTTCTGGCCAAACACGGCTTTTTCTCCAACACCGAAGACGTGTTCCATCTGAGCCATTTCGAACTTGAGACCGCGATCGTCGACCTGATGACTTCCTGGTCGAACGGTTCGCTGCCTCGGGGCCCGGCGGTCTGGCCGGCGATCGTGCGGGAACGCAAGGCGGCCATCGCGGAGTGGGCGAAACACGAAACTCCGCCGGCGCTCGGACCAGTTCCGGAAATCATCGACGATCCGGCCATCGTGATGTTGTGGGGCATCACGCGCGAGAACCTCGACACGTGGCTCAAAGCCGGTGAGGACTCCAATTCGAACGAGATCAAAGGAGTCGCCGCTTCGAACGGTGTGGTCGAGGGAGTCGCTCGTGTCGTCAAGGCCGCGGAAGAGATCGATCGCCTCCATCACGGGGACATACTCGTCTGCCAGGTCACGAATCCGAGCTGGGCTCCGGTGTTCCAGAAGATCGCCGCGGCCGTTTCGGATATCGGCGGCTCGATGAGCCACGCCGCGATTGTCGCGCGCGAATACGGCCTACCCGCGGTGGTGGGCACGGGCACGGCGACGCAGAAGATCAAGGACGGTCAGCGCATTCGCGTCGATGGCGGGCGGGGCGTGGTGACTCTTCTCGAGTAAAATAACTTAGGTGCCATCCTCAGAGATCATTGGCTGGTTCGCCGACATAGGTCTTGCCGACCGCCCCAGCGTCGGAGGCAAGGGCGGATCGTTGGGCGAGTTGACGCGGGCGAGCATCCCCGTGCCTCCCGGGTTCGTCGTGCGCACGGCTGCGTTCGAGCGTTTTCTCGGCTCGCTGGAAAGGGAAGAGGCGATCCGGCCGAAAGTGGAAGCTCTCGGCGCGGACGAGCTGGACAAGATCACCGCCCTCTCCGCCCAACTGCGCGCGCGCGTTGAAAACGCTCCCCTGCCGGACGATGTGAATTCCGAAATCGTCGCGGCGCACACCGAATTGTGCGGCGGGAGCAATAATCCACCGGTGGCGGTGCGGTCGTCCGCCACAACCGAAGACGCCGCAGACGCGAGCTTCGCCGGTTTGCAGGATACCTACCTGTGGACGATCGGCGCGGAAGCAACCTTGAAATGCGTGCGCTCTTGCTGGGCCAGCCTGTATTCCGTTCCCTCAATCGCCTATCGCCGAAAGCACGGCCTGCCCGAAGGCGGCGTGGCGATGGCGGTGGTGATTCAAGGAATGGTCAACGCGCAAAAGGCGGGAGTCATGTTCACACGCAGCCCGCTGACGGGCGACCGCTCGGTGGTCACCATCGAAGCAGCGTGGGGGCTGGGCTCGGCCGTCGTGAGCGGCGAGGTAACGCCCGACCGCTTTGTGATCGCGAAAATTACGGGCGAAATCACGGTGCGCGAGATTTCGGACAAGCACATACAACATCGGCCGTCGCCAGGCGGAGGTGTGACGGAGGTTGTGACGCCCGAAGAGCTCCGGAAGGCGTCCTGCCTGAGCGATGCGGAGATCGCGGCGCTCAGAGACATTGCGCGCAAAGTCGAGCGCCACTATGGCCAGCCGCAGGACATCGAGTGGGCGATCGATCGCGCGGGAGCGATCCATTTGTTGCAGAGCCGCCCGGAGACGGTCTGGTCCTCGAAGGATCGTGCGCCCGTCGCCAAGCCTGCCGAGGACCCGCTCCAGCACGTCATGAAGATTTTTGGAGGCCGTCGATGACTCTCACTGCCAAGGACGTGGCAGAGATCATGCGGTTGCTAGAGGAGTCGAGCTTCGACAGCCTGTCGCTGGAAATGCAAGGCGTCAAGATCAACCTGCAACGCGGCTCGGCCGTTCCGATCCGGCACGCTGCGGCTCCTGCCGTTGCGCCGCAAGCCGCGCCCGAAGCGCCGCCGGCGCGGTCAGCAGCGCAGAAAAAAGCGACACCACCATCGGAGCCAGGCTTGGTCGAAGTCGCGTGCCCTCTGCTCGGGATCTTCTACCGCGCGCCCAAGCCCGGAGAGCCCCCGTTTGTCGAGGTGGGCTCCAAAGTCAGTGAGGACACGGTCATTGGGATCATCGAAGTGATGAAGCTGATGAACTCCGTCCATGCAGGCGTAAAGGGCGAAGTGGCGGAGATCTTGGCCGAGAACGCGGCACTCGTCGAGTACGGTGAGATTCTGCTGCGCGTGCGGCCGGGAGCCTAGCGATGTCGATCGGCCGGCTCCTGATCGCAAACCGGGGCGAAATCGCCACGCGTGTGATCCGCACTTGCCGGATGCTTGGGATTGAGACGGTGCTGGCAGCGTCCGAGCCCGACTTGGACTCGCTGCCGGCTCGTCTCGCGGATCGCACCATCTGCATCGGGCCTGCCCGCGCGTCCGACAGTTACTTGAGGGTTGAAACGATCGTGCAAGCGGCGTTGGGCGTGAAAGCAGACGCGATTCATCCCGGCTACGGTTTTCTCTCCGAGCGCCCCGCGCTCGCCCGAGTCTGCGAGCAGGAAGGCGTGATTTTCGTCGGGCCGACAGCGGCGCAGATCGAGGCGGTCGGCGACAAACTGCGCGCTCGGGCGGAGGCCGAAGCCGCGGGCGTGCCGACCGCTCCCGGCGGCGCAGTCGAGACCGTGGCCGAGGCCATGTTGCTGGGTCGGGAGATTGGTCCTCCGCTCTTGATCAAGGCTGTCGGCGGGGGCGGCGGCCGCGGCATGAAGCGAGTGGATCGGCTGGAGGATCTGCCGGCGACGATGGGCATGGCCGCATCCGAGGCGGGCGCTGCGTTTGGCGACACGCGAGTCTACCTGGAGCGCTTCGTCGCGCGCGGCCGCCACGTGGAGGTTCAGATTCTCGGGGACGGCAAGGGGCGCGTCATTCATCTCGGAGAACGAGATTGCTCCGTCCAGCGCCGCTATCAAAAGCTGATCGAGGAAACACCGGCGCCGAACCTCCCGGCGGATTTCCGCGCGCGCATCCACGAAGCGGCGGTCCAGTTTAGCGAGCGTCTGAGTTATCGCAGCGCGGGTACTGTAGAGTTTCTCGTGGATCTCGATCGCGGCGCGTTCTATTTCCTTGAAATGAACGCAAGGATCCAGGTCGAGCATCCCATTACGGAGGCCGTCACCGGCGTCGATTTGGTAGCTGAACAGATCGCTATCGCCGATGGTCACGGCATGCGCCTGAATCAGGAGGACGTCAAGGGAAAGGGTTGCGCGATCGAATGCAGAATCAACGCCGAAGATCCAGCGCGCGATTTCCACCCCAGCCCAGGCACCGTGCAGACCGCGGTGTGGCCCTCAGGAGACGGAGTGCGCGTGGATACGCACGTCTTTTCCGGCGCCCGCATCCCGCCGTACTACGATTCGCTGATGGCAAAGATTATCGTGCACGGCGCGGATCGCCCCGCGGCGCTTGAAAGGATGCGCAAAGCAATCGCCGCCACTCACATCGAGGGCGTGGCCACAAATCTCGGATTTCATGCCGGCGTGCTGGCCGATCCGGAATTCGCGCGAGGCGGCGTCGACACCGGCTTCTTGCCACGCTTCCTTGAGCGGCACACTGCGCAGGAGGCCCACGCGCGTGGCTAACGTCCAGATCGTCGAGACTTCTCTGCGCGACGGCAATCAGTGCCTCTGGTCCGCGCTGGGGGTCGACACCGCCAAAACGCTGACGATCGCACCCGCGATGGACCGCGTCGGATTCAAGGCGATCGATTTCACGACGTCGACGCACATGGGCGTCGCGGTCCGCTACAAGAAAGAAGATCCTTGGGAGCGCATTCGCCTGATGGCCAGGGCGATGCCGAATACGCCGCTGCAGTTTCTCTCAACGGGATTTCGCTTCATTTCGTGGCAAACGGCCAGCCCGGAGTTCATGGGGCTGGCTTTCAAGACTCTCATCGACGGAGGAATGCGCCGTTTCGCGCTCGCCGATCCGATGAATGACGCCGACTCGAACGTCGCTTGCGCGCGCATGATCAAAGCGGCGGGAGGCGAGTACGTCATCGGCGCGCTCGTGTTTACGCTGAGCCCGATCCACGACGACGCACACTACGTTGCCCGCGCGCGCACTCTGGCGGAGAGCCCGGACGTGGACGCGGTCTACATCAAGGACCCGGGCGGACTCTTGACGCCGCTGCGCGCTCGCACGCTCATTCCGGCGGTCAAAGCCGTCATAGGCAATAAGCCGCTGGAACTTCACACCCACTGCACGATCGGCGTCGGCGAGTTGACCTACATGGACGCCCCTGAATGGGGCGTCAGCGCCGTTCAGTGTGCTTCGGGCGCCGCTGCGGACGGCATTTCCAATCCACCTTCGGAGCGCGTTGTTTCGAACCTGCGCGCTCTAGGACACCGCATCGACATAGACGATCAGGCGCTCGCCGAAGTCGGTCGCTACTTCACGCGCCTGGCGGAAGCGGAAGGCCTGCCCGCGGGAAGGCCCCAGGCCTTCGACGCCAGCTACCTTCACCACCAGCTTCCCGGCGGAACAGTCGGCACCATGCGCCGTCATCTAGCCGAAACGAGAGTGTCCCACCTGGAGGGAGCGGTGATCGAGGAACTGGGCCGCGTGCGCCAGGAATTGGGCTGGCCGATCGTGATGACTCCGTTCGCCCAAATGTTGATAACTCAGGCCGTGCTGAATGTTACCGGGAAAGAACGCTATGGCACGATCCCGGACGAAATCATTCGGTATGCATTGGGAAAATTCGGGCGCCCGAATGTTCCAATCGCGCCGGACGTGATGGACCGCATTGAGGCTCTGCCTCGAACGCGCGAACTGCGGCAGGAGCCGGGGATGCCGTCTTTGCCCGAACTGCGCCGCCGCATCGGCCCGGAACTGAGCGATGAGGAATTTCTGCTCCGCGCCACCATGCCCGCCGGCCAGGTGGACGCAATGAAGGCGGCCGGCCCCGCGGAACAAACGTATGATCCTGATATGGCCCCGGTGATGAGTCTGATTCGTCAATTGACCGCTCGGCGTGACATCGCCTACCTGTCGGTCGAAAAGCAAGGCTTCAAACTCGAGTTGCGCGGCCCGGCTGCTCCGGCGGAGGTGGCGGGATGAAGCGCTCTCGCAACGGCTGGAACGAGCCGCTGGGGCCTGTCGAAGGCTTCATGTTCGACCTCGATGGCACGCTGATTCTCAGCGACCGATCGCTCGGCGGTTATCGCGCGTTGCCCGGCGCCATCGAGATTCTCAATGAGGTAAAGGCCCGCGGCACACCGTTCGTCGTTCTCACGAACGGCAGCGCGTATCCGGCCGCCGAACAGGCGCCGAAGCTCCGCGCGCTGGGCTTGCCCATTTCCGACGAAGCGCTGCTTACGCCCTCGACGGTGGCGGCGGACATGATGCCGAAGCGCGGCGTCAAGCGCGCCCTGGTTCTCGGCATTCCCGGAGTCGGCCAGCCTCTGGCGGAGGCCGGAATCGAGATCGTCTTCACCGGCCAGGATCGCGCCGAGGATGTTCAGGCCGTGTATGTCGGGTGGCACCCGGAGTGCGGCATGAAGGACATCGAAGCCGCCTGCAAGGCCATCTGGAATGGTGCGGAGCTGTACGTCGCCTCCGACGTACCTTTCTTCGCCACGTCCGCCGGAAAGACAATGGGCTACTCGCATGCCATCGTCGCGGCCATCCGCCGAATCACGCGCGCTCCGATGATCCTCACCGGCAAGCCTTCGCTTCACGCCCTTCGGTTGGTGGCCCGGAAACTGAGTGTGCCGATGCGCCGCGTGGGCGTCGTTGGCGATGATCCTCTCGTGGAAATGATCATGGCGCGGCGAGGCCAGGCAGTCGGCTTCGGCGTGACCACGGGTACGACATCGGAGCGGGAGTGGGCCGCGCAGCCCCGCGGCCGGCGTCCGCACCGAATCGTCCGCGACCTCGGAGACATCCTGCGGATGACTGCCTTCCCATCCCGGGCTGCAATCGCCCGATCGGCGAAGTAGCCGGCAGAGCCAGCGCGGAAACCATGGCCCCGTATCAAGTTCCGGAGTATGCTCCTGCCCGTCCGTATGCATTCCACGCGAAATTGGACTCAATTTTTTCTGCTCTTGTCGGGGAGACGACCATGGATGCCATGAAGGGCGGGCTGCTTCGTCAGGAACGGCGAAGACGGGCAGCGCGGCGCGTTTTCTCGTCATTCGTTGTGCTGAGCGCTGCGATGGCTTTCGCCGCTCGGCCAAGCGCGGGCCAGTGGTCGACGGTCGGCGGCGATTTGGGAAACTCGCGATACTCGTCCCTTTCGCAGATCAATTCGCAGAACGTCACGAAGCTCGGAGCCGCATGGGTATCGGAAAAGGTCGGGCCTTCGCCTTCCGCACGCGCCATGCCGGTGATCGACGACGGATTGTTGTTCGTTACCGCGCCGCCGTACGTCTCCGCAATCAACATATCTACGGGACAGATTGCATGGAAATACCGACTGGCGCCGGACACGGAACCCGGCGCACCCGTGGCCGGTTCACCGGCACGCGAAGGAGTGGCGGTCGGCGAAGGGCTCGTCTTCGTGGGCCTGTCGGATTCTCATGTCATCGCGCTGCGCGAGAAGACCGGCGACCTCGTTTGGAAGAGTTCCTTGATCGACCCGGCCGGATCGAATACCGGCGGCCCGTCGGGCGCTCCGCTGTACGCCGATGGCCTGGTTTCGATCGGGACGAACGGCGACAACGGAAATCGCGGCCAGATCGTCGCACTCGACGCGAAGACCGGGCGCGAGGCGTGGCGGTTTTTCGTGATTCCCGCGCCGGGAGAACCCGGTTCCGAAACGTGGCCGAAGAACGACTCGTGGAAGCGCGGCGGCGGCGCTGTGTGGCTCGTGGGTGCGACGGATCCGTCGATGGGACTTGTGTTCTACGTGACTGGCAACGGTGTCCCGCAGTACGGCGGCGAGAATCGCGCGGGCGATAACCTTTACCTCTGCTCCGTTCTCGCGCTCGAAAGCAAGACCGGCAAATTGCGCTGGCACTACCAGGTGATTCGGCACGACATCTGGGAAGCCGATATCGCGGAGGCGCCTGTGCTGTTCGACGCGCAAGTCAACGGCCAGCCGCGCAAGGCGATCGCCGCGATGCGCACGGACGGATATCTTTTCATGCTCGACCGCGCGACGGGGAAGCCGCTCGGGCGCGTACAGGATCGCCCTGTCGCGCAGGACGCGTTCCAGAAGACGGCGGCGACGCAGCCTTATCCGGTGGGCGCGGATGCCGCTCTGCCCGACTGCGGCGAATGGAAAAAACAGGCGCTGCCTCGCGGTTTTGAGCTGGGTTGTTTCTTCACGCCGGCGTCGATCGGCAAAGAAAACGTTCTCGCGCCGGTCTACGGCATGCGCGCCACGCCGATGGCGTTCGATCCGCAGACACACCTCTTCTATGTGACCGGCAACGCGGGCCTTCAGTGGTTCCGGCGCACGGAAGATCCCGATTTTTTTGGAATGACCTTCAATAGCCGCGTGCCGGGCCTGAACAAGTTGAGTTACGGCGTCCTGGCCGCGATCGATAGCCGCACGAACAAGATTGCCTGGAAGAAGGAGTTTCCCGGTAAGCGTCCCAGCGGAGCGCTCGCCACAGCCGGAGGGCTCGTCTTCCAGATGGTCGGCGACGGCGACCTGCAAGCGTACGACGCGACGAGTGGATCGCTCGCGTGGGAGTTTCAGACGGGAACTGCTGGTGGCAGCCCGCCGATCGCTTTCGAAAATGGCGGCGAGCAGTACATCGCCACGATTGTCGGCGGCTCTATCTGGGCGTTCAAACTGGGCGGAACGCTCCCGGCGCGGCCCGCCCCGGCGGTTGCGGCGCAGGAGGATTTCGGCGGAGCCGTCACGGACACCTCGAACGTCGAAACCGCCACGATGGTGCGAGACGCGGGTCTGACCGGCGCGCACTATATGGTCGACGAATATGAGTTGAATCCTTTTCGAGCGCGTGTCAAGGCCGGGACGAAAGTCTCCTGGCGAAACAATGGGCGCCTGGTTCACACCATCGTCGCTGAGGACGGCTCGTGGACGACGGGTCCGCTGCATCCTCTCGACATCGGCACGGTTACGTTCGACAAACCCGGCACGTACACCTACCACTGCAAGGAATACCCGTGGGTGTACGGGCAAATCATCGTCGAGCCTGCGCCGCAAACAGACGAGCCAAGCCAGTCCTCCAGCAAGTAGAAATCGCAGGGCCGATTCGGCGAGTGCGCAGAAGTTCAAGTGATGTGTGCTACAGTTGGGCACCGCGATGGATGCGCCCGCCGTTGCAACGGAACATCTGACCCGCCGCTTTGGCCAGCTGGTTGCCGTCGATGACGTGAACCTTCGCGTCACTCCCGGCCAATTCTTTGGCTTTCTCGGCCCCAATGGCGCGGGCAAATCCACAACCATCAAGATGCTGACCGGACTGCTGGCTCCCTCCAGCGGCAGCATGCAAATCCTCGGCCTCGACCTCGCGCAGAATCCCGTGGAAGTGAAACGCCAGATCGGCGTCGTGCCGGAGGGCATGGCGTTGTTCGGCCGTCTGACTGGAGCCGAGTACCTGAATTTCGCGGCCCGCATGTACGGACTGGACCGCCAGACGGCGGCGAAGCGGACCGCGGAGTTGCTCGAGTTCATGGATCTGGCAAACCAGCCGAAGGCCCTGATCACGGATTATTCGCACGGCATGCAGAAAAAGCTGGCGCTGGCGGCCGCGGTGATTCACGGGCCCAAGATTCTCTTTCTCGATGAGCCGTTCGAGGGAGTGGACGCGATCGCCTCCGGCACGCTGAAAGCCATGCTCCAGCGCATGATCGCGCGCGGTGCAACGATTTTTCTGACGTCGCACGTGCTCGAGATTGTCGAGCGCCTCTGCAGCCACGTGGCCATCATTCATCAGGGCAAGCTGGTGGCGCAGGGATCGATTGAAGAGCTGCGCGCGGGAGTCCAGGCGCACGCCGCGGCGGATTCAGCGACCGAGAGACTGACACTCGAGGAGATTTTTCTTCGCATCGTGGGCGGCTCGCGCATGGCCGATCAGGAGCTGTCGTGGCTCGGGTAGGTTCTGCGGACGGACCGCTGACGACGCGAGAGCAGTTCGCGGCGATCGCGGAGTTCCGCTGGCGGATCTTCGTCAATTCGCTTCGCACGCAGCGCGGCCGGATGGAACTGGTCGCGAGGATCTTCGCCGGATTCGGCTATTCGGTGATGGGGATCGGCGGCACGTTCGGGTTGGGTATTGCCGCTTGGTTCATGGTGACGCGGGACGCGCTGAGGTGGCTGGCGCTGCCGCTCTGGTTCATTTTCCTGTACTGGCAGCTTTTCCCCGTGATGGCGACGGCCTTCGCGGAAAACTTCGACGCCGCGAATTTCCTTCGGTTTCCTCTCACCTACCGCTCGTATTTTCTGATGCGCATCGTCTATGGCGTGCTCGATCCGACGAGCCTGATATCCGTGCTGTGGCTTGCCGGACTGACGGTTGGAATCGGAGCAGGCGCCCCCCGCCTTTTCCTGTGGGCCGTGGTCGTGATGGCGGCGTTTGCGGCCTTCAACATTCTTCTGAGCCGCGCGATTTTTTCCTGGGTGGAGCGATGGCTGGCCCAGCGAAAGACACGGGAGATCCTCGGTTTCTTCTTTTTTCTGTTCATCATCGGTTCGCAATTCATTTCGCCGGTGATGCGCTACTACTTTCTGCATTACGGCCCCGCGCATCGGCCTCAGATGATCGGATCGGCGGCGGAACTTCTCGCAATCGACCGCTTTCTGCCACCCGGACTAGCCTCCGTGGCTGTAACGCACCTGGCGCAGCGCGAGTTTGGCGGGGCGCTGGGAGCGCTGGCGCTGCTCTGCGTCTATTCGGCCGCGTTTCTGGCTCTGCTCAATGTGCGGCTGCGCGCGCAGTATGCCGGGGAGAATCTGAGCGAGGCCCGCGCCCCCGCCGCCATCCGCACCGGCAAGCAAACGGTCCGGGCGGGATGGAGCGTAAGCGGACTTTCGGGGCCGGTGACGGCGATCGTCGAAAAGGAGTTCCGCTATCTTTTGCGCAGCGGCCCGATGCTCTTCACATTCATCATGCCGGTGGTGATCCTGCTGATCTTCCGGTTCAGCATGGCCAACGCGCCGCGCGGCGGCCGGATGCTGCAGCACAATCTCGACCTCGCGTTTCCCGCGGGAGCCGCCTACGCGATGCTGATTCTGAGCAACATGATTTTCAATAGTTTCGGCGCGGATGGCGGCGGCGTTCAGTTTTTCTTCATGGCGCCCGTGCGGTTTCGGGACATCCTGCTGGCCAAGAACCTGGGCCAAGCCAGCATTCTCGCCCTGGAAATGACCGCGGTGTGGGTGGGCGCGAGCCTGCTGTACCGTCCGCCGTCGTTCGCGATCACCATCGCGACGCTGGCCGCAGCGCTGTTCGCCACGCCGGTGAACTTCATCGCCGGAGATCTGCTCTCGCTCTATTCGCCGAAGAAATTCGATTTCGCGGTGCTCGGCAGGCAGCGGGCCTCCAGCACAACGGGCTTCGCCAGCCTGGGCGTGCAACTGGTGACCTTGGGAATCGCGGGCCCCTCGATTGCCCTGGCCTACCACTTCGAGAGGCTATGGATCGCCACGGGTTTCCTGCTGCTGCTCGCGGCGGGGGCGATGCGCGGATATGCCTACATGCTGAGCCGCATCGACGCCCTCGCACTGCGCCGGCGGGAGAGCATGATCTCCGAACTGTGCCGAGCTTCCTAGCTCGCTCGGCCGTTCAGCCTACGAAATCGCGCGCTTCAGGAACGCGTCGATCCGCGCATTCGCCTCCGGACCCTGCGGCAGCGGGAAGCTGTTGAAAGCGTGCGGCGCCCCCGGATAGATCGCCAGTTCCGCCTCGTTCCCCGCCGCAATCCAGCGCGAGTACATGAAGAGCGTGTCGTCCAGCAGCGGATCGATCGTGCCGACGGTGAAAATCGCGCGCGGCATGTTCTTGAGGTCCGCATAGAGAGCCGAAACGTCCGGGTTGCGCGGATCGACGCCTTTCGGCAGGTACGCTTCGGTGAATTTCTTGATGCTCGTCTTGCCGACGAGAATTCCCTTCTCCGGCGCGAGCATCTGGCTCGGCGTCATCGAAGAATCGAAATTGCCGTAGGCCAGATTTGCGGCGCGGAAGCCGGTGTAGCCGTGGCGGTCGCGCATGCGCAGCAGCGTCGCCGCCGAAAGCGTCGCGCCGGCCGATTCGCCGCCGATCGTCATCACGTCGCTGCCGAATTCCGACTTGCCATTCTTGATCAGCCAGAGCGCGGCCGATTCGCAATCGTCCCATGCGGCCGGGTACGGATTCTCCGGCGCGAGCCGGTATTCGACACTCGCTCCGGCCATCCCGGTGCTCTGCGCTACGCGCTCGAGCATCTTGTCCTGCGCGATCGCCGAGCCCAACACCAAGCCGCCGCCGTGGATGTGAAGGTAAACACCGTTGGCGTTCTCCGGCACGATCACGCGCAGCGCGACTCTGTGGCCGCCCTTGCCGTCGATCTGAATGGTGCGGCCGCGTGGGGACACTTCGGGCGGCGGGAAAGGACCGCGTCCGCTCGCGGCAGCGTCACGGAACGCCTGTGCACCGATGTCCCACCAGTCGGGAGCCGCCGAAAGCGCCTTGCGGAATACCTCGTTGGCGGCGGCGATTTCCGGCGTGATTGCTTCCGGCTTGAATAGCTTGGGATCGAGTGGATTGCTCTTGGCGGCTGCGGCTTCGCTCATGGCTGCCCTCCAGTTGGCTGTGCGGGGCGAGAGTATACGCCAGCGGGCCGCGTCACGGCTATCGCCGCGTCCTCCGTCAGGCTGTCCTCGTGCTAGTGCGACGCGGGTCCGGCCGGGATCAGTCCCTTGTCGTACATCGCCCCGTAACGCAGATACTGGCCTGCGGGATCGCGCGGGTAGCTGAGGTCCACGCGCTCAATCTGGCCGTCCTTGCCGAAGCGCGCGGTGAGCAGGGAGTTCAGTCCGGCCCAGTTTGTGGGCAGGTTGAGTTTCATGTAGCGCGCCACGACCTCGTCGCGAAGCTTGGGATCGAAATGCACGCCGTATTTGTCGACAAGAGCCTTGATCGCGTTGTAGTCGCCCTCGGCTTTGATGCGCATCAGCTCGGCCAGCAGCATGCCCACTCCCTCGCGCATCTTGGCGTAGTCCTTCACGCGAATGTAGGTTTTCCCGTTCAGCTGGACCTGCTCGATGCCGCCGGTTTTGTCCATGATGTATCGGACGATCAGTTGGCGGTTGCGGGCGTGGTCCTCTTCCAGCGTTTCGCCTTTTGGCGTGTAGCGCAGCTGGACCAGCGCCACCGCCGCCGCGCGGTCGTACATGGCCTTGGACACTTCCTCCTGGTCGGTCACCAGTCCGAGCTCCTTGAGTTTCGGATCCCATGTATTCCACAAGGCCATCAGGTCCGCGCGCGCTTCTTCAAGCGTGGAAAAGTATTCCTTCAATTCGGGCGCGGCGCCATTCTTCAGCCGGTCGCTCAGTTTGCCGGAGCCGTGGCCGATCACTTCGTGCAGCGCGGTCTCCAGGTCTTCGGCTTCTTCTCCGTATTTCACGCCGCGCGCCGTCTGCTCCGGCGAGGCGGAAAACTCGCCGGTGGCGGCGTCGCCCGTGGCCTCGTTGAAGGCGCGCGTGCTGCTGGTGAAGAGGAAATTCTTGGTGCCGTACTTTTCGTGGATTTCGTTCTCGTTGGGCAGATTGTCGCCGATCGTGTTCACGTGGAAGTCGCCCGTTTCGATCAGCGTCTCGACCGCTTTCACGACTGGCGGCTTGAAGGAAGTGCGCTTGTACTTGTCGTCCCAGGGAGCCTTCTGCTCGAAGTAGGAAGCGTTGGCCGCCAGCGCCGCCATTTTGTCGCTCAGCTGCTTGTCGGTCACCGAAACGAAGCTCTGCGAGCTGCCCTTCGCGCCGCGCGCGTCGCGATAGATCTCGATGAAACCGTTTGCGAAATCGACGGTAGCGTCGTTTTGCACCCAATCGGTGCCGAACTTCAGCCAGTCGTTGAAATCGCCCGTCTCGTAGTACCGGATCAGGTCGCCGATCACCTGCGCCTGCGGCGGATCGGCCAGAGCCTGCGCCTTCCGGAGATACCCATTCGCCCTCTTGAGATACACGGCGTAGAGGCCACCGGGAATCTTGCCGTCGGGGGTGCCCGCCCGGTAGATCTCCTCGTGCAATTTCCCGTCCTTGCTTTTGACGACCCGGGAGTTCAGCGGATGCGTGTCATGAAAGTCCGTCAAGTCTGCCAGCGAGAGGCCTTCGTAGAAGCTGTTCGAACTGGCCTGGATGATGTCGAGGCCGCCCTGTGGGCTCTTGGCCGTGTCCATGGGCTCGAAATTCGGATCGAAGAGCGACGCGCGCAATTCGCCAAGTTCCTTTTCCAGCTGCTCCGGTGTCGCGATCGCCGGCAGATCGGCGTGCGGCGTTCGCAGGGCGCCGTTCTTTTGCGCCGCCAGCGCGGCTTGCCTCAGTTCGTCGAAGGTGAACGTGGGCAGGAACTTCTGCGAAGTCTCGTCATTGTGATTCCCACGATTCGCCCAGAAGAGCGCGGTGAATTCGCGGATGCGCGCCAGCGTCTGGGGATCGACGCCCTCTGGGTGCGCGACGATTTCTTCGAGCAACCGTTTCTGGCGCAGGCCGTAGCGCGAGAGCTGATCGTAGATGATCGGGTCGATCGCGATCGAAGCTTGCGCGAGCCAGTAGGCCAGAGCCTGTTGCTTGAGCGTCAGCGAGTGAAAACTGTCCGCGCTCACCTTCACAAAGCCGGTGTCCGCCACGCGGGCGACCAGACTGGTCTGCTTAGGCGGAGCCTGCTTCGGGTTCTGCGCGTGCGCAGCCGGCAAAGCCGCTGCAAGGAGCACTGCCGCTGCCAGTCTGATTCTCATGAAGCCCTCCGCGTTTGCGACATACGAATCGCAGTTATGAGCGTCTACACCAACTGCTTCCAGACAAGCCCCGCTTGATCATGCTAGCTTGGTGGCCAAGATGAATACTATGACGAATTTGTGGAAGAAGACGATAGCCGAATCCGCACGAAAGTTAGCTGTGCAGGGCCTGGGCGCTCTCGACTGCCCCTTGAAAAAAGGTGTCAAACCTGACCGGGTAGTTTCGCCCGTAACTCCTTGTAAACAAAGAATCGAGCACCGAAAAGGGTGTCAAACTTTCGCGGTGTCTCCTGCGGTTCCAGGCCAGGAATTTCGAGCGGTCCTTTGCAGCGTCGCGGCTGTTTTCTTTCTTCTGCTCTCCCCGATCTGCGAAGTCCCCGCCGCCGCGCAGGCCGTCCGGGCGGCGTCCGTTCCGGGTACCCTCGAGGAGGGTGTGCGCGAGTTCGTCGAAACGCCTTCGGTCTCCGGCTACGAGCGAGAACTCAGAGAGAAGATTCGCGAGAAGATCGCGGCGCTCCATCCTGTCACCGACAATCTGGGCGACGTGATCGTCACGATCGGCAGCGGCGCGCCGCGCCGGTTGATTGTCACGCCGATCGACGAGCCCGGATTCGTGGTCAGCGGGATTACGGACGATGGCTATCTGCGCTTGCAGCGCCTGCCGCAGGCGGGCTTGCCGCCCATCTTCAACGAGCTGTATTCCGCGCAGCCGGTGAAAGTCCAAACAGCGAGCGGCAAGTGGATCGACGGCGTGGTCGCCGGGATCTCCGTGCATCTCCACCGCGCGGGGCAGAAAGTGCCGGACTCGGGCGACCTCGAAAATATGTACGTCGATATCGGTGCAGCATCTGCCGACGAAGTTCGCAAGGCCGGCGTCGACATCCTCAGCCCTATCGCCATCAACCGGCGGCTTTTCACCCTGAACAACGTAGAGATGGCCGGAGCGTCCGTTGGCGACAAGGCTGGCGCGGCCGCACTGGTCGACGTCTTGCGCGATATCGACCCGGCCAAAATTCAAGGCACACTGACAGTTGCGTTTGTGGTACAGCAGCGAACCGGTGCTCGCGGCTTGCAGCGCATCCTGAGCACGAACTCGTTCGACGAAATGATCTACGTTGGGCGCTTGCTTCCCGGCGGCGCCGTGCCGGGCATGGAGGGCGTGCGTCGCGCCCCTCGGCGCGAGCCGGGCGGTGGCGTCCTGATCGGCCTCGCGCAATCCGGCGATGCACTCTCCGGATTCGCTGCCGATCTGAAGCAACTCGCAGACGCCAACAAAATTCCTCTAGCCGTCGACTACTCGGCTGACCTCATTCCAGCCAGCTACGTCCCCGCCCCGGCCTTCCTGCCAAAGTGGGCCCATATCGGCATCGCCACCGCTTGGCCCGACACGCCGGCAGAAAACGTTCTCTCAGGGGACGTAGCGCATCTCGCGCACCTTCTTACCCTTTACGTGGGTGCAGAAAAATCGACGTCCTCGAAACAAGTTCGCATTCCGTCCGGGGGAGGATTTGTCGACCTATTGCTGCGCGAGAAATTCCCGGGTCCATCCGGTATACCCCGGCTCCTTGAAGAGCTTGTTGACCTCTACGGCGCAAGCCGCCACGAGGCCTTCGTGCGCGACCACATAGGCCGCAGCTACCTTCCTGACTGGACCAAGCCGGAAATGGACGATGCGGGCAACTTGATTCTTCGCGTCGGTACTGCAGCTGCTGGCGCGAAGACTCCCAAGATTCTCGTCGTGGCGCACATGGACGAAATCGGCTTCGAGGTGAGATCGATTTCCACGGACGGCCGCCTGGAAGTCGAAACTCTCGGGGGGATGGAACTAAGCTTCTACGAAGGTCATCCGATGCTCGTCCATACGTCCGCTGGTGACCGAGACGGAATCATGGAATTGCCGAACGGCTGGGACGAGCCGAATTTCAAATGGCCGCCGCAGTCGGCGCAAGCGATCCGCGTCGACGTGGGTGCGCGGAATCCGGACGAAGTCTCCAAGCTCGGCATCAAGGTCGGCGACTGGGTGACGATCCCCAAGGAGTATCGGCCGTTGCTCGGCACGCGCGCCAACGGCCGCAGCTTCGACGACCGCGTCGGCTGTACCGCGCTGATCTCAGCCGTTTGGGCCCTCGGCGGGCCGCTGAAAGACCGTGACGTCACATTCGTCTGGTCGACGGGAGAAGAGCTTGGCCTGCTGGGTGCGGGCGCTCTGGCGAAGCGCCTGGCGGCCGAGGGTCGCGCGCCCGACTACGTATTCGCCGTGGACACGATTGTCAGCTCCGATTCACCGCTGGAATCGAAGCGCTATGCCGACGCCCGCGTCGGAAAGGGTTTTGCCATCCGCGCCGTCGACGATTCGAATATCGATCCCGGGCCGCTCGTGAATCGCGTCGCGCAGCTCGCGCGCACGAATCAGATTCCATACCAGCTTGGGGTGACGTCGGGAGGCAACGACGGCGCGATGTTCGTTCCGTATGGTTCGGTGGACGTCGCCATCGGCTGGCCGCTGCGCTATTCGCATTCGCCCGCGGAGGTGATCGATACGCGGGATGTGGATGCGCTCGCCCGCATTATCGCGGTCATCGCGAGGAGCTGGTAGCGCGGTTTGATATAATCCCGCGCCATGGCCGGTCTCTCAGCCCAACCTGCCTTCAAGCCGCCGCGGTACATCGTGGTCGAGGGGCCTATTCGCGTGGGCAAATCGACGCTCGCGAAAGTGCTGGCCGACCAGATGCACGGCCAGCGCGTGTACGACTGCGAGGACAACCCGTTTCTATCGGACTTCTACAACGAGAAGCCCGGATCGGCGTTCCGCGCGCAGATGTACTTTCTCTACGAGCGCCACCGCCGCCTCATGGAAGCGAAGCCGGACGAAAACGCCGCGCCCGTGGTCAGCGATTTCCTGTTCGAGAAGGACAAGATTTTCGCCTACATCAATCTCGACAACGAGGAGCTGAAGCTCTACGAGAAGTATTTCGACATGTTCGCTCCGTCGGTCCCGGCTCCCGACCTGGTGATCTATCTGCAAGCCAAGCCGGAAGTGCTGCGCAAGCGGGTGTCGAAAAAAGGCGTTCCCTCGGAGAAGCAAATCTCGCCGGATTATCTGGAGGCGGTCGCCCGCGCGTACGAGCACTTCTTCTTTCGCTATTCGGCGTCGAACCTGCTGGTTGTGGACACGACCGACATCGACTTCGTGGAGCGCAACCTGGATTTGCAGGAGCTCCTGCGCCGCCTGCGCCAGCCCGTGAAGGGCACGCAATACTTCCTTCCGTTGGGACAAAGCTGAGAACTAGAGCAGGCTCTTCGATCGCCTGCGGCAATCTCGGGGTGAAGGGGGAATCCGGGGCGGACATAATTCACGCCGCTGGGTGCCATCGGCGTGAATTCGCGGGTAGCCCGCCCCGGAGTGTTGCACGGGGAAACTCTTCAAAGCCTCGCGCGGCTAAGCGGCGCGCGACGGTCCAGCCAACCGATGGCGCAGTCTTCCGAGCGTTCGGTTCACCGGATGGCTGCGATGCAGGAACGAGACCACCGGGTCGCGGCGCGTGCCGATCCTCTGCAGCGCGCGGCGAATTCGGAAGTCGCGCCCGGCGGACACCAATCCCTTCTCTAGGACGTCGATCGCATCCTGCGTTCTGCCGCTCTGCTGATAGACCTCAGCCAGGTTCAGGTAGAGCTGGGCGTGATTGTGCCGCATTCCCAGCGCTTCCTGGCAAAGCGACTCCCCATCGGCGAATCGCTTTTCAGCGACCGCAGCCAACAGGCCCGTGTAGGAGAGATAGAAAGGATTCTTCGGCGCAACACCGAGAGCGCGGCGGGCCGCCAGCAGGGCATCCGTAGGGTTTCCATCGCGCAATTGCTTGAGACATTCCTTGAAATCGGTCATTCCGGCATCTGCGGGAGACGTGGTTCCGATCCAGTGGGACATAGGCTCCTTCCCCGCCCCGCGGGCACCGATCACTGGCAGGGCGGCAAAGAAAAAGTAGCGCGGGCGCTTGCGCAGAGAAATAGATCGCGCGGCCAGATTTCGTTCCAGTCCCCGCGCCTGTACGGAGTGACAGGCGAAAAAACGTCCACAGGTTTTCGGCCGAATTCGCGGCTAGTGGACGAGATCGGAGGCAAACACCAGCCGGATGCCGCGTGCTTCGAGGCCCGGGATGCCTTCGGACAGCGCAGCGATCGTGGCGGGATGGGGATGGCCGATGGCGATGGCCGAGCCGTCCCGCAATGCGTCGCGAGCGGCGAGATCGAGCTGGGCTAGGACGGCCTGGCGGGTTTGCGTATCGTCGAGAAAAACCTTGCGCGAGGCCGCTTTCACACCTGCTGACTCGGCGGCGTCGTAAGCGACGGTCGCGGCGGTGGTGCGGCTGTCAATGAAGAAAAGGCCGTGATCACGCAGCACGGGCATCAGCTCGCGCATGAGCGCGGAATCGGCGGTGGCCAGCGAACCCTGATGGTTGTTGACGCCCGCCGCGTGCGGCACCGTTTCGAGCATGCTGTTCACCACGGGTGCGACCTGGCTTGGGTCCATGCCGACGCGCAGCTCGATCGGCTGCGGCACGGCCCCTTCGGAACCTCCGCCTTCGGCCTGGGATTCCATCGGGAGGTGCAGCATCACTTCATCGCCGCGGCGATAGGCTTCCTCGGCGACCTCGGATGAGAACTGCAATTGGGGCAGGACCGAGATCGTGACCGGAAAGGGGAGCGCCAGGACGGAATCCGCAGCGGAGCGATCGTGGCCGAGATCGTCCACGATGATGGCGAGGTCGGCGACAGGCTGGGAAGGCGAGGCCACCGGACGGTGGTGCGCGGCCAGCGGAGTGATCAAGTGAATCGTGTGCGTGCGGGTGCCGTTGGAAATCAAGTCGAAACGCGTCACGCCGCCGCCGGACGTTTCGGCGACGGAGAGTTTGTGGCGCTCGGCGATCGCTGCAAGAGCTTGCCTGAGTGCGGCTGCCTGGGAGGTGTCGTGGAGCGAGATATAAATGTCGTCGGCCGCGAGGCGGCTCTTCGAGCCGTTTTGCGACGAACGCATTTCGGGCCGGATCGTGATTTCCGAACGGCGCCCGGTTTCCTCCTCGGCCGCGCTGACGATTTCCGTGGTGACAGCGCGAATCTCGGACTTGCTCGGAGATTTCTTTCCGCAGCTCGCAAGGAAAACTACGACGGCGACCAGGCCTGCAAGAAGCAGCCTCGGCGCGCGAGGCCGAATACGGGTCTTTCTAGGCAGCTTTCTTCGCAGCGCCCGCAGCCTCCAGAATCTCGACTGCCTTCTTTACGACCGGATCAGTGACGGAGCTTGAAGGGGGCGGCGGATTGATGTCCGTCGCGGCCGTGGCGTCGTCCGGCAGCGAGCGCACTTCTCGCGTGGGCGTGACGCCTTCGATCGGGATTTCCTTGCCGTTCGGCGTGTAGTAATTGGCCAGCGTCAGGAACAGCGCGGAGCCGTCCTCGAGTTCGATCAGCTTCTGGTACGAAGCCGTTCCATAGGTGCGCTCGCCGACTGTTTCGCCGCGGTGATTGTCCGCGATCGCGCTCGCGACCAGTTCCGCCGGGCCGGCCGTGCCATTGCCGATGAGGACGCTGACGGGCTGCGTCCAGACTACTTTGGAAGCCTCGCCTGAGGAAACGACGGGCGCGATGGTCTGGCCTTTCAGCGTCGTGATCGTGCCCGAGGAGACGAAGAGCTGTGCCGTGGCGATACCTTCCTGATCGTCGCCGAGCGCGCAATCGCGCAGATCGAGAATGAGCTTGTGCGCGCCCTGGTGATCGAGCTGGACGAGCTCGTCGCGAATCTGCTTCGTTTCGCCCGGTTCGAATTCGGCGACATGAATGTAGGCGATGTCGCCTTCCAGTCGGTCTTCGACCAGCTTGGGCGCCGCGAGTTTCGCCAGCGCAAGTTCCATTTCCTGGGGTTCGGTCTTGCCGCGGCGAATCACCGAGAGCTTGACGACTGTGCCGGGATCGCCGCTCAGCAGCAGCTGAGCCTGCTCGATGGCCATCTGGCCCGTTGTGAAGCCCGCGATCTTTTCGAGAACGTCGCCGATGTGCAGCCCGGCCTTTTCGGCGGGGCTATCCGGCAGAGTCGAAATCACGCTGATGTAGCCGAACCGCTTGGTCAACGCCAGGCCCGCGCCGGCCTTGAAGCTGCCCGCGCTCTTTTGGCGGTAGTCGGAATACTCGAGCGGGCTCAAGTAGCTCGACTGCGGGTCGAGCGAGTCGAGCAGGCCGTGGAGAGCGCCGTTGGTCACCTGATGCATGTTTGGCTCGTCCACGTAGTCGCGCTGGATGCGATCCAGCACTTCGCCATAGACCGAGAGCGCGCGGAACGCTTTTTCGTCCGAGGAGCGGCCGCGGACGTAGCCGACCGCGACAAAGCAGAAGACAACAGCCGAGAGCACGATGACAGTTTTCTTGGTGAGAGAACTCATGGCCTGCCCTTTCCGCCCCTTCGAAACCCGAACCTGCGGCGCTTCGCGCCTCGCAAACGCCCATTATAGCACCCGGCCCGCAGGCCCCAGCCGTATTTGGACCGGCTGTGAGTTTCCGGCTACTTGTGGGCGAAAGTGTGATGCGCCGGGGCCTCGACGGGATCGCTTTCGGATACCGGCGGCGCGGCGGTGACGTACGTTTGCGAGATGCGGTCCTGCCAGGTGAAGCGGTCCTCATCCCAGAAGGCCCAGAGGAAGCCGAGCGCCAGGGTGGCGCCGGAGAGAAGGTAGCCGAAGCTGCGCCAAAGAAGTTGACGCGTCTCAGGCAGGCTGCCATCGAGCCGCACGATCGAAAGGCCGCGAAGCTGCATGCCGGGAGTCACGCCTGCCAGCGTGATGAAGATCGAGAAATAGAGAGCGTAGAAGAGATAGCCGATCACGAGATAGATGATGGCGGTCGTCTTGTTGAGGGTGATCTGCCCGCCGAGCGAACGGAACAGGCCCAGGAAGGCGGCGTAGGTCAAGGCGAGAAAGATGATATCGAACAGGCCAGCCCAGCGGCGCTGACCGAGACTCGCGACCGGAACCAGAGCCGTCTGTGGGCGCGCGCGATCGTCCTGCGCGTTCGAGAAATCGAGCTCGGACTGCACCCGTATTTCGACGCGCTCGGTCTGGCGCGGTCGCGGCGCCGGCCGGGAGCGAGGGTGCTCGCGGATTTCGTCGTCGATTTGCACGTCTAGCGAGACGGGCTGATGGAACGGCAGACCAGATTGCGAGTCGTCCGGGCGCAGGTGCCCCCGCCGGGCACGGTATTCTTCGAGACGGCGCGAGACCTCCAGGCGCCACTCCGGTTCGCCGGCGCCGGTCGCGGCCGATTCCGCGGCTGCGGGCGCGCGAGTCTCGCTGCGCTCCTCGGGAGGAGCGTCGCAGAACGAGCAGTTGTCGCTATTGTCGAGCAGCAGGGCGCCACACTTCGAGCAGATGCGTATCACTGGTCCGTTTTGCGCTGCGGAGATTCCAGTGGAACGCGGTCATCATAGCACGACAGCGGCGCGGCCGGCGGAGAGGGCTTCGCGGCGCATGTCGCATATCAGGTACGGGGCCCTTCTTTTGGCGCAGTGGCGCTTTGCTCCGCGACGGCGCATTGCGGGCGCGAAGAGCGCATGTTAGGCTCAGTTTTCCTTTTAGGCTTCTCCCGGCGATGCCGAACGCCATTCTCTTGCAAGACGTCCGAAAAACTCTTGTGTGCGCCGCGCTGCTTTTGGGTTTGTTCGTCGCCCCGCGCGCCGCGCTCGCTCAAGCCAAGGCGAAGAATCCACCCATCGGATTCACCGGCGGAGGCGAAGCCACGCTGGAAGCGGACCAGCAGCGCGCCGTGGGAAAGATCTTCTACGCGGACGGCCACGTGGACGTGCGTTATCAGAACGCGCGGCTTCGCGCCGACCATGTGGAGTACGACAGCGAGAATCAAGTGGTCAGGGCGCACGGCCACGTGCAGCTCGACTACCTGACGCAACACGTGGAAGCGGAGGACGCGCGTTACGAGCTGAGAACGGGCCGCGGCAGCTTTCATGTGGTGAGCGGCACCTTCGCGATGCAAAGGCGCCCGACGCCGACTCTGCTGGTGAGCCCGAATCCCCTCTATTTCTACGCGGAAGACGCGGAGCGCCTTGACGAGAACACCTATCGCATTCACAAGGCTTGGGTGACCGTGTGCAAGCCCGGCAGGCCCGCCTGGAAGTTCTACGCGCCGAAGGCTACGGTTCGCCTGCAAAAGTCCGTGCATCTGCAGAACGGCAACTTCCGGATCTTTTCGGTTCCCGTACTCTATCTCCCCTACGCGACGATCCCTGCGGAGCAGCGGCGCGATTCCGGATTCCTGGTTCCCTACCTAGGACAGACTTCGCAGAAGGGCACGACTTTCGGAGATTCGTTCTACTGGGCGCCGCTGGACTGGCTCGACGTGACGCTGGGCGCGGCGTACTACAGCAGCCGGGGGTGGGGGCAGCGCGGGCAGCTCCGCATGCGGCCCTGGGAAGGGGCGCAATTCGACGCGAGCTACTACGGCGTGATGGATCGCGGTCTACAGCAGGAAGACGCGCCCCCGATCAAGCAGGGCGGGCATGAAGCGAAGATGCTTTTCACATCGGATTTGCCGGGCGGCTGGCGCGCCGTCGCCGATCTCGACCAACTTACATCGCTCACGTTTCGCCTTGCGTGGTCCGAGACGTTCCGGGAAGCGGTCGACTCCGAAGTCCGGAACACCGCGTTTGTGACGAAGAGTTTCGATGGATTCAACTTCAGCCTGGCGGCGCTGAGCTATCAGAACTATCTGAGCGCGACGCCGGAGACGTCAATTACGCTGCGAACGGCTCCCGAAGTACGATTCAGTTCGGTCGATCAGGCGTTCTTTCCCAAGGTTCCGGTGTACTTCTCGTTCGATGCGTTCACGGGAGCCGAGCACCGGGGCGAGAACGTGACGCCATCCAGCACGCCGGGATTCGTGGAGCGGAGCGAATTCGCGCCGAGCGTCACCTTGCCGCTGCATTTCGGTCCATGGCTCGACGTGGCCACGAACTTCACATTCCGCTCGACGTACTACGGGGGCCAACTGCGCAACGGCGCGTTTGTGGCGCAAGGATTGTTCCGCGACAGCGAGGAGCTTTCGGTCGACGTCAGGCTGCCGGTGCTTGAGAAGGTCTGGGGCGGCGACACGAAATGGAAGCACGTGATCGAACCGTACTTCACGTATCGCGATGTGAACGGCGTGAACGATTTCGGACGCTTCCTGCGGTTCGACCAGGACGAGACGCTGACCGATACGAACGAAATCGAATACGGGATCACGCAGCGGCTCTTCCGGCGGACCGGCGATGACGGCGCCGAGGAGTTCATCACCTGGCATCTCGCACAGAAGTACTTCTTCGATCCGACGTTCGGAGGAGCGCTGGCGCCGGGACAGCCAAACGTGTTTCAAACGCTCGACGCGTTCACTCCGTTCGCGTTCGAGGACACGGCGCGGCATCTTTCTCCGATCGTGAGCGATCTGACGATCGAACCCGGCAAGCGGTTCGACACGCAGTTCATCGTCAACTACGATCCGCAGCGGAACCGGCTGAGCGCCATCGGCACGCTGATCAAGGTGAAGCCGTACAAGGAGTCGTTCATTACGCTGTCGCATTTCTCGGTGCTGAATCTGCCGCTTAATCCTACGCCTCCTCCGCCGAATTTCGAGAAGAGGTCGAATCAAGTGCGAACACTTCTCGGATACGGAGACCAGAATCGGCACGGCTGGAACGTGATGGCGGGCGCGAGCTATGATTTCACGCAGGGCGCCTTCCAGAACCAGATCGTGGAAGTGTCCTACAACGGTTCCTGCTGCGGCCTGGGCTTCGAATACCGCCGGTTTTCGTTCGGCACGATCCGAAACGAGAACCAATACAGCGTGGTCTTCCGCATCGCAAACATCGGCTCGGCCGGCAACCTGCGGCGGCAAGAGAAAATCTTCTAGGGCCGGGATGACCCCTCGCACCGAGTCCGAGCTGGCATTTCTTTCGATCGGGCAAGCCGCGCGATTGCTGCGCCGAAAGGAAACCTCGCCGGTCGAGCTGGTCGACGTGGCGCTCGCGCGAATCCAGCGATGGAGCCCGCACCTGAACGTTTTCCTGACGGTGCTGGCCGATGAGGCACGCCGCCAGGCCAGGCGCGCGGAGCGGGAGCTTCGACAGGGCCAGGCGCGCGGGCCGCTCCATGGCATTCCGATTTCTCTCAAGGACAATTTCTGGACGCGCGGCGTCCGGACGACGGCGGGCTCCAGGATCCTCGCGGATTTCGTGCCGACAAGAGACAGCAATGCGGCCGCAAATCTCGCGCGGGCGGGGGCGATTCTGCTCGGCAAAACCAACATGCACGAGTTCGCCTACGGGATCACGGGGGAGAACCCGCACTACGGCAGCTCGCGGAATCCGTGGGAGCCGGAGCGAATTTCGGGCGGATCGAGCGGAGGCTCCGCCGTGGCCGTAGCGACGGGCATGGGATTTGCGTCTCTCGGAACGGACACGGGCGGCTCGATCCGAGTTCCCGCGGCGCTCTCGGGGGTCGTGGGGCTGAAGCCGACTTTCGGGCTGGTGAGCAACGAAGGAGTGGTGCCGCTGGGCGTGAGTTTCGATCACGTCGGGCCGCTGGCGCGGAGCGCGGCGGACGCGTGCATCGTGCTGGAGGCGATTGCGGGGAGATATCCGAAGGGGCAGACGCGGCCGAGTCATCGGTTGCTCGGCCGGATGCAACCGAGACGGCTTCGGCTGGGGTGGCCGCGGGACTTCTTTTTCGACCGAGTGAACGCCGAAATTCAGAGCGCGATCGAAGCGGCGGCTAGGCAATTCGAGGGGCTCGGAGCAAAGATCGTCGAAATGCCGCTGCCGCGCGTGGCGGACGCGGTGGATCGGGCGACCAATCTCGTGGTGGTCGAGGCCAACTACTACCACGAATCCCAGGGCTACTATCCGTCGCGCTCGGAGGATTATGGCGACGACGTGCGCGGGCACCTCGACTGGGGGCACAATGTGCGGGCCGTCGATTATCTGGGAGGCCTCGACGCCCGGCGAGTTCTGCAGGAGGATTTCGACGCTGCCCTGGCGAAAGTGGACGCGATCCTGGCGCCCACTTCGCCGATTCCCGCGCCGGTTATCGGTGAGAGGCGCGTGCATGTCTCCGGAGAAAGGGAAACCGCGGTGCGAGCCGAGCTGCTGCGAATGACGCGACCATCGAATCTCACGGGCCTGCCCGCCATCTCAATTCCGTGCGGCTTTACGCGAGACGGCTTGCCGATCGGATTGCAGATAATCGGGCCGCGCTGGGGCGAAGCACAACTTCTTGCGATCGCGCACGCCTATGAGGAAGCCACCGACTGGCACACGCGTCACCCGCAACTGAACAGCATCTGAGACAGTATCGGTCTCAGTTCGTCTGGCCTTGGATTATTCGATCGCGGGCAGCGCATCTCGCCTTGCAAGTAACCTCTCTCCAGCCAGAAAGCCAACCGCGCCTACAGCGAGACCCGCGAGCACGTCCGCGACATAGTGGTAGCGTCCGTACACCGTTGCGACGCACATGCTGATGAAGAACGGCAGGCAGATCCAGAAAAGCCGGCGGCGATAGCGCCAGGACGCGAGAATCGCGACCATCGAGCCGGCGACGTGCGCCGACGGGAACGCCGCGCCGTGGACGCGCCCGAAGCGTTCGATGAGTCCGATGAGCGCGGTGCAGTAGCCGCCGGCTAGCGGCTGCGCGTTGAGCGCCGCGAGCGAATAGTAGGGACTTTCAACCGGCAGCAGAATCGAAACGACATAGACCGAATAGTGCGCGATCGCCGTCGACGCCATCACCGTCCAGAAAGCGGGGCGGTCCCTCTGCATGTAGAGAACCGCCGGCAACAGGACGAGATAGAGGAAGTAGGTCATGTAGGCGAACTGCATGAAGTCGTTGAGACCGGGCGAGGCAAAGCGGGCCATCCACACCGAAGGGTGAACGCCCGCGAGGTTGTAATCGAAGGCAATAAACCAGCGATCGAACCAACGCGGGAAGACCGCATGAACGAGTCCGCCTAATTCTTCGAAGAAGAAGATGTAGAGAGGCAGCGGGTACCAGTGACGGGCAAAGCGAATGATGGCGTTTTCCGAGAGCGCGGCCGATCGCGCGAGCCAAACGATCGCCGCGGCAATCGCGGCGTGAACGGCCAGGTATCGCGCGGCGTGTGGGATGTTCCGGTGAAATAGTACAAAGACCGTGCAGAGCCAGCCCAGGTAGGCAAACGTCACCCACTCGAAAGCTCCCAAGGCCTCGAGCGTTTCGGTTTGCCAGTTCAATGCGGGATGAGCGGCGGCAAAGCCCGTATCCTGCCAGGAAATCGCTCGCTCGCCAGACGGCACGGGAGATTGTGTTGGCTCAGGCGGGCTCATCGCGCCTCTCGTGCAGCCAGGTGTTTCGGCGCGCGCACGGATTCGAACAGAGGACTTTTCCAGTCGCACGCGGGCCACCCTTCGCCTCGCGCAATGCGAGCGAGGCGCGCGGGCGGATTGACCGCCACGCGCCGGCCGACGGAATCGAGCATGGGCAAATCGCTCATCGAATTGCCGTAGGCATAGCTATCCCAAAGTGAGAGTCCGAAGCGCGCCGCCAGACGCCGAACCGCGCGCGCTTTTGCCTCGCCGCTCATATGGTCGCCGACCAGGCGGCCCGTCCAGCGTCCTCCGGCAACTTCGAGTCGCGTCGCCCAAACTTGGGCGGGTCCGGGCAGACGCAGAGCGACAATCCGAGCGATATGTTCCAGAGTGCCGCTGACGAGAAATACGCGATGGCCGCGCGACCAGTGCCAGATCATGCGTTCAAGCGCAGCGGGATAGAGGCGCAGCGAATCGCGCGCGAGAGAATTCTCCCAATCGTCCGCGAGGGATTGGCGCAGCCCGGCGAGATAGTGCTTGTTGCCGAGCGTGGCGGAACGCGGGTCCGGCAAGATTCTCTTTGCGAAGTGCGCGAGCCAGCGAGCCACGTCGGCGCTGCCGAGTTGATCGTGAGCGAGAAGGTATCCGACGAATCGCCATTCGAGCGACGGCGGAGGAAGCAGCGTGCCGTCGAGATCGAAGAAGGCGCCGATTTTCTCGGATGCGGTCATCGACTCACCGTCACCGCAACGGTCACCGGCTTCGGGGCCGGTTCGGCCGCATTCAGATAGCGGCGGCCCTCCCAAATCACTGGAACCGCCCGCAGGATGCAGAAGGAAACAGTCAGAGTGGTAAGTACCCGCGCTCCGAGAAGCAGCCAACTGGCCGCCGGCACGCCGACCGAAGAGACGACTTGCGCGTCCGGGAGGTGCCGCAGTGACAGCACCAACCCGAGCGAACAGAAACACACACACTTCAAGACGGCGTACGCCGCGCGGCTGGCGCGAGAAGCGACCAGATTGCGGCCCCACCGCGCTTCGAGCATCGAATTTCGGCCGAAGCCTGATCGACCCGCGCGAGATGCCAGGCTGCGAAGGAAATCCGTCAGAGTGCCGCGCACGAAAAAGAGCACGGGCACCCAGAGTGAAATCAGACCAGCCACGGCGAAGCAGGTGAAAAACAGGTTTTCGACCACGCGATCGCCGAGGATATCGAACTGCGCGCCAAGCGCCGTGGCGAGGCCGCGCGTACGGGCCAGATATCCGTCGACGCCGTCGAGCGCTATCGCCGCAATGGTGAGGAAGACGGCCGTGAGGTCCGCCGCCAGCGCATGCACGCCCAGACTGAACAGCGCGACGGCGGCGAACGCGGCGACAACGCGCGCGGCAGTCACTTGATTTGGCGTCATCGCGATCTCCTCGGAAGAATCTCTACGAGCCCGCCACCGCAGACTGCAAATCGTCTTGTCGTCTGCGGCTCCAGCGGGCGGGCCCGCATGCACAGGAAAGGCATTCGCGCTGCCAATTCGCTCGCGGGGCGAGGCGCCGAGTTTTCATAGACTTGGAAGATCGCGCGTTTCGCCGCCAGAAATCGGAGCGGAGGATTTCGATTGCAGGTGTCGTGTTTGCCCCGCACCAGCCGTATGCGTCAGAACCAAAATGGGGTAGTATGCGTCTAACCGTTGTGGTCAAATTTTGGTTTGGTCGGAGCCCGGCAGCCTGCCGGGAAATCAGGTCAGGGAGTGAGGAAATCGCATGGCTGTAGCCGTACTTGCCGGTCTGTTTGTGTTCGCTGCGGGACTGGGTTCCTTTCTGTCGCCGTGTGTTTTGCCGCTGGTGCCCGGCTATCTTTCGATGCTGTCGGGCGTGGGAGTCGACAAGCTCAAGGAAGGCGAAGGGGAAACGGGCAAGCTGGTGACCGCGGCTTTGGCGTTCGTCGTCGGTTTGTCGGCCGTGTTCATCACCATGGGTGCGACGGCGAGCGCCGTCGGGCAGTTTCTGCTCCGGCATCGCAATTTGCTCGCGCCAATCGCGGGCGCGCTGATCATTCTGTTCGGATTGCATCTGATCGGCTGGCTGATCAAGATTCCGGTCCGCGTCGGCCTGATCGTGGGAATTGTCCTCGTTGGCATCGGAACGCTTCTGTTTCTTCCCGCGGCCGCTCATCTTTTCGTCCAGCCGGTTCACATCTACGCGATTGCTTTGGTTTTCCTTTTCGGTCCCCCGCTCACCCGATGGCTGAACCGCGATGTCCACATGAGAGATGTCGGCGGGAAGAGCCCCGGTATCGTCAGCGGTTTTCTGCTCGGCTTCGCGTTCGCGCTCGGCTGGACGCCCTGCATCGGACCGATCCTCACGACGGTCCTGGCGATTGCGGCCGCGCGGGCGAGCGTCCGGGACGGTGTCATCCTACTCGCGCTGTACTCTGCAGGTCTCGCCATTCCGTTTCTGTTGACGGCCGTCGGCGTCGGTCGCTTCATGAAGTTCTATCAGAAGTTTCGTAAGCACCTTCACACGGTCGAGGTATGCAGTGGAGTTCTGCTCCTGTTGATCGGCGCTCTCATTTTTACGAACGGCCTGACTCTTATTTCGGGCCGCCTGACCGGAGTCAGCGGAGAGTTCCTGCTCGAGAAGTGGATGCCTCAAAGCGTCAGAGCCTGGCTCGACCAAGGCGGCGGCAACAATGCGCCAGGGCCTGCGACTCCCGCTCTTGAGGCTGCGCCGGACGTTACGTTCAAGGACTTGAAAGGCGCCGACGTGCCTTTGTCGAGTCTAAAGGGGAAGGTGGTTCTCCTGAATTTCTGGGCCACCTGGTGCGAGCCGTGCCGCAGCGAAATCCCCGTGCTGATCGGCCTCCAGGAAAAGTACAGCCCGAAAGGCTTCACCATGTTGGGCGCCTCGATGGATGAAGACGGGACAAAGGCGGTCAACCCCTTCATTCAGTCGACGCAATTCAACGTCGGCGGACAGCAGAGGACCATGGACTACCCCATCGTGCTCGGATCGGACGCGATCACGGACAAGTTCGGCGGCTTGCTCGGGATGCCGACAAGCTACCTGATCTCGCGGGACGGCAAGATCGTGAAGAAGTACATCGGCGTGGTGAATGAAGCTCAGGTCGTGAAGGACGTCGAGAGCCAACTATGAGGACACGATTCCGGCAAATCGGAGCGGTAGGAGCTTTTCTGCTGGTTTCAGGCTTTGGGGGACATTTTGTCCATGCCCAGGAGCCGTCCGCCCCGCAGAGCGCCGCGTCCGTCGTCAAGACGAAGGTATACGCATCGCTCGATCCCGTGGCGCGCGGCAAAGAGTTTCAGGTGGCGGTGATCGTGGAGATCGCGAACGGCTATCACATGAACTCGCACAAGCCGCTCGATTCGTATCTCATCAAAACGACGCTGACGCCGCAGCTTCCCGCGGGGTTCACGCAGGTGGAGGAGATCTACCCGGAAGGGAAGAACCTGAAGTTTCCGTTTTCACCGGACAAGCCGCTCAACGTCTACACAGGCACCGTGACGCTGAGACTGCGATTGAAGGCGGAGGAGGCCGCGGCGCTTGGCAAGACCTCGATCCCGATTACGCTGCGCTATCAAGCCTGCAACAATTCCGCGTGCCTGCCCCCAGTGAAGGTTCCCGTCACCGCCGAGGTGGAAGTGGCGAAGGCGGGGGCAACGGGCCACGCCCTCCATCCCGAAGTCTTCGCGATGAAGGCAACGCACTAATCCGATTTCGAGCGATATTTCTCGCGGCCTGCTAGCCTGGAGACAGAACGAGAGGGGCAGCGCGGCGGAGGCGCTGGACGACGCGCTTCTGGCCGAGAGCGACCATCGTGTCGAAGAGCGGCGGCGCGACGGCGCGACCTACGATCGCGACGCGGGTCGCATTGATGAGCAGTCCTGCCTTGATTCCTTCCGCTGCCGCGACTCCGCGAGAAGCGGCGTCGCACGCATCGTGATTCCACTCCGGTAGAGCGGCCAGCGCATCGGCGAGCTTTTCGAGCATCGCAGGCAGGCGCTCGTCTTTCCAGAATTTCTCGCGGGCTTCGGCGTCGTAGCCGAAATCATCGGCGAAGAATCCGCGCGCCCAGGACGTGAAGTCGCCGAGTAAACGCGTGCGCGGCCGGATCAAGTCAACGACGCGGGCGAACCAAGCAGGATCTTGACTGGCTTGCGAGCCTTCCCAGAGACCCGCGCGCTTCAACTCTTCTTCGACATACGGCAGCAGGTATTCGACCGGAGTCTTCTGCAGGTACTGCGTGTTGAACCATTCGAGCTTGGCCCGGTCGAAAACGGCGTTCGTGCGGCTGATGGCTGCGAGCGAGTAGCGCTCAATCATCTCGCTCGTGCGGATGAATTCCGTGTCGTCGCCGGGCGACCATCCCAGCAGAGCCAGGAAATTCCGGAATGCCTCCGGCAGGAAACCCTCTTCCGCGTACGAGCCGACGCTGGTGGCGCCGTGCCGCTTCGAAAGGCGCTTGCGGTCCGGCCCCAGAATCAAGGGCACGTGGGCGAAGATCGGCGGGGCCGAGCCCAGCGCTTGATAGAGCAACGCCTGTTTCGGCGTATTCGAGAGGTGATCCGCACCGCGGATGATGTGCGTGATGCGCATGTCGATGTCGTCCACGACGACGCTTAGTTGATAGGTCGGGATGCCATTGGAGCGCAGCAATACGAAATCTTCGATCTCTTCGTTCTGCAATTCGCGCGGGCCGAAGACGGCGTCGTCGAAGCGGGTAACGCCCGTGCGGGGAACGCGAAACCGAATGGCGCGGGGAATTCCGTCCCGCTCTCGTGCCGCGCGATCGGATTCGCTCAAGTCGCGGCACGGGCACGCGACGCTCTTCGTGGCCTTCGGACCTTCGTCATCACCTTCGCCTTCCTGCTCTTCCGTGGCGTCGCCGCCGGTGTAGGCCGCAGCCTTGCAATAGCAAGCAAACGCGGCGCCGTTGCCGAGCAGCCGCTCCGCAGCGGCTTTGTACAATGGCAGGCGCTGCGACTGGAAAAAGGGGCCTTCATCCCATTCGATTCCAAGCCACTGGAGCCCCGCGAGGATTCCGTCGACGAGCTCGGGGCGGTTGCGCTCCACGTCTGTGTCCTCGATCCGGAGAAGCAACACGCCTCCCTCGCGGCGCGCAAAAAGCCAGTTGAACAGGGCAGTGCGAGCCCCGCCGACATGCAGATATCCGGTCGGCGAAGGGGCGAAGCGAACGCGCGGTTTTTCGGGGGACATTCGTCAGTTTCTCTCTCGGTTTTCGAAGCAAGTCATCTTAGCGGAACAAGCGATCAAAATCGAGCGGCGCGCTGCGCAAGTCGATGAACCTGCGGCATTTGGTACCCGGGTACTGTTGACTTGAAGCATCGCACGCTTCATCATGAATCGGGTCCGGGTCACGGCGATTTCTTCGGCATCCCGCATGAGGTTGATCCCCAAGAAACTTCCGACGGACGGTCGGAAGGGTTATCGCGGGTTTTCTGCTATCCTCATCAAAATGCCCGGCAACATGGGAGCTGCCAGTTGGTAAACCATTCTCCTGCCGCGATAATGGTGCAGGTCAGCACTTTTCTGCTGGCGGCCTTTTTCTTTTCATTGTACCGGCGGAAGCGTCAGTCCTATCTCCTGGCGTGGTCGGCCGCTTGGCTGCTGATGTCGTTGCTCTTTATCGTCCGCAACGGTGTCACCCTGGTGCCAGAGGGTCATTTCCGACTGTGGTACCGCATGGCGGACGAGTGGCTGGCCGCTCTTTCCGCTCTCGCTTTCTACTGTGCCGCGCGCCTGTATGTCCGCGTTTCCATTCCTCGCCGAACCGTGGCGGGCGCAGCAGTCATCCTGGCTGTTTGGTCCGGCCTTCACATCTATGGCTTCACCGACGTCACGGTGGGCCTCGGCGTGGGGCTGATCTATTTCGTCGTCGGTTGGACGTTTTGGCAGGAGGGTCACAGGCAGGAGGCGCGAGCGGATACGCTGCTGGGTCTCACGTTTTTTGCGTGGGGTTTGTTCGCGCTCTTCGTCGCCTTGCAGCCCCGGCTCAATGTTCTTCCGGGCACGGATCTTGTGGCGGTGCTTCTGTTGCCCGAAATGTTCTCGTGCGTGCTGATGGTCATGTCGGTCTACGAGGAAGAGCGTCGGCGCGTCGAACGGAACATGTTGGCGCTTTCGAATCTGAATCTTGTCACATCGGGATTCGCGGGCGGCCAGATCGAACAGAACCTGTCGCAGGCGTTGGAGCGCGTGCTCAACGTGGTGCGCATTCCTGCTGGAGCGCTGTCCCTGCCCCATGCTGATGCGGACGGGCCGACCTCGCTGATCGTCACCGGCCTGGATGACTCCTTCTGCACCGCAATGCAGGGGCCGCGTCTGGACGAGTACTTCATCAACCTGGTGGCACGGCTCGGCGGCCTTGTGGTGTTTCGCGATCTCACGCGCGAGGCCAGCTGGGAAGCCCTCGAAAAAGAAGAGTCATTCCGGCACGTGCGGCAGGTCTTTCTGGCGCAAGGTCTGCGGACGGTGGTCGGCATCAGCCTCCAGGCGAAAGAGCGCGTCTCCGGCGTGCTGCTGCTCGGGACACCGGACAACCGCAGCTTCACTCCCGCGGAGCGGCGATTGCTGCTGGCGCTGGGCCAGCAGATCGGCATGGCCGTCGAAAACAGCTATCTGATCCAGCAAACCTCCCGCCGGACGGAAGAGCTGCACGTGCTGAACGAGATCGGCCGGGCACTGAGCTCGACGCTCGATTTGGATGCCCTGCTCGAGCGCGTCTATTCCGAAATGCGCCGGGGAATCGACGTATCGAGTTTCTTTATCGCCTTCTACCAGCCGAAATCCGCGGAGGTCCGGTTCGAGATCGAGGTCACCGAGGGGGAGCGCTCGCCGAAGCGCTCGCGCCCCGCGGGAAATCACATGGTTGAGCACGTCGTTCGGTCCGGGCAGCCTATGCTGATTCGCGAGCGTTACCGCGAGGAGGCCGCGCGCCTCGGTTTCGAGCCGCTGCGCGCCGTGGGCTCGATCTGCGCGGTGCCGCTGATTCTCTACGATCATGCAGTGGGCGTGATGGCCGTTCACAGCACAAAAGAACGCGCCTTTGATGAAGGGCACGTGGAGTTTCTCCGCGTGCTGGCCAGCGAGGCCGTGATCGCGATGGAGAACGCGCGGCTCTTTGCCGAAGAGCAGAAGCGATCCCGCCAACTCATGTTGATCAACAACGTTTCGAGCCACGCGATCACGACCCTCGACCCCGACGAAATGCTGGCGAAGATCACAGCCGAGATGGAAAAACATCTGGGATACGACCACTTCGGTATCGCTATCCTGGACTACGCGGTCAAGGAACTGGTGGTCCAGGCGGAAGCGGGCGCGCGCCGCGAGGCTGTCGGGCGCCGCATCGGACTTGGCGAGGGCCTGATCGGCCAGGTCGCGCGCAGCGGCCAGCTTGGGATCGTGCGTGAAGCGACCGCGTCCACTCCGCGCCTGGTGCTGGCGGGCTCAGCAGCGGGAGTAGCGCTGCCCATCACGTACGGTGAGCAGTTCCTCGGGGTGCTGTATATCGAATGCTCGGAGCCTCGTGATTTCCCTGAGCAAGAAGTGCTGCTGCTTCGGACTTTGGCGGATCTGTTTGCCGGCGCGCTCCACAACGCTCTGACGTTCCAGAAGGCGCAGGAACAGGCGATCACGGACGGACTCACCGGCGTCAAGACGCACCGATTCCTGATGGAGGCATTGTCGTCGGAATGGAAGCGATCGACGCGCGCCAACCGGCCGCTCGCCCTGGTGCTGATGGATCTCGACCATTTCAAGTTCGTGAACGACTTCTACGGCCACCTGGAAGGCGACGTCGTTTTACAGCGCGTTGGCCATATTCTCGAGCAGAATTGCCGGCGGTCTGACGTCGTGGCTCGATACGGCGGCGACGAATTCGTGATTCTGATGCCCGAAACGACGGTGGAGCAGGCCCGTCAGCTTGCGAACAAGCTTCGCGGGTGGATCGCGTCGGACCCGCTCCTGCGCGACAAGAACATCACCGCCAGCTTCGGCATCGCGGCGTTTCCGGTGCACGGTTCAACGCCGCAGGAACTGATTCAGGTGGCTGACTCATCGATGTATCTCTCCAAGCACCAAGGCGGCAACTCGGTTTCGACCGCTGAGCAGGGTGACCCGAGCGACCGCAAACGCTGGAAGAAGGACGTACTGGAAGCCTATCTCGGAGTCACGCTCAAGCGGCTGTTTTCCACGGGCCCCGAGGCGTTCGAGGAAATCTATCGCCGACTGGAGCAGTTCACGCGCTCGCTGCGGGAGCAAAGCACGGATGTGGGCGGCGAGACGCTGCCTCCGGTTGTGGTCGAAACGGTGACTTCGCTCGCATTTGCGATCGACGCGAAAGATCACTACACGCAGGGTCACTCGCAGAAGGTATCCGCTTACGCGGTGATGATTGCCCAGGCGCTGGGAATGTGCCAGGCCGAAATCGAAGAGATTCGTCTCGCCGGACTGCTGCACGATATCGGAAAAGTTGGAATTCCGGAGACGATTCTCAACAAGTCCGGCCCGCTCGACGCCGCCGAGTGGGAGACGATGAAGACACACACGGAGCTGGGCGCGCGAATTCTGGAACCGCTGAGGCCGATGGTGCGCATTCGTGAAATGGTCCGCCACCATCATGAGTTCTACGACGGCTCGGGCTATCCGAAGCGGCTGGAGGGCGAGCAGATTCCGCACGGCGCGCGCGTGATCGCGGTAGCGGACGCCTACGACACGATCACATCCGAACGGACCTACAAGAAGGCGCGGACGCCCGAGGACGCGTTTGCCGAACTCGAACGTTGCGCAGCCAATCAGTTCGATCCCGAAATCGTTCGCATCTTCATCGACACCATGCGCCGATCTCCGCGCCTTACGGTGGAAGCCGGCGTGGCCGTGTCGATCCGATCCAGCGAGACGCGATAGCGCGTCTATCCCTGTCCGCCGATCAGTATCCCCACCGCGAACACCAGCGAACCGCCCACGATGACTTGGAAGGCCGAGGAGAGAAGCGGCGTGTCCATGTATCGGTGGCGCACGTAGCTGATGATGGCGAGTTCGGCCGCGACCACGAGCACGGCAACCACGAACGCCGCGTGGAAGCTCGCGATCAGAAAAGGCAACGTATGGCCCAATCCGCCGAGCGCGGTCATCAGACCCGTCACGGATCCGCGGATGATGGGGCGTCCGCGTCCGGTCAGAGAGCCATCGTCGGACAGCGCTTCGGCGAAAGCCATTGAGATTCCGGCGCCAACGGAGGCGGCCATACCTACGAGAAAAGCGTCCCAACTTTTGTGCGTGGCGAAGGCGGCCGCGAAGATCGGCGCAAGCGTCGAGACGGAGCCGTCCATCAATCCAGCCAGGCCAGGCTGAATGACTTGCAGCATGAACATGCGGCGTCGCGATTTTTCTTCCTCTTTGTGGGCGCCGGTCGCGGCCCGCTTTTCCTGAAGACCTTCCGCGAACTTGGAATGTTGGCGCTCCACGTCGGCCAGGTCGCCGAGCAGCTTTCGCGTCGAAGCGTCCGATACCTTTTCGAGGGCGCGCTCATAGAAGCGCAGCGTCTCCAATTCCATCACTTCCACCTGCTTGCGGACGGCATTGATCCCCAGCGGGCGGACGAGCCACACGGGCCGGCGCTCGAGGAATCCCTTCACGTCCTGGCGGCGGATCAGCGGGATGTGCTCGCCGAAGCGCTGGCGATACATATCGATCAGCCGCTGGCGATGACGCGATTCCTCCGCCTGCATTTCGTCGAAGTCTTTTGCCGTCGCCGGATAGCTTTCGCGGAGACCTTCGGCAAAATCGCCGTAGACGCGGCTGTCCTCTTCCTCGAGTTGGATGGCGAGAGCGAGGATTTCGCGCTCGGTGAGGTCCTTGAAATTCTTCTTGGCCATGTAGTCACTCCCAGTCGTCGCCGGGTCAGCACGCGATTATAGCGGCAGTTCCCCGCGCCTGGCACGCCGGACTGGTCAAGGGCGAAGCGAAGGATTATAGTGAGCGCGCCATGGAGGAATGGAAACGATGAAGCTGCTGAATTGGACGCGCAGATTCTCGCGGCGCGGTTTTCTGGCCGGCGGCGCGGCGACGGTGGCCGCGGTCGCGGCGAGCGGCGGAGCCGTGCTGGCCGATGCGCAGGCGCCCGGAGCGGAGCCGGCGAAGCTGCAGCCGGACGAGGTGCGCGCACTGGTGAAACTCACGCGCGATCTCTTCCCGCACGATCGGCTCGACGATTCGTTCTATGCGAAGGCAGTCTCTCCACTGGAAGATGGAGCCGCGAAGGACGCGTCGGTGCGGCGGCTGCTCGCGGGCGGCGTGGCGGAACTCAACCGGCGGGCGCAAGCGACAGCCGGAAAGCCATACGCGGACGTGGCCGATGAATCGAAACGCGTGGCGGCGATCAAGAAGATCGAGGGCGACGCGTTTTTTACAAAGGTCTACGGCACGACGATCGTGTCGCTGTATAACCAGCCCGAGCTCTGGCCCAAGTTCGGATACGAGGGCCCGTCGTCCGCGAAGGGCGGTTATATCAATCGCGGCTACAACGATCTCAACTGGCTCTGAGGACGCCCATGCCTGCGAAATTCGATCTGAACGATTCATCGGTGGTGGTGATCATCGGCTCGGGCGCCGGCGGCGGCACGCTGGCGAACGAACTCGCGCAGAAGGGGATCTCGTCCGTGGTTCTCGAGGCCGGAAAGCGGATGGAGGCCACCGACTTTCAAAACGATGAGGACGCGATGTTCGGTGCGTTCACGTGGCTCGATCCGCGGACAAGCTCCGGCTCGTGGTACGTGGCGAAGGTGTCTCCCGATCTGCCGGCGTGGACCTGCAAACTTGTGGGCGGGACGACGGTCCATTGGGGCGCCTGCGCACTCCGGTTTCAGGAGCATGAATTCAAGCCGCGCACGCGCTATGGAGCAATCCCGGGCGCGAATCTGCTCGACTGGCCGATCGATTCGAAAGAGATGGAACCGTATTACGACCGTGCCGAATTGAAAATGGGCGTCACCGGGACGCACGGAATCCCGCGATTGCCCGTCAGCAATCACGGCAAGGTGCTTTTTGCGGGCGCGAAGAAGATGGGCTACACGCAGTTCATGACCACGAACATGGCCATCAATTCGGTGCCGCGCGACGGGCGCGCGTCCTGCCAGCAGACCGGATTCTGCGTTCAGGGCTGCACGTTCGAGGCGAAGTGGTCGACGCTCTACACGGAGATTCCGAAGGCGGAAGCCACGGGCAAGACCGAAGTCCGCCCCGAATCGCAGGTTCTTCGCATCGAGCACGACAAGTCCGGCAAGGTGACCGGCGTCGTCTACGCGGACCGCACGGGTGCGATGCACAGGCAAAAGGCGCGCATCGTGGCCGTCGCGGGAAACGCGATCGAAAGTCCGCGACTTCTTCTCAATTCCTCTTCGAGCCTGTTTCCGCAGGGCCTCGCCAACTCTTCGGGGCAGGTGGGCAAGAACTACATGCGGCACATGACGAGCACCGTGTTCGCGATCTTCGACAAGCCCGTGCACATGTACCGGGGCACGGCGCAGAGTGGCATCGTGATGGACGAGGCACGGCTCGACACGAAGCGCGGCTTCGTCGGCGGGTATCAGATGGAGCTGCTGCCGCAGGGCCTGCCCAGCTTCGCGCAGAACATTGTGCCCAATGCGTGGGGCCGCGACCGGGCCTCGATTATAGACAGCTACGTGAACATCGCCGGCGTCTGGCTGATCGGCGAAGACTTGCCGCGCGAGACGAACCGCATCACGCTGCACGCGAGCCGCAAGGATCAGTACGGCCTCGCGATTCCCAACGTGCATTCGGACGATCATCCGAACGATGTCGCCATGCAGAAGCACGCTTTTGGGCAGGCGGACGCGCTCTACAAATCTATCGGCGCGAAGCGCACCGTGCACCACGAGCCGTTTCCTTCGACGCACAATATGGGCACGAATCGCATGTCGGAAAGACCGCAGGATGGCGTGGTGAATCGCTGGGGGCAGTCACACGACATCAAGAATCTGTTCGTATCGGACGGCAGCCAGTTCACGTCGAGCGGCGGCGAGAATCCGACGCTGACGATCGTCGCCTTGACGATTCGCCAGGCTGAGTACATTGCCGATCAGATGGCGAAGGGCGCGATCTGAAGAGCTTTGTCTACGAGCTGCCCTTCGGGGCTTTCTGGACGTAAGGCCCGATGCGCGATGCGAGCGATTCGCTCGAATCCTCTCCAACGAACCGCTGTACTTCGTGGCCTTGCGCGTCGAGCAGGATGAATGTCGGAAAGGCGCTGACGCCCCAGTGGTGCGACGTCTCGCCGTGCGGGTCGAAGCGGACGTCCCAGTTCATGCCGTTGTCCGCGGCGAAACTGCGGCCCGCGTTTTCGTTCTTGTCTTCGTTGACGCTGATCACTTCCAGTTCGTCGCTTCGGTAAGTACGCTGCAATGCCTTCAAATCCGGCACCGATTGCCGGCAGGGCCCGCACCACGACGCCCAAAAATCCAAAAGGGTCATCTTCCCACCCGAGCCGCCGGTGACCACCTCCGCGCCACCGCCCACCACGCTGATTCCGCCGCCGTTGCGGGGCATGTTTTCGTCGTCGATCACTTTCACTGCCTTCGGCGCGCTTTCCTTCCTGGCGCGAACCATCCGGGCGAGATCGCCGAGTGACATCGGCTGCGCAGGCTGCGCGTCATCGACGGACGCGCCTTGCGGCTGCGAGCCAGTTGCGCCGGTGCCAGCTGAGCTGTTCGGGAGCGCATTCTGCGCGCGGCTGCTGCATGGACTGGCGAATGCCAGCGCGCCCAAAGCCGCGGCGAGTAGAGTTCGTCGGATCGAAGTTGAGATCACGGCAGCCTCCGGGACATCACGACCTTCCCCTCAGCTTGGTGGCCGCTGCCGACCGCGCCAATAGTACGACCGGGGCATGTGCTCCGGGGCGCACTCACGGTCGAGGTAGCTGGGCGTCGGCCGGCGGAAGGCGAAATTATGCGACTTGATTCGAAAAGTGACAGCGACAATAGGCGATCTGAAACACCAGGAAACACTGTGTTTGCTATGAGATCGAGGCGGGGCGCCTGTGATTGACACTGCCTCTAACCGGGTGCTACCTTGCTCGCCGTTGAGCGAGATTGCGTTTTGGTGGAGGTGGACCCGATGTCCTACAAATTGACTGTGAACGGGCGGCCCACGACGGTAGATGCGCCCGGGGATACCCCGCTCTTGTGGGTAGTCCGCGACATTCTCGACCTGAAGGGCACCAAATACGGGTGCGGGATGGCCCTGTGCGGATGTTGCACGGTGCACATCGACGGCGAAGCCATGCGCTCGTGCACGACCACGATTGAAAATGCTGCGGGCAAGCACATCACGACGCTGGAGGGCCTTTCCGAGGATGGAACTCACCCGGTGCAGGTTGCGTGGGCCGAGCTTGATGTGCCCCAGTGCGGCTACTGCCAAGCCGGCCAGATGATGACCGCCTCGGCGCTGCTCGCCAAGAATCCTCACCCCACGGACGCCGACATCGACGCAGCCATGGACGGCAACATCTGCCGCTGCGGCACCTACCTCCGGATTCGCAAAGCAGTCAAGCGCGCGGCCGAACTTCACGCCAAGCGAACGGCGCAAACCTCGAATGCGGACCTGACCGCGTCCGCGAAGGCGTAAGGAGGATCCCGTGGCCACGACACAGCCGAAATTGGACCCGCAAGAATCGCCGAAATCGAATCGAAGCGCCGGCATGAATCGCCGCGCCTTCCTGCGCGCCACCGCCCTCGTGGGCGGCGGCATGATGCTTGCCTATTATGCGGAGCCGCTCGGAAAGAAAGTGCTCGCGCAGTTTGGCCCGCCGGTGACGCTTCTCCCGACTTCGTTTATTACGATCACTCCGGACGGGATCGTCACGATCATCGCCAAGAATCCCGAGATCGGTCAGGGCGTCAAGGCGATGCTGCCCATGATGATCGCCGAAGAGCTCGACGTAGATTGGAAAGACGTTCGCGTGGAGCAGGGCGATCTCAACGCGAAGTACGGCTTGCAAATCGCGGGCGGCAGCACTTCGACGCCGATGAACTGGGATCCGCTGCGCCAGGTCGGCGCCGGCGGCCGCGCGATGTTGATCGCTGCCGCAGCGCAGACATGGGGCGTGTCGCCATCCGAATGCTCTACGACGGCCAGCCGGGTACACCACGATCCCAGCGGCCGCAGTCTCACCTACGGCGAGCTCGCGTCGAAAGCCGCCACGATGCCGCCGCCGGATCCGAAGTCGCTGAAGATGAAGGATCCGAAAGATTATCGGATCATCGGCAAGACCACGCCTAATCCGGACATCCACAAGATCGTGACGGGCAAGCCGCTCTACGGAATCGATTTCACCATGCCCGGTATGCTCTACGCCAATTACGAGAAGTGCCCTGTCTTCGGCGGCAAGGTGAAGAGCGCGAACCTCGATGAGATCAAGGCGCTGCCCGGCATCCGGCACGTGTTTGTCGTTCCACCGGGTCCGGACCCGGCCACGCTCGCTGGAGGCGTCGCAATCGTTGCCGACAGCTGGTATCAAGCGCGCGCGGCAAGGGACAAGACTCTCAAAGTCGAGTGGGACGAAGGCCCAACCGCTGCACAGAGCAGCCAGCTCTATGCCGCGACCTCTGTCGAGCTCGCCAAGAAGGAGCCCGGCCAGGTCCTCCGCAAGGATGGCGACACGGACGCGGCCTTTGGCTCCGCGGCGCATGTCGTCGAAGCGGCGTACTCGTATCCCTTCCTTTCTCACGTTCCGCTCGAGCCGCAGAATTGCTCGGCTTACTACAAGGACGGGAAGCTGGAAGTCTGGGCGCCCAGCCAGACGCCTGCAACGGGCCTATCCCAAACCGCCAGGGCGCTTGGCATCGATCAAAAGGACATCACCGTTCATCTCACCCGCATCGGCGGCGGCTTCGGTCGGCGCCTCACGGACGACTACATGGTGGAGGCGGCCGTCATCGCCAAGCAGGTTGGCGTGCCGGTGAAGCTCCTGTGGACGCGCGAGCAAGACATGGCGCACGACTATTACCGCCCGGCGGGCTTCCATTTCCTGAAGGGCGGCGTAGACAAGAACGGCAAGATCGTCGCGTGGCGCAATCACTTCGTCACATTCGGCGAAAACGGCCGCTTCGCGCAGAGCGCCGGGCTGGGGGGCGAGGAATTCCCCGCGCGCTTCATTCCCAACTTCTCGCAGCTCTCCTCGATGATGCCGAGCGGAGTTCCGATGGGCGCGATGCGGGCCCCCGGGAGCAACGCGATCGCGTTCGTGATGCAGTCGTTCATCGACGAGCTTTCGCACGCGGCGGGCAGGGACCCCGTTCAATTCCGCCTCGACTTGCTCGCTGCAGCGCCACTTCCGATGGCAGCGCCGCCGCCGGGAACGCCGGTCGCATTCGCGCCCGTGGCGTTCGACGGGCCGCGCATGCGCGCCGTGCTGACCTCGGTTGCGGAACGGTCCGGTTGGGGCAAGCGCAAGCTGCCTCCCGGCACGGCGATGGGCGTCGCGTTCCATTTCAGCCATCGCGGTTACTTCGCGGAGGTCGCCGAAGTGCAGGTGAGCTCGAGCAAGGCGGTCAAGGTGCACAAGGTTTGGGTCGTCGGCGATATCGGCAGCCAGGTGATCAATCCCGGAGCGGCGCAAAATATCTCGCAGGGCGCCGTGATCGAAGGGATGAGCCATGCGATGGGCTATGAGATCACCATTGATGCGGGACGCGCGGTGCAGAGCAACTTCCATCAGTATCCGCCTCTGCGCATCACGCAGGCTCCGGCCGATATCGACGTCTTCTTCCTGAAGACCGATAATCCGCCGACCGGTCTCGGAGAGCCCGCACTGCCGCCGATGATTCCGGCGATTACCAACGCGATCTTTGCCGCCACCGGTCATCGCGTTCGCGCGCTGCCTTTGCAGCAGCACGGCTATAGCTGGGCGTAGCGCGCTCCAAACCACAGATTGAGATCGGCCGGCGCACGTTGCCGGCCGATTCTCATCTCAGCTCGCGAAATTCACCCCTTCGCACTTCGCTTTCTTGCAGGCATAATCTCGCTCGCGTGCAATCGCCATGACAGCCGCTCCGTATCTCCGTGTCGCAACCGAAGAAGCGTACGCACCGCCCGAACTGTTCGCGCGCTATCGCAAGCTTCTCGAAGACGGTTCGCACAACGATCCCGGCTTCGAAAGCCTGATGGGTTTCTACCTGACGAACAACGGGGCGCGCATCGTCCAGGTGCGCGAGAAGATGACGGACGTGGGCGATCTCCGCATTCGCGATATGGACGCAACCGGCATCGCTAAGCAGATTCTCTCGATCACGTCGCCGGGCGTTCAGATTTTCGATCGGTCGACTGCCGTGTCCCTATCGACTTCCTTCAACGATCAGCTGGGGGAGGCGATTCGCAAGCGTCCCGACCGCTTCGCGGGTCTCGCTGCGATCGCGCCGCAGGATCCGGCCGCGGCTGCGAGGGAACTGCAGCGAGCCGTGAAGTCGCTCGGTCTGAAGGGGGCGATCGTCAATTCGCATACGCACGGTGAATATCTGGACGATCCGAAGTTCTGGGAGATTTTTGAAGCCGCGGAGTCTCTCGGCGTGCCGGTCTACATTCATCCGACCACGCCTTCGCCGCGCATGATCGGCCCGTTTCTAGACCGCGGGCTCGACGGCGCGGTGTTCGGCTTCGCGGTCGAGACCGGGTTGCACGCGCTGCGCATGGTAGTCGCAGGCGTGTTCGATCGCTTCCCCAAGCTGCAGATCGTCCTCGGGCATTTGGGCGAGGGGCTTCCCTATTGGTTCTTCCGGATCGACTTCATGCACCAGCGGCTGGTTTCGAACAACCGCTACGCGGGCGTGCCGAAACTCAAGAGAAAGCCGAGCGACTACTTGAAGGAGAATTTCTACATCACCACGAGCGGCATGGCTTGGCAGCCGCCGATCCTCTATGCGATTTCCGTGCTCGGAATCGACCGCGTGATGTATGCCATGGACTATCCGTATCAGTTCGTCCCCGAGGAAGTGAAGGTCACCGACGAACTTCCCATCAGCGACGCCGACAAGAAGAAGTTCTATCAGACGAACGCGGAGCGCGTCTTCTCATTGTAGTTTGTCACTCGAACCGGCTCTTTTCTCCTTGCCGCTCAGCCGTGCAGCCAGGGAAGCTGACCCTTCTGCGCGAGCGCCAGCAGGTCCATCGTCGCGGCGACGGCGCAGTGAACGCACACGCCGCCCCAAATCGACTTCGTCTTCCATGCGAGCCACCCGAGCACCAGCCCAGCCACGACGGACGCAGCCGCTTCCGGCAGCGGCTTTGAGAAATGGATCATCATGTAGGGCATCACGGACACCGGAACCGCGAGCGCTCCGATGTGCTTGGAAAGTCCGCCGACCAGAAAGCCGCGAAAGAAGAATTCCAGTGCGATGAATTGCCCCGCGTACATTCCCTCCCACATCAGCAGATCGGACCACGATCGTCCCGCCTGGGGATACATCGGGTAGAACGTGTAGAACGACGGCGTTTGTGCGACCAGCCAGATCAGAGGCAACACGGCTCCATATAGTCCCGCGTAGATCCAGTAGTGCTGCGCAAACCCTCGCCATCCCAAATGGCAGTCGCGTACCCGCTTGCCGGGCAGCAGCGACATCACCAGAGCAGGCAGCGCGACGTATCCCACAAGGATGCACGCCACCCACCACGCCTTGAGCCGCAGCACCCAATAGGGATCGGGCCCAGCCGGCGAGGAAAAGACGGCGAGAAATGTCTGCGGCCTGCCCGCGAACTCGACAAGCCCGAGGCTGATGCACGCCGTCACGCAAATCACGGCCACCTGGCCGAGAGCTGGCGTCGCTTTCACCTCGGCGAAGAAACCTCCCAGATTCTCAGCGGAATTCCCCAGGCCCGATTCGGATTCGGAGCGCAATTGCGGAATCGCGGTGGACTGAACTCGCTGTCGCCGGCTCTTGCGTGAGGCTTCGGGCGAAAGAATGTGGGAGCTGGGCAATCTGAGATTGCTTTGATTCGTTCGTCGGAGAGGAAGTTTCATCATGCTCCGTGGTGATACCCAAAGAGTGCACGAGTTTATATCAAGCATCGAGGAGCGCGAAATTGGGTTTGGCCGCGCGATGGGTCATCGCGCGAACGTTGGACTGCGTGGCTTTCCAGTCAGTGCGATCTGCGAATTGTGGTAGCGTGGGTTCGAAACGCGCGAGAGCGCTTCGACTCCCATGAAAGCCTGCCTGCTCCATTCACCCGCGCCGGTTGCGACGAATCCGCTGCACTTTGTCGATGTCCCTGCGCCCCGGCCGGGCAGGGGTGAAGTCCTGGTGCGCGTGAAGATGTGCGGCGTCTGCCGGACCGACCTGCACGTGGTCGAAGGGGAATTGCCGCCCCGCAAATCGCCGGTGATTCCCGGGCATCAGATCGTGGGTGTCGTCGAACGGCTTAGCGAGGGCGCAAGGCGTTTCAAGCCAGGCACGCGTGTCGGGATCGCCTGGCTGCACCGCACGGATCAGACGTGCGAGTACTGCCGCGCAGGAATGGAAAACCTCTGCGACCACCCGGAATTCACGGGCTACACGGTCGACGGTGGCTACGCTGAGTACGCAGTCGCGCCGGAAGATTTCGTGTACGAAATACCGGAAAGATTTCCGGACGATCAGGCCGCGCCATTGCTCTGTGCGGGAATCATCGGATTCCGGTGTTTGCGCCTCTCCGGGATCGGGCGGGGCGGGCGTCTTGCGTTCTACGGCTTTGGCGCCGCGGCGCATGTGGCGATTCAGGTGGCGCGGCACTGGGGCGTTGAAGTCTACGCGTGCACGCGCGGAGCAAAGCATCAGCAGCTGGCGCTGCAACTCGGCGCCGCGTGGGCCGGAGAGGCAGCGGCCGAGCCCCCGGCGAAGCTCGATGCGGCGATCGTCTTCGCGCCGGCCGGAGAATTGGTGCCGGCCGCGCTGAAAGCGCTCAAGAAGGGAGGCATCCTCGTGCTGGGAGGCATTCATATGAGCCCAATCCCGTCGCTCGATTACAATCTGCTCTATCAGGAGCGCGTGATTCGCAGCGTGGCCAATAATACGCGGAAGGATGGAGAGGACTTCCTGCGCGTCGCCGCCGAAATCCCGATTCGCACGCAGGTGACCCTGTTTCCGCTGCGCGAGGCCAACCGCGCGCTCAACGAGCTGAAGAGCGACCGCATCAACGGCGCCGCCGTGCTGGACTGCACCCAATGAAAGTCATCTCGCTCAATGTGGGCCTGCCCCGCTCGGTTCCCTATTTGGCCGGCGAGGTCAGGACCGGCATCTTCAAGGAACCCGTCGCGGGCCCGGTGCTGCTTCGCCGGCTCAATCTCGACGGAGACCATCAGGCGGACCTCGAGGTTCACGGCGGGCGCAACAAAGCAGTCTACGCCTACGCTTCGGAGCACTACGATTTTTGGCGCGAGCAACTGCCGGAGATGGAGCTGCCGTGGGGCATGTTCGGCGAGAATCTGACGACCGAAGGGCTGCTTGAGGAACACGCGCACATCGGAGACCAGTTTCGGATCGGCGCCGCCATCGTGAAGGTGACGCAGCCGCGCTTGCCTTGCTACAAGCTCGGCATCCGCTTCGGCCGGTCGGACATCATCAAGCGATTCGTCGCCAGCCGCCGGTCGGGGATCTACTTCTCAGTCGTAGAAGAGGGTCTCATCAAGACGGGCGACGCCATCGAACCTCTGCAAGGCGACGACCGCCGGATCAGCGTGGCGGACGTCAATCGCGCCTATGTCGACACGCGCGAAAACATCGAACTTGCGCGCCGGATCGTGAGCCTGGAGATTCTGCCCCGCGGCCTGCACGACGAATTCGTTGAAGCGCTGGCCGCCCTCCAGAGCTGAGTTGCGCCAGCACGCGGCTATTTCGTGTAGATTTTCTGGAAATTGTTGCGCGAGTTCGTCACGGTGAACGTACCGCTCGTTTTGGCCGACACTTTGATGTAATTCCCCTGATCCTCGACACCCGTGTTCGCAATCAATTGTTCGGGGGAGTTGTGATCTTTCCCGCCCGCGATGGAATAGTGCAACTGCCACAAGTCCTGCATGCCGGGCGAATCGTGAACCGTCTGCCACGTGAGCGGGTGCCCGCCCTTGATCGCGCCGTTGTTCATCACGGCCACGCGCGGGTGCAGCGCCTCGACGATCTCCCGCGCATTCGAAGAATCGCCCGTTCCCGGGTGAGCGGTGCCGTGATGCGTGGTCAAATAGAGATCGACAGTGCCGATCAGGTTTCGCGGGCAGACCAGGCCGAGCTCTCCGCGAGTGGTCAAGTCCCCGAGATCGATAAACCGGAATTTGCCGTATGTGATCAGGAGGCCCACGGACCGCGAGTTTTCGCTCGGGTCTTCCGGCGCGTTTGGCAGGGAGGGGCACAGCGAATTCGCCTGGCCCGCACCGGCCAGAGGAGACGCAATCTCGTCGCGCGCCGATGCGACGACGTCGACGCGCATGCCCTTGAAGGGAAGCGTATCGCCGGGCCTCAAAATCGCGCGCTTCGATTGTGCTGTTACTTTGACGTACGTTTCGTAGTTCGCCGACGTCTCACGAGTAGGCTCGGTGTTGGGCCCGTGGTCGGCAAACGCGCCGATCTTGATGCGGTCAGCCAGCTGCTGAATGCCGCCGACATGGTCGGAATGGTAGTGCGTGATGACGACGTAGTCGATGTGATCGATGCCGGCAGCCTTCGCGGCAGCCAAGATGCGTCCGGCATCACGCCCGTTCGAGTCCGACCAGCCGGTATCGATCAGCAGCGACTCACCTTTGGCGTCGACGATCAGAGTGGATTGCCCGCCTTCGACATCGATGAAATAGATCTCCAATGATCCTGCGGCCTGCGCGAGCGGCGAGGCGAGCAGGAACAGACAAACGATCTGAAGAACAGCGACGCGCAAGGAGCGCATGCAATGACTCCGATTCTCGAAAAGTCGCGAATCTATCCAAAACAGATTACAGCATGGTGACCACCTGTGCCGCCGCATTTCGGCGGCGGATTAGAACCCGCATTGCGTTGCGCGCCGGACGCAAGCACAATTGAATCGCCCCTGGGGAGGGAGGGCGTGCGCGGACGGCTATGCGCAGAAAGGGATTCTTGTGGCGCAAAACAAGAAGATCGGCATTCTAACGGGTGGCGGCGACGTCCCGGGGCTGAACCCGGTGATCAAGTCGGTCGTCTATGGCTCGAGCGAAACCGGCAGGCAAGTCATCGGGCTTCGGAGGGGTTGGGAAGGTCTGGTGAACATGACCGGCCCGGACGATGCCACCTACGTCCGGGAACTGAACCGCGAAAACACGCGCACGATCGACCGTTCGGGCGGCACCGTCCTCCATACCTCGCGCACAAATCCGCGCCGGGTCGCTCCGGCCAATGTGCCGAAACACGTGCCCGAGAGCACGCTGCAGCGGCTCTCCTTCGATGGAAAAACCTACGACTTCACCCCGATCGTGATCGAGAATCTCGAGCGGCTCGGAGTCGGCTGTCTCGTCGCCATCGGCGGCGACGATACGCTCAGTTTCGCATCGGCTCTTTCCGCCGTCGGTTTCCCGGTGATCGCGATTCCGAAAACCATGGACAACGATGTGCAGGGCACCGAATACTGCATCGGATTCTCAACCGCCGTAACGCGCGCCAAGCAATCGATCGGCCGCCAGCGCACCACGATCGGCTCGCACGAACGCATCGGCATCTTTCGCATCTTCGGCCGCGATGCTGGTTTCACGGCTCTCTACACCGCGTACGTCACTTCCGAGCGGTGCCTGATCCCCGAGTATCCGTTCGATCTCGACCGGCTCTGTAAACTGTTGATGGAGGACAAGGCCATCAACCCGAGCAGCTATGCGCTGATCATCGTGTCTGAGGGCGCGATGTGGACGGGCGGCGAGGTGAAAGAGATCGGGGAGGCCGACGCCTATGGGCACCGCAAGAAGGTCGACATCGGCCACGCTCTGGGAGATGAAATTCATCGCCGCACGGGCGAGGAAACGATGGTGAGCGACCTCACCTACGATCTGCGCAGCGGCGAACCGGATTCGATCGACCAGCTCGTGAGCATCACCTTCGCAAACATCGCGGTGGAACTGATTCGCGAGGGCCTCAGCGGAAAAATGATCGCGATTCAGAGCGGCTGCTACGCGACGGTGCCGCTGCCGTCCTTGTCGCTGGGCGCGCGGAAGATCAACATCGAGAGGCTTTATAACACCGAGCGCTACCGGCCCAACTACCGGACGAAACTCGGCATGCCGCTCCTTTTCAGCGGTTCGTGAAGCTCGTCTGCTACGCGCTTCCTTTTTCACGCATGGAGACCTCGTCCCACAGGCGAATCAAGTATCCGTCCGGATCGAGCAGTTCGGCGCCATAACCCCAGAAATATCGCTTGGGAGCGTCGCGGAAGGCGACGCCTTTGGCGGCGAGATCGCGATGCGTCTGGTCCACGTCCTTGACTTGAATGGTCAGCGAGCACTTTTCTCCGGACAGTGAATGGGCCGTCTTTTGAAGGAAGATCGTGAAGCCGTTGTCGTCCTGAATCGCCACGGTTCCCGACTGGCGGTTCTCGCATTCGATCCTGAAGCCCAGATTGTCCACGTACCAATCACGCGAGGCAGCCGCGTCGGAAACGGGCAGCATCATGTGATCGAACTTCACCATGAGAGCATCTAGAACGGCGTGGGAAGCTGTTCCTTCGGCTGGATCCATGTCGCCTGGATCTCCACGATCTTGCCCTGCGTGACCGCGAAGAACTCGCACACGAACGCATCGCCGCGCGCCGCCGAAGAATCGGGAGGTGGTGCGGATGCGTTGCTGTGGAAGCGGACGAGAGCCATGGCGACGCCCGTGTCCGTGTCGACGACCGGATATCTTCGGTCGTAAACTTTGGTGCCTTTGAACATCGCGTTGTCGAACTGCTCTGCCGCAGTGGTCGCTTTGTGCACCTTCAGGTCGATGTTCGTGGCTTGCAAACCATTTTCAAAGCGCAGTGTATCGGGCAGCAACGGCGCGCGGATGTAATCCGGCGTGCCTTCGGTTTCGAATGCGCGAAAATAGGCGTCGGCGGCCGCCATCAGCTCAAGGCGTGAATTTTGTTCGGCGGGGCGAAGCTTCCGCGTGAAGTAGCGCGAGGGTTGGATCAGCTTTTCCGGCGCGTGGAAGACCGCGGGATCGTCGCCTCGGACCAGGACACTCTCGATTTCGGTGATCACGTGATTCTCGACCTTGAGCCGCAGCGCAACGATCGTGGGGACGCCGCCGTCCGGCACCACGGCGTCGATGCCGATGCCGCCCGTCCGCGGATCGAAAATCTGCATGCGATACGTGGGCGCACCGGCGTTCTTCCAAATCCCTTCGCCGACCTTCAGCACGGTTCCCGTTTCTGAGTACTTTAGGTTGGGTGCGAGGGGCAGCAGCGAGGGGTTGTGCTGCGCCAGCGCCTCGAAATACAGATCGGAGATCTTGGCCAGACATTCGCGATCGCAATTGTATTTCTCGGCGTCGGTCGCATCCGTCGCTTTCACGGACCTGACACCGACGATGACGAAAACCGCCAACGCAGCGACCGCGGCCAGCACCTTGGATCGAGACATGCTTCCCTCCCCGGCAACCTTGGAGCGTTTCTTATAGCACGAAAACGACTTACGCCAAACGAGGCCGCCCGGCTGAATCCAATGTTTGCTTTCGCACATCTAGTGTTGTGGTGCCTTTGCAGATAGAAGCCGAAACCGGTTTCCGGTATAATGCTGTTTCCCCGCTGGCCTAGCGACGCGAACGTGTGGCGGGACTTGCAGTTCGCGCAGAACGGCCGGCAGACAGGAGTTTTTCAATGAAAGAAGGAATTCACCCGGACTATCACGCCGTGACGGTGCACTGCGCCTGCGGCAATACGTTCGAAACGCGCTCGACCTTCAAGGGTCCGATGATTCGCGTGGAAATCTGCTCGAATTGCCATCCGTTCTTCACCGGCAAGCAGAAGCTGATCGATACGGCCGGCCGCGTGGAGCGCTTCCAGAAGAAGTACGCGGATAAAGCCGCCGCCAAGAAGTAACGAATCCCATCCAAGTTAGTTCGGCGTTTGACTCGAGCGAGTGAATCCACCACTCGCCCGATGTACAATGCCGTGCGGATGGCCACGCCATTGTCTTCCGCGCCTGACGCACAGCCCAATTCCCTCGTCGAGACGGCGCAGCCGCGCGTCACGCTGCGCAATTCCTTCGCACACCCGTTCGATTCCGCCATCGCGGCCGCGCGCACCTGCTATTCACCCCACCTCGTCGTGCCGGAGGAGGTCACCGAAAAGCAGCGAGTGATGATCGGCTCGGGGACTTTCTTCGGCGGGCATCACACCGTTTATCAGCACGCCCACTTCGAGTTCGGGCTCGAAAATGTGAGCCGGCAATTCGTCTGGTCGTTCCTGCACGCGCATCCGTTCTACAACTCGGAGCAGCAGAGCCAGCGCTACGTGAGGCTCGACCGCGCGCAGGCCTACGTTCCCGCGGAAACTGCGCAGTTTGGTCCCGCCGAGCGAATGATCTACGAGAAGGCCGTGGCGCGCGCGTGGGAGCACTACCGCACGCTGACGCGCGTGCTCGAGCCGGCGGCGCGCGCGATCTTGAGCGATATCTGGCACGTCGGTCCTTCGTCGCACGCCAAGCGCGTGCAGAAGGTGGAGCGGCAATCGGAAAAGCGCGCCATCGAGGTAGCGCGTTACGTCCTGCCCGTCGCGGCCTTCACCACAATGGTCCACACGCTTTCCGGAATCGTTCTCTACCGGCTGTGGCGGATGTGCAGCGTCAACGACACGCCAGCCGAAGCGCTTCGTGTGGTGGGAGAGATGGTTGCGCGTGTGCGAGAGGTCGATCCGCAGTTTTTCGATCGCTTCGACAACGAACCGATCGAGCGTGCGCCGGAATTTGACGAGCAGCCGCGCGACGGCGAAACGTTTGCACGCGAGTTCGACGCGCGGATTGAAGAGCGGACATCAAAACTCATCGATTATTCACCGCACGCAATTGCGGCGATGGCCGAGGCTTATCGCGCGGTGGTGGGCCTTGCGGCAGCGGAATGTCACGATACTGAGGCACTCGATCGGATGCTGAATCCGGCGCGCAATCCGTATCGCCGCGAAACGCTCAACATCGGCGTTCACGCCCCGATGATGCGTCCGCTCGACCACGTGCATTTCACATTCGCGAAGAAGATCAGCCACACTGCCGATAGCCAGGACCAGCGGCATCGCATGGTGCCCGGCTCGCGCCCGCTGCTGACCCTGGCGGATACGCGCTCACCCGACTACATCACGCCGATGCTGATCCGGAATAATCCGCGGGCTCTGGAAATCTACCAACAAGCGATGGAAGAAGCGTGGACCGCGAAGAACCAGCTGCTGGACCGCGGCGTGTCGCGCGAACTAGCGCTCTACCTGCTGCCAAATGCGAAGGCAATTCGGTTGGTCGAATCCGGCTCACTGCTTCACTTGCTGCACAAGTGGACGATGCGCACCTGCTTCAATGCGCAGGAGGAGATTTATCGGGCTTCGATCGAAGAGGTTGAGCAAGTGCGCGCAGCGTTTCCGGCGCTCGCACGCTACATCGGCCCGCCGTGTTTTCTGCGCGCCGGAGTTTCCACGCCGATTTGCACGGAAGGCTCGCACTTCTGCGGCGTGAAAGTTTGGCTCGACTTTCCCAACATCGACCGCAAGATTTGAATTCCTTCGAAGCAAGAATCAGACAGGAATCTCAGGAACGGCGGCGATCAATGCTTGCGTGTAGGGATGCTTCGGCGTGCGCAGCACCTGATCCGCCGCGCCGAGTTCGACGAATCGGCCGCCTTGCATCACAGCCACGCGCGTCGCAAGCTGCGCCACGACGGGCAAACTGTGGGAGATCAGAATCAGCGTGAGTGAAAACTCGCGGCGCAGGCGCTCGAGCAAATCGAGAATCTGCGCGCCGACGGACACATCGAGCGCCGAAACGGGCTCGTCGGCCACCACCAGTTCGGGCCGCAGGATCAACGCTCGCGCGATTCCGATTCGCTGGCGCTGACCGCCCGAGAATTCGTGCGGATAGCGACTGAGCGAATCAGGCCCGAGACCGACCGCCTCGAGCATCTCCGCCGCGAGCGACTGGCGCTCGGCGCTCGAAAGCTGCGGCTCATGAATCGCCAGAGGCTCACCCACGATCGAGCTGACCCGCATCCGGGCGTTGAGCGAAGCAATCGGATCCTGAAATACCATCTGGATCGAACGCCGCATCGCGCGCAATTCCCGGCCGCGCGCCCCCAACCAATTCTGGCTGCGGAACCAGATCTCCCCCGAATCCGGCTCGATCAGCCTCAGGAGCATTCGTGCGAGCGTGGTCTTGCCGCAACCAGACTCGCCGACGATGCCGAGCGTCTCACCGCGGACGAGCGAGAATGTGACGCCGCCGACGGCCATGGCGCGCGCCGAAGAATCCGCATCAGCGCCGTCGCGACCGGCCGCCGAGACCGCAAAGGACTTGCGCAGGTCCCGAACGTCGAGAAGCAGCTGATCGCTCGTATTCACTGTTTCTCGCCTGCAATGAACAGGATCGTGTTCTCGAAGAAGAGCTCGTGCCGGGCGTTTTCTCGCCGCTCGAATCTCGGGTGAAACCACGCCGCATCGTCCGGGATCGAGTCCTCCATGAGCTGGCGCGCTTCCTCGTAGGCCGGGTCGCCGGGTCTCCATCCGGCCACAAGCATCCAGTGTTCGAACGGCCGTGGCTGTGCTTCGACGTGGGTGTCGAGGACGCGCAGGCCGTGGGATTCGAAGATCGATTCGAACTCGGTTCTGGCGAGTGTGCGGGTATGTGACGCGTCGCGGATCCGCTCGATCCGATTGTTCAGCGCAGCCACACGCTCGTCTTCGGGAACGAAGATATCGAGCACGCCCACGCGCCCACCTCGGCGGACGATGCGCGCCATTTCTCCGACGGCACGAGCCGGATTCGGCATGTGATGCAGGCTGTAGCTCGTCACCGCGATATCGATCGAGCCATCCGCAAACGGCGCCGCCTGGGCATCGCCCAAGACGAAACCGAGATTGCTGAGCCCCCCCTGCACAGCCGAGCGGCGGGCGCGTGCCAGAATCGCGGGAGTGAGATCGAGCGCACAAATCCAGCGCACGTGGCGGGAGAAGCGCAGCGCGAGCGTGCCCGGCCCGGACGCCAAATCGACAGCGCGATCGTTCGCGCTCGCGCACACCATCCGGGCCAGCCGCTCCGCCTCCGCGACGCGGCTTGCAACCGCGTAGTCGCCGAAAATCTGCGCGGTGCGCGTAAACTGCTCCCGCACCAGGTCCTTGTTCTGTTCGCGGCGTTCCATGTCAGCGGACCAGAATACACCGCGCGCGGTGGTTCTCATCTGCATCGGCGGGGCGAATGAGATCGGGCAAACGGGCGTCACACTCAGCGACGCGGCGGGCGCACCTCGGAGAGAAAGCGCAGCCTGGGGGCAGCGCGTCGAGAGACGGGACAGCGCCGGGAATCGACGCAAGCTTCTCGCGCGTCAGCCGCGGCGCGGCGCGGAGAAGCCCGTCGGTGTACGGATGTCGCGGTTGCCGGAGCACCTCCGCGACGGGTCCTTCCTCGACGATGCGCCCTGCGTACATCACGACGACGCGATCGGCAATTTGGGCCACGACTCCGAGATCGTGCGTGATGAAGAGCAGCGAAAGACGCAGCTCACGGCGTAGCGTCCCCAGCAGATCGAGAATTTGCTTTTGCACTGTCACATCAAGGGCCGTCGTCGGTTCGTCCGCGATCAGCACGCCCGGCCCCGCGGCGATCCCCATGGCGATCGTGGCGCGCTGTCGCAGACCTCCCGAAAGCTGGTGCGGATACTGGCGGGCGCGCCGGTCCGGTTCCGGAATTGCGGCACGCTCCATGGCGGCCAGCGCTCGCCGGCGAATCTCGCCCTTCATGAGGCTGGGTTCATGGACACGGATCATCTCTTCGATCTGCCGGCCCACGCGCAAGACGGGATTGAGCGCGGACATCGGCTCCTGAAAAACCATCGCGATGTCCCGCCCGCGCAAGGCGCGCATCTCGTGGTCGGAAGCGGTCACGAGATTTATGGCGTCGTTTGCGCCTGCGGAGAGATTGCCGTTGGAGGAGGCGCGATGCAGCCATGCTTCGCCGTGACGGCGAGTTCCGGGCGGCTCAAGCCCCATTAGAGCGAGGGCCAGCATTGTCTTGCCCGAGCCGGATTCGCCGACGACGCCGAGCGTTTCGCCCTCGCCGAGCGAGAAGGAAACGCCGTTGACCGGGCGCACCCAGCCTGAGCGCGTGCGCAGCTCGACGGTGAGACCGCGCACATCCAACCGGATCGCCATGCAGACATGATATGTCCTGAGGCGCCGGCGGGTGAGGATTTTGCGGCCCGAGGTTTCGCGACGGCGGGGACTTCAGCGGCGGGCCAGCGGTACCACGAGGCGAAGGGCCGTGTGGGTATCGGAGAAGCGGCAGACCTTGTTATCGACGAGCCCGGCGGACTTGCCAGCCGCGATGACGTCCCGCTCGCGAATGTGTTTCTGCCCTCTCGGGTAGACGACCCAAATCACGCCGGTGCGCTTGATTGTTGTCTCCAGCGTCTTCAGGGCGGCCAGAGCGCTCACGTCCTCCGCGCCGAAGAAGATCATGTCGACGTTCGCTGTGGGCTTCTCGAACGCGCTGGCTGGCACGACGCCGGCCAGTTCCACGATGAACCTCGCGTCCTTCACGCCGACAACACAGACGCGGTGGTTTGGCTTCACGCCGAGCTTGTCGAACAGCGGGCGATGCCCGTAATCGCGTTCGGGCTGCCGGAATCGGATCCTCGTACTGGGTGGCATCATAATTACCTCCCAGAAATCCCCCGAATTATATAGGATTTCGGTGGATTCGATAATGGCGGTGCTTCGATGACCAAACCGAGAGAGGCGAAGAGGTCGAGCGACGAGTCGGCGAAGGCCAAGACCGGCAAGGTGTGGGCCGAGTGGTTCAAGATTCTGGACAAAGCCGGCGCGAAGAAGTGGAGCCACAAGGAGATTTGGACGTTCCTGTCCGGGAAGCACGGCGTGACGGGCTGGTGGGCGCAGATGGTGGCGGTCGGTTACGAGCACGAGCGCGGTTTGCGTCAGAAGTTTCAGAACTGCGCGGGCGACTTCTCCGCGAATAGCAGCCGCACTTTCGTCGTCGGATTGGGCAAGATTTACAAAGCCTGGACCGATGACAGGCTTCGCGCCAAATGGCTTCCGGGAGCGAAGATCGAGATCACCACAGCGACGCCGGGCAAGTCACTCCGCGCGAAGTGGGACGGCCATACGCGGCTCAGCGTCTACTTCTACGCCAGTCCCGGAGGAAAGACGCGCATCGCCGTGGATCACATGAAGCTCGCAAGCTCGAAGGAATCGCTGAAGATGAAATCCTATTGGGCCGCGGCGCTGGATCGACTGCAGAAGAACTTGGAAGGCTAGAGCACTGTCCGTGGGCGGGTCTGAAACCCGTCCACGGAAGTCATGTCATCGCGACTAGTAATCGTTCGCGGAGCTTTCGAGGAACGCGCGGAGCTTGCGCGAACGCGACGGATGCCGCAGCTTGCGCAATGCTTTCGCTTCGATCTGGCGAATGCGCTCGCGGGTGACGGCGAACGACTGGCCGACCTCTTCGAGGGTGTGCTCGCTGCCGTCGTCGAGACCGAAGCGCATCTTGATCACTTTCTCTTCGCGCGGCGTCAAGGTCTTGAGCACCGAGGACGTCTGCTCTTTCAAGCTCAGGTTGATCACCGCGTCCGACGGCGACACCACAGCCTTGTCCTCGATGAAATCTCCCAGATGCGAATCTTCCTCTTCGCCGATCGGAGTTTCGAGTGAAATCGGCTCCTGCGCAATCTTCAGAATCTTGCGGACTTTCGCGACGGGGATGTCCATCCGCTTCGCGATTTCTTCCGAGGTAGGCTCGCGGCCAAGCTCCTGCACCAGTTGCCGCTGGGTGCGCACGAGCTTGTTGATCGTCTCGATCATGTGCACCGGGATGCGGATCGTGCGCGCCTGATCGGCGATGGCGCGCGTGATGGCCTGGCGAATCCACCACGTCGCGTAGGTCGAGAACTTGTAGCCGCGCCGCCATTCGAACTTGTCTACGGCCTTCATCAGGCCGATGTTGCCTTCCTGAATCAGGTCGAGGAACTGCAACCCGCGGTTCGTGTACTTCTTGGCGATGGACACCACGAGGCGGAGGTTCGCCTCGATCAGTTCCTTTTTCGCTTGCTCGGCTTCCGCTTCGCCTCGAAGAATCACCTGAATCGCGCGCTTCAGATCCTGGGAGGTCACTTCGGCTGCGGATTCGATTTCTCCGAGTTCCTGCCGGCGCGCGCGCAGGTCCTTGCGCGCCTCGGCCTGGACGTCGCCCTTGGACGCGTCGACGCGGCGCTCGAGTTTTCCGATTTCGCGCTCCAGGAAGTGGACGCGCTCGACGGTCTGGTGAATCTTGTCGATCAGGCGTTTCTTTTCGAGCGGGTTGAAATCGATGTCGCGCACCAGCTGCGACATCTCGACGCGTGTGCGAGCCACGGCATAGCGGGCGCGGAGATACGGGCGCTTCTTCGACTTCGGAACGCGCTCGAGCTTGGCGGCCAGCTTCATCGCCAGCGCATAGAGCTTGGCGATCTTGTCGATCTGCTTGAGTGTTTCCTTGGTTTTCGCTTCGATCTTTTCTTCGGTTAGCTCTTCATCGTCAAACTGAACAATTTCCTTGATCGAGCGGGAGCCGTTGCGCAGGTCTTCGCCGACTTTCAGAAGTTCTTTCAGGATGAGCGGCGCGCGCGTGATGGTCTTGAGAACCAGCAGCTGCCCGCGCTCGATGCGCTTTGCGATCGCAACTTCACCCTCGCGCGTGAGCAACGGCACCGTGCCCATTTCGCGCAGGTACATGCGGACCGGGTCGTTGGTTTTCTCCAGAGTTCCCGGTGTCAGATCGAGATCGCCGTCTTCGGAAGCGGAGGCTTCCTCTTTGGCTGCGCCCTCGGTGGATTCGGCGGAATCGGCGGCGGCCAGCGCGGCTTTCGCGGTGGAAAGGTCTTCGTACACATCGATGCCGTAGCGCTCGAACGTCGAGAGCAGGTCGTCAATTTCTTCCGAGGAGTGCACCTCGGCGGGCAGGATATCGTTCACCTCATCGTAGAGCAGGTAGCCCCGCTCCTTGCCCATCGCGATGAGCTGCCGTACCTGATCGTATTTTTCTTCGAGAGCCAGCGTCACGCGTTCTTCTCCCCGTTACGAAGCTTATCGGCAGACTTGCGCGAACAGATAAGCGCAAAGAGGGCGCGGCGGGACACACACGCACGCCCCTCTACGTTACATACGTATGGACGGATGAATAAGATGACCCCTCGAACCCGATGCCGATCTATCTTGCTCGCGCCCAACTCGCCCCACACCTTAGAGATACCGCATTACATAAGATGCGCCCGGAGCGTCGCCCGTTTCTTCCGAAACCCTACGATATTACAACACTGGTTAAAGAATCGTCAATAAGGTGCCGTTAAGTAGAACACCCGCCTGCACTTGCCCTTTCGTCCCGATATCCCTTGCCGGTGCTCAGGAGGACGGCAGATGGCACGCGCGAATGCCGTTCTTTTCGAAATAGCGCTGATGATATTCCTCAGCGCGGTAGAACTCCGGTGCCGCCACAATCTGGGTCACGATCGGCCTCTTGAAGATACCCGCCTTCTCCAGTGCTTCCTTGGCCCCGCGCGTTTCGGCCTCCTGCTCGGCGTCATGAAAAAAGACGGCCGAGCGGTACTGCGTGCCGTAGTCGGGCCCCTGCCGGTTCATTTGGGTCGGGTCGTGGCTCTGGAAAAAGACCGCGAGCAGCTCGCGATAGGAGACTTGGTTTGGGTCGAACTCCACCTCGACGGCTTCGGCGTGGCCGGTTCGGTCCGTGCACACTTCCTTGTAAGTTGGGTTTTTCGTGTGGCCGCCGGTGTATCCCACGGTTACGTCTGTCACTCCCTTGACCTGCCGAAACGCATCCTCAACCCCCCAAAAGCAGCCCGCCGCAAAAGTCGCTTTCGCCATTGCCGGGAACTCCTTGATTTGCTTGATTCTTTTTACATGTTGCCACAGGCCCGTGGCTGGGTCGAGCGCACCTGACCATTGGATACGTCCGACAGCGTTTGGTTTCAGGTGAAAAAGCCCTATTTTCGTCGGGTTCAGGCTAGCTTTTCCGCGAGGGCCCTGGCGCCGCCCGCTGCCGCGCCTGCGTGCGATTTTTCGAGGATCTGCTCGAGAATCCCGGGAATCTCAAAAACCGCCCGGTTTTCGAGCGCGGCGGCGTTGGCCCGATATCGCGCCAGAGTGGCGGGCTCGATCAATTGCGCAACCGCCGCTTCGATCCCGCGGAAGTTGCGCAGCACCATGCCCACTTGCTTTTCGATCACCCACTCGGAGTTGTAGCGCTCCTGGGGCAGCGTCCACGCGTTGCACTCGACGATCACGGGCAGCTTCATGGCGAGCGCCTCGCTGACGCTGCCGGGACCGGGCTTCCCGACGAAGAAGTCAGCGAGTTGCATGTAGTGATTCACGCGCGTCGTGAAACCTTCCACAAATCGCGGCAGCCGCGTCTTCTGCGCGCGCAGAGCGTTCGCCAGTTGCTCGTTCTTGCCGCAGATATAGATCATCTGTACGTCGAGCCGTGAACGCTCCAGGCGCTCGGCGATTTCGAGCATCGTTTTTGAGCCGTGGCCGCCGAACAGGACGAGCCCTGTGGGCAGGTCGGGCCTGAGCCCGAGTCGCTCGCGCTCAGCGATGCGGTCCGCCACCGGCGCTTCGTAGAAGCGCGGATGAAGAATCATTCCGGACGCGCGAAAGATGCGCTCATCCGGATGGCCCATGGATCGCGCCTGCTGGACCGCGCGATCGGTGCCGCAGATGAAATACTGTCGCTGGCCTTCTTCAATCCAGAAGCGCGGCGGATAGTCGGCGAGGTCCGTGAGAATCGTCACGAACGGCCGCTCCGGAAACACATGCGCGAAGCTTTCGCACAGCGCGCGATCGAAATGGGGAATGAACGAGACCAGCATGTCCGGTTGCGTTTCTTTCCAGTGCGCTTCCATTGCCCGCACGACGCGCCGGTGATTCAGCCGTATTACAAGTTGAAGAACTTTCAGGAGCTGCGGGCTGCCCAGAGTCCAGCCGTTGCGCAGCATCGAGTTGTAGAACTCCTGTATCCGAATGCGGCCGTATTTCTTCAGGATGTCCAGCGGATCCAACAGCTCTTGCAGGTTCAGAAGGAGGGTTTCCCAGGGACGCTGTTGCGCCCGGATGGCCATTTCGAGAGCCGTGGCTGCGGCTCGATGGCCGCCGCCTGCATCGTGAAAGACGAACTCGAGTCGCTCCATGCGCGCCGCATTCTGGCACTGGAAAACTCAGCAAATACTACAGTTCTGTTAAAAACGGCGAACGTGTGTCGAAAGAGTTAAATACCTATGTTTTCAGAATCTTAGCAAGGATGTCATCTGTGAGTAACACTGTGAATTTATTGTGGAAATCGTGAAGTGCGATATGCACGTCCACTCTTACTTCTCGGGGCCTTGCACGACGCCCTTTGTGTCGAAGTTTTGCCGCGAGAGTTATAGCGATCCTGAAGAAGTCTACGCTCTGCTCCAGCGGCGCGACATGAACCTTTTCACGCTGACGGACCACGACGAGATCGAAGGCTCGGAGCGGCTCCGTCGGCACAGCGATTTCTTCCTCAGCGAGGAGCTGACGTGCCGGATGCCCAGCGGCACGGAGGTCCACATCGGCGTTTACGACATCCATGAGCGCCAGCACGTGCAGCTCCAGCAGCGCCGCAACGACTTGGTGGCGCTGCTGATGTACCTGAGCGAGCGAAGAATCTTCTTCAGCATCAATCACGTCTTTTCGAGCGTCACGGGCCGGCGCGAGCGCGAGGACTTCGCCTGGTTTCAGGAGTACTTCCCGGGGGTCGAAACGCACAACAGCCACATGCTGGAGTGCGCCAACGCCCACGCCGCCGCCCTGGCCCGCCAATGGGACAAGATCGCCATCGGAGGCAGCGACGCGCATGCGCTGCCGTCAGTCGGGACGGCCTACACGGAAGTGCCCGGCGCACGCACGAAGGACGAATTCTTCGCCGGCCTCAAGGCAGGCAAGGGCCGAGTGGCGGGCGAGTCAGGCTCCTTTTCGAGGCTGACCCGCGACGTGTTCTTAATCGCGTTTGAGATGATGCGCGAAAAATCCTGGACCGCGCTCCTGACGCCGCTGGCCGTGCTCGTCCCCGTCGTGACCTTCTGGAACTATCGCGATGAACACGCGTTCAGCCGCCGCTGGGCTGCAGAGGTCCTTGGGCAGCCCGAGTCGCGCAAGCGTCCCCGCTGGATCAGTTTGCCGCAACCGGCGATCGAGGAATTGGTATGACCGTCGCAAAAGCAGTTTGGAACCAGATTCAATCGAACGATCACCGCCTGATGCGGCGCGTGCACCGTTGGCGCGCACCGCGTTGGTTCCGCATTCTCATGATCATGGCGACACGCGGAGGGGACGGATGGCTCTGGTACGGACTCGGCCTGATCCTGGTGCTGTACGGTGGAGAGCATCGCTTCGCCGCCATCGGGGCGGCCGGTTCCAGCGCCGTGGCGGGGATATTCTTGTTCCGCGTGCTCAAGCACACCAGCCGCCGAAAAAGACCGTGCGAAATTGAGCCGCACTGCTGGGCGTCGATCCTGCCGCCGGACAAGTACTCGTTCCCGTCGGGCCACTCGATCACGGCGTTCGGCGTGGCGGTGGCCCTGGGCCTCTTCTACCCGTACTTGCAGCCGTGCCTGCTGATCGTCGCGTTCCTGATCGCGGCCTCCCGCATCGTGCTCGGGATGCATTTCTTGAGCGACGTGCTGGCGGGCTCGGCGCTCGGCGTGGCGCTCGGCTACGCAAGCTTCTACGTTTTCACCGTTCTCTAAATTCGAAACGACCATTCCGGTATGGCAGGCCACATCGCACAAGTCTAGGTGCGCTCGTCGGCGGTTTTCGCAGGTGGCGCCGATACTGTGGCGCCGAAAGATCGCTTCGCGTGCAGCAGTTCGACAATGGCGCGATAGAGCCGCGCGCGGACTTCGTAGCGTTCATTGGCGCGCGTGATATAGCGAAGCAAGACGGCCACGCCGGTAAGATTCGGCCGGACACTCAGCGAAGGCGCGGCGGAAAAGGAATGCCCTCCGCGCGCGGCCGCGACCCGGTTCCATTCAGCCGCGGCGAGTTGAGCGTTCTTCGAGGTCTCCTCGGTCGCGATCTTTTGGATCCCCTCCGCGGTCGCATACGGTTCCGCGCCTTCGGGCACTTGCACCTCGATCTCGTCCCACAGCCACTGGCCCGACGTTGAGAAATTGAAATAGTGGCCTTCAATCGCGAAACTGTTTACGAACGAGACCTTTCGTCCGGTCGGGTGGCCCGCGTCGGTCCAGTTGCCCGTTTCCATAATCACCGTGTGTAGGGGGCCGACTTTCAGGACTTCGCCGCCGACTCCATTGATTTCGACCCAATCGCCCACGTGAATTCCGTCCTTACCCATCAGGACGAACCATCCGAGGAAGCCGACGATGAAATCCTTGAGCGCCACGGTCAGGCCGGCCCCGCCGAGTGCGAGGACCGTGGCCAAGTTGCCGGGCACGCCGAAAATCACGAGCAGGATCAGAAGCACGCCCACAGCTTGCAGCGCGAAGAGCAGCAACGTCTGTACCGTGCGCAGTTGCCTCCGCTCGAGCTTCGCCTCGGTGAAGAATTGCCGAACGAGCGCGTTGGCGAGCAAGACACAGACCGCGATGAGCAGGATCCAGAAGACGGAAACGAGCATTCCATGAAGGAACGCCTTCTCGCGAACCGTCACAAACGTAATCCAATTGCCATAGACCGCGGCGAGCTGCTGTTCGGCTTCAACGCGCTTGCCAAGATCCGAGACGTTTCTCTGCGCTTCGCTGAGATCGTGGAGAACAGAAACAGCCGAGGGTTCCTGCTCGGCAGTGGCGCCTTCAGGGCTGACGGCAGCCGCGCCCACTCGAGCCCGCCTGGATGGAAGCTGGTTTTGACTCAGCGCCGTTTGCAGTTCGGCGCGCGAGGCCGAAAGGCTCGCGGCAAGCGATTGGGCGTCCTGCTGCGCCTGAACCAGCTGTGTCGCCTTGGCACGCAGCGAGCTCCAGGCCTTGACCTCCGCGACCATGTTTCGAAGCTGAGTTCTTTCGACCGAGGATGATGCAGCAGCGCTGGCGGCGGCCACAGCCGCCGCGCTGTGTGCATCGGACGCGTTGTGTTGATCGAGGAGCTGCTGGATTTGCGCTTGTTTGTCGCCTCCGGCGAGGACCAGTTCCTGCCTGGCGGCGTCGAGATCATCCTGATCCAGAGCCAGCTGGCCCTGCGCTGTGAGTATGAGCCCCCGGATGGCGTCTTTGGCCGATTGGGGCGCCGTGGACAGCACTTGCGTGAACTGGTTGATCCGGTTCTGATCGGCCGCAATGGCCGCTTCGTCCGCCCTGATGCGGGAGATGAGATCACGGGTCTGCGGCGTGAGCGGAGGAGGATTCGCCGCGGCATCGCGAATTGCGACGGCAAAGGCCAGATCGACGGAGCGATCGGCCAGCCGGAGCGCGTCGGCGGCAAACGCCTGCTCCGTGTTCGTGACTGCGAGCGCTGCCACCTGTTGGGCGGTTTCGAGCCGGCGGGTGTCCACGAGCTCCTGAGAGCGTCTTGCGGTCTTGCGCAAGGCGCGCAGCTGGTCGCGGTAGTTAGCCCAGCCGTGGGTAAGCAAGATCGCCACAAGGGACACTGCGAGCAGAACAACGAGGACGATCAGAATCTGTCGTTCGTAGCGTTTCATGGTGTGCCGCTGGGTACCCAATTGTAATACGCCACTTGGAAGGGCAAGCAGCAAATCGCGGGCGATGCGGCGAATCCTAGAGATCGAGGGGCAGAGGACTTTTTCCTGTGATCAGGCGCGCCGATCGGTCGTAGCTGAAGTAGAACCAGGCCCACTGGACGAACACGAGCAGGCGGTTTTGGAACTCAACGATGTAGAGCAGGTGAATGAAAATCCAGATCAGCCAGGCGGGCAGTCCGGACAGCTTCAGCCCGTTCAAGTCGGCGACCGCCGCGGCGCGGCCGATTGTGGCCAGGTTTCCTTTGTCGTGATAGTGGAACGGCGCGATCTTTTGCCCGCGCAGCCGCTTTTCAATCGCGCTCGCGACGTAACGGCCCTCTTGAATCGCTGGCTGCGCGATGCCGGGCAGCGGCGCTCCTGTTTGGTGACTGAAGTTTGCCAGGTCACCGACCACGAAGATCTCGGGATGGCTGGGCACGCTTAGATCGGGCTCGACCAGAATGCGTCCCGACTTATCCAGCCGGGCACCGGCCTGGCCGATCAGCATCTTTCCAATCGGTGAGCCAAGCACACCGGCGGCCCAGAGAATCGTCCGCGTGGGAATCGTCTCGCTCCGTTCCCCTTCCCGAACCGTCACTGCGCCTTCCTGAATGTCGGTGACGAGAGCGCTGGTTCGCACCGTAACACCCAGCCGCTCCAACATCCTTCGCGCGGCCGCCGAAAGCTCGACAGGATAGGTCGGCAACACACGGTCCGCGCCTTCGACCAGAATAATTCGGGCCTTGGAAGGGTCGATCTTGCGGAAGTCGCGTCGCAGCGTGTCGTTGGCGATTTCGCCGAGCGCTCCGGCGAGTTCCGCGCCTGTGGGTCCGCCGCCGACGATCACGAAGGTGAGCAGCGCGCGGACCTTTTCCGGATCGGGTTCCCTTTCGGCGGTTTCAAAGGCGAGCAGAATCCGCCGCCGCATGTCCGTCGCGTCCTCGACTGTTTTCAAGCCGGGCGCGAACTTCTCCCATTCCGCGTGCCCGAAATATTGATGGCTCGCGCCGGTGGCGATCACGAGCGTGTCGTACTCCACGACGCCATCGCTGAGAATGACGCGCCGGTTCGCGACGTCAATTTCGGTGGCTTCCGCCAGAAGCACGCGTGTGTTCTTCTGCTTTTTCAAGATGTTACGCAGGGGCGAAGCGATATTGGCAGGGGAGAGCGCTCCGGTGGCGACCTGATAGAGCAGCGGCTGGAACAAATGGTAGTTGCAGCGATCGATCAGCGTAACATCGACAGGCGTGTGGCGCAGCCTTCGCGCGGCGCTCAGGCCGCCGAAGCCACCCCCGATAATCACAACTCGATGACGTTCCGACACTTCCGCCGCCCTCGTTTCATCCTACACCTGCCGACTCCCGTGACGTATCTCACAGATCGCGTTTTTGCCCTTATGGAATCCTTACGGCCTGCTTATGTCTTCCTGAGGGACGAGGAATAGGCTCAGTCTTGGTTCAGGTTGAGTTCGTCTCACTGAGACGGAGCCAGCGAACCCGAAGGAGAAAGGAAATGGTAGCCCTGAGTGCAGTTATCTTGGCTCTGGCATGCGCCTTCTTCGGATATTGCATGGTGCAATTCGGCAGGGAGCTGAAGCAGTCGCGGAACCGGCTTACGTGTTACGGATTGTCCCACGTGAATTCCCGGGGCGGTGCAAGCGCGTTCACCCTGGCGTTCGCGGGGTCCTGCCTGCTGGCGTCAGTCTACGGTTTCTTGCAGGGAGCGTGGTCGTTCGGGCTCGTGGAAGCGATCTGGTCGGTGGTGCCGATCCGGCGGTGGTACACAGCGTCGCGCGGCGAGGTTGGCGTCCCGCATTGAATCGCCGGACAGAGAAAGCTTTCGTGAGGGAGTCATGAAAAAGAATCTCATTATCTCCATACTCTTCACGGTTGTAACGACGGTGATGTTCGGAATCATCTACCCACTCGCGGTTACAGGGATCGCTCAAGTCCTTTTCCCGAAGCAAGCGAACGGCGAGCTGATCAAGTCCGGGGACCATCTGGCCGGTTCGCACCTGATCGGCCAGCCCTTTACGGCGCCGGGATATTTCTGGTCGCGGCCTTCGGCGGCAGGCGCCGCGGGCTATGATCCCACGTCCTCAGGCGGCTCAAATCTTGCTCCGACGACCAAAGCGCTGATCGATCGCGTCAACGCGAGCGTGCAGCAACTGCAGCCGACGAACCCGAACGCATCGATTCCTGCTGATCTCGTCACGACCTCCGGATCGGGACTGGACCCGGATATTTCTCCAGCCTCGGCGGAGTTTCAGATCCCGCGTCTTTCGAAGGAACGGGGCATGAGCGAGCAGGACATCCGTGCGCTCGTCACGAAACACACCAAGGGCCGTCAGTTCGGGGTTCTGGGCGAAGCGCGTGTCAACGTGCTCGACTTGAATCTAGACTTGGACGCAGTTCACCCGATGCACTGAGCGGGGGCTTGAAGCCGGTCAGAGAATCTGCCGGTCGCTGTCAGCGATGGGGACGTCGTTGATGCTGGCGATGCGGCGGCGCATCAGGCCCTGCTCGTCAAACTCCCAGAGCTCGTTCCCATATGACCGGAACCAGTGGCCCACCGGGTTGTGCCACTCGTATTGGAACGTGACCGCGATGCGGTTCTCCGTCCAGCACCAGAGTTCTTTGCGCAGGCGGTAGTCGAGTTCCTTCGCCCACTTGCGGCGGAGGAAGGCCTTGATCGCGTCGCGGCCTTTGAAGAATTCGTCGCGATTCCGCCAATC
>DATJXJ010000061.1:0-4304 GCA_035500255.1 Verrucomicrobiia bacterium | reverse complement strand
CTGGCTGCGGTCGCGATGGAGGTCAAAGCGCTTCGCGCTCAAGTTCGTGAGCTGCAAGGCAGAGAGCATGAAGAAGTTGGCCACGACGGTCTGGACCGGGCAATTGAGATCGAAATCGAATATCAGATTTAGCCGCGAGTTGCGAGCCACGAGCCACAAGTAACTTGCAGTGGCAATGAGGAATTAGCAAATAGGCTGTCATCCTGAGCGAAGCGAAAGACCTGTTTTGTTGGCGTCCCTGATAGGACGTGGGCCGCGGAGCAAAATTACGGTTCACCACACCTGACAATCGCGAAGCGATGTTGCGGTTTTAGCCCCACGCGTAAGCGTGGGGTTTCCGGCATTAATATCTCTGGGCCGCGGAGCGGCGGTTTCGACGGGAGCGCAGCGGAGTGCTGGGTTAACAAAACATTGAGAACCCAAGTCGCTTTCGAGACGGCACAAGAACAGATCCCTCGTCGGCTGCGGCCTTCGCGCGATGACAAAACGTGCACGCGGCTCTACAACACCAACCGCAACAACAGAGCATCCTCTTCCGGCTGCGCGTAATAGCGTGGACGGCGGCCCTCTTCGCGGAAACCCATCTTTCCGTATAGCGCTCGCGCCGCTGCGTTCGATTCGCGTACTTCGAGGAAGACGTCCTTAGCTCCGCCCTGTCGCGCGCGCCGCATTAGCTCCTCAATCAATGCGCGGCCAATGCCCCGCCGCCTGAACATTGGATCAACGACGACATTTTCAAGCTCCCATTCTTCTCCGCAACGGGCGACGACAAATCCCGCGATCGCGTCCTCTCGTTCATACGCAACCAGCGCCGCGCGCTCCGGAGCCTCGGGCGCGAACAAAGCATCGTATTCGCGTGCACTCCAATGCGCGGCGGTCTCCGACGAGCCCGCCAGTGTCATGATTTGCGGGATGTCCTGGGGAACCGCGGCCCGGATCAGCATGGATCACCGCTTGGGCGGCGCGGAAAAAATCTCCGCATCCGAGCGCCGAATGTAGTTGGCGTCGAGCGTCGCCGGATCCGAAACCTCTCCAGCCAGGAGCTTTTTCAGGCCGAACCGCCCGATCTCATCCGCGCGAAGCGGCTTCACTAGCCGTGATGCTACGCGCTCGGCCCGTAGTGCCTCGACAACCCTGGCGTCAGGGCTAAGAACCGCCATTTCAGTCAGCGCGCACTCCCGGGCAAACACATCGATTTTGGCAATGTATTCGCGCCCCAACGCCGCACGCGAATTCGTAACCTGGAACTCCCCGACATAGACTTCGCCGCGCCCTGCGTCCAGCGCGACGGCAACCCGGCCATTGGCCCTGCCGCGCATAACGGTCAGCGCCTCCAGCATCGACACCGTCACCAGAGGTTTGCGCAGCACTTCGCATAAACCCTTGACAGTTGCAATACCGACTCGCAGACCTGTGAACGACCCGGGTCCGGACACAACGACGAAGGCGTCGATCTGCTCTCGGCTGACTTGCTGGCTGGCGAGCAACTCGGTGATTGCCGGCACCAGCCGCGCCGAATAGGTACCGCCCTCCAGCGGAATCAGTTGCAAAGTTTCGAAGGAATCGTCTTCACCTCGGCAGAGCGCCACACTGCCTTGGCGTCCGGAGGTGTCGATTGAGATGAGCAGCATCGTGTTAGACGCCGATTGGAACTTCTTCCACCAGTTCGAGCAGTACGCCTCCGGTGCTGGAAGGATGCACAAAGACGTACATATGCCCGCCGGCGCCGATCTTCACTTCCTCGTTGATGAGACGTGTGCCCGCCGCTTTCAGTTGCTCGACGCGCTCAACCAGATTCGTCACCTGCAGCGCCACGTGGTGCAGGCCCGGCCCGCGCTTTTCCAGGAACTTCGCGATGGTCGAATCGGGCGAGGTCGGCTCCAGCAGTTCGATGCGGCTTTCGCCAAGCGGCACCATGGCAACGCGAACCTTTTCGCCTTCAACGACTTCTTCGGGCATAATCTCGAGCCCCAGAGTTTGGTAAAACTTCTTCGCCTCCGCCAGCGACTTCACAGCGATACCGAGATGATCGATCTGCGTCATTATGGTTTCCCCAGCTCACCCACAATCTCTTCCACCAGAGAATACGGATCGCGCTTGTGTTCGGCAACTTCGGCGGCATAGCGGTCCGCTTTGCCATCATCCATAAAGCTCGAGAGCACGCGCTGATACAGTGCATCGCGCAACATCTCTGCCAGACGCATCCGCCAATTTTCGGCGCGCCGCTTCTGCGCCAGCCCACTCTGTCGCAGGTATTCGCGATAGTTCTCAATCGCCTGCACCAGGTCGGTAACACCTGTTCCCTCGCTCGCAACCGTCTTGACGACCGGCGGAACCCAATCGTCGTGGCGGGTGGCCAGCGATTGCATGGCGCGAATTTCGCGCTCTACGCGCTCCGCGCCATCGCGGTCTGACTTGTTGATGACGAAGATGTCGGCGATCTCCATGATGCCGGCCTTGATCGTCTGCACATCGTCGCCCATGCCGGGCACGAGGATCACGATGGTCACGTCCGCCAGGCGGACAATATCAACTTCGTCCTGCCCAACACCGACCGTTTCAATCACCACGAGATCGCGGCCGCTGGCATCAAGCACGGTCGCAACGTCGGCGGTGGTGCTGGCCAGCCCGCCCAGCGAACCACGGGTAGCCATGCTGCGGATGTAGATTCCGGCATCGGCGTAGTGCGATTGCATGCGAATGCGATCGCCCAGGATCGCGCCTCCGCTAAACGGGCTGGTAGGATCGACCGCCACAATGCCGATGGTCTTGTCCCGCTTGCGATACTCGCGCGCGATCTGATCGACCAGCGTGCTCTTGCCCGCGCCGGGCGCACCGGTCAGGCCAACCAGCAGCGCATTTCCGGTGTGGGGAAACAACGCTTTCAATAATTCGATCGACTCCGGCGTGCGATTCTCCACCATCGAGATGGCACGCGCCAGCGCCCGCGGATTTCCTTCGCGCAAGCGGGTGACAAGGTGCTGTAGGTTGGGCTCGGCTCTCACGGTTGACGTATCAGATTATCAGGAGCGTGGCCTGGGAGGGATGCTGTTCGTTTTGCCCTCAACTCTATTGGCTTGCCATCGACTCTCTCGATTTGTCAGTCACGAGTCCGCCGCGGCGGACGAGGGATCTGTTCTCGTCGGCATCGCGACACCTTGATTAGGCATGCCGTAAGCCCGAAGGGCGTGTGATGATAGCCCAGCGTGAAGCGAAGCGGAACGCTGGGTTCGCGGATCCATTCCCGTCCGGAGTCCCTTCAGGGAGGGCACAGTCCTATGTCGCCCCCGAAGGGGCTTGGCTTCTTTTGACGACTGCCACCCAGGACTCCGCTACGCTCCGTCCTGGGCTGTCATCGCACGCCCCTTCGGGCTTTAATTGTCGGGATGCGTACCCGTAATTGGAAGTACCACTTGTTTGGTGATGTGACGCGAGAACCGATCCCTCGTCCGCCGCAGCGGACTTGCACCGGACGCAACTATGAACAGCAGGACTGTCACCAGGACAACACGCTGCATGACCACACGCTGCATATCGATCGGCTCAATTCAGCTCAGCTCGCCGAGAATTTCAGTTCTTCAGTATCTGCCGCGCAATCACCAGCCGCTGAATCTCACTCGTGCCTTCGCCGATGGTGCACAGCTTCACATCGCGATAGAACTTCTCCGCCGGATAATCTTTGATAAAGCCATAGCCGCCGTGAATCTGCACGCCTTCGTTTGCGGCCTTCACGGCGACTTCGCTGGTGTAGAGCTTCGCCATCGACGATTCCAGCGTGGTCTTCATTCCGGCATCTTTCATCGAAGCGGCACGCATGGTAAGCAGGCGCGCAGCGTCAATCTCAGTCGCGAGATCGGCGAGCTTAAAGCCAATCGCTTGAAACTCGCTGATCGGCTGACCAAACTGCTTGCGCTCCTTCGAATAATTCAGCGCCGCTTCGTAAGCGCCCTGCGCCATGCCCAGCCCGAGCGCCGCAATCGAGATGCGTCCGCCATCAAGGACCTTCATGGCATCGATGAATCCATCGCCTTCTTTGCCCAGCAGGTTTTCGCCGGGAATTTCGCAGTCCTCGAAGATCAGCTCCGAAGTATCGCTGGCGCGCAGGCCGAGCTTGTTTTCCTTTTTCCCCGCGCGAAATCCCTTGGTTCCCTTCTCCACCACGAAGGCCGACAGTCCGTGAGTGTGCGCGGTCTTGTCCGTCACAGCGATTACCACCGCAACGTCAGCATAATGGCCATTCGTGATGAAGGTCTTCGTTCCGTTGAGCACCCAATTCTTGCCCTTGCGCACCGCCGAGCAGCGTG
>DATJXJ010000060.1:0-16252 GCA_035500255.1 Verrucomicrobiia bacterium | reverse complement strand
GAAGGCCTCCCCTCTCTCGGCTTCGACCTGAACGAGAAGGCCGAGGTCTGGGCTGACAACGCCGCCGAACTTTATGAAGAAGCGGTCGCGCGCCAGTGGAGTTCCGCGCGCGACATCCCCTGGACGGAGCTGAAGCCGCTGCCCGACGACTTGGAGCGCGCGATGTGCCAGCTCTGCACCTTCCTCACCGAAGTCGAGTTCATCGCGGCCGATGCGCCCACGCGCTGGATGAGCCATATGAACCAGGATTTCTTCGAAGTGAAGATGTTCCTGGCGACTCAGGCGATGGATGAAGCACGGCATATGGACGTCTTTCGCAAGCGCGCGCTCGCCAATGGCGGCGGGCTCGGGATGGCAAGTCCGCTGAGCGAGCTCTCGCTCAAGCGCATCTTCGATGCGCCCAGCTTTTCCGCGCAGACCGGCCGCCTGCATCTGCTCGGCGAAGGCTTCGTTCTGACGATGTTCCGGCAAGGCGAGTTCATCGCGCCTTCGCGCGTCGATCAGGAAATCTTCCGCCGCTGCATGCAGGACGAGTCGCGCCACGTCGGCTACGGCACGATGCATTTGCGCGCGCAGCTCAAGATGAATCCCGCGGTCGCGGAAGAGGTTCACAAAGAGCTCGACGATGCCGAGCGCATCCTGCTCGAAACCTTCAGCGTGCCCGAGCAGGTCGAGCCGATGGCGATCCTGATGGGCGGCGGCGTGAAGAATTTCGACAAGGGAATGGAGATGCAGGGGCAGCTCTGGCGCCGCATTGTCAACGAGTACCTGCAGCGTTGCGATTCCGCGGGACTCGACCGCCGTCCCCGATGCCTGCTGCCGACTGATTTCTCCAAGCTCGTCGAGGCTCCCGCCAACGATGCCGTCCTTTCCTGAGCCGGCGTGGTTTCTCGCCCTCGGTCGCCTGATGGAGGCCGAGGGCGCTCTTTTCCAGCGGCTCGGTTTCGCCGAGACCCGTTTCGTCGTGCGCGTCATCCCCGACACCGACGGCAACGGTGGCGAGACGCTGGTCGGCCTGGTGATTGACGGCTATCGCCTTGCCAGCGCCGCGCTGATCGACGACATAAAGGCATTCGATCCCGACTTCGTGATTTGCGGCAAACGCTCGGTGTGGAACCGGATGCTCGGCGAGATCGCAGAATCGGGCCGGCCTTCGCTTCGCCACACCCTCAGTTCGCTCGCCTTGATGGGCGAGGACATGTGGCTCGAATCGAGCGACCAGCTCCGCGAAGACAAGTTCTATCGCTACAACCAGACGCTGCAGGAATATCTGAACCTCGCCTCGCGTCTCCACGGCTGATCCCTTTTTTCTCTAAGTGGCGCAGGCTTCCAGCCTGTGCTCTCTTCTTTTCTCTTTTTCTTCAGTGGCGCCGCCGTCACGGCGGCGCCCTTTGTTGCGATTCCCCTCCCATCTCCGCGATGGAATCTATTTCAAATTCCCGTGGAAGAATTTACTGACCCGCCGTTTCGCATAGACACGGCGTATTCGATCCTCTTCTCGCTAGGCGCGCCAAATCTCCGTGGCAGGAAGGTTGCTACAACTGCGCGAATTTTCGCCATTCACAGGGGAGCGAATCATGCCTGACCTGCCGTCAACATCTGGAGCCATGTCTTGTCGCCGACGCGTGCTGAGCGCCTTCATCATCGCGATGGTGTTTGCCTTGCTCGGCTCGATGCCGGCCCTGGCGAAGTCCAGGGCCCCGCAGTTTTCCGCCGTCGGCGATGTCGTCGTAGCGGGCGGTGTCGATGCCGGCGGTAACGCACTCAACTCGGCGGAGTTCTATAACGTCCAGCGCCGCAAGTTCTTCCCGACCGGCTCGATGAATTCCGCGCGAGGCGGATTGCAAGCGCAATGGTTCGCCTCCTCCGTGAAACGCGGTGCTGATAGCGGAATGGTAGCGGGCGGGTTCACCGGCAGCGCATCGTTCAGCGGCGGGACCCTGAGTTTCAACATCACGGCCCTCACGACGGTCGAGTCCTACACGCTCTCAACCGGCACCTTCGCGACCGCGGCGGACACGATGGCCGATGGGCGCGCGCTTGCCGCATCCATCGCATACCCGGGCAACGTGAGCAGCGCGTCGTTTCTCGAATCTCACGTGCTGGTCTGGGGCGGCATCTGCAATTCCAGCGCGCTCAATTGCAACACTGCCAGCATCGTCCATCCGGAGAACCCGTCCAACCTGACCGTGACCGCCACTTCCTCGACGCAGGCGGCCCGCGCGTTTGAGCAACTCACCTTGCTGCCCGACAACACCGTCCTCGCAACCGGTGGAATCGGCGACTACAGCGGTGACACGCTCAACACCGGCGAAATTTTCGATACTCCCAACGAAACCAGCAGCCTCGTCACCGCCCCGATGGTGTCGGCGCGCGCGGGACACACCGCGACTCTTCTCAACGATGGAACCGTGCTGATCGTCGGCGGCGCGGTCAGCTCAGGCGGAACGTTGACGGCGCTCAACACCGCCGAAATCTATGACCCGTCATCGCAGACCTTCACGGCGGTGTCGGCCACGATGAATCAGCCGCGCACCAATCACTCCGCCACATTGCTGGCCAACGGCAACGTCCTCATTGCGGGCGGATTTGACGGGACCGCAACGTTCAGCATGACGGGTGGCGCGAGCGGCGAGAGCGGCAGTCTCGCGATGAAGTCGGGTGGGATCCTCAACACCGCGGAAATCTACAATCCCTCCAGCAAGACCTTCACGTGCGTTAAGGGCATCTTCAAAAAGACCGGGCTCTGCAAGCCGAGCATGAAGTCATCGCGCGCGTTCCAGACCGCGACTGCTTTGAGCAACGGCGACGTTCTGCTGACCGGCGGCCTGAGCTCGCAGGGTGCGCTCAGTACCGCGGAGCGCTTTCACGGATCGAGCTTCAAGAAGGTGGGGAGTATGGGTTCCGCCCGCATGCTCCACGCGGCGATGATGGTCCAGCAATAGCCACCTCTGATGCCTGGGTGGCACAGGCTGGAAGCCTGTTCCACCCAATCTGTGAAATCTGCGCAATCGGCGGATTTCTGTTGCTTCCTCCCCGCGGTTGCCCGCGATTTCAACCCGCTATAAAAGTGAATCTTCATTGGCCGGGCCGAGGTGGCGAAACGGCAGACGCAGTGGACTCAAAATCCACCGTGGGCAACCACATGCGGGTTCAAGTCCCGCCCTCGGCACCACAATTCTCCCGACAGATGCTTGCCTTTTAGCGCCGGCCACTTTGGTTGTCAAGTGATCTGCGCGCTTCAGAAGGTTCGACTATGGCTAAACTTTGGCTGTTCGCGTCGAAAATTCTAGAAAGCGAGGCTACTGCCTCGGCACAGATAGAGGCCTTGCGAAGCCAAACTTCGGGTCCGGAAGTGGAGTCGCCACGACCCCGCGATCCATGGCTGTCTCGTTCGACTTTGGCTGAGTTCAGCCAAAGTCGGAAGCGATGTCCGGCGAAAACGATCACACATAGCGATTCACTTGCACCGAGTTATGGGGGCAGCACCTCGCACGACGAGAGGGGATCGTTGCGCACGCGCCACCGCGAAGTCAGCGCGGCCGTTGCAGCATCAGACGTATGGGGGAGTTCTCAAGAGGAAGAGCGCTTGACCTACCCTGTGAGCAGAGCGATTAGAAATACGAAATTAGATCTCGTGACTTACGAGACCGGCGCTCCTGCACTCACTCCTTCCCGATAGAAACAACTTTGCGCGGTAGCTTTTGTTCCGCGGCGTGAAGGACCGCAAGCCTAGCAGCTCCTTCCTTGAGCATAGCTTCGTCGGCGATCGCATATCGTCGATAGATAGCCTCGGTGCGGTGGCCGACCATCGCCATCGCCACTGACCGCGGCACACCCGCACGCTCGAGATTGCGAACGGCGGTGCGCCTAAAATCATGCGGGATTCGCCCTGGCACTCCCGCCTTGCGGCATGCGGATGCCCAAACCCAGCGGAAGTCCCTGATGGGCTTGCCCACCCGATGAAAGAGCCACGGGATGATCTGTCCAGTCTTCTGCTCGAGCTCCTTTGTCGTCTGGAGTTGTCGTTCCAGAACTTCACGCAGTTCCGGTGTTAGCGGAAAGTTTCTTCCCTCTCCGTTCTTGGTCTCGCCTGGCTCAAGCCGAATCCATCCAGCGTTCAAATCAACATGATGCTTCTGGCGGGTGAGAAGTTCCGACGTGATTCGCCATCCCGTGATGTATGCGGTCTGAATCACCGGCTTCAGTTCTTCCGGCAGATGCTCCACGACCGCTCGATATTGATCAGGTTCGAAGAAGCCTTTGCGCCGGTTGTTCTCACGCAGTTTTGTGATTGAGGGCCGCTGAATGACTTTTCCCGCCTTTTCCCCGAGGCTAAACGCACGCTTCAGTGCAGCGAGTTCGCGGTTTATCGTCGCCGCCGCTGCTCCTTCGCGCTGCCTGTACGTTATGTAACTTGTAACCCGGTCGGCCGTGACATCGATCGCGAGCGTGTTGCCGAAGAATTCGAGGAGATGTGCCAGTGAAAAACGGAGTCGCTTTCGGCTCTTCCGCTCATTTGCTTCGTAGTCATCGATGAGCATCTGGGCGAGCTGTTCGAAGGTAGTCTTCTCCGCGCGCGGCGCTACAACGCGGCCCTGAGCCGCTTCGCCGACGCGCTGCTTCAGCAGATTGACTGCCTCGGCTCGACTCGAGGAGCCAGAGGATTCCCGGTGCCGCTCTCCACGAACGAAATACTGGATCCACCAGGTTGCAGTCTTCTTCTGCTCGCCGGTGCGCTTGTCCTTGTAAGCGGGCTGAAAGACGAATCCCAGTCCCCGTGTCTTCTTCATCGATTCTCGTCGAACCACGAGCGTTCCTAAGAATAGGCTACCGAGTGTCGCGTGCGTGTAGCAACGCGTCGCAACATGAATTGCCTGCAATCTGCGGCGTTAGATCGTCGGTGGATCACAATAGTACGGTATGGCGATCTATAGCAGACCAATCGACGCCACCGGCGTTGACGACCGCGCTTCAGCCGCCTCGGATCGAATTCGGGCGGCTAGCGAGCCATCGTCTCATGATCGCCTGAGAGCAGATCCAATTCTTCCGCGATATTCGCCGGATGAACGGAAAGCGCCGCGACTGTCGGATCAGCCTACCGCGCTCCATATGCAGCGCAGTCGCGGCCTCTTCAACCGTTATGATGTCGTCGACGCTCCAGGGCTGAACGCTGTTCTCGCCGCTTGAGGCTCCATCACCGTTCGAAAGAACGCCCTGGTTGACACGGTCGTCGTTCGCGACCAGCCGGCAGATCGCTGCAACCAGCTCGCCCAGCGGGGTGTTGGAAAGGACCTGCGCCGTGCGTACATCGAGCACCCAAGTCTTGCTCGGGTCAGCCGCCGCCTTCCTCCGCTTTGGAACCGCATTGAGTTCCACCACGCCCGACCGTCGCGGCGCACGGGACGAACCATCGCCTCCCATGCTGTTCCGCATAAACAACCTCCGGTCGGTTGAAATTGATCATATCGACGTCTCATCGCTGGCCCGACGAGATGCAATGTTGGCTCCGACGTGAATGCGTGCGACTGATCGATCACAGCGAGTCTCCTGCGACAGTCGGGAAGAGGGCACGCGGGCAAAGCGAAACCGCTGCCTGCTTCCACAACCCGACCACAAGGCTGACATTGTATGGTGCCGCAGATCGTAATCCTGTTAATCAAAATTTCAAGCAATTCGATATGACTGTTCGTTTAAGCGAGATGCGAGAATAACCATCGTCTTGTGTTTCTGGATGATTTGAGAGGGCAACATGGACAACCGTGAGACGTGACGCCACTCACTTCCCGTGTTGTGCATTAATTTGTCGTGTGGACACCCGACGTGCCAAACTGTGCTGTACGTATGTCCGAGATCCAGTTGATGAATCCCCATTTCAGGGGCTGGATGAGATCGGCGCCCGCGTATGATGCGGGCGGCGAAAAAAATTACATTCTGGCGTTCTTTCCGAGAATGTAGTCTGCTGCGTGCTGTGCCTGAGCTGCAGCCAGAATTACTAGCCGGCGATCATCGCGGAGCTTTTTCGATAATCAGCAGGAACGAATAATGTGAAGGAGACCGGTTTCCGCCGCTGTTTTCGCAGCGATGGAACGTTCTCTCCTCCACATTACTTTTGCTTCACCCTACAGCGAATCTAGCCACTCAAGGACGCTGCGCTAGTGCCTCCAGCGAGGGGTTTTGCCCGCCTTCGAGGGCACGCCGACGTGCTCGAAGCTTATCGAGGCCCGCACGAGAAAGCCCGGCCCGCCGATCTCTTTATTTGCCGATCGATTTCGCGAAGGGGCGGCAGGCCTGGCGCGCAGCGTGGGCAATCGCGGCGCGCCAAGCTGCTCTCTCTATCGAAGCGGAATTAATAGATCGGTGATCAATTCGTTGGCCGGCGTATCGAAAGGATTGTTGCGATAGATCTCTAGCGCCGGCCGATCGTCAGGAACCAATCCGCTCTTCGGCAGCCACTCGCCGTAGAGGCGTTGGAATGCCGCGGGAATCCCGTGATAGGACCCGATCAATCGATACGAGGCGTACTTGCCGCCCGGCACTTCCAGCACTTCGATTCCGCCGTCCGCCTCGAGCGGCTCATCCCAGACAACGCCGGCGTAGTAGCGAAATGCGTTATCGCCACCGCCGCCCCATCCACTGCCTTCGACCGGCCCGCGCGAAATTCCTTCGCTGTCGCCATAGAAGATGCCGATAGCTTCCCTGGTCCGGCCTGCGATTCCGTGGTCGATCTGCCATTGCCACAGGCGCGAATAGGTGTCCTTAAAGTTCTCCGGCGTCAGGGCGCCACGAAGACGCATCGTCCAGGCCTTGATCGGTCCGCGCTCGACAATCTCGACTTGCATGCTGCTTCCTCCGCGTTTGATTGGCCGCAGACCCACCACCAACTGCGCCAGCTGCATCCCGCGATCTCGAAACTCCCTCGGTGAAACGTTGGTGAGATTTCGGAACGCGCGCGAGAACGTCTGCACACTTTCATACCCGGAGTCCATCGCGACTTCTGTCACCGGTGAATCAGTCGTCGCGAGAAGCAGCGCAGCACGCGCCAGACGAAGCCGGCGCGCGGTCTCGATCACGCTCTCCCCCACCATCGCGCGATAGATGCGATGGAAATGGAAGGGGGAGAAGTGCGCGATTCGCGCTAGTTCGTCGAGGGTGTGCGACGCCTCCGGCTCATTCGAGAGTGCCCTGATCACGCGTTCGATACGGGCGCGGTAGTCGGTCTCCGTGACCGGTTTCACACCGGGCAACCTAACAAGGACGCCACGGAGATTCTTTGCAGAGCTTGCGAACTTTCGCGTTCAGGTGCGCCATCAGATCGAAGCCCTCCGGTCCATTATGAATCATCCGTCCCGTCACATAGGCCGCCGTCGGCTAGCGCTAAGCGGCGTATCTGAATGCGGGCGTTCTCCACGCCCGATTAATAACAAACTTCAAATTATGACAATACCCGCGTGAGGTGATACGTCGACTCGCCACGGTTTGCCGCGCATCATTTCCGGGCATAGATCCCTTGGCCTTTATCTCAACTTGGCCAGGAGGGTCCTATGCCACACGACCGCAGCGCTCTGATCGATCAGCTCAGAGCGCATCTCACAGAGCAGCGATATAGTTCCGTCGTCGCCCACAACTACTGCCGGGGTGTCAAGAACTTTCTTAAGTTCCTGGAGCAACGGAACGTTCCCGTAGACGCGGCGACCCCGGATCACGTATCCGGCTATCTCCACTTCGCCCGTCGCCAGTTCCACCAGCGTCACGGTCATCCACCAGCGCCGCGGTGGGAATCAATCCCTCAAGCAGGAATCCACGCACTCCTGCGGCTGGTGCAGAAACCGTGGCCGCCTGAGCGACCGCCTGCGAATCCGCGTGAAGCCGTTTGCCGCTCGGTATGCAACGAGTACCGGGAATGGCTGCAAGTGCAGCGGGGTCTCGCGAAAGCGTCCATTCGCGTGCTCATGTGGGAGGGCCGAAACTTCCTGTCGTGGTATGCCGCGCCGAGCCCCCTCGATGATCTGCGAAAGTTGAACGTCAGAGACATCGACTCGTACTTCGAGATGCGAGCCGCCGGCCTGAGGCGAAGGTCACTCAAAGACGTGGCGGAACGGCTGCGCTCGTTGATGCGGTTCCTTCATAGGACGGACCGCATCGGGATCGATCTGGCGCCTCGAATTATCGCTCCCGTGCTCTACGCCTATGAGTCTATTCCGTCTGCTCTGAGCACCGAGCAAATCTCGGCCGTTTTGAAGAACACGCGAAAGGATCGGTCCCCACTGGGATACCGGGACTACGCGATGCTGCTGTTGCTAGCGACCAACGGATTGCGTGATGGAGAAATCACGCGACTGCGGCTGGAGGACATCGACTGGCGCGCCGAGGCGTTACACATCCGCCATTCCAAGACTGGGGCAAGCTCGCAGTTGCCCTTAATGGCCGAAGTTGGCGGGGCGCTGCTCAACTATCTGCGTCGAGGCCGACCGAAGACAGACGTTCGAGAGACCTTCATCCGCACGCGGGCCCCTTATAGCCGGCTTTCTTCCCTCTATAGCGAGGTTCGCCGGCGCTTGGAGGCTGCGGGTGTAAAGCCGCTCGGCAAATGCGGTCCTCATACCTTCCGCCATGCTCGCGCCGTCAGCCTGCTTAGAGCATCCGTGTCCCGGAAGGTTATCGGCGACTTGCTGGGCCATCGGTCGGAAGAGGCGACGCTTCCGTATCTGAAGCTCGCCACGGAGGACTTGCGCGCAATCGCTTTGGAGATTCCGGAGGTGCGCGCATGAGAATCTGGCCCGATAAGAATGACCGTGCGATCGGCCGCTTTCTGCGACAGCGCCGACTTCGTCATCCTCAAACCCCAATGACTTATCGCCGCGTACTCCGTGGCTTCCAGGATGTTGTGCGGCGATGCGAGCGCTCATCGTCGCGCGTAAGCCTGCAGACGTTGAAGGGTTGGCTGCAGGAGCGCGGTGCGGAGTGGTCGGCGTTCACACTTCTTCACCGTGCCTGCATCATCGATCGATTCCTCGACTTCCTCGTGCGCGAAGGGTCGATCGCGAGCAACCCGGTCGCGGAGCTGCGCACCAAATACTTGATAAAGGGTAGCGCGACGATCCTGCGGGTGCTCCTCGCCCCCGAGCCCGACAGGGCGCTGGAAGCGCGGCGACAGTTGCCGCAGTTCGGCAGCGTTCTCGGCGACCTGATGCGCAATCACGTCGCGCTGATGCGCGCGAGGGGATTCCGCTACGACACCAATGCTCGCATGTTTTTGCGATTCGACCGCTTTCTGCAGAGGCACCCTGAGCTCGCCAACGAGCCAGTGCCGGTCATGTTGCAGCGCTGGGCGGCTGCACGTTCGACGGCCTTCCATGCCGTCGATTGCGAGCTGCTCGGACGCGCCTTAGCCAAAGCCCGGCACCATGTCGATTCCAGCGCTCCAATACTGCCCCCGGGGCCACACCCGCAGCTGCGCTTCGTCCGCGGGTGGCATCGGCGCGGGAACGGATCCGGCGCAGCCAGGCGGCGGTGGGCCCACGACTGGCGTCGCCCCTACATCTATAAGCCGGAAGAGGTTCGCGTTCTGCTCGACATCGCTCGTACGTATCCGTCGCCGCGCGCACGGCTCCGCCCGCTCACACTGTATACGATGCTGGCCGTCGGCTACTGCGCCGGATTGCGCGTAAGTGAGATCGCGCGTCTGAACCTCGGAGACGTCGATCTGCAGGTCGGCACGATCACCATTCGGGAGACCAAGTTCTTCAAGTCCAGGATCCTGCCGCTGGCCGAAAGCGTCGTCGCAGCACTTCGCGAATACCTGGAAGCGAGGCGGCGTGCTGGAGCGCCGCAGGGTCCGGAGTCGGGCTTGTTCTGGCATGACCAGAGCGGAACACGCTACGCGACCAAGACGGTCATGTGGCTGTTGATCGACATACTGCGGCGAGCTGGCCTTAAACCATCACGAGGCAAGACGGGCCCTCGCATTCATGACCTACGTCACTCGTTCGTGGTGAACCGCATGCTCGAATGGTATCGCGCCGGCATCAATCCGCAGGACAAGCTGCCGTTCTTGGCGACCTATCTCGGGCACCGCGATATCCATTCGACGCTCGTTTATATCACCGTGACGCAGGATCTTCTCCACGAGGCAGGTGAGCGCTTCCGCACTTTCGGAGCGCACTGTTTGCAGATCGAGGGAGGGGTACAGGCATGACCAAGCCCGATCCGCTCCCCGCACTGCTGCGCGCGTTCTTCTATGAGTGGCTGGTTCAACAGCGTAATGCTTCCGGCCATACGGTCCGGTCATACCGCGATACGTGGCGCTTGTTCTTGAGGTTCGTTGCTCAGCGCCATAACCGGACTGTCGCTCAGCTCCGGCTGGAGGACCTCACCGGCTCTCAAGTCGCAGCTTTCCTCCAATACACCGAGCAGGAGCGCGGCGACTCCGTCGGCACACGTAACTGCCGTCTGGCCGCGCTGCGCAGCTTCTTTGGGTTCGTGGCCGGCCGAGCGCCGGACTTAGCCGAGCAATGCGCCGAGGTCTCGCACATTCCGACCAAGAAGGCGCCGTTGCACGCTCCTTCTTATCTGGACCCGCCGGAGCTGGAAGCCAGTCTGGCGCAGCCAGATCGTTCAACACTCGAAGGTCAGCGCGATCATGCGCTGCTATCCTTCTTGTACAACACGGGCGCGCGTATCCAGGAAGCGCTCGAGTTACGCCCGAACGCGATTCGGTGGGAGTCTCCCGCCTGTGTGCGTCTCTACGGGAAGGGTCGCAAGGAGCGTCTCTGTCCGCTGTGGCCGGAAACTGTAGCGCTGCTCAAAGAACTTCTGAAACGTCAGCCGCGGGCTAGCGACGAAACACTCTTCGTCAACCGCTATGGCGCTCCACTCGGGGCCTCGGGCGTGCGCCTTAAGCTCGCCCAGTACGCCGCTGCTGCTGCGAAGAAGGCGCCGAGTCTGGCGTCAAAGACCGTCACGCCTCACAGCTTTCGGCACGCTACCGCTGTGCATCTGGTTGCGGCAGGCGTCGACATCACGGTGATCAGAAGCTGGCTCGGCCACGTCAGCCTGGACACCACCAACCACTACGCTCAGGGCAATCTGGAAACAAAGCGCAAAGCGCTTGAACGCGTCGGACAAGGGGCCAGGGCAGGGAAACTTCCGCGATGGAGGCGCGACCACGGCATCCTGGAGTGGCTCGACTCGCTGTAGTCTGAAACAAGAATAATGTGAAGGAGAGGAAGCTCAATCTCTGGAAAACAGCATTGAAAGCCAGTCTCCTTCCCATTACGCTTTCCTGCTGATTATTGAAGTAATGGCGAGCTCGCCGTTAGTTCAGCCAGCCGGCGATATAGGCTGCCTGATTCGCGATGACTGCATTTGAAATTCCGGCCTCGGCGCACAAGTAAGCTCCCCCCATTTCTGCGATCAGTTCTTCTTTGGTATAGATGGCAGAGCCAAACTCGGTGGCGTCAGTGATGGTCTCGCGAGCGAGTCGCTTTTCGTGTCCAGTCGAGTGGGTGAGTTCGTGGAGCACCGTTGCTCCATACTCTTCCGCCGAAACGAACAGATTGCGTGACGGCATAGTAATTCGATCCGTTACGCTGCTGTAAAAAGCCTTCGTGCCTGCATGCTCGATGGCAGGCGCTTTCGGCATCGTGGCGATGATTCGCTCCACCGATTCGATCGGTTCATGTTCGTGAGTCTCGATCTTCGGCAGTCTCTCAAGCGCGCCTTCCGATAGCTCGCACTGCTCGACGTTCCAAACGCTATAGTAGCGGAGGAGAAAGCTTCTGCGGGTTTGGTCGTTGGGCTCTGTTTCGCTCGCGTCCTGGGTCTTGGCGCGTCGATCTTCGACCTTCCAGAAAACGATGATCGTGCTCTCCTCGCCTTTGCGAACGTGTCCGCCGAGTTCCTTTGCCTGCCGCATCGTCAACCAATACGGCTGTACAAACTTCGACGCGGAAAGCAGAAAGTGATTTATCCCGCGATAGGGTTTGCGGCTGACCACATTTCGAGGCGATCCACCTCCGGCCCACGGCCTGCGCCACGGCACCACGCCTTGATCCAGCAGATTGATGATTCTTTCGGTCACAATTGAATACACGTCCATCGTCGTCATCTCCGAAATCGAGTGTTTGTGGCTGTTTAGGAGAGAGCCGCATGTGCGGCTCTGTCCTAACGGATGCGAACTAGAAGGGGAGAGCGTCGGGCGCTTCGGCGTTTGGTGTGGCGGTGCCGTTCGTGCGATTTCCGAGTAGCCGCATTTGCAGCGCAACGATCTCAGTCCGGTAGCGGGTTCCACTCCTGTCCTTGGCCTCGTACTGGCGGGTGCGGAGCCGTCCCTCGACGTAAACCTGACGGCCCTTGGACAGCAGACGTTCGCAGTTGTTCGCGAGTTTCCCGAAGGCGACCACGCGGTGCCATTCCACGCGCTCCTGCTGGTCACCGTTCCGATCCGTGAATCGCACCTTGGTCGCTACCGAGAAATTCGCCACGCTCTGACCAGACGGCAGCGCGCGAAACTCGGGATCACGGCCCAGATTTCCCACTACGATTGCTTTGTTGATTGACATGACACTTACCTCCAATTGTTTCCTTTTCTCCGATTTAATGGCCATGGTCTGACTGAAACGCTTCGATCCAATTCGCTTCCGTGGTTCCCGCTGCGTTGACCTGCGCACCAATCCACGCACCGATCAGAAGTGCGCCAATCACACACACGACGGCGATCCACGCTGAGTTGTTTTTGAAATTGCTTCGCATCGCCATTTCTCCTTTCGCCCGCTTCCCGTCCTCGGGCAGGGCGTGCTGCGCTTGGTTTCCCGCGCAGCATTTTCGGCGCGGCTCTCTCACCCAAACCTGGAGAGCCCGCGCAAGATCCGAGATGCGCGAACGGAGTGCTGCACAGACGTGACAAACGAAGTGGTCGGCGAAGCCGATGGCGCGGAGTGCATACGGAGAGAACGCCACCGCTGAGAGTGGTATCGGAGCGCAGGTGCCGGAGCAGAAAAGAGCAGAGGTGGCGGAGCTGGGACCTGAGGTCTAGTGAGCGTCGGTAAATTGGCTGGGTCGGCGATGTCGCATCTCACAAGGACATCCTGGCTGACCCCAACTACGCTCACCCCGGCTGCTTCACTCTCGACCCGCTCGCGTCGCTCGCAGAGGCAGACAACGAGCGCATCAAGTTACTTCTCGAGACGTTCAGACCAACAATTCGGCGATGCAGGATCTGCGGCGACGGACCGCAGGGGAGCAAATCTGGAAGACGCTGCACCCGGACATCGAACCGCCGGCACAAATCGACAGAGCCGGCGAGTTGCAGCGCAAGTGGGGCACCGTAGCTGGCCAGCTGTGGATCATTGGCGGGCATCGGCTGCTTTGTGGCGATTCCACCAAGGCTGGAGATGTAGTGCGGCTGATGAATGACGAGCGGGCGGTTCTGTTCGCGACTGATCCGCCCTATGCCGTAGGCTACACGGGCGGCGCACATCCGCAGAGCTGGGGAAAAAAGGACACCTCAGATCGAACCTCGGTTCAGTACCTCGAAGCCAACAGCGCAGACGTCGACAACACCGAGGAGGCGGCCATCAAGCTGTATCGCGGGGCCATGGGCATGGCGGTTAAGCACGCGATCGTTCGGAACGCCGCCTTTTACTGGTGGCACGCCTCGCGCCGCCAGATGGCGCTCGAGTCAATATGGAACGAATTCGGCGTCTTCGTCCATCAGCAGATCATTTGGGCGAAGAGCCGGCCTGTCCTTACTTACTCGACCTACTTGTGGCAGCACGAGCCATGTTTGTTCGGCTGGATTCGGGGCGAGAAACCAAGAAGCTTTCGCAAGCAGGTCGGTGACACGGCGGGCGGGTTTCCCACGACGGTCTGGGGAATCCCGAGCTCTGAGGTCGAAACCGATGCCCACCCGACCTGCAAGCCCTGCCGACTCTTCTCGTTGCCGATGGAGATGCACACCGAGCCCGGCGACATTTGTTACGAGCCATTCGCGGGCAGCGGCTCGCAACTGGTCGCAGCAGAGCAGACGGAGCGCCGCTGTTTTGCGATTGAGAAATCTCCACCCTTCGTCGCCGTCGCGCTGGAGCGAATGGCCGACATGGGACTCAAGCCGAAGCTGATTGAGTAAAATGAGCAAGAAACCTCGCAACTCTGACGGAACCACCCGCCCGGCCAACAAGTCGCAGCTACTTACCAACCGCACCGTCCTCGCGCGCTGGGTGGAGGCAGAGACGATGCATCTCAAGCGGCTGGGGATGAGCTACCAGGCGATCGCTGAGCACATCGTGGCCGTCGTCCGTGGACAGCAGAAGGCGATGGTGCCATTTCCCGTGGACATCCCTTTTAGCGACGAGTACCGGATTTCTGCGCAGGCAGTTCACGCGGCGTTTCGGCGCGGGATCGTCCGCGTCCCCAACGCCGAGGCCGCGGAGTTTCGGCGGCTGGACAGCGAGCGCTGCGAAGATATGTTCCTGTCGCTGCAAGCGGGCATTCGCAAGGGCGATCCGCGCAGCATCGAAGTCGGTGTTAAGGTGCTGGCGCACAAGGCCGAGATCAACGGCTACAAGGCGCCCGCTCGGGTAGAAATGACTGGGAAGGACGGCGGCTCTCTCAGCGTCGAGACTTCCAAACGGATACGTTCGGCCAGAGCCTCTGCGTTGTGCGAAGAGACGGAAAGTGGAGAAGCAGAGCACAAGAAGTAATGTGCGCGGGGCCACAGCCGCGCGTAGCTCTACCGCTGTTTCGCTTCGCCGTGATCCTGCACTGTTCGCCCGAGTAATACTCGGCGCGGACCTCTGGAAGAGTCAGCACGAAATCCTTACCGCCCTCGGCCGGCATAGCCGGGTAGCGGTGAAGGCGTGCCACGCCGAGGCAAGAGCTACGCCATTGCGGCCGTTGTTTTGTGGTGGCTCGTGACATATCGCGACGGAATTGTTGTCTCTCCTGCTCCCAGCTGGCTGCAGGTCGAAAAGGTCATTGGGGCGAGATCAGAAGCGCCGTGGTCTGCGCCGAGGCCTGCGGAAAACTCAGATTCCCCGTGCCCACCCAGACCGAATTGAAGTTAGGACCGCAAAACTACGTCATCGGCGTATCTGTGGCGAGTTGCTGATTTCTGGGAAAATCAGTAATTGTCGGGTAGGACGATGGCGCGGACCGGGCTTCGATGATGCCGACGTCTCCGTCGTCCTCCCTAAGATTCCGTACGGCGGGTTTTCCCCAGTACGGCTCCAAGGCCGGCTTGTCGAGCGGCTCCTTCCCGGGTGATGCTTCGCATCACACGGTTTGCATCCGTCCTTCGTGCCGTCTGCCACCGAAGGAATTGCTCCTCGCACTGCGTCGAGGTTCCCGGCGCTCGCGGCACCGCCGTGCGAGCGGCTTAACCGCTCTACCCCAGGGGCCCTCGCTCCGGTCCGGGTTATAGTGTCCCGGTCCCTCGACGCTTAATCGGCCCCATCCGTCCCACTCACCGACACGCTGCAATTTCCCCGCACAGCGGGTTATATGCAGCGCCCTCGCTGTACCGACACGCTTGTCGGCCTAGGTCGTCGGCGAGTGGTTCCGAGCTTTCGCTTTCGTTCTTTCTGGGCATGTCGCCCTCCAAGCCCCCGGAGAGTCCGCTGACTGCATGCACCCAGTTCTTCTCCAGCGGGAATCGCCTTCGTCCAGTGGCGTATTCGGACTCGGCACTCTCGAGTCTCCCACTTCAATCCGCTTCATGTGGACCTGTGATTTCGGGGTCTCCTGGTTCACTGATTCGCTACGACCTGCTGAGTTGCTCGCCTCCCTGGCGGACCTGACCGGGCGTCTCCTGCCCAGCCAACAGGGGCTTTTACCTCCGGGCTTTCCGCCGAGTCGGTCGCCCTCCTCGCCGTCGGATATATTTACGGTGGCATCACCTCCACCGACAGGACTTTCACCTGTTAGAACGACAACTAGCTTCGCTGCGCCGCCACACACAGGTTTCGCGCCAAATACACAGCGGTGGATCCCGACGGGACTGGGAGAATTGCCGTGTTACACGCGCTAGGGCAACCGTACCCCTACCTCGTCAAGATGGTCTAGGAGGTCGGCCGGATCATCATACACGCGGTAAGCGCCGGCGCGTTCAAGTTCGCCCTTTCCCGTACCCCCGGAGAGCAGGCCGACTCCGAGGGCCCTCGCGCGCCGAGCGGCGAGTAGGTCCCAAACGCTGTCCCCGACTACGACCGTACTCTCGATATCCACCCCCAGGCGCTCAGCTGCCGCGAGGAAG
>DATJXJ010000059.1:0-2529 GCA_035500255.1 Verrucomicrobiia bacterium | reverse complement strand
CGCGAAAATTCCCGGGGATGTGAAAGTAATCGTCGTGGATATGCACGCCGAGGCTACTTCCGAAAAGCAGGCTATGGGCTGGTATCTCGACGGCAAAGTTTCCGCCGTCCTTGGCACGCACACGCACGTGCCCACTGCGGACGAGCACATTCTGCCCGGCGGTACCGCTTACATCACAGATGTGGGCATGACCGGGCCGCACGATTCCGTAATCGGCATGGACAAGCAGGGTGTGTTGCAGCGGTTTTTGGACGCCATGCCGGCGCGGTTCACAGTGGCCGAGGGCGACGTGCAGATGAATACGGTGCTGATTGACGTGGACGAGAGCACCGGGCATGCCCGCTCGATCCAGCGGCTGAATTTTCGTTTAGATTAGGGCGCTTGGCTTAGTACGCCTCGATTGAACCCGCCAGCATCCCTGCTTTTGCACATAGCAATATCCTCTCGTCAGCGCGGACGGCAACGTTTGAGTGGACAACTGAAGCCTGTCCTGCCGGAACAGGCGCGGAACCTCAAGGCCAGTCGGCGAACATCGTGTCGATCGGACCGCCCCTCCAATACGAATAGAATTCTTCGTCGCACGGCTTCAGGGACTTGCCGTATTTTGCCTCGAAGTGCCGCCCCCAGTGCGGCGAACTGCCGTCTGCATCCACAAAGCGGTACTCGTCGGACAATCCCCAGCTGCTGAAGACGCGCCCAGATTTCTTCATGATTTCCGAATCAGCCGCGAGCGCCGCGACGGCGCGCCCGGCGAATAGAGGCGTCTCGGAGACGGCGTAGTCGGGGTGTTTCTTCACAGCGTCGCGCCAGTTCGCTTCGGTGACGCCAAAGCGTTCGAGCATCACCTCCGACCGGAGAAATCCAGGCGTCAGCGCGACGGCCGCGACATTCTTGCGGCGCAGCTCACGCGCCATGGCAAACGCGAGCCGGATCACGCCGGTCTTTATCATGTCGAAGATCAGGTGGCCGCGGTAGACGTAGGAATCACCATCGCCGATCTCGACGATAAGCCCGGGGCTTCCTTCTTTCGCGGTCTCAATCATCAATGGTGCCGCGTAGCGGCTGGTGATCACGTGCGTGTAGATCGCGTTCTGAAACATCGCGAACCCGCGAGGGAGATCGATTTTCCAAAACGGTTCGCCGAAAACGTACTCAGCGCTCTCAGAAATGTCGTTTACGAGGATGTGGAGCTTTCCCTGTTCTTTGCGAATTCGCTCGACGAGTTTCTCGACCTGCTCAATCTGCAGATGATCGACCGCTACGGCGATTCCGCGGCCACCACGCTCCGTGACTAGCTCGGCCGTTTCTTCGACCGTCTCGGGGCGCTTCGCGTAGTATTCCACTGGCCAAAGCTTCGTGTGCCCACCTGCGGTCCGCTTCAAACGGCTTTTTTGATGTGCTGCGCTTGTCTTGGCGCTTGCCCGAGAGCTTCGACCGGTGCAATAGACGATCGCACCGGCTTCGCCAAGCGCCATAGCAATGCCGCGACCCACGCCGCGGGTGGCTCCGGCGACTAGCGCCACTTGACCTCCGAGTGCTTGACCGGAGCCCTCGACGGCTTTCGCATTCTCTGTGGCCTCTTGCTTGGAAGTGACCATAGGAAAACCTCCGCAAGCCGGCTAATTCTTTCACAGTAGGGCCCGGCTTGAGACTCTTTTTAAAGCATATCGAGCCAGCACAATGTCTGGTCGTGGTGCGCGGCGTAGAACACGTTCGTGAACGCATGCAACTCAACATCGTCGCCGCGCGTCTCTAGAGAAGGCCCACAGATGCAACGGCGTTTCCAGTTCGGCGCGCTTGCAGCGATCGGCTTGTGTCTTCCAGCCGGCGGCCTCTTGATGAGGGTCCAAGCGCAAGACGCACAGACGGAAATCGTAGCGCGCGCTCGTGTGCTGCCGGAAATAGGCGCTGGGCTAGTGGAAATGAAGCGCGATTCGGCAGGCCGCTACTACGCCATCGCCTCGCCTGCCAATGCAATCTTGGTCTTCGGTCCGGATGGCAAACGAATCGGCCAAGTGCCTGTGACCAGTTCGCCAGATCTGGCAAAGAAGTCGCGGATCGATTTCGCGGTCGACTTTGACATTGATTCCGAGGGCCGGATCCTCGTGGCGGACCGCGGAGCAAATGCGGTGAAGATTTTTGCGTCCGACGGTGCCCTGACCATCGCGATCCCGGTTGCTGCCGTGACTTCCGTGGCGGCGCTTCCGGGCGAGGAGTTCGCCGTCACATCGCTGCGCTCACAGCGGCTGATGACGATTTACAGCTATGCCGGGAAACTGATTCGCGCGATTGGAGAACCGGGAGACTTCATGCAAGGATTCGATGCCGCGCGCACACCTGATCTCGGGCGCGTTTGGAGTGATCCCGACGGAAATATCTATTTCGTTCTTTCTTTTTTGTCCGAGCCGACGATGCGAAGGTTCGATCGCTTCGGCTACGCGGGGAACGAAATCGCTCTCGACGAATTCGCGCCGGAAGGGCGGCGCCGGCAATTGTTATCGCTCGAGCGTCGCACCAACATTTCGGCGG
>DATJXJ010000058.1:0-62983 GCA_035500255.1 Verrucomicrobiia bacterium | reverse complement strand
AGGACACTCGCGCGCTACCACGCGAAAAAAGACCTCATCCGCGCGCAGCGGAATTTCCGGCAAGCGGCCTGCCCAGAGATCGCGGACCGGGAGCGCCAGCGGGTCCGCGCCTGGCAAGCCGTCCCCGAAAACAGCGCACGCCAGGCCGACCGCCGCGCGCGAATCTACGCCGCCGAGCAGCGCCGCGCCGCCGCGAAATCCGCGCGCCTCGGCAGAGACCTCACCACGGCGACCCTCGCCGCCGTCGAAACCCCAGACTACGTCGTGATCGACGCCAACGGCCGCCGAACCCGCGAACGCTGGCCGATCGACGACGACGCCGCCCGCTGGCTGGCCGAAAACGACCCAGGACACCCAACAGCGCAGGTGTCCACAAAACCGCTGGACACCCACACCGCACAGGCGTAACCTACCGCGACATGACGGGCACCGGCCTCGCGCGGCCACAACTCAAGGGGTAGATAGTCTCCTGTAGTCGTGGTTGTTCTCAGTGCAGATGTATTCCTGAATCTCCCACTCAGGGTGGAGCGTGAAGGTGCCCACTTCGGTCCATGGCGCGGCGAAGACGTTGGGGTCGTCGATTGTCGCCGAATACTTCAGAGTGTCGTAGGTAGGCCGCTGAAATTTTTCCACCACGTGATAGGCCGTCGTGTGGCGGTAGTCGCCGACCGACACTTTGTCGTTCACTCCGGCCACATCGACCACTAGCATGTCGCCTTCCCAGTGGCCGACTGAGTTACCCATCCACGTCGGGTCGACGTCCTTCGGATGCGGGCGTCCGTCAGTGTGAATCACGCGGAAGTATTCCCCCGCTTCATAGAGGATCACCACAAGCGTCGCAGTCTGCACGATCTCGATCGGGTACGGTTCGCCGATCGTGTCCGGCACTCCGCGCGGCAGGCACTGTTCGCCAAGTGAAAACGTATATTCCGGTCCGACGTGGTATTTTTCCGCGCCGGGTTTCAACGTGATCTTGTCGATCGCCTTGATGGAGTGATAAGGCGCGATGTAGATGCCGTTCAAGTCGGGCCTGCCGTCGGGCATGCGCGGCGGCGGGCCCTTCATGGTGGCTTCGCTTACCGCGGTTTCGCCTCCCGTCGTGCTCTCAACCGGTGCAACGGTCGATCCCGTGACGGTCACCGTCACCGACTTCGTTTCGCCGCCCGTGCCCGCGTAGCCTCTCGCGGTCAGCGTATAGGTTGTCGTCGCATTCGGCGTCACGGTCCGGCTGTCGCGGGTCGCTACGATTCCGATGCCCTGATCGAGTGCGATCCGGTCCGCGTTGACGACGACCCATTCCAACGTGACGGATTGGCCCGGCTGGACAGAACTGGGCGTCGCTGTAAACTTTAGGATCTGGGCCTTCGGCCCGGCTGGGAACCCGTCGCGCGACCGGGTCTCTTGGGCTGGCGCTTGCTGTCCTGGCGAGCGCGGCGCGAAGCTCACAGCCAACACCGCGACGCAGGCGATTGCTACAAGAGACTTGCGTGCATTCATCATGACATTACGCCACCCTTCCTTCCGCGCATCCTATTCCCATCGCTGGCGCGGCACAACGCGTTTCCCCTCGATGCGCCCGGTCTTTTCCGCAGACGACCGAGTTTGACTTTCCGGTTCGATGTGCCAGCATATCGCTGCTCATGTGACGACGACGTGAAGAGCTGCGCGGGCTGGCGTGCGTAGCCAGAGGAGGCTTGGGAGATGACTTCGAATCCTACAAATGCCGATCTACTTCATACGGTGCGGGAGCTGGCGGCGCGCGTGCAACAACTCGAAGACACAATCGAGATTCAGAGCCTGCAATCGAAATACATCCACTATCTCTTCAAACAGCGCTTCGACCGGATCGTGGATGAGTGCTTCGCCAGGAACCTGCCCGATGTATCCGTGGAGTTTTCGGATAGCGGTGTGTACCGGGGACTCGAAAGCGTACGGGCCCTTTACCGCTCGTTCGACGTCACGAAGACCATCGCTGGTTTTTTCATCCTCCACATGACGGTGAACCCGGTCATCGAGATCGCGAAGGACGGCCTGTCGGCTCGCAGCCACTGGCTCTCACCGGGAGCCGCGGGAAGCGACAAGTCGGCTGCCTGGATCTGGGGAACCTTTTATGTCGACTATGTGAAAGAGGACGGGCGATGGAGGATCGCGCACTCCAATCTCGTCCCGCTGTTCCGCAACCGGTACGAAACGAGCTGGGCGCAGGCGCCCGATCATGGCACCGTGCGCGGTGTGCTGGCCGCGCAACCGGATGAACCCTCAACGCTTTACAAGCCCTACAACGAAGCCAAGAAGCAGTGCGACATCTTCGCAAGCCACCCAAAGCTGCCGCAGCCGTACTAAGCTGACAGGCCGCGAAAAACAGACACAATCGGGTGTCGTCGTTCCATGTCTCCCCGGAATCGCTGATGCGTTCCATAGATTCTTTCCGTGGGACCCCCACACGCGCGGGTTGGTAGAGTAGGGCCAAATATGGGAGTTGCGCCGATACAAATGGTGAACCCTGGCTTGTTCGAGGGCTATGACACAGGCGGGTTCTACGACGAGATGTTTTCGGCCCCCGGCCAGCCGCGCCCGCACTACGCCAGGCTCTTCCAGAAGCTCGCCACGATGGCGCCCAACCAGTTCGAGGAACGCCGGAAGCTTGCCGATCTCTCGTTTCTGATTCAGGGAATCACCTTCACGGTGTACAGCGACGGGCGGGGCACCGAGCGGCTGTTCCCGTTCGATCTGATTCCGCGAATCCTGCCGAATTCGGAATGGCAGCACATCGAGCGAGGCCTTTCGCAGCGCGTGATGGCGCTCAACCTCTTTCTTCACGACATCTACGGCGGCCAGCGAATCATCCGCGACGGGCGCGTTCCACGCTCGCTCATTTACTCCTGCCCGCACTTCCGCCGCGAGGTGATCGGCGTCGAAGTCCCGCGCGGAATTCACACGCACATATGCGGGATCGATTTGGTGCGCGACTCGAAAAGCGGCGAGTTTTGCGTCCTGGAAGACAACGTCCGCACGCCGAGCGGCGTCTCCTATGTGCTCGAGAATCGCATCGTCATGACGCGCACGTTCCCGGACGCGTTCGAGGATCTCGAGGTGCTGCCAGTCAATCATTACCCGGCGGAGCTCTCGCGAATTCTGCGCAGCCTTTCGCCGCGCGGCGAGAGCGAAGCGCAAATCGTCGTGCTGACCCCGGGAATTTACAACAGCGCGTATTTCGAGCATAGCTTCCTCGCGCAGCAGATGGGGATCGAACTGGTCGAGGGGCGCGACCTGATCGTCGATGGCGGCGTGGTCTATATGAAGACGATCAAGGGCTTGACGCGTGTGGACGTGATCTACCGCCGCGTGGACGACGATTTCCTCGACTCGCTCACATTCCGAGCCGATTCGGTGCTGGGCGTGCCGGGCCTCATGGGCGCGTACCGCGCGGGAAATGTGACTCTCGCGAACGCCGTGGGAAACGGAGTGGCGGACGACAAAGCGATCTACGCCTACGTGCCTGAGTTCATCCGCTACTATTTGGGCGAAGAACCTGTCCTGCGGTCCGTTCAAACCTACATTTGCGCGAAAGACGACGATCTTGCGTACGTGCTCGACCACCTGCCGGAGTTGGTCGTGAAGGCCGTCGGCGAATCGGGCGGCTACGGCATGTTGATCGGGCCTGCGTCCGACAGCAAGAAAATCGAGGAGTTCCGCGAGCGAATTCGCGCGAATCCGCGCAACTACATCGCGCAGCCGGTGGTGCCGCTTTCGCGTGTGCCGTCCTACGACGCGAACGATCGTTGTATCGCCGGACGCCACGTCGATCTGCGGCCGTATTGCCTCTACGACGGGGAAAAAGTCACGATTGTGCCGGGAGGCCTGACGCGCGTGGCGCTGCAGAGAAATTCACTGGTCGTCAACTCGTCGCAGGGCGGCGGCAGCAAGGACACCTGGGTGCTGCGAGGAGAAGGCTAGAATGCTTTCGCGCATCGCGGAATCACTCTTCTGGCTGGCTCGTTATATCGAGCGGGCGGAGGGGACCGCACGCATCCTCGACGTGAATTACCACATGCTGCTCGAGCAGTCGCATCATTCCTATCACCTGCGCTGGGAACCGCTGATCATCATGGCGGGCGAAGAGGACCGTTTTCGAAAACTCTATGGCGAAGTGAGTGCGGACAACGTCTTCGAATTCCTGGCTTTTCGGCAGGACAATCCCAGTTCCATCGTGCAGTGCATTTCGAAGGCGCGCGAAAACGCACGCACGATTCGCGACCGCATTTCCCGCGAGATGTGGGAGGACATCAACGGGCTGTTCCACATGGTCAACAGCTTCGTTCCCGCCGACGAGATTGCAGTGGGCCCGCACCGGTTCTGCGACAAGATCAAGTTCGGATCGCACCGATTCCACGGCGTCACGGACGCGACGCTGCCGCACGACGAAGGCTGGGAATTCCTGCGCGTTGGCTGCGGTCTGGAACGCGCGGAGATGACCGCGCGGCTCGTGGACGTGCAGTATCACAATTTGCTGGATGGCCCTCCGGCGGCGGAGGCACTGGACAACCACCAGTGGATGGCGGTGTTGCGCTCGGTCGGAGCCTACGAGGCGTATCACCGTCAGTATCATCCGCCGATCGAACCCGAGCGCGTGGCGGAGATGCTCATCCTGAATCCGCAGCATCCGCACTCGATCCGCTACTGCGCGACAGAGGTGCAGGCCGGGCTGCGCGCGGTAAGCGGCACCGGCCCCGGCTCCTACGCGAACGAAGCCGAACGCCTGACCGGAAAGGTGCTCGAGCGCCTGCGGTATGACCGCATCGGGGAAATCTTCGATCGAGGCTTGCACGGATACCTGAACGACTTGCTTCACATGTTCGGCGCGATTGGCGAAGACATCGCGCGGACATACTTCTACTACGCGGTGGTGGCATGAATCGATTTCATTTGGTACACACGACGGAATTCTCGTACGACGGTCCGGTTTCGGAGAGTTACAACGAAGTCCGGCTGCGTCCTCTCCAGGACGAAAAGCAGAGCTGCCTCTCATTCCGCTTGTCCACGAACCCCGGTTCGCGGGGCACGGCCTACCGGGATGCCCACGGCAACTGGGTCCATCAGTTCAACGTGCTTCGCGAGCACCGCCATCTGAAGGTCGAGGCCGAATCCGTCGTGCTTGCGCACGACGCGCCCGAATCGCCGGCCGATCCCACGACGCTTGCGGAATTCGACGCGAGCCGCGCGAAGCTGAGCGAAGAGTATTTCGACTTTCTCGCACCGAGCGCATACGTGCCTCACCTGGCCGAGCTTCGCGAATTCATCGACGCGGCGGAAAGGAAGTCTGAAGGAACCGTCGCCGGATTCGCGCGCGCCGCGTCCGACGTGATTCATTCCAGTTTCCGCTACGTGAAGGGCGCGACGCACGTCCATTCGTCGATCAAGGATTCGCTGTCGATCGGCGCGGGCGTCTGCCAGGATTTTGCTCACATGCTGCTCGGTGTCGTCCGGATGCGCGGAATTCCCGGGCGCTACGTTTCCGGATACCTCGTCCCGCGCGGCGCCGTTTCTCCCGAAGCCAAGCAGGAGAGCGTGATCGGCGGTCATGCGTCGCATGCGTGGACCGAGGTACTGATGCCGGGCGGAAACTGGATGGCGCTCGATCCGACGTTCGGCAAACCCGTCGGGCTGCGCCACATTCGCGTGGCCTATGGGCGGGACTATGAAGACGTCGCCCCGGTTCGCGGCGTGTACAAGGGCCAAGCCGGGCAGAGACTGTCGGTGGACGTGCGGGTTCGCCCGGCCTTGGACGACGCAGGGTGCGAACAGTTGAGCGAATCTTGCGCGCAGCCGGTCGCCGCTTCGATCGCCGAGCGCCCGCATCAGCCACCCCAGCAGCAGCAACAGCAGCAGCAATAGCGTCATCCGGCAGGATGTTCGTGCGGCCATGATTCCGCGGCACATGCGTCATGGACAATGATCCCGGTGCGCGTCTATTTGGCCGGTTTTGGGCGCTTTCCGGCGCTTTACATCCCCGTGCGCATTGGCTAACGTAAGCTGAGGGTTTTTCGTCGCGGCTTGCGAGCGAGATGAGCACACTTCTGGAAGGCAAGGACCTGCTTTTCACGCTGGTCCTCAAGGTCGGTTTCGCGGCGTCGCTCGCCGCCCTGCTGGTTCGCTTCCGATCGTTCCGCAAGCTGGTCTTTACCGAAAAGCGCGACTCCGACCAAAAAGTGATGTTGCTGTTGTTCCTCGTGCCGCCCTTGGCGATCGGCATCATGCTGCGGCTGATCGGCGGATATCGATTCTTCGATCTGACGCTCGAAGGTTCGTTTCTGATGGGTTTGATCGGCGGGCGCGTCGTGGGACTGCTGGGAGGGTCGCTGATCAGCCTGCTGCCGTTCGGATTTCACGAGTGGCTTTCCGCTCCGATGGCGGCGCTGGTTGGCTTGCTGGCCGGAATGATCCGCGACGTGATTCCCGAGAAAGAAGATGTGTGGCACTTCGGGCCGTTTTTGTTCCTCAACGTGCCATCGTGGTTGTGGCGGCTGATTCGCTACGGCAAGGGAAACTGGGCGATGTTGCCGCTCTTCGCGTGCGCCGCATTCGAAGTCGGGTTGATCGCACTGGGCGCGGCGGTCCCTTCGCACTGGCTGTTTTCGCTTCAGACTTCGAACTTCGGCTACATGCTGCTGGTGGTGCTTTCGTCGGTGATGTGCGTGGCGACGGCGATCAAGATCTGGAACAACACGCGCATCGAAATGAACCTGGAGCAGAATCAACAGCACCTGCTGAAAGCGCGCATGGACGCGCTGACCAGCCAGATCAATCCGCATTTCTTGTTCAACACGCTGAACACGGTTTCTTCGCTGATCCGTTTCGATCCGGACATGGCGCGCGGCGTGGTGCTAAAGCTTTCGAACATCCTGCGGCGGCTGCTGCGCAAGCATGAGACGTTCGTTCCGTTGCGCGAGGAAATCGAATTCATCGACGACTATCTCGACATTGAAGTGATCCGCTTCGGCCGGGACAAGCTGCAAATCTTCAAGGAAATCGAAGACGAGACGCTGGACGTCTTCGTGCCCAGCATGCTGCTTCAGCCGATCGTCGAGAACGCGATCAAGCACGGCTTGGCTCCGCGCGTCGAGGGAGGACAGATTCATCTGCGCGCACGCCGCCGCGACGGGCGTCTGAGCATCGAGATCGACGACAACGGGATGGGAATCGCGCCCGAGCGGCTTCGCGAGGTGTACGAGGGCGGTATCGGAATCAGCAACGTGCACGAGCGCTTGCGGCTGCTCTACGGCGATCAATTCGAGATGGACATCCGCAGCCAGCCCGGCGAGGGCACGCAGATTCGGATCGAGATTCCGGAACTCGCCGCCGTCGAAGCCGCGGCGATCTGACCCTAAGCGCTGCGAGGAGGACTTCTGCAGGCTTCCGCAATCAGCTGGTCGGAGACGTGGAATCTGGCGGTCGAGGCGCTGCGCGCGAACAAGGTGCGAGCAGCGCTGACGATGCTCGGCGTGGTAATCGGCAGCGCGTGCATCGTGCTGGTCGTCACGGTATCGCTCACCGGGAAGAAATACATCGCCGCGCAGATCGAAGCCGTGGGATCGAATATCGTCTACGCGAGCCTGGCCCACACGAGCGGCTCGCAGACAATCGCGCTCGACGACCAGATCTCTCCGGCCGACATGGAGGCGATCCGGCAAAGCGTCCCGCAGGCCGCGCGCGTGGCGGGCACAAACGACATCCAGATGTCCGTGGTTGCCGACGGCAAGGTGTGGCCCGTAGGGCTGATCGGCGTTACGTCCGGATTTCAGGAGATACGCCGCCTGCTGATCCAGCGTGGCCGCTATTTCGACGACGCGGACTTCTCTTCGGTCGGCAAAGTCTGCGTGATTTCGGACCATCTGGCGCAGACGGCGTTTCCGGGCGAGGACGCGGTCGGCCAGAGCATCCATGTGGGTGAGCTGACGTTCGCCGTCATCGGCGTTTTTGCGGAGCGCATCGGCACGTTTGGCCAATCCGAGATACGGACGGACTCCGTTCTCGTGCCGTTGCCGGTGGTTCAGTACTACACGGGCAGTGCGTTCATCGTCACGCTTTATGCACAAGCGGCAACGCCGGAGGACGTCACGGCGGTGACGCAACAGGTGGCCGAGATTCTGAAGAGCCGCCACCGCCCGCAGGCGGAGTACGACGTCGAGAACCTATCTTCCATATTGGAGACGTCGCGCCGCATCTCGCTGGCAATGACGATCGTCCTGTTGCTGGTGGCGATGGTGGCGCTGCTGATCAGCGGCGTGGGCATCATGAACATCATGCTGGTGAGCGTGACCGAGCGCACGCGCGAGATCGGCATCCGCATGGCGATCGGCGCGCGGCGGACGGAAATCCTGTATCAATTCCTGATCGAGGCGATTCTGATCAGCGGCGCGGGCGCCGTAGCTGGAATCGCCATCGCCGTCGCGATACCCATACTGATCGAAACGCTGATCGGATTCCTGCCGGTGCCGACTGGCATCAGTATCCCGATCTCGTGGCTTTCCGTGCTTTCCGCCTTTGTAGTATCCTGCGGGACTGGCGTGCTTTTCGGATACCTGCCGGCCAAAACGGCTGCTCGGCTTCATCCTGTGGAATCTCTGCGGTATGAATAGATTCGCCGGGACGAGTGTAGAAGCCGCGCGTTTATTGCACTGAGGAGCTTCGAGAATTGTGCGGAATCGCAGGCTTCACGCATCGAAACGGATCGCCCGGCCGGGAGCGCATCGAAAGCGCCGTCAACACGCTGATTCATCGCGGCCCTGACCAGCAGGGCGTCTTCTCCTCCCACGTTGTTTCGCTCGGCACCGCGCGGCTGAAGATCATCGATCTGACCGGCGGCAAGCAGCCGATCATCGCGGACAATGGCGATACCGTCATCGCGTTCAACGGCGAAATCTACAATCACCTCGAACTGCGCGCAGAGCTCGAAAAACTCGGGCACAAGTTTCACTCCCGCTCCGACACGGAAACCGTCCTGCACGCTTTCATGGAATGGGACACGGCGTGCTTTTCGCGGATGCGCGGGATGTTTGGCGTCGCGCTGTGGACGGAGTCGACGCGGCGGCTGGTGCTAGCGCGCGACCGGATGGGCATCAAGCCGCTTTACTTCACGCGGCGTGGCGGGGACATCTATTTCGGCTCCGAGCTGAAGGCGATTCTGATCCATCCGGAAATCGAGCGGCGGCTGAGCCTGTCCGGTCTCGACTGCTATTTGTCGCTTAACTACGTTCCGCGGCCGTGGACGCTGGTCGACGGAATCGAAAAGCTGGCACCAGGACATTGGCTGGAGTGGCGCGACGGGGAAGCGCGGACGGAGGCCTATTGGACGCTCCCGGTCGCGCCGCCACGCGAGCGGGCGCTGGAAGCGGCGAAAGAGGAACTGGATCACCTACTGCGAGAGGCTGTGCGCGAGCATCTGCTCTCCGACGTGCCGCTGGGCGTGTGGCTGAGCGGCGGAATCGATTCGTCGACGATCCTGCACTACGCGGCGCAGGTTTCCAGTTCGCGGCTGAAGACGCTCTCGATCTCGTTTCGCGGACGCAGCTTCGACGAGACGCCGTACATCCAGCAGGTCGCCGCGCAGTACGGCACCGATCACGAGCAGTTCGATCTGAATCCAACGGAGAATCTTTCCGGGGCAATCGAGGAATTCGCGTATTACTCCGACGAGCCGACCGCGGACGCGGGAGCGCTGCCGCTGTGGTTCCTTTCGAAGATGAGCAAGACGAAAGTGACGGTGACGCTGAGCGGGGAGGGCGGCGACGAAGTTTTCGGCGGCTATCTGACGTATCGCGCGAACCGTCTTGCACATCTGGCTCGCGCGTTGCCTGGGTTCCTGACGCGGCTGGCACTCGCGGGCCTTCGATTCTGGCCCGTGTCCGATGAGAAGATCAGCTTCGAATACAAGCTCAAGCGATTCCTGGAAGGATGCCTGCTGCCGCCCGAACAGGCGCACGTCTACTGGAACGGTACATTCTCTCCAACGCAGAAGGCTCCGCTCGTGCGAGCGGCATTGCCGGATGCGTTTGGCGGAATCCTGGGAGAGCTGCGCGATCGTCTGCGCGGCGCGGACGACCTGAACGCGTATCTGTGGTTCGATCAGAAATACTATCTGACCGACGACATCTTGATGAAGGTGGATCGGATGAGCATGGCCCACGCCGTGGAGGTGCGGCCGCCGCTGCTGGATCATCGCATCGTGGAGTTCATGGACTCGTTGCCGGCGTTCTTCAAGGTTCGCGGCTCGCGGCAGAAGGTGCTGCTCAAGGAGCTGATGAAAGGCAAGCTGCCTGCTTCCGTTTTGGGCAAGGCGAAGACGGGCCTCGATATTCCTTCTCACGAGTGGCTGCGAGGTCCGCTGCGGCCATTGATGCTCGATGCGATCGCGTACGGCACGTCGGAGCACGGCGACCTCTTCGACAAAGCTGCGATTGACGGGTGCGTGCGGGACCACCTCGAACGGCGCGCCAATCTGGGCTATCACCTTTGGGGATTGATGATCCTATTCATGTGGATGAGGAAATGGCGGATTCAAACGACAGCGCCTTTCGCGCCGAACCAGCGGATGACGGAAGGCGTTCTCACCTCTACATAATCGTTCTGCTCTTCGCGGCCGGCATATACTTCGGCACGGTGATTTCGCCGCCGTCCCTGATGGACGACGTGGACGCCGTGCAGGCGCAAATTGCGCGGAACATGCTTACGTCCGGCGACTGGGTGACGCCGCGCATCGACGGACTGATCTACGTCGAAAAGCCGCCGCTCATCTACTGGATCATTGCCGCGTCCTATCGGGTGTTTGGCGCGCACGACTGGGCCGCGCGGATACCGATTGCGCTTTGCGCGATCGCGCTCGCGGCGCTGACGATGGCGTTCGGCATCTGGGCGTTCGGCAAGCGCGCCGGTTTCTACGCAGGTCTGTGCATCGCCACGTGCATCGGACTCTTTCTCTTCACGCGCATTCTGATTCCGGACGTGATGCTCACGTTGACGATCGCCCTGGCGATGTGGGCGCTGCTGCGCACGCTCGAAGAAGACGAGCCGCACCCGCGCTTATGGTCGATCGTGCTGGCCGTTTGCCTCGGCACGGGGATGCTGCTGAAGAGCCTGATATCCGTGGCAATCCCAGTGGCCGTCGGATTGATCTACCTGCTGCTCACGCGCCAGCTCTTTTCCGCGCGGACGTGGAAACGGCTCCATCCTTTCACAGGCGGGTTGATCGCGTTAGCTATCGCCACGCCCTGGCACGTGCTTGCGACGCTTCGGAACCCGCCGTACTTCGACTTCACGATTCATGCCGGACCGGGCCAGTATCACGGCTTCCTGTGGTTCTTCTTTTTCAACGAACAGGTGCTTCGCTTCCTGAATCTGCGCTATCCGCATGACTACAACACGGTGCCGCGGCTGTGGTTCTGGCTGTTTCACCTTTTGTGGCTTTTTCCGTGGAGTGTCTATCTGCCGGCGGTCGTGAAGCTCTCGTTCAAACCCGCGGATAGGGCGGGCCGCGCGCGCTTGCTGGCGCTGGCGTGGATCGGCTTCGTGATGATCTTCTTCACGTTCTCGACGACGCAGGAGTACTACTCGATGCCGATATATCCCGCGCTGGCGCTGCTGCTCGGTTCCGCAATGGCGATGGGCGGGAACTGGGTGAGGTGGGGCACCCGCGTGCTGGCGGTGGTCGCGGGTTGCGCCGCAATCGCCGTGATCGCGATTCTGATTCACGTGCGCGGCCTGCCCGCGCCGGGCGATATTTCGTCCGCACTTGTGCATGATCCCAAGGTCAATTCGCTTTCGCTGGGGCACATGCTCGATCTCCGTATGGCCTCCTTTGCGTATCTGCGGCTTCCGCTGGCGCTGGCGGGGATCGCATTTCTTGTGGGGGCGATCGGCAGCATCAAGGCGACCGGGCAGAGAGCGTATCTTGCCGCCGGTCTGATGATGGTGCTGTTTTTTCACGCCGCGCGCGTCGCGATGACTGTGTTCGATCCGTTTCTCGCGTCGCGGCCGCTGGCGGAGGCCTTGCTGAAGTCGCCGGACGGCACCTTGATTTCCGAAGGCCACTACTACGAGTTCTCGTCGGTGTTCTTCTATACGAACCGCACGGGCTTGCTCTCGGCACCGAATGACCGCCGCGTCAATCTGGAGTATGGCTCGTACGCCCCGGGGGCGCCCAAGGTTTTCATTGACGGCGCGGAGTTCAAGAGTCTGTGGCTTGCTCCGAGCCGCAGCTATCTGCTCGCGGCCCTGGCGGACGTGCCGCGTTACGAAGCGATGGCGGGCGGCGGCGAGTTTCAGATGGTCGCGTCCTGCGGCGGGCGGGCGCTTGTGACGAACCACGCGTTACCATCCGCGCCCTGACCGGCCTTCTTTCCTTCTCGCCATCTGGGCGATGTACTAGAATAACGTGATGCAGAATCAAGAAAGCCGCGTGACCTACTCCGTCGTTGTGCCTTTCTACAACGAGCAGGAGAACGTGCCGCAGCTGTACGTCAAGATCATCGACGTGATGGACTCGATCGGAGCGCCCTACGAGATGGTCTTCGTGGACGACGGCAGCAAGGACGGCACGTTCGCGCAACTTTCGGAGATCGCGCGGCACGACGATCGCGTCGTCGTGGTACGGCTGCGGCGCAACTTCGGCCAGACAGCGGCGCTGAAGGCCGGCTTCGATCATGCGAACGGCGAAATCATCATCTCGATGGATGGCGACCTGCAACACGATCCCGCCGAAATCCCAAGCTTCATCGAAAAAATGCAGGAAGGATACGACATCGTGAGCGGGTGGCGCGTGGAGCGCACCGACCACTGGCTGATGCGGCAGATACCCAGCCGCGCGGCGAATCGCATGATGGCGAAGCTTTCGCGCGTGGATCTGCACGATTTTGGCACCACATTCAAGGCGTACCGTCGCGAGATTCTTGCGGAAATCAACCTGTACGGCGAGTTGCACCGGTTCATTCCCGCGCTGGCGAGCTGGGCGGGAGCGTCGATCGCCGAAGTGCCGATCACGAATATTCCGCGAAAAGCGGGGAAGTCGAATTACGGCATCTCGCGGACGATTCGCGTGCTGCTCGACCTGGTGAGCGTCAAGTTCCTGCTCGACTACTCCACGAGGCCGCTTCAACTGTTTGGGCTTGCCGGGCTGGCTTGCATGCTGATCGGCGGGAGCATCGATCTCTGGCTCGTAGTCGAGAAGCTGGTGAAAAACCAGGACATCATCGCGAGTCATGGCCCTCTCCTGCTGATGGGCACCGCGCTCGTCATCGGCGGGATTCAGTTCATCGCGATCGGCCTGATCGGCGAGCTGTTGACGAGAACCTACTACGAATCGCAGGACAAGCCGGTCTACAGCGTGCGCGAATTGCGCGGACGCCGGGCGGCGGGCTTCGGACGGCGCGAGCCTCCCCGCACCGCAGGCGCGGGCCGCTAGCCGGATTCCTCGCCGCCTTCTCCTTTTGCGGAATTCGCGGGCCGAATCGGTTCCATCAGGGAATATGCGGCGTGCCAGATTGCGCCGAAACGGCAATTTGCCGCTTGCGTGGCCTCCGGTCTGAGGGTAAAACTTTACGACGGGCTGGATTTTCCCGGCACTTCGCCGAATCTTTTCGAAACATCCGGCCATCAGCCAAAGTCAGAATGGACGCATGGAAGTTCGGGCGAAGCGCCCGGGAGGAAACATGAAGATTGCCGTGCTCGGTGGAGATGGCTACTGCGGTTGGGCCACAGCCCTGTATCTCTCGCAAAAGGGCCATCACGTCGCCATCGTGGACAACTTCATCCGGCGTCAATGGGATTTCGAGCTGGGAGCCCAGACGCTGACTCCGATCCGGCCGCTCCCCGAACGCCTTCGCGCGTGGCACGCGCATACCGGCAGGACGATCGAGTCCATGATCGGCGACATCACCGACTACGACTTTCTTTCCGACACGATTCAGGACTTTGAACCCCAGGCCGTTGTCCATTTTGCCGAGCAGCGTTCCGCGCCGTACTCGATGATCGATCGCAGGCACGCCTCGTTCACGCAAGTGAACAACGTGGTGGGCACGCTGAATCTCCTGTTCGCGCTGAGGGAGTTCGCTCCCGACTGTCATCTGGTGAAGCTGGGCACGATGGGCGAATACGGCACGCCGAACATCGACATTGAAGAGGGCTACATCGAGATCGAGCACAACGGGCGCAAGGACGTTCTGCCGTATCCGAAGCAGCCCGGATCGTTCTACCACCTCTCGAAGGTGCATGACAGCCACAACATCATGTTTTGCTGCAGAGTTTGGAAGCTGCGCGCCACGGACCTGAATCAGGGCGTTGTCTACGGCACGGTGACGGACGAAACGGCTCTCGACGAGGTGCTGATCAATCGCTTCGACTACGACGAGGTTTTCGGCACGGTGCTGAACCGCTTCTGCGCGCAGGCGGCCGTCGGCCATCCGCTGACGGTGTACGGGAAGGGCGGCCAGACGCGGGGCTTTCTGGACATTCGCGACACGGTGCGCTGCATCGAAATCGCGTGCGCGCACCCCGCGGCGCCGGGCGAATTCCGCGTCTTCAACCAGTTCACCGAACAATTCTCCGTGCTCGACCTTGCTCATAAGGTGCAGGCCGCCGGCAAGAAAATGGGCGTGAAAGTGGAAATCGAGCACATTCCCGATCCGCGCGTCGAGGCCGAGGCGCATTATTACAACGCCAAGCATTCGCAGTTGATCGATCTCGGCCTTCAGCCGCACCACCTTTCGGAATCGCTTCTCGATTCGCTGATGAACATCGCGATTGAATACCGGGACAGAATCGATACGTCGCTCTTCATGCCGCAGGTGAACTGGCGCAACGCAAGGAACGAACGGCAGCAGTCACTCCGCAGCGCGACAGTGGCTCCCGGGCGAGCCTGACTTCTCGGAACGCAATGAGCGGCGCGAAGGTCGCTGTTGCGGGCGCGGGAATCCATGGCTCGACGATTGCGATTCGGCTCGCCGAGCTAGCGAAAACGCCGCGCGAGTCAGGTTCCGGAGGTATTTTCCGCCTGAGCGGTCCCGACGGCGGGAACCTGGGGTTGTCCGCCTGGCCTCGAACCGAGACGGCGAAGTTGAAAGAGGCCGCTCGAAGCGCCGTGTTTCATCGCCAGCGAGGTTTCCACTCCGCAGGTGCAGCCCGGACATTCGCGGCGGACCATGGCCGCAGCCTGCTGCATGTACGCTTCGGAAGCGAGGATCGCTTCCAGGCGCTCGCGCAGAATATTGCCGACCGGCTTCAGGGGGTAGCATCCGGTGAGGACGTCGCCGTTCGACAGGATGAAGACTTGCGTGAAGCCGAGAACGCAGGGAGGTTCCGCGGGCTCCTCGTGGCTGTAGTACCGGCGGATGTAGTCCACTTCATAGGCGGGCCGCTTGAGCGTGTCCTTGAGAAACCTTTCGATGATGGCCACGTCGCGTTGCTCCGGCCACATGTGATCCATATCGGCGCCATTCAGGAAGTAGAGGCTGCGACTTAGGATGTTGAACTCTATCTGAGCGCCCAGGCTGCGAGCGACCTCGGCGAGCGTTTCCAGTTCCGAGCTCGAAAGCCGATTCAGCGTGACTGAAATCGCCACGCGCTTGTTCCGCAGCAGCCGAATTCCTTCCATCCCGAGATCGAAGTAGCCGCGAATCCCGCGGATCTGGTCGTTGGTTTCCTTCAATCCGTCGATGGAGACGGCGACTTTCGTGATCGGGGAGGCGTTAATTTCCTTGTGGAGCTTCTTGATGAGCAAGCCATTCGTCTGGATGACGATGCTTTTGAACGGAGCGGTGTTCGCTTTGTCCAGAATCTCGAAGAGATCGCGTCGCAGCAGGGGCTCGCCGCCTGTCAGCCGCAGCGAGTGGATGCCGCAATCGCCGACCTGGTTGATGACATTCACGGCGCGCTCGGTATCGAGGGCGTCGTGCCAGCGCGTCTTCCAGTAGTCGCAACTGATGCACTTCGCCTGGCAGTTTTCGGTCAGCTTCAGGTGCGCGGAGAGCGGCTTCGCGACGGAGGGCAGCAGTCTGGGCGACACTTTCGTGCCCAGCCACACGCGCGACAAATAGGAGGCCTCAGAGAGCATCTGTCCCGCCATCCTTTCATAGCCCAACGGCTCGCGCAGCGCCCTTTTTCGATCCGCAACCTATTCTACAACAACCTCGAGCCGGTCCCCGACGGAAGGCTTCATTGCGAGGCGGTCGTCTGTTGCGCCGCAGGGGTTGCGTTCACGAACTTGCCGTCACGCAGCGCGTAGTCCACACCGCGCCAGCGAATCGTCTTTCGTCCGAAGCTGGCGAGCCAGATGCCGAACGCCATCGCGTCCCACACCGGAATGAGCGGCATCTTCTTCCACAGGCCATGCTGCTTCATTCCCCACGCGCCGATCAACGAAGTGATCGCGATGCGGGCAATGGCGTAACCTCCCAAGAAAGCAACCGCGACGGTTGACGTCGGGCGCACCGCCAGCGCAACGAGCGCCCACGGCAATCCCCACGTGAAAACCAGGCCGAGGTGTCCCCATGGACGCATCATCCGCTGCACGGTGGACCAGCGCGTCCGCTTGTGAACGAGCCCGCCGAACGAATGAAAATCGGCGACTGATTGCACGACGTAGGGCAGCAGTTTCACTTCGTAGCCTTGTTCAGCGACGAGCCGGCCCGCATATACGTCGTCCGCAGGGCGGTCCTCGATTACCTGATAGCCGCCATAGCCTTCGACGCACTTGCGGCGGGTGGCGATGGTCTGACCGAAGGTGAACTTCACGCCGTCCAGCTTCCAGGCGACCATGACGCTTGCGAAGAAGTCCGAGATCATCCCGATCGACTGCAGCTGCTGCACGAGGGTCGTTTCCTTCGTCGCAACGTAAAGGCAGGTCGCAGCCCCAACCTGCGGATCGCGAAAGGGAGCGACGACATGGCGCAAATAGTCGGGCCGAACCCGCACGTCTCCATCGGTAATGATGAAGAGATCGTGCTTTGCCTCGTTCGTCAGGCGAACGAGGCGGGCTACTTTGTCGTTGATCCCGTTCCGGCCGGACCCGAGCAGCACGCGAATCCGGCGCTCGGGAAAGTCGTGCTGGAGCTGGTGGATTACCGGCAGCGCGGGATCGTCCGGATCGACGCAGAAGACGATTTCGTATTCGGGATAGTCCTGGCGGCAGAAGCTGGCGTAGTTTTCGTAGGCGTCGGGATCGAGACCCTTGATCGGTTTCAGGCAACTGACGGGAGGCGTGAAATCGGCTTCAGCGCGTTCCTCACGCTGGGCTGCGCGGAAGAACCGTACGGTGCTGTAGAGAACCAGCACGTAGTAGATGAAAGGGACGGAAGCGAGAAACAGGATGGTGTATTGAACGGCTGCGAGAATCTTCGAAACTCGTTTCCAGTTGAATGTGTGAGCGGGAACGCGCGTTCCCTGAAAAAGTGTAGCACGAAAGGCGAAAATACACGGCGCTGCGGCGGTTTTACATTGCGCGGAAAGCGGGTAGGATAGGAGCGATGGTCTGGCGCCCTCTCGCGATCGCCACAACACTACTCTTTCTCATCGTCAACGCCGCCGAGGCCTGCACCTGCTCGCAAGAAGCTCCTGGGAAGTGTCCCGGCCTGCAGAAAGACGATGTCGTATTCCTTGGGACGGTTACGGCCGTTGAAGACATCGCATATGCGGCGCCGCATGCGGCGGATTCGTCCGCACCGGCCGTGGACATCATTGCGGCCCGGCTGACGCGGTATCGTTTTCACATCGACGAGCGTTTTGCATCGGCAGGAATCGCCGACGGCGTATCGGCTGTCGATATTTTCTCGGGCGGAGAGGACGGCGATTGCGGCTATCGCTTCAAGGCCAACGAACAGTATGTGGTCTACACGCACCAGGGGACAGAGGGCCGCCTCTTTGCCACGATTTGCAGCGGCACGCGGCCGGTGAGCGAGGCGCAAGCACTTTTGCCGCAGCTTCGCGCGATGCGCAGGGGCCAGCGCGTGGCGTCAGTCTTCGGGATTCTTCGCCGCGCCGATCCGCCATTCTTGGCGCCGCCGGACGATCCCGCCGAGCCGCTTCCCAACATTTCGCTGAAACTGCGCTCGCGCTACGACCGGTTTCAGACCAACACGAACGCCGACGGCGTGTTTACGTTCTACGACGTGCACGACGGCGAATATGTTTTCACCGCGAATCTTCCGCCGCGAACGGAGCTGACGCAGAAACCGGGCGCAGGCGGCCTTTCACCGTTCAAGATTCCCAACGGCGCGTGTTACGAGTACGACGTCAACGCGCTGCCGACCGGGCACATTCGCGGCAGCGTCATAGGGCTGGCGGGAAAGCCGATTCCGCTCGCGTCAGTCGAGCTGTACCGCGAAGGCAGCTATGCCGACTCGCGTCCTGGTCTATGGGGATTTCAGGGAGCGACCGGAGTATTCGATTTCGATCACGTGGGTCCCGGAGACTACATACTTGTTTTCAATCGAACCGATCGGATGGACCCGAATACTCCGTTTCGGCGCACGTTCTATCCCGGAGTGGGAGACCTGAGCGACGCGAAGCCCATCAGACTGAAGGACGGGCAGCAGTTAATGAACGTGAACCTTCACGTGAAGGAAGCCTATCCGAACCACGCCGTTCGCGTGAACGTGAAATGGGATGGGGCAAGGCCTTTGGGCAAAGTCACCGTGATGGCTAAGGCCAATGAAGGCGACAATCCCGCCGCGCAAAGGATTGCGGACGGCGTCTATGAATTCACGCTTCTTGATTCGTCGAGCTATACGATCTCCGCGTGGGAAGACCTGAACCCGCAACGCACGGTCGCGGGTCGAGGCAAGACTCCCTGCGCGCCTCCGTCACGGATCGATGCGCCGCCGGTAGACGTCCAAGGCTCGGATCCGGACACGAAAGAAGTCACTCTTACGTTTGCGAAGCCCGGCTGCGCTAATCAAGCGTCACAGTAGTTGACCGTTCGGGGAGTTCTATGCGCGCTTACGAAAGCGCGAACCGTTTGATTCTTCTGAGGCTCCGCGGGGCGTGCTAGCCTGACGGTAATGTCTCCGGCAAGCCAACTATCGAAGCCTTTCCCCCTGCGGCCGCATCCGCACCTTTATGAAATCAACACGTGGGCCTGGCTTGAGAGGCTCTCGGCGGATGCCGGCAAATTGATCAGACTCATTGATGTCCCCGATTCTGAGTGGGACGCGCTGGCCGAGCGCGGATTCGACATCGTCTGGCTGATGGGCGTGTGGCAGCGCAGCCCCGAGGCGCGGCGCATCGCACTCGCGGCGCCGGACAATGTCGCGCAATACGATCTTTCGCTCCCTGGATGGAAGCCCGGCGACGTCATCGGCTCGCCGTATTCGGTGGCGGCCTACGCGCCCGACCCTAGGATCGGCACGTTCGATTCGCTTGACGCGATTCGCGAGAAACTTCATGCGCGGGGCATGGTCCTGTTTCTCGATTTCGTGGGGAATCACACGGCGCTCGACCATCCATGGACTCGCGAACACCCCGAGTTCTACGTGCAGGGAACGGATGAGGATTTCAAGCAAGATCCCTTGAGCTTCTACGAGATCGCCACGCCCAGCGGCACGCGGTTCCTGGCGTTCGGTCGAGATCCGTACTTTCCGCCATGGAGAGACGTGGCGCAACTGAATCATTTTTCGCCTGAAATGCGCGCCGCGCAGATCGACGATCTGCGCAGGATTGCGGACCATTGCGACGGCTTGCGCTGCGACATGGCCATGCTGCACTTGAACGAGGTGTTCGAGAGGGTATGGAGCCGCTTGCTGCGCGGCACCGCGCCGCGAAGCAACGAGTTCTGGGCCGTGGCGCGCGCGGCTGTGCCGAATCTGATTCTGCTGGCGGAGGCCTACTGGGGAACGGAGCAGCAGTTGCTCAATCTTGGTTTCTCGTTCGTCTACGACAAGGGATTGTACGACTCGGTGCGCGACAAAGACGCGAATGGAGCACACGCGAGATTGAACGAGAGCGGAGATTATCAAAGTCGTCTCGCGCGTTTCCTCGAAAATCACGACGAGGGCCGCTGCGCGTCGGTCTTCCATCCGGAGCGTCTCAACTCCGTTGGCACGATCATGGGAACGCTGCCGGGCATGCGTTTCTACCACCAGGGTGAACTGGAAGGCTGCAAGGTGCATCTTCCGATCACATTGCGGATGGGAGCGGACGAGCCGATCGATCCAGTAAGTGCGGCATTCTTCGATACGATTCTGCGAGTTGCGCAGGGAGAAGTCTTTCACAAAGGCACGTGGAGCTTGCTGCCCGTGACGCCGGAGGGCGACGGGACGTCTGGAAGCCTCATCGTGTACGAGTGGAGATGGGGGAATTCGTGGAAGCTGATTGCCGCGAACCTGGCTGGCGATGCGTCTCAAGGACGCGTTCATTTCGGAGACCGGCCACTTCCGGCAAAGGAGTACGCTTTCTACGACGAACTGCACGAAGTGCGGTATGTCCGCGCGAGGGACGAGTTGCGCAGCCCGGGACTGTTCGTACGCAGAGAAGGGTTCGACGCGCACCTTTTCGATGTCACTCCGGTTGATTGATGCTGAGGCGTAACCTGTCCGCGTTTCCCGTCCCTTCGCGCCGCGGCATTTCTGATATTCTTTGCGCCGTGCGAAATTTCGTTCTCTGCCCGGCTCTCTTCCTCGTCGCTGCTGCGTGCTGCCTGATCTCCGTTGTGCGACCTTCTCGGTCCTTGGCGCAGCAAAGCGAGCCCCAGCCGGCTCCGCAACAGGAGCCCGCTCCTCCCGCGCCGACGGCGCCGTCCGGCCTCGTAATCGTGCTCGACCCAGCACATGGAGGCACGGACACCGGCGCGCGGGGAGAAAACGGCGTCGCCGAAAAGGACATCGTTCTGCAGATTGCCCGGGCGGTTCGCGAGCAGCTTGCGAAGCAAGGCTATCGCGTGCTGATGACGCGCAACGACGATTCGAATCCTTCGTACGACGAGCGCGCCGCGATTGCCGACGCATATCACGACGCGATTTTCGTGAGCCTGCATGTTTCTTCGACGGGAACGTCCGGCAGCGTCCACACTTATTTTGATCAGATCGGCGCCCCGGTTCCTGTGCCGCCCCCCGCGGCTGCCCCGGGCACGAAGGCGATCACGCCTCCAACAAACGGTCTGACCGCGTGGGAGGATGCGCAGAGACCATACATCGACGTGAGCCACCGTCTGGCCGATTTGATTCAGGCCGATCTCGCGCAAAGTTTTTCGGGTTCGCCGACCGCCTCGGTTGCCGCTCCGGTTCGCGCGCTTCGCGCCGTGACGGGACCGGCCGTGGCAGTCGAGCTTTCGAGCGTTTCCGGTTCAACGCCAGACTCGCTGAACGCGGCCGAGGGACCTCTTTCCGCTGCGATCGGCCACGGGATTGCCGAGCTTCGCCAGGCGGTCTCGACGGGAGGCCGGTGATGCCGCGGAATTTGAAAATCATTCTCGGAGTTCTTGCTCTCGCGGTTGTGGTGGGGCTGATCAGCTTTCGCAGTCTCCACCGGCGTATGCAGCGATTGGCCGAATCGCGCGCAGCGGAGGAGCAGGCGCGGCATGCCGTGCTGGCGCCGCCGATCTCGACGCCCACGGACGTGGTGGCCAAGGCGAAAATCTTCTGGGCGGCCGGCGCCGATCGGGTGGCCGCTGTCGAAGTGGAGATGCCGCTATCCGCCGATCCGGTGGAGCGCGCGCGGCAATTGCTGCAGGCGCTGATCTCGAATCCTCCGACGGCGGGACAAAGAACTCTTCCGGCGGATGCGACGCTGTCCGGCTTCTACATTCTTCCTGACGGCACGGCTATCGCGAATTTTTCCGACGCGATTTCGTCGGAGATGCCTTCCGGAATTCTGAGCGAAGAGACGGCTGTGAACTCCATCGCGCGGACGCTGGAGAGCAATGTGGCCGGCCTGCGCCGCCTGAAAATTCTGATTCACGGGCAAGAAGTGGAGACGCTGGCCGGCAATGTCGATCTCACCGGCTTTTTCGATTTGAACAGCGTCGCCGCGCCAGCGCCCGTGCGGACGGTTTCACCAGCGCCTCCGGCCCCGAGTCCCGCCCACTAGGACCGGAGCGGGCCGAGTTGACACTTCTCGCGGCAGTCGTCAAACTTGTGCGACGCCGAATCATGCGGAATCAGGGGGAAATTCCTTGAGATCAGACGGACGCGCGGCGAGCGACTTGCGGCCGCTCAGAATCACGCCGGATTTTATCCGCAGCGCGGAAGGAAGCGTATTGATCGAGCTGGGACGCACCCGCGTGATCGCAACGGCGACCGTGGATGACGGGGTCCCCACGTTTCTGAAGGGCACCGGAAAAGGCTGGGTGACCGGCGAATACGGCATGCTGCCGCGGTCGACCGAAGAGCGCACACCGCGCGAGTCAGTGCGCGGGCGCCAGTCCGGGCGCACGCTCGAGATCCAGCGCATGATTGGGCGCACGCTGCGCGCGGCGACGGATCTGAAGGCGCTGGGCGAGCGTACCGTGTGGCTCGATTGCGACGTGATCGAGGCCGACGGCGGCACGCGGACTGCATCCGTTACCGGCGCGTTTGTGGCTCTCGCTCTGGCGCTCGAACGGATGGTGGCGGCGGGCGTGTTGCGCACTCTGCCGATCATCGATTCCGTGGCGGCCACGAGCGTCGGGATCGTGGACGACGAACTCCTGCTCGATCTCGCCTACGACGAAGACTCGCGCGCACAGGTGGATATGAACGTGGTGATGACGGGCGGCGGCCAGTTTGTCGAGGTGCAGGCGAGCGCCGAGGCTCGTCCCTACACCTCCCGCGAGCTGGAACAATTGCTGGAACTTGCGGCCCGAGGCATCCAGCACATCGCTCGAATCCAGCGCGAGTTCGTGCAGATCAAATCTCGCAGCCAAGCTCGTTAGTTCAGTCGGAGCTCCTTCGCGATCGGTGAGAATCCTTCTCGCATCTTCAAATCCCGGCAAGCTGGGCGAGTACCAGGAGCTTGCGACGGGCACGGGTCTCGAGATTTCACTCATGGCCCAATTCAGCGAGCTTCCGCGATTTGAAGAATCGGCGCCGACGTTCGCGGAAAATGCCGCCGGAAAGGCTTTGCACTACAGCCGATTCACGAAGGAGCCCGTGCTCGCAGATGATTCAGGTCTTGTGGTTCCCGGGCTAGGCGGTGCGCCGGGAGTGCAATCCGCACGCTACGCGGGGCCGAGCGCGACGGACAGCGACCGCGTGGAGAAGCTGCTGCACGAAATGGAAGGAGAAGAGGGGGAGCAGCGCCGCGCGCACTTCGTATGCGTGATCGCTGTCGCACACGAAGGTCGCGCCCTGGTGATCGCCTCGGACCGTGCCGACGGCGTCATTGCCAAAGCGCCGAGCGGACTGAATGGCTTTGGCTATGATCCCATCTTCTATGTGCCTGAAAAAGGGTGTACTTACGCCGAACTCCCTTCCCAAGAGAAGAATCGCGTGAGCCATCGCGGTAGAGCATTTCGCAAGATCGCCGAACTCCTGCGCCCGGTGAAAGTCCCCGCTCCTTCCTAGCAACGCCTGCATCTAATTTCGGGCGAGAAAATTGCTTGCCCATACGCTTGGGGCGGGAGTACAAAAGACACCCCCGGCGGAGGTAATCCATGGCGACCTACCGCGTTGCGCCCCAGCTTCACCCTGAACTTCTTGCTCGCATGAACGAGGCTCGGGAGCGTACGGATGCCCTGTTTTCGCTTCTACCTCCCAATTCCTTTTACGATCGCCCGATTCCGGAGCGCCATCGACTGATCTTTTACCTAGGGCACTTGGAGGCCTTCGATTGGAACCTGCTCAGCGCGCCGCTGGGGCTTACGCCGCATGACGAGAGCCTCGACAGACTCTTCGCGTTTGGCATCGATCCGGTGGAGGGCGGCCTGCCGACGGACACGCCGGCGGACTGGCCCGCGATCGCTCGAGTCGAGGAGTACAACACGCGAGTTCGAAATGCGCTCGACGACGCGCTGACTAGTTCCGCGGCCATACGTTCCGCGAGCGCGGAGATGGCTGATGGGACACTCTTGCACGTGGCGATCGAACACCGTTTGATGCACGCGGAGACTCTCGCCTACCTGCTCCACAATCTGCCGGTCGACCGCAAGATCGCGCATCCCGCCCCGATTCCGGACCTGACACCGACGCCGACGCAAGATATCGTTGCGATTCCTGGCGGAGTCGCGACACTGGGGCAAGCCCGCGGTAGCGCGTTCGGCTGGGACAACGAATTCGAAACTCTGAAAATTGAAGTGCCCGCCTTCTCGATCGATGTATTTCCGGTGACCAATGGCGAATATCTGAACTTCGTGCGCGCGGGGGGGTATGACGAACCGCGCTACTGGAGTCCGGAGGATTGGGATTGGAAATCGAGCTCCAAGCTGGAGCATCCGCACTTCTGGCTTCGATCGCCAGGCCAGGTGAGCGCCGCCATGAATGAGCGGTGGGACTACCGGGCGATGTTCGGAAGAATCCCGTTGCCGATGGCCTGGCCCGTGTACGTGAGCCACGCGGAGGCTTCGGCCTATGCCCGCTGGGCGGGGAAGAAGCTGCCGAGCGAGGCGCAATGGCATCGCGCCGCGTATGGCACACCGGGCGGAGTCGAGCGTGAATACCCTTGGGGCGACGCTCCCCCGGACACGACTCGAGGCAACTTTCATTTCGCATCGTGGGATGCGACTCCCGTGAGCGCTCATCCCGCGGGCGGCAGCGCATTCGGCGTGTTCGATCTGCTTGGCAACGGCTGGGAGTGGACGTCCGCCCCGTTCGGCCCGCTGCCCGGATTCAAGGCGTTCTCGTTCTATCCCGGATACTCGGCGAACTTTTTCGATGGCAAGCACTTTGTGATGAAGGGTGGGTCGCCGCAGACGGACGCGTGCATGCTGCGGCGGCCCTTCCGCAATTGGTTCCAGGCTCATTATCCGTATGTGTACGCCACTTTCCGCTGCGTGGAGGAATAACCCATGGCGACCGCTCCGCGAATGGCAGCCTCGATCCCCGCGGCACAGGTGTTTTCGGAGTTCTCCTCCGATGTTGTACTCGGATTGAGCCATCCGGGGCAGAAAGAACTGCCGTCCAAGTACTTTTACGATGAAGTCGGCTCGGCGCTTTTCGAGGCCATCTGTACTCTGCCGGAGTACGGTCTGAGCCGCGCGGGAATGCGCATGCTCCAGCGTTACTCCGGCGAAATCATGGCCCGCGTGCCGGGCCCGGTGATGGTGGCCGAGCTGGGGAGCGGCAGCGGACAGCAGACCAGATGGCTGCTTGAAGCGCTGGCACGGCGGCAGCGCGTGAACTACTACCCGATCGACATTTCCGGCAGCGCTTTGTTTCGTTGTCATCAGGAACTTAGCCAGATCGACATGGTCAGCATCGTCGGATTCGAGAGGGCGTATCTCGAAGGGCTGCAGGAAGTGACGGCGCGGCGGCGCAGCGACGAAAGGCTGCTCGTACTTTTCCTCGGCAGCACGATCGGAAACTTCGACCGGCCGGCCGGCGAGCAATTCCTGCGCGATGTGCGCGCGATCTTGCGGGAAGGCGACGCTCTGTTGCTGGCGGCCGATCTTGTGAAGCCGGTGCCGACGTTGATGCTTGCCTACGACGATCCCGCCGGCGTGACGGCGGCTTTTAACAAGAACCTGCTCGCCCGGATCAATCGCGAGCTCGACGGCGATTTCGATTTGAAGCGGTTCGAACACGTGGTGCGCTATGACGAATCCGAGCAGCGTATCGAGATGCACCTGCGATCGACGGTTTGGCAGCGTGTGTCGATTCGCAAGGCGGGTTTCCGATTCCGATTGCGCGAAGGCGAAACGATCTGGACCGAGAGCTCGCACAAGTACGAGCCGGGTCAAGTGGCAAGAATGGGTGAGCGTGCAGGCTACCGGTGCGCCGGGCAATGGCTCGACCATGAGTGGCCACTTGCTCAAAGCCTCTTCTTCGCGGTGTGATTCCGAATCGAGGAGAAACATGGCGAGGGCGGTCTGGAAGGGAGCTGTGATAGCGGAGAGCGACCGCACCGTCGTGGTGGAAGGCAATCACTACTTTCCGAAGAGCTCCGTGCGAACCGATTACTTGCGGCCAAGCGAGACTCACACGATCTGCGCGTGGAAAGGCACGGCGAGCTACTACGACATCGAGGTCAACGGTCAACGCAACACCGACGCCGCCTGGTTTTACGCGAACCCGAAGGTGGCCGCGGCGCAGATTAAAGATCACATCGCTTTCTGGAAGGGCGTCCGCGTCGAGCCCTAGCCTGCCTGTGCTATAGTTTTCGGTTCATGCCTGCTGGAAAAAGCACTCGAGCATTGCGCAAACGCGCCGGCGTTCGCGGCTCGAAGTCGGCCCCGGCGAAGACGCCGGCCGGCCGTGGAACAGATCCGTCACGCGTTCGAGCGATCCTACAGGGCCTTGACGAGGCGTATCCTGGGGCAACCTGCGAGCTGAAACACGAGAACGCGTTTCAGCTTCTAATCGCGACGATTCTTTCGGCGCAGTGTACGGACGAGCGCGTGAACATCGTCACCGCGACGCTCTTCAAGAAATACCCCAACGCCAAAACCTTCGCGTACGCGAACCCAGCGGAGCTGCAGCAGGACATTCGCCCCACCGGTTTTTTCCGCAACAAGACGAAGTCCATCATGGGAGCGAGCAAGAAGATTGTTGAGAACTTTCGCGGTGAAGTCCCAAAGACCATGGAAGAGTTGCTGACGCTACCCGGGGTTGCGCGAAAGACGGCGAACGTGGTGCTGGGAACGGCGTTCGGAATCGCATCGGGCGTGGTCGTCGACACCCATGTGACGCGCCTATCCGAACGGCTTGACCTGACGAAGAATACTGACCCGAAGAAGATCGAACAGGATCTGATGCAAGTGATTCCTCGCGACCGCTGGATTCTTTTCTCTCACCAACTGATCTGGCACGGGCGGCGCGTCTGCCGGGCGCGAAAGCCGAAGTGCATCGAATGTAACTTGCGGTCGGTGTGCTACTCGAAGGACAAGACGGTCTGATTTGCGACTGTCTCGCGCCAAAGCGAACACACCGCTATCCGGGGTGGGAAAACCCTTGGCGGGCTAGAGAACTCGATTAGTGCGCGAAGCTGTGCGGCTTCCTCAGAAGGAACATCGAAGCCACGCCGAGGAGGCCCAGAGCCAAAAGGGCGATCGCGGATGGCTCCGGCGTCAGCAGAATCACACCCGAAGTCACGACTGGACCAGCTGCACCGATGACACCGTCCTGGGCAAATGGAATGAGGAGCACGACTTGAGCCCCGCCAATTCCAGCTTCCAGGGGCCCTTGGGAACCCAGTAGATCGCCAAACAAGGCCGAATTCGGATCCAGCACGGCCACGAACTCCTCCGAACAGCTTGGACCCAAGCTGCAACCCGAAGGATCTGTCACCATCTCCGCTCCAAGAAACTGATCCGTGACCTCGTTGCCACCAGGCCCGGTTACTTGCAAGGCCCCGGTTGAGAAGATCAGGTCGCCACTGCTGTCCGTAGTGTCTCCGCCAGCGAGGATCGTGAGTGTGCCGCTGAACGGGACGTCAATGCCGTTGATGGACAGCGCGTCGAGAGGCGCGCCAGTTACCGCGAAAGCAAAGGTTCCGGGGTCGGTCGTCGAAAACACGAGCGCCGAAGTTCCACCAACACCGCCGCTGAAGACGATCTCGTCAGCTTTCGCTGACACCGTGCAAGCCACGAGGAGAAGGAGCGGCATTGCAAACTTGATCAAGCGCATGATAGAACCCCCGGATCCGATGAATCGAGGCGCGCATCCCTCACAACGCGCGCACTGCTACCTGCGGGCCCTACGTGATCGCGTGCACGTTGCGGTCCGATCTCCCAACCTCGTCAAATCAATAGGATACAGCGGGAACAGGAGCCGGAGTGTGCAACGCCTTGCAGCTTTGCAGCAAGTTCGTTGTCTAGGCCCACCGGGGGCGCGGACTTCCTATCATCTGTAACGGTATGCTCCGAATCCTCACCATCTCGGCGTGGGGATTGATTTTGTTGGGGTTGTCGGCCGGGAGAAGGTATGGTACGTCCAGCGGAAAAAGTTTGCGCACTGGGGATAGGCGCGGAAGCAAATCCGAGTCTACTTACACAATTTAGGGGACTTACGGCTGGAATCATAATTGCTTGCCTGACAAGAGGTTTGACCAGTGTACGGCGAGCGTGAGGGTGCTCGCGGCTCGGCAATGATGGTGCTCAACAACAAGACCATGGGTCGCTTGCCGAGCATGGAACTGCAATCACCACAAGCTAAGTAGTTGCATTCGAGCAGCTTAGCCTGTGCTCGCGCCTGTAAGTGAGGGAGCCGTAGGTGTCTCCAAAGGAGAACACGAACCTTGCTCTTCAGACCAGCTGATGCACACGTCGAAGGCTCCTCTTGGTACGCGGCATACACGTTCGCGCGTCACGAAAAGCGGGTCGCTGAACAGCTGAGTTCCAGGGGCATCGAGTGTTTCCTGCCGATGTACAGCGCCTTGCACCGATGGAAGGATCGCAAGGTCACTTTGCAGCTTCCGCTTTTTCCGAGTTACGTGTTTGTGAGGCTGGAACCGCAGAATTACTCGCGTGTATTGCAGGTTCCAGGCGTCGCTAAGGTAGTTGGAACTTCTCAGCGGCCGACGCCGCTGCCGGATCGAGAAGTTCAAGTCCTCATGGACGCACGCGAGCTGAAGGTCCGGGCCGAGCCTTACCGTTTCCTGACGAGGGGCACGAGAGTGCGCGTGACGTCGGGATGCTTCGAAGGTGTCGAGGGTTTCGTATTGCGACGGAAGGGGCTGCAAGGGATTGTCGTCACGCTGCAGATGATTTCCTCTTCGTTCGTCCTGGATGTCGACGCGGCGGATTTGGAACCCGTTGGGGCCGTGAGACGAGTGCCGGCGCACCTGCCGCTGGTCCTGTCACTCAACGCATCGACCTGTTAACGACACAAATCATAGCGTCCCACTTGAGGAAGCAACTTACTTGCTCATGGCTAGGAGAACTGTGAACATCTGCGCGCGCGACTGCGGATTTGCCGCCCTTACTGTAATTGCTCGAGTGCTCGTGTTTGCGTTGCTCGCGATGACGAGCGTTCACGCGCAAGAGGGCGCGGCTCCGTCGCAGGATCCCACCGCTGCGCCGGGTCCAGTGGTCCAGTCGCAAGGCGCACAGCCGGCAGACAGCCGGGCGACGCCTAGCGCAGGCGCGATTCCGGTCGTCACGGATACTCGGCCTGACAATGGTTCTCGCATGCCAGCCGCCGATCAGACCGCTCCGACTGCGGAACCGGATTTGAAGCATTCGCCCGCCACTGCACCCAGGCAGGATCCGCGCTATCACATCGGTCCCGGCGATGTGCTGGCGATTCACGTCTTCGACCGGCCAAATCTTTCACGGGATGAAATACGTGTTGATGCGATGGGTATGATCCGGCTGCCGCTGATCAGCGAAGTGAAAGCCGCATGTCTCGCGGAGAATGAACTGGCTGACGTACTGGCGCAGCAATACTCGGTGTACCTGAAAGATCCGCAGATCGACGTATTCGTGAAAGATTTCAGCTCTGAGCCGGTCGAGGTGAATGGAGCAGTTCAGAAGCCAGGCGCGTTTCAGTTGGAGCGGCAAGTTCGCTTGCGGGAACTGCTGATGATCGCAGGCGGACCGACGCCGGCGGCCGGCCCGAACATTCAGATCCTTCACGACGAATCCGCGCTGTTGTGCGAAGACCCGGCCGGGAAATCTTCGCCGAGCCGGGAAGCCGAGCTCGTGAACTACAACGACATGGTGAAGGGGGTTGGCGACAATCCCTTCGTTCATCCGGGCGATTTCATCAACGTTCCAGAGGGCAATCAGGCCTACGTAGTCGGAAATGTCTACAAGCCGACGCCGGTGGCGTTGAACGACCCTGTGACGATATCCCGCGCCATTGCGATCGCGGGAGGGACGCTGCCGAATTCGCAGGGCAAGATCCGTTTGATCCGCGCGACCTCGACGGGCGGAACGCGCGAGATCGTGCTCGACCTCAAGACGGTCAACACGCAGATGAAAGAAGACCTCACCCTGCAGCCGGGCGATATCGTAGAAGTGCCGTTCTCGACGACGAAGGCGATTCTCAAGGCAGTCTTCACGTCTTTTGCGTCCGCGGCGACGATCTACTACCCGCTAATCTACATAAAGTGACGCCATGGAACGATCGTCTGAATTGCGTTCAATTGAAGTAGCGGGGCAAAAAGCCCTGACGACGGATCTCGCGATGCCATCCGTCTGGGCGTCGTCTGGAAGCGGACCGGCGGTGGAATACATGACGCTCCGCGATTACTGGCGCGTCGTCCAGAATCACATTTGGGTCGTCTCGGCCATCGTCCTGGTGATTACGCTCGGCGTCGGTTATCTGATGGTGCGGATGCCCGACTACTACGACTCGACGGCGCAGGTAGAGATCAACGTTACGAGCACCAATCCGGCGGCAGGCGACGGCCGGAACTACAGCGTCGTTGTGGATAACGATCCGGCATACTTCAACACACAGATACAGATCATCACCAGTCCCACGTTGCTTCGACGAGTGATCACGGACCTCGACCTAGACCACGACAAGATTTTCGAGCGCCATATGCGCCACGGCGGGCGTCTGCTGCGCATGATGGTGCGCCTGTTCTACTTGGGGAAGACGGACAGCCAGCTGGGCCTCGTCGTGAGCAAGACGCCTTCGAATTCGGTCCCTGATTCCTCGGAAACGGCCCAGGAGGCCGCGGACGGGCAGCGCCTATTCCCCTACGTTGATGACCTGCAGAGACGGATCTCGGTCGAGCCTGTCAAAGAGGCGCGCAGCTCGCTGGTGAAGGACACTCGGCTCGTCAACATCACGTTCCGCTATCAGAACCCCCAGATGGGCGCGAAGATCGCGAACGCGATTGCGGACGAACTCGTTCAGCAGAATCACGAAAAGCAGGAGTACAACGAGAGCGGCGCCGGCAAGTACTTGAAGCAGCGGATCACGGAGTTGCAGGAGCAAATCCGCGCTGGTCAGGAAAGTCTTCTGACCTATTCCAAGAATCACGAGATTCTTTCGCTGGATCCGGGCCAGAACACGACGCTTGACCGCCTGGTCAGTTTGAACCGCCAGTTGGTAGAGGCGGAGAACGACCGCAAGATCGCTGAGGCAAACTACATCGCTGCGACTCAGCCGGGAGCCGCGGTCGCACTTGCGTACGACAGCGCCAAGCAGATTTCCGACGCCGAAGCGAAGCTGCCGGACCTTCAACAGAAGCGCGCCCAGCTGCTGGTGACCGCGACCGAAAAGTATCCCGAAGTGCAGGAGGTGGACCAGGAAATTGCCGCGCTGGAATCCGAAGTCGAATCAATTCGTCAGCGCGCGATCAAAACAGTGCTGACGAACCTGGAAACGAAGTATCAACAGGCTCTGGGTCACGAGCGGGCAGTACGGGAAGCCTTTGAAGAGCAGAAGAAGAGCACGGTCTCGCAAAACGAAGCAGCCGTCAACTACCGGCTAATTGAGCAGGGAATCGAAACGAACAAGACTCTGTTGAACGGCCTGTTGCAGCGGCTGGGCGAGAATGACGTGGCCGCAGCGGGAACCGCAGACAACATCAGCGTGGTGGACTACGCCGTCGTACCGGACAAAGTTAATCCGGATGGTCCATGGCGGTTGCTCTGGATCAGCCTTGCGTTCCTGTTGTCGTCGACTCTGGCTATCGGAGCTGCCGTCTTCCTCGAGCACCTGGACGACACGCTGCGATCCAGCAAGGATGTGCGAAGCGTTCTGCAGGTATCCTGCCTGGCGGTGATTCCGTCCGTTTCCGGTTCACGCCTGCCGCGATTGCTACCCCGCACCGCAGGTTTGAACCTCAACGGCGGTGGCGATCGCCACTCGCTGATGTTCCTCGACCAGAACGCGCCGCCGTACCTGATCGAAGCTTATCGGCGCTTGCGAACTTCCGTGCTGCTCGCAAGCGGGGGGCGGCCGCCGCGCAAGATTCTGATCACTTCGAGCACCATGGGCGAAGGGAAGAGCACGATCGTCGGGAACCTCGCGTGCAGCCTGGCAAAGACCGGCGCCAAGGTCCTGGTAATCGACGGCGATCTGCGCCGGCCGAGACAGCACACCCTGTTCTCGCTGAAGAACACTGCAGGGTTGAGAAATCTATTGAGCGAGCCCAGCGACGAAGAGGCCGTTCTGAATTTGGTCCAGCATCACGACGAAAGCGGCGTCTATCTGATCGCAGCAGGGAAGGAACCGCCGAATCCCGCCGAGCTGCTGGGATCGGAGAGGCTCGGTCATTTGCTCGAACTTCTTGAGAAGAAGTTCAACTACATCCTGGTCGATTCGCCCGCCCTGGCGGCTTGCACCGACGCCGTGCTGCTATCGCTGGTGACCGATGGAGCGCTCCTGGTCGTGCACGGCGGTCAGAGCCCGCGGGAAGTGGTGCGATATTCGTACGAGCAGCTGCGCTCGGTGGGGTCCCGCATTCTGGGCGTCGTGCTCAACAACGTCGGTTTGAGTTCCTCAGAGCCACAGGATTACTACTACACCTACGGCAAAGACTGAAACGCTTCCGAGCCGCCTTTCGTGCGGCCGGGCGGCGTCGCTATCTCCAAGAATAGGCAATGGAATTCTACTTAGTCCTCTCGCTCGCCACGATCGTCATCACCGGCTTGACGGTGTTGATGTGGCAGAAGACGCGGACGTTTGCATTTCCTCTCGGAATAGCGTTCATGTACTTCTGGACGCTCTACGGAGGGTGGCGCATCGTTCGCAGCCTCGACGGCAGCAGTGACGAAACGCCCTATCTCTTCTACAAGCTCGTGCCCGTATTCCTGAATAGCGACTACATGATGGCGCTGCTCTTATACTCACTGTTCATCGTCGCCGTGCAGGTGACGGTCCTGTGCGTCGCAATCCCCAAGGAAAGAATTCGATCGAGCCAGCCGATTGAGATTTCACACTGGCGCGTCGTAGCGATGGCAGGCACTGCGGGAGTGCTTGGGTACCTCCTGATCCGGAACTCGCTGGCGGAGGGTGCGGACAACAATGTTTCCAGCTACGCCGCTGTCAGAGACGCGTCGCTCTTCACTTTCTATGAGGTGCTGAACCGCGCCGCCATGACGCTCGTGAGCGTGGGGCTCGCCGTCAGTGTATCGGGACGCGAGCCGCGGTACTTTGCAGGGAGGGGCAATCGTCTCATGGTGGTTCCGTACTTCGCCATCTTCTGCGGACTGATCTATCTGTGCATGAAGACCGGGAACCGAACAGAGGCCGCCCTAGCCTTTGCGCTGCTGGTCCTGTTCTACTCGGCGAATGCGCAGCGGCCAAGGAGAGCTTTGATGATCGCCGCGGGAGCGGCCGGGGCCATCGTGATCACTCTCGTCAAACTCCTCCGCGACGGCGTCCTTTCGGCTGCGAACCACGCCAGTCTGCTCGATATTTGGAGTATCGCGCGAGATGAGGTGTTGCGCAGCACGGAAAGCATCGCAGCTCATCTCTCAATGTACGGAGTCGTGCACAAGCAGCTCCCACTCACGTGGGGCTCCAGCTTCGCGAGCCTGCTTTTTTCCTTCGTGCCTCGCGCCGTGTGGCCGAACCGTCCGGGAACCGTCTACGACGACTACGTCACGGGAATGGCCGCCGTCGAGGGGCAGGGCTACACGATTCATCATGCCACGGGCTGGTACATGAATTTCGGCATCGCCGGCGTGATTCTGGGCGCGGTCCTGATCGGTTTGATTTGGTCCGGACTGTTCAACCTGCTCTATCGGCGCGCGGAACCGAAGACCGGACTCGGACAGATATTCGCCACGATCGGCTTTTGGACGTTCACATCCGCGATTCCGGTGATCCTGCGTGCCGGCCCGGAGGTCTACAAAACGATCGGCCTGGATTCGTTTCTCATTCCCACCCTGTTGATCGGAATCTCCAGCACAAGCTTGGTGAAGCGATACAACCGGCCGAGTCTCGCGCTCGTGCGACACCTGCAAACGGACGCCTCGAGGCGACCGCTTGCAGCGATGCAGATGTCCGGCCAGACACCTTCCGCAACACGCGGCGGCCAGTAGCCTCTCACTCGAACGAATTGTTTGGAGAACCATTGCGCCTGAGCGGTCCCCACACGGAAGAGATTCGAGCATTGCATGTGATTCCGGGCCAGCCGGAAGGGTCGGTCATGATCTTCGCGCGCCGCGAAGCAGACTCCCTGAGGCTTGCCGGAATTCGCGTGGAGAGCTTCTATCTGACTTCCCGCACATCGCTGCGGACGCTCGTGCAGGAATGGCGGCGGTTCCGCCGCCACGTGGCGGAATTCCGGCCGCACATTGTGCACGCGCATTTCGGCACATTGACGGGGCTTTTTTGCGTGGCTGCGAGCCCAGTTCCGGTGATCTTGACCTTCCGCGGCACAGACTTGAATCCGGATCCGATGCTGCCGCGCTGGCGGACCGATTTGGGCCGCTTCTTCTCGCGAATCTCTGCGATCCGGGCTCGGCGAGTGGTCTGTGTCACGGAGCAATTGAAGAGGCGGCTCTGGTGGGGACGGCAAAAGACGTGCGTGATGCCGGGAAGCGTGAATTTCGATCTGTTTCAGCCGATGGAGCGCGAAGAAGCGTGCAAGCTCCTTGGCTGGGAGCCGCAGACGAAAAGGGTGTTGTTCAACTTCGGCCGCTTCCCGGTGATCAAGCGTCCCGACTTGGCGGCTCGGGCGGTGGATGTAGCCCGGACGATCGTCGGCAACATCGATCTGATTCAGTTGGATGGCAACACGCCGCCCGAGACAATGCCGGCCGTCTATAACGCGGTGGATTGTATTTTGGTGACAAGCGATTGGGAGGGCTCTCCAACCATCGTGCGAGAAGCGATGGCCTGCAATCTTCCCATTGTCTCGGTGGATGTCGGCGATGTCGCCGAGATGACTCAAGGAGCCGCGCCCGGCACGATCGCCGAGAGGGATCCAGCCAAGCTGGGCCAGGCGGTCGCCGACATTCTGAAGTCTCGGGCGCGCTCCAATGGCCGCAGCCTGATCTCGCACTTGAACGAAGAAGTGGTGGCGGGCGAAGTGCGCCGTCTTTACGAAAGCGCCCTTGGCCGCGAGAAGGCGCAGGCGCATCGCGGGATGCGTTCGACATCCGCGGAGCACTTGCTGCCATGATCCGTTTGTACGAAACTGGGGTCCGCAGTGCGAGCTCGAAAGTCCCCAACGCGAGGGCGGGGAAGGCGCGATGAGAAAAATCCTGGCGATTCTGTTCCTGCTTACGATCAGCGCCTGCGTTCAGGTTGGCGCACAGAGTGCATTTTCGGCACAGGAAATCTACGTCGCTCCTGATGGCAATCCGAACAACCAAGGTACGATCAACAGCCCAATCGATCTGGTGACCGCTCTGAGTGGAGAGCGCGTCCGGCCCGGGACGACGATCTGGCTGCGCGGTGGCGTCTATCGTGGATTCTTCACCAGCAAACTGACTGGGACTGCGAATGCCCCGATAACCGTTCGGGGGTATGGTCACGAGCGCGTGGTGATCGCCGACGATCGGCCGGACGGAAGTGGCGGCACGCTCAACATTCGCGGCGCGTACACGATCTATAGGGATTTCGAGGTAACGAACCTTTCCACCGCGCGCGAGCATGTGCGAGTGTTTCGCCCCATGGGCCTGGAAGTGGAAGCGCCTAATACGAAGTTCATCAATCTCGTCATCCACGACACGGGACACGGCTTCGGCTTCTGGAAGGAATCGGTGGACGCCGAGCTCTACGGGAACATCATTTTCTTTGGTGGCACGACGAACGAGTCATCGGACTTGCGCTACGGACACGGCATCTACACGCAGAACAACACCGGCACGAAGCACATTTCGGACAACATCATCTTTGATCAGTATGGTTGGGGCATTCACGGCTATCCGAATCCGGGCGAGCTGAGAGGGTTCGACATCGAAGGGAACATCCTGTTCGACAACGGCATCAGCTCTTCGCGCGACATGCGGCTGATCGACATCATGGTGAGCGGCTACAAGCCCCATTCAGCGGGCCAGATCGTGATCGCGGACAACTACACCTACACTTCGCCGGGCCAGAAGGGGTTGGGAAAATTCAGCGACGCGAATCTGTGCCTGGGCTGCTCGGACATCAACCAACACGACGACGCACAGGTGCGAGACAACTACCTCGTCGGCGGACAGGTTGTGGCGGCCATCGTTAACTGGCGCCAGATTACATTCACGGGCAACACGCTGTTCGGCCCCGTCGGCATGGTCGGCGTCGCCACATCCTCAGGAACGTCCGCGAGCGACTACCACTGGGACAACAATACGTACTTCGGACCGACGCCTGGCGCGCTTTTCAGCTGGAATGGCAAGGGGCTCAACTTTTCGCAATGGCGAGATGCGACGGGATTTGATCGTTCGAGCAGCTTCACTGCGAATTCCCCCAGCGGAGTGAAAGTGGTAGTGCGGCCGAACCGCTACGAGAAGGGACGCGCCAACATCGCGATCTATAACTGGGACCACAAGGCGTCCGTGTCCGTGGATGTGTCTCAGGTTCTGCAAGCGGGCGATGCATACGAACTGCGGGACGTGCAGGATCTTTTCGGAGCTCCCGTGCTCGCAGGGAAATATTCCGGCGGGCCGCTGCAAGTTCCCATGACGCCCGGCAAGATGATGCGTTCGCCCGCGGGCGGCTCCGCGCCGCCTTCCACATTGCCCGAGTTCGGCGCGTTCCTCTTGACGTCGCCGATGGGCGAGCGGCTGTCCGGTCAGTCTAGCGATGGGCAGACTTCATCGTCCAACAGCGCTCCCCCGCCGAGCCAGGCATCCGGGCTGCAGGCATACGTCGGCGAATATACAGCCAAGCCGAACTACCGAGTTGTCGTCATGCTCCAAGGGGACCATCTGGCCGCGAGAATGATGCATGAACCTGGCCAGCCGTCGTATACCCTGGAACCGTCCGGCCCAGATCGTTTCCACTTTTCCGGATTTCCTTCCTTTTTTTATTTGCAATTCGATATGAGTGGCGGGACGCCGAAGGCGATAACCATCTACCGGGCTCCTCTGCCGACAGTTCGACTGACCCGGTCGCAGTAAGCGAAGCAGTTTCCAAACCCTCAAGACGAAAATGTCCGACTCCAAGCCTGAAGCAGGCGCGCGCTCTGGCGCGGGCGACCGCCCGTTCGTGACCGTGGTCATGCCGGTGCGCAACGAAGCGGAATTCATCCGTCGAAGCTTGGGGTCCGTCCTGGCCCAGGAGTATCCATCTGACCGCATGGAAGTGCTGGTCGCCGACGGCATGTCGACCGACGGAACGCGAGAGATCCTCTCGGATGAGCAGGCGCGCCACAGCAACCTGCGCCTGTTGGACAACCCGGGGCGAATTGTGGCGTGCGGGCTCAACGCGGCGATCGCTGAAAGCCGGGGGGAGATCGTCGTGCGCGTGGACGGTCACTGCGAATTGCCGCCTGACTACGTGAGCCGTTGCGTGGAACACCTGAGCAACGGAGCGGACTGCGTTGGTGGATGGGTCGAGACTGTTGGGCAGAATTCTCTTTCGAAAGCGATCGCCGCGGCAATGAGTTCACGCTTCGGAGTGGGCGGCTCGGACTTCCGCACGGTAAGGGATCGGACGATGGAAGCGAACACCGTTCCGTTTCCGGGATTTCGGCGCGAAGTGCTGGAGCGTGCGGGACGGTTCGACGAAGAGCTGGTTCGAAACCAGGACGACGAGTACAGCTACAGGCTGCGCAAGCTGGGAGCGAAAGTGATTCTCGCGGCTGACATTCATTCGCTCTATTTCAGCCGCAGCTCGTACCGGTCTCTGGCGTCGCAGTACCTGCAATACGGATACTGGAAGGTGCGCGTGGTGCAGAAACACCCGAGGCAGATGCGCCTCGGGCAGTATGCGCCCGCCGCGTTCGTGCTCACCATCATTGCCGCCCTGGCGCTGACACCGGTTGCAGGATTCTGGCCGCTGCTTGCGCTGGGGCTGACGTATGGCACGGCGAATTTCGGGGCCGCGGTGATGGTATCGAATCGGCAGGGCTGGGACATCTTTCCGTTTCTGCCGCTGGCTTTCTTTCTATTGCATTTCTGCTACGGCGCCGGGTTTCTGGCCGGCCTCGTGACCTTTTGCAGCCGCTGGAGCGATTCTTCGCGGCGCCGCGCCGCGTCAATCGTCGACAGCAAGGAGGCGAGCCGTGTCTGAAGCGGCCGTCACGGCAAAGGCGATTCATTTGCCGCTGGAAGTTCCGTTTTTTCGTCCGGAACTGACGGAGGCGGAGATCGCGGGAGTGGTCGAGTGTTTGCGTTCAGGATGGCTCACCACCGGGCCGCGCGCGCGCGCATTTGAGGAGCAGTTCGCGCGGGCCGTTGGCGCGCGCCACGCCGTCGCTGTGAATTCCTGCACGGCTGCGCTCCATCTGGCGCTCGAAGCAATCGGGCTCAAGGCCGGACAAGCAGTATTGGTGCCGACGATGACGTTTGCGGCGACTGCGGAAGTCGTGCGTTACCTGGGTGCCGTTCCGGTGCTCGTGGACTGCGACCCGGAGACCACGAACATGGACCTCGCAGACGCCGGGCGAAAGCTCGCTGCGGCTCGCGAGGGCACGCTGCTGCCGGGTCTCGGGCCCTTGGAGGTTGTGGGAGTCATTCCTGTGCACGTGGGCGGACTGATGATGGATGTTCGCGAGCTGCAGGATTTCGCGGCACGCAATTCCATGTGGCTGGTGGAAGATGCGGCGCATGCATTCCCGGCCGCGTGGAGGCCAGACGCCAGCGCTGCATGGCAGCGTTGCGGTGAACACACGGCGACTGTTTCGTGTTTCTCCTTTTACGCGAACAAGACGATCACGACAGGCGAGGGCGGCATGGCAGTGACGGACGCGCCGGAATTGGCGGAGCGAATGCGCACGATGTCACTGCACGGCCTCTCGCACGACGCCTGGGGACGCTATTCAGGCCGGGGCAGTTGGGACTACTGCATTCTGGCGCCCGGGTTCAAATACAACCTGACGGACATCGCCGCGGCTCTGGGGATTGCGCAACTGGCCCGTGCGGAAGAGATGCGGCTGCGCCGGGAGGCTGTGGCGCGGCAATATTCGCGCGAGTTGGCTGGCGTGCAGGCGATCGTGCTGCCGCCGGCCGGCGAGAACCGGATTCACGCGTGGCATCTTTTCCCGATTCGCTTGCGCGAACAGGCACTTCGAATCTCCCGCGAAGAGTTCATCCAGGAGCTGCGGGCTCGAGGCGTGGCGAGTTCCGTTCACTGGAGGCCGCTGCATCTTCATCCCTACTACCAGGAAACGTTCGGATGGTCGCCTGAATCATCTCCGGTCGCAAGTCAAGTGTGGCGGACGCTCGTGAGTCTTCCACTCTTTCCTGCGATGCGAGAAGAGGAGCAAGCGCACGTGATCCAGAGCGTTGCGGACATCTGCGCTCACTTTGCCCGCTAATACCGATCGAATGGAAATTAGGTCTGGATTGCCCCGCTGGTTCGACGTTGTCGTGTCGGCCGTGGCTTTGGTCATCGTGTCGCCCTTGCTTGCGGTCTGCTGGCTGCTCGTGAAGATGACCTCGGCCGGCCCGGCGCTGTTTCGCCAACGACGCATGGGGCTTGGCGGCCGGCCGTTCACGATGGTCAAGTTCCGCACGATGCGCGCTTCGCAGGGAGGAGCGCAGGTGACGGCGGAAGATGATGAGCGCATTACCGATGTCGGCCGATGGCTGCGCAGAACGAAAGTGGACGAATTGCCGGAGTTGTGGAACGTCCTGCGGGGCGACATGGCGCTGGTGGGACCGCGGCCTGAAGTTCCGTCTTACGTCGATTTAGCGAACCCGAATTGGGCAGCGGTGCTTCAGGCGAGGCCCGGCTTGACCGATCCGGTGACCCTGCGCTTGAGGAACGAAGAGGGGCTGCTCTCGGGCCTCGGCGACCGGCGCGAAAGTTTCTATCTGCAGCGATTGCAGCCTTACAAAGTCGCCGGGTATCTGCGCTATCTGACCACCCGAAGCTGGATGAGCGATTTGGAGATCATCGGCGGCACGGCGCTGGCGATCGCGTTCCCGCACTTGGTGACGCCGCTGAGCGCGGAGGAGGTCGTGAGCGACAACACGGATTTCCTGAGCCCGATCACCCATATCGTGGGGTCGCTCTTTGGAAGCAGCCTGCCCCGCCCGACGCTGCCAATGTTTTGGGTGAAGCGATTCCAGATTCTGCTCGATCTGGCCCTGTTGAGCGCGGCCTTCGCGCTTTCCTATCTGCTGCGGTTCGATTTCGTGATTCCGCAATCCGAGCTCGCGAGAATGGAGTATCAGCTCCCGTTCGTGGTCGCGATTCAGTGGAGCACGATCTGGTGGACGGGAACGTACGCGTTCCTGTGGCGCTATTTCGGGCTGCGGGAGCTGCGATCGTTCGTCGACGCGATCTTCATCTCAGTGGTACCGATCGTGGCGCTGCGTTTGTTGCTCGCGCACACGTCGGCGGGCGTGATGCGCGTGCCTTTGTCGGTGATCGTGCTGTCCGCGCTTCTCGGATTCGGTGGCATCGTGGCGGCGCGCGTTCTCCGCCGCGCGGTCTACGAACATTTCGAGCAGAGCGCTTCGGCCACCGCTTCATCGGGCCGCAAGCCGACTCTGCTTGTCGGCGCGGGGCGGGCCGGGCAACAGACCGCCGCGGAGCTGATGCGGCAACGCCGTTCCGAAGTCGTGATCATCGGGTTCGTGGACGACGAGGCGGCGAAGCAGGGCGCAGTGATCCAGGGCATCCCGGTGCTTGGCCGCACGGACGACCTGCCCTCGCTCGTGCGGAACTATCACGTGGAGCAGGTCGTGATCACGATCGCGCGAGGGACGCGGCAGCAATTCCGTCGCATTCTCGACATCTGCGAAAAGCTGCACGTGAAGGTGCGCATCATCCCGAGTCTTTTCGAGATTCTGCAGGGCCGGGTCAAGGTTAGCCGCATTCGCGATCTCGAGGTTGCCGACCTGCTGGGCCGCGAACCGGTGCAATTGGAGGAAACATCGCTTCGGGCGGCGATCCGCGGCAAGGTGGTGGCTGTGACGGGCGCGGGCGGCTCCATCGGATCGGAGTTGGCGCGGCAAGTGGCGCGGTTCCATCCGGAACGATTGCTGCTGATCGAGCGCGCCGAATTCGCGATTTTCAGTATTCATTCGGAATTGCGCCAGACGCATCCCGATCTGCCGGTGGTCGCGCTGACCTCGGACGTCGGCAGCGACAGCCGCATGACGCAGATTTTCGCGCGCTACCGGCCGCAGATCGTGCTGCACGCGGCCGCTCATAAGCATGTGCCGCTGATGGAAGAAAACGTGGCCGAGGCGGTTTCCAACAACGCGCTGAACACCCATCGCCTGGGAGAAATTGCCGGAAGATTCGGTGCCGAAGTGTTCGTATTGATCTCGACGGACAAGGCGGTTCGGCCCACGTCCGTGATGGGCGCTTCGAAGCGCGTGGCCGAGCTGGCGGTGCAGTCGCTGAACGGTTCGTACCGGACGCGATTCGTCGCCGTTCGATTCGGCAACGTCATTGGTTCCGTAGGCTCCGTGATCCCGATCTTCTACGAGCAGATCCGGAAGGGCGGCCCCGTGACGGTTACTCACCCGGAGATGAAGCGCTACTTCATGACGATTCCGGAGGCGGCGCAGCTGGTTCTGGAAGCCAGCACGATCGGGCAGGGAGGAGAGATTCTCGTACTGGATATGGGCGAACCGGTGAAGATCCTTGACCTGGCCAAGGACGTCATTACTCTTTCCGGATTGCGCCCCTACGAAGATATCGACATCGTGTTCACGGGAATTCGCCCCGGGGAGAAGTTGTACGAAGAATTGGAAATCACGGAAGAACGAATGTCGCGGACCAGACATCCGAAGGTTTTCATCGGAAATATCGCAGGCAGCCCGCGGGAGAAAATCGAGCGCGCCCTGCAACGCCTTGGCGTGCTGTGCCAGGAAGACAACTCCGCGGCGATCGTGGAAACGCTCTGCGAGTTGATTCCCGATGCGCAATTCACGCGGGCCGCTGCGGCGCAGGCCTCGCCGGCCAAAGTCGGTCGCGCGGCCACGGCGGCGGCCTCCGACTAGTCCGGCAGATGCACGCTCTCACACGACGACTTGCGAATGCAGTCGGCTGGCATTTACCGCTGGCCCGGACTCTGGCTCGCCGCGAGGCGGCGATCCTCGTCTATCACGGAGTGCCGCGGCAAGGCGCGGAGATAACCGCGGCGGTATTCGAACAGCACGTTCGTTTCATCGTTCGCCACTTTCATGTCGTCAGCCCGGCAGAGCTCAGCAAGAAGCGCAAGGGCACCAGCCGGATCACTGTGCTACTGACATTCGATGATGGGTTTCGCAACCACGCCGAAGTCGTGGCGCCGATGCTGACCAAATACGGCGTGCCGGCCGTCTTCTTCATTCCGTCGCGGCACACGCAGCGCGGCAAATATTTGTGGTTCAGCTATCTGCGTTTGCTCGAGAGCCAATTCCGCGGCAACGGTTTTACATATGCGGGCGAATTCTGGAACATGGCCGCGAATCAGCGAGCCGAAACGGTCGCGCGTCTGAGGCGCCGTTTGCTGGAATTGACACCGCATCCCAGCGCGATGTACCGAGCCATTGAAGACGAGCTGCCGCGCCTCGAAGATTTTGTGCCGAGCGAGGTGCTGCGCGATCACGCCGAGGGCATGACGCCTGAGCAGATCGGCGACATCGCCCGAAATCCTTTGTTCACGGTCGGTGTGCACACGGTTGACCATCCGTTTCTGACACTTTGCGACCGCGCGGAAGCGACGCGCCAGATTGAGGAAAACCGCGGCTGGCTCCAGTCGATCAGCGGGCAACCCTGCGATTCGATAGCGTATCCGGTCTCGGATTTCAACGCGGACGTCCTGCAGCAGTGCAACGATCTCGGTTTTCGATCGGGCTTCAGCGTGGAGCAGCGAATCGAAGGCGATGCGCGACTTCAGTTACCCAGAGTCGGCGTGTACTACCCGTCGCTGGCTGAATTGGGCTGCAAGGTGCGCTGGGGCGCAATGGTCACCAGGCTGAAGCGCCCGCCGCTTTCCGCGATGGAGTCACGATCCGTGTCACCCGCTGCCGCGCAGGGCGTGGCCTAAGCAGCGTCAGCACACTCGCTCGAACTTACCGCCATTCCAGGAGCAATCATGGAAAGTCAGAAATTCTCGGGATCAGAAGTGGCCGTCATCGGGATGGCCGGCCTGTTCCCCAATTCAAACGATCTGGCTCACTGGTGGGAACAGCTTCGCGCAGGCAAAGAGCTGATTTCGTTCTTTTCGGACGACCAGCTTCTGGCGGCAGGCGTGGACGCCGCATTGCTGAAGAACCCGCGTTACGTGAAGGCGGGCAGCGTGCTGGCGCAGGACATTGCGCTGTTTGACGCAGGGTTTTTCGGATTCAATCCGCGTGAAGCGGAGGTGATGGACCCGCAGCATCGTCTCTTCCTCGAGATCGCCTACCAGGCGCTGGAGTCGGCGGGATACGCCTCGGAGAATTTCAAGGGCCGCATCGGCGTGTTCGCCGGGCAGAGCCTGCCGATGTATCTGCTGGCCAACGTGATTCCCAACTCGAACGTCATCGAATCGCTCGGTGCACTGCAGGTCATCAGCAGCAACGACAAGGACTTCCTTCCCACGCGCGTTTCCTACAAGCTCAATCTGAAAGGACCCAGCGTCAACGTCCAGACGGCGTGCTCGACTTCTCTGGTGGCGGTTCATATCGCATGCCAGAGCCTGGTGACCGGCGAGTGCGACCTGGCCCTGGCGGGCGCGGCCAGCCTGAATATCCATCCTATTTCGGGCTATCTCCACCAAGATGGGGGAATCAATTCTCCCGACGGGCACTGCCGCGCGTTCGACGCAAAAGGCGCCGGGACGGTTTTCGGCAGTGGCGTCGCGGCGGTTGTGCTGAAGCGGCTCGCCGACGCGATTGCAGACGGCGATGCGATCGACGCCATCATTCTGGGATCGGCCGTAAATAATGATGGCTCACTCAAGGTGGGCTACACGGCGCCGAGCGTGGAAGGTCAGGCAGAGGCGATCGCAGAAGCGCAGGCGGTTGCGGGCGTCAGCGCCGACGAAATCTCCTACGTCGAAACGCACGGCACTGGCACCAACCTCGGCGATCCGGTTGAAGTATCCGCACTGACGCAGGCGTTCCGCACCAGCAGCGAGCGCAACCAGTACTGCGCGATCGGGTCGGTGAAGTCGAACATGGGGCATTTGGACACCGTCGCTGGCCTCGCGGGGCTGATGAAAACGGCGCTGCAGCTGAAGCACAAGCAGATCGTGCCGAGCATCAGCTTCGACGAACCCAATCCGAAAATCGATTTCGCGAATTCTCCGTTCTACGTAAACACGAAGCTGCAGGATTGGAAGCGCAACGGTAAGCCGTTGCGCGCCGGAGTGAGCTCCTTCGGCATCGGCGGCACGAATGCCCACCTCGTGCTGCAAGAGCCGCCGGACGCGCCTTCGCTGCAATCCTCGCGCTCATCGCATGTTCTTCTGCTCTCCGCCAAGACCGCGACCTCGCTCGAAGCCGCCACCAACAAACTGGCATCTTTCTTGAGCGAGCATTCCGACGTGAATCTGGCCGACGCGGCCTACACGCTGCAAGCCGGCCGCAACTCACATCGCATCCGCCGGGCGATTCTGTGCAGCACGCGCGAAGAAGCCATCGAGGCGCTTTCGGGCAGGGATCCGCAGCGCGCATGGACCGGGACGGCATCGGAGCGCCGCTCCGTCTTTTTCATGTTCCCGGGACAGGGTTCGCAATATCCGGACATGGGCCGCGGACTGTATGAATCGGAGCCAATCTTTCGCGCGCAGGTGGATCGTTGCGCGGAGTTGCTGCGGCCTCATCTCGACCGCGATCTGAGGGAGATTCTGTATCCGGCGCAAGTCACCGAGGATGCCGAGGCGCTGCTCACTCAGACGGCCATTGCCCAGCCGGCGATCTTCACGATCGAGTACGCGCTTGCGAAGCTGTGGATGGAATACGGACTGGAGCCCGATGCGATGATCGGCCACAGCATCGGCGAATACGTCGCCGCTTGTCTGGCGGACGTGATGACTCTCGAGGATGCCCTGGCGCTGGTTGCGGTGCGGGGGCGATCGATGCAAAGGATGCCAGCCGGCGCGATGACCAGTGTGAGCGTCAGCGAGACCGAAGCACGAAAGTTGCTTTCCGGCGACCTGTGCCTGGCTGCCGTCAATGCTCCGAATCTGTGCGTTATTTCCGGCCCCGCATCGCAGGTGGACCAGCTCGAAGCCCGCTTGCGAGCCGGCCAGATCGGTTTCCGCCGCCTGCATACCTCGCATGCGTTTCACTCAACGATGATGGATCCCATCCTGAAGAGCTTCGAGAATGAATTCGCCAAGATCACGCTCCGGGCTCCGAAGATCCGGTTTCTCTCGAATCTGACCGGCACGTGGATTCGAGAATCCGAAGCGATGAGCGCTGAATACTGGGCGAAGCACCTGCGGCATGCAGTTCGTTTCAGCGACGGTCTGGGCGAACTCTTGAAAACGCAGGACGCTCTATTGCTGGAGGTTGGGCCGGGCCAAGCCCTGAGCACGTTTGCGAAGCAGCACGCAGGCAAAGGCGCCGGGCATCTCACGCTGGCGTCGATGAAGCACGCTCAGGAAAAGCGCAGCGATGTGGACGTCATGCTCGGCGCTCTGGCGCGGACCTGGGTCGCCGGGCGCGCTGTCCAGTGGACGAACTTCTACGAGGCCGAGCGCCGTCGCCGAATTCCACTGCCGACCTACTGCTTCGACCACCAGCGGTATTGGCTCGACCCGCCCACTGCGGCGAAGGAGCCGCAGCGTCAGGCCCCGGAGTCGCGAATCGCAAAGAAAGGGGATACCGCGGACTGGTTCTGGCTGCCATCGTGGAGGCGCGTCGCACCGGCAAGCTTGCTCGAGCCATCGAGTGGCGATATCAAACTGCGCTGGTGCATCTTTCTCGATCGCCTCGGCGTGGGCGAATCGCTCGCCCGTGGGCTGCGTGATCGGGGTCACGACGTGACGACCGTGGAGGCGGGCGGAGGCTATCAAGCCACGCCGGACCATTTCGTGATTGATCCCGCTCGGGCCGACCACTACCAACAGATGTGGAGCGAGTTGTCGAAGACCGGCCCCCTGCCCGCGCGGATCGTTCACATGTGGAGTCTCGGCGAGGCAGCCCGCTTCGTCATAGCGGCTGACCGTGTCAAACGCAGCCAGACTTTGGGATTTTACAGCTTGATGTATCTGGCACGCGCGGCGCAGCGTTCGGGGCCGGCCGAGATCACCGTGATTTCCGAGGGTGCGCAAGAAGTGACCGGCAGCGAAGATCTGATTCCGGAAAGTGCGACGATGCTGGCTGCTTGCAACGTGCTGCCTCAGGAATATCCGCAGTTTTCCGCGCGGGGCATTGATGTGGAGATGACCGCGTATCTCCCGGAGAAAATAGCCGAAGAGCTGCTGAGGGAAATCTCTGCGCCTCCGACGCACCGTTATGTCGCGCACCGTCATGGGAGTCGCTGGGCGCTCGAGTTCGAGCCTGTGCGTGTCGATTTGGGTCAGCGGCCAGGTGGTTTGCGCGACAGGGGCGTGTACCTAATCACGGGAGGGCTCGGCAATATCGGGTTGGCCCTCGCGGAGTGGCTGGCCAAGTCCGTGCGCGCCCGTGTTGTGCTGATTGGCCGCACGGCGCTGCCAGCCCGGCCCGAGTGGGACAGCTGGCTCCAAAATCATCCCGAAACGGACATCAGCAGCGCCAGGATTCGGCGAATTCGGCGCATTGAATCGGCAGGCGGCGAGGTTCTGGCAATCGCCGCGGATGTGAGCCGGGCGGACAGCATGGGCGCGGCCGTGCAGGAGACGCTTCGGCATTTCGGCGCGCTGCACGGCGTGTTTCACGGAGCCGGCGCGTTGACGGAACAAGCGTTCGGGTTGATCGAGCAGCTCACGCCCGAGCAGTGCGAGATGCACTTTGCGGCCAAGGTTCAAGGGCTCTACGCGATCGAGCAGGCGCTGCGAAATTGCCAGCCCGACTTTTGCCTGCTGATGTCTTCGATTTCGGTGATGCTGGGAGGCATCGGCTACTATCCATACTCCGCCTCGAACTTTTTCATGGATGCTTTCGCGCGCTCGCGAAATCGGGAGGGCCGCGCGGCATGGTCCAGCATCAATTTCGATAGCTGGGATTTCCAGCAGGGCGGCGCAGCCATTGACGATCCTCTTGCTCCGCTCGCACTGACCGCTCAAGAGGGCATGGATGTCTTCGCGCGCTTGCTCGCTCATCCCGGCGTCGTGCAGGCGGTTGTGTCCGTTGGAGATCTCAACGCGCGAATGAATCGCTGGGCGCCGATCAAACCTTCCGTGCTGCCTGGCCCGAGCCAAAGCAAAGAGTCGGAGGGGGCGCCCGTCCCGACCAGTTCACATGCGCGGCCCGAGCTTCAAAACGCATATGTCGCGCCGCGCAACGATCTGGAAGAAGCGCTGGTCAACATCTGGCAAGGACTGCTGGGCATCAACGGCATCGGCATCCACGACAATTTCTTCGATCTCGGCGGCCATTCGCTGCTGGCCACGCAGGTTCTTTCCCGAGTCCAGGACACGTTCAAGGTGAATCCGCCTCTGCGGTCGATTTTCGAGTCGCCAACAGTGGCGACATTCTGCGATGTGGTGATCGCGGCGGATGCCAACCGCGGACGCGTGCAGAAGATCGCGGCCCTTCTGAAGAAGGTCGAGAACATGTCCGCCGAAGACGTCGCTCAGGCTTTGCAGAAGTCGGCCGAGCAGCGCGAATTGGCCGTCTGACGCATTTCGGATCCGAAACTCCTCCAGAAGACTCAGGATCGTCATGAATCGCAACAAAACGGCGAATTCGAGCCCGGTCCTTGCGGCCGAAAAGCGCGAACTGTTGGCGCAGTTGCTCGGTGAAGAAAACGCTCCGACCGTCAAGCCGATCTCGCGCCGGGGCACGACACCCGCTCCTTTGTCTTTCGCGCAGCAGCGCCTCTGGTTTCTGAACGAGATGACGCCGGAGACCGGGGCCGCCTACAACAACAGCCTGGGCACCCGCATCGCCGGCAAACTTGACGCCGGGGCTCTTGAGCGTGCTCTGAATGAAATCGTCGCGCGCCACGAGGCTTTGCGGACCACGTTCCGTGTGGTCGGAGACGTTCCGATGCAGGTTGTGTCTCCCACATTGAATATCAAACTCAAAGTCATCGACGTCACGGCCCTGCCCGAGGCGGATCGTGACAGCGAACTCCGCCGCATCCACGATGCAGAAGAGCGCACGCCCTTCGATCTGTCTCAGGGACCGCTGCTGCGTGCGTTGCTTGTGAGGCTCGGCCCTGAGGAACACGCCTTCATCCTGTACATCCATCACATTGTTAGCGACGGATGGACTACCGGCGTCATCCAGAATGAGCTGTTCACTTTGTACGAAGCGTTCTGCGCAGGCCGATCGTCGCCCTTGGCGGAGCTGCCGATTCAGTATGCGGACTACTGCTGGTGGCAGCGCGACTTTCTGCAGGGCGAAGCATTGCAGCAGCAGCTCGAATACTGGCGCAAGAACATGCAAGGGGCTCCGGCTGCACTTGATTTGCCGACCGACCGGCCCCGTCTTGCCGTTCAGGGTGTCCAGGGCGGATTTCTGACAAGCATCTGGCCGGCCGAATTCTCTTCGGCGCTCAAGGCATTCAGCCGGCGCGAGGGCGTGACGCTGTTCATGACTCTACTGAGCGCGTTCGAAGTGTTGCTGGCACGATACAGTGGCCAGCGCGACCTCGCGATCGGCACGCCGATCGCCGGCCGGACACGAGTCGAAACCGAACCGCTGGTCGGACTCTTCCTAAACACTCTGCCGCTGCGCGCCAATCTTTCCGGCGATCCCACGGTGCGGCAGGTATTGCAGGGAGCGCGCGAGACTTCTCTCCAGGCGTATGCGAATCAGGACGTGCCGTTCGAAAAGCTTGTGGAGGAATTGCAGCCGGAACGCGACCTCAGCCGGAGTCCTTTGTTTCAGGTGATGTTCATCTTGCATAACGCCCCCTTCCGCATTCAGACGGCTTCGGGTCTTACGTTCGGTCCGCTGGAACTGACCACTCATTTCTCGAAGTTCGATCTGACCATGATCGGGCTTGAATACGGAGATGAGCTGCGGATCGGTCTCGAGTTCAACACCGAACTTTTCGACTCCTCCACGATTGAACGGATGGGCCAGCATCTCAGGAATCTGCTGGCCGCGATGATGGAGAATCCGGAGGCGAAGGTTTTCGAGCTTCCGCTCATGCAGGAAAGTGAGCGGCGGACGATCCTGACCGACTGGAACGATTCCGCGCGGTCATGGAGCGTGCCGCAGTGCTTCCCGAAATTGTTTGAAGCACGGGCGGAGCGCGCGCCGGAGCGTACCGCCGTTCGATTCAATGGCGCCAGCCTCAGCTACGCAGATCTGAACGCGCGGGCGAACAAGCTGGCGGATTTCCTGCTCGCAGCCGGCGTCGGGCCAAACGTGCTGGTTGCGGTTTCGCTGGAACGCTCGATTGAGATGCTGGTGGCGACTCTCGCGGTGATGAAGGCCGGGGGAGCATACGTGCCGCTCGATCCCGAATACCCGCTCGGCCGGATCGCATTCATGCTGGAAGATTTCGGCGCGAAGATCCTGCTGACGCAGGAGAGCCTGCTGGGCCGTTCACCGGCGCACGGAAAAACGATTTGCATCGACCGCGATTGGGCGGCGATCGCCGAGCGGCCTTCCGCAAATCCGGCGCGCGAGGTGAAGCCCTCCGATTTGGCGTATGTGATCTACACCTCGGGTTCGACGGGCAAGCCCAAGGGCGTCATGATTCCTCACAGCGCGCTCGCGAACTTCCTCCTTTCGATGCGCGAGGCGCCGGGAATCACGGAGTCCGATGTGCTTCTGGCGGTCACGACGCTCTCGTTTGACATCGCGGGTTTGGAGCTGTACCTCCCGCTGATCGCGGGAGCGGCTGTCGAGATCGCGAGCCGGGAAACGGCGGGCGATCCGATTCGCCTGGGTGAACTTATCGTGCAAGGCGGCGCGACGATGATGCAGGCCACGCCGGCGACGTGGCGAATGCTGATCGAGTCCGGCTGGAAGGGCCATGCGGGGCTAAAGGCGTTGTGCGGAGGCGAAGGATTTCCGCGCGATCTGGCGAATCATCTTCTCGCGCGATGCGGCTCCGTCTGGAACATGTACGGCCCCACGGAGACCACGATCTGGTCCTCCATTTCCAAAGTGGAGGCGGGAGACGCCGTCGTCCCGATTGGAAGGCCGATCGCGAATACGCAGCTGTACGTACTCGACGAACGGCTGCAACCCGTGCCACCCGGCTTGACCGGGGAGCTTTACATCGGGGGCGCGGGATTGGCTGTGGGATATCTCAACCGCCCGGAACTTACGGCGGAAAGATTCGTTACCGATCCATTCGCCGGGAGTGACGCGCGGATGTATCGCACCGGCGACCAGGCGCGGTACCGCGCGGACGGCGCCGTTGAGTGCCTCGGCCGGGCGGACAGTCAGGTCAAGGTTCGCGGGTATCGCATCGAGCTAGAGGAAATCGAAAACAACCTGGCCGAATATCCTGGCGTTCGGCAAGCTGTCGTCGCGGCCCGGGAAGACGGGCCGGGCGACAAGCGCCTGGTTGCCTATGTGATCCCCGCTCAGCAACCCGCTCCTCAGGCGGCGGAGTTGCGGGCGCATCTGGGCAATCGGCTGCCTCAGTACATGGTCCCTTCCGCCTTCGTTGTGCTGGAGAAATTTCCGCTTACTCCCAATGGGAAGGTGGACCGTCGCGCTCTGCCTGCTCCGGACCGTTCGCGCGCCGACGCGGAAACCGCCTACGTCGCTCCTCGGACAATATTTGAGCAGAACCTGGCTGCGATCTGGGCTGAGGCCCTGAATCTGACCACTATCGGCGTGAATGACAACTTCTTCGATCTGGGAGGGCATTCGTTGCTCTTGACGCGGGTGCGCAACGAAATCGAGCGGCGGATGGGCGTTTCGGTTCCGATCATCGAGCTTTTCCGCTATCCGACGATCGAGGCGCTCTCGAAGTTCATGGGAAACGCGCAATCGGAAGCGCCTGCTTTGCCACAGGTGCAGGATCGGGCAGAGCTCCGTCGCCGATCGATCCAGCGGCGCATCGGCGCGCGGCCGGGCTCCAGCCAAACGGCGGCCGGCGACGACTGACCCGCACGACGCTTCGAATTGACCCACTGAGTCTTCATGGCCACCCACATGGATTCGCGCATTCCCTCTCCTTCAGAGTCCGCCGACTTGGCGGCACGCAGACGTGAATTGCTCGAGCAGATGCTCGAGGAAGAGGGATTTGCCGGAGACAATTCGATACCTCGCCGCCGTTCCACCGGACCTGCTCCGCTGTCCTACGGGCAGCAGCGCATCTGGTTCCTGGATCGGCTCAGCAAGGGCAATTCCGCGTATCGAGTGCTGGGAGGCGTGCCTCTGATTGGTCCGCTGAACGTGGACGCTCTGCGTCAGACTATTGAAATGATTGTGGAGCGGCACGAAGCGTTGCGGACGACATTCCCGGCGAATGAAAACGGTCCCATGCAGGTGGTGCGCGATTCGCTGCCCCTGGACTTCCAGTTTCTCGATGTCAGCGGGCTTCCGGAGGCCGAGCGAAGCGGGGCGGCCAATCGCGCGGTGCGCCACATGGCGGAGCAGCCGTTCGACCTCGAGCGCGGCCCCGTTTTTCGCACGCTTCTGACTCGCGTTACCCCGGAAGGACACCTGCTCGCCGTCGTGATGCATCACATCGTCAGCGACGGCTGGTCGCTTCAAATTTTCCTGCGGGAGCTGGGCCAGATCTACGGCGCGCTCGCGCAGGGCATCCGCCCGGAGTTGCCGCCGCTGCGCGTGCAGTATGCGGATTTCTCGTGCTGGCAGCGCGAATGGCTCCAAGGCGAGACGATGGAGCGTCAGCTCGCCTACTGGCGCCGGCAGTTGGGCGGGAACCTGGCGAGCCTGGAGCTTCCGCGCGACCACGCGCGCCCTCAGATACAGGGATTCCGCGGCGCAGCGAAAACGCTGACGCTTTCGAACGCGCTGGTCGAACGCCTGAATGAACTCAGCCGGAATCATCGCGCCACTTTGTTCATGACGATGCTGGCCGCGTTTCAAGTGCTGATGGCCCGCCTAAGCGGCAACGAGGATGTGCTCGTGGGGACACCGGTATCGGGCCGCAATCGGCTGGAAACTGAGGATCTGATCGGCTTCTTCATTCAGACAATCGTCATACGCGGCGATCTTTCCGGCAACCCCACATTCAGCCAGTTCCTTGACCAAGTCCGGGAAACTTCGCTGGGTGCGCAAGCGCATCAGGATGTTCCCTTTGAAAAGCTCGTCGAAGAACTGCATCCGCAGCGGGATTTGAGCCGCACTCCAATCTTTCAGGTGTTCTTCAATATGGTCAACATTCCGCCTCAGGAGCCCGTGGCTTCGGCCGGCCTGCAGATGGGCAAGATGGCGGGAAACGACGAGGAGTCCAAGTTCGACCTGACGATCTATGTGGTCGAGTCGGGCGACAAGATCATCGCGGATTTTCTCTACAACCCGGAACTTTTCGACGCGCCGCGAATTGAGGAGATGACCCGCCAGTACCACCGGATACTGCAACAGATTTGCGAGTCTCCCGATAAACCGGTCTGGTCGCTGTCGCTGGTGACCGACGAGGCACGCAAATTGCTGCCGGATACGTCGCTTGCGATTTCACGCGCCTGGCACGGCGCCGTACACGAGAAGTTCTCCGAGCAGGCCTCGCGGACTCCGTCCAGGCTGGCGGTCGCGGACGCGAATGAGCGCTGGACCTACGAACAACTGGAACAGTGGAGCAACCGCCTGGCTCATCACCTGAGAGGCGCAGGGATCGGCGCGGGTGATGTTGTCGCCATCTTTGTGCCGCGGTCGGCGACGCTGATCTGGGCGATGCTGGGCGTGCTCAAGGCAGGAGCGGCTTTCCTGATTCTCGACCGGGCATATCCCGAAGCGTATCTTCTCGAGTGTTTGCGTTCCGCCGCGCCGAAGGCGTGGATCGGGACAGATGAGGTGGCGGCGCCTGGTGGCCTCGCTGACTTCGCCGCAGAGTTGCGAGAAGACCGGCGGCTGCAGCTGCCTCGACTCAGCTCGGCGAATTCTTGCAAATGGCTGCGGAACCATCCGGCGGCGGCGCCGGCGCTCCGCCTCGAGCCCGACGCGCGCGCGTATGTCGCGTTCACTTCCGGTTCAACCGGAAGACCGAAAGGCATTGAGGGAACCCATCGACCGATATCGCATTTCATTGATTGGCACGCCGAGACCTTCCGGTTCTCTCCCAGCGACCGCTTCAGCATGCTTTCGGGATTGTCCCACGATCCGCTCCTGCGAGATATCTTCACGCCGCTGTCGGTGGGGGCTTCGCTGCACGTGCCGCCGCAGGCGGAGGATCGTTTGGGCGCTTGGCTGCGCGATGAAAAAATCACCGTCATGCATTGCACGCCCCCGCTGGCCGATCTTCTCGCGGCGAGCGAACGGGAGTCCTCGCAGCCGCCGATTTTCTCCGCGCTGCGCTACACGTTCTTCGGCGGCGAGAGCCTGATGCCCCGCCATGTGACGTTTCTTCGCAGGGTCGCGCCCGCCGTGACTTGCGTCAACTTCTACGGAGCCACCGAGACGCCTCAAGCGATGGCCTACTCGGTCGTGCCGCTCGTCGACTCAGGGACGGAGCATCTGCCGATCGGCAGCGGAATCGACGGTGTGCAGTTGTTGGTGTTGACGCGATCGCGCGAGCTTGCCGGCATCGGCGAACTGGGTGAAATCTACGTCCGCACGCCCTATCTTGCGAGCGGATACCTCGAGCAAGAGGCGAGTGCGACGCGATTCGTGCCCGATCCTTTCAGTTCCGGCGCGGACGACCGGATGTTTCGCACGGGCGATCTGGGTCGGTACCTTCCAGACGGAAATGTGGTGTGTCACGGTCGGGGCGACGATCAGGTCAAGGTCCGCGGCCATCGCATCGAGCTCCAGCATGTGCAGACGGTGGTCGCGCAGCATCCCGGAGTCTCTCGCTGCGCGGTTCTGGCCACGCTGGACGCGTCTGGTGAGAAGAGATTGGTGGCGTATTACGTGCGCGCGACGAGCGCCGGAGTCGACGACCGCGACTTGCGTGAATTCCTGCGCGCGAAGCTGCCCGCGCACATGGTGCCGTCCGTGATTGTGGCTGTGGGCGCCATTCCGCTCACGCCGAATGGCAAGATTGATCGCGCCGCGCTGCCGGTTCCCGAGGTGCAGGCGGCCAAATCTTCGTATGTTGGGCCGAGAACCGAAATCGAGCGCCGGCTGGTCAAGATCTGGGAGCAGGTGCTGAACGTGAGCTCAGTCGGGATACACGACAACTTCTTCGATCTCGGCGGCCACTCGCTTCTCGCAGTTCGACTGTTTTCGGCTGTGGAGAAGACATTCAATCGCTCACTCCCCGTCGCGACGATCTTTCAAGCGCCGACGATCGAGCGTTTCGCCGGCGTGCTAGAGCAAGAAGGTTGGCTGAGCGCATACTCCGCGCTCGTGCCGATCAAGCCGGAAGGATCGGCTCCGCCGTTCTTTTGCGTGCACTCGCTTGGCGCCAACCTGGTGAGCTACGGGGCGCTGGCGCAGCGAGTGGGTGAAGATCAGCCGTTCTACGGACTTCAGCCGCAAGGCCTCGACGGCAAGAAGCCTCCCCACACGCGCATCGAAGACATGGCCGCTCACTACGTTGAAGCACTTCGCGCGGTCCAGCGTCACGGTCCGTACTATCTCGGCGGCGTCTGCCTCGGCGGCGTGATCGCATTCGAGATGGCGCAGCAGCTCCTGGCCGCCGGAGAAAACGTCGGTGCGCTCCTGCTAATGGATTCCTACTGTCCCGGAACGCCTCAGCATCTGCCAACGCGCACCCTGGACTACGGCGTGGTTGAACAACTGGATTGGTATCTCGGCGACCTCATGTTGTTGTCGGCCCGCGAGAAGGTGAAGTTTGTCATGACGAGAATGAAGAACGTCATGACCCGGATCGGTCACGGCGCGCGCAGCCTGGCGGGACGTGCCGTCCCGTCGTTTGCTCCAACCGAGGCGGAGGTGGAGCGCGTCATGGCGCACGTGAAGGGTGCGAATTCGCAGGCGTGGCAACACTACAAGCCGAAGCGCTATCCGCGGAAGATCGTGCTCTTCTGGTGCAGCGAAGTCCCGACGCGATGCTATCGCGACCGGCGGCTTGCCTGGAGCGAAGTCGCCGACGGCGGGTTGGAAGTGCACGCGATACCCGGAAACCACATGACGATGGTCGAGCCTCCGCACGTGGAGACGATGGCGCAGACACTTCGCGATTGCCTCTTGGCAGCTCAACGAGAAGCGGAAATCTCGCAAGATGGTGCTTTTCCGAAGTTCGACTGAGATTCTTTTCATGGGTTCTCACCGAGACGAATCGACGAACGCCGGCTGGGTTGCGCCTCCACAGAAGATAGAGCTGCGCGCAAATGAGGTGCACGTTTGGCGCGTGCTGATCGACCGGGTCGGTAATTTGAAGTCGCTCGCTGCGATCCTTTCATCCGCGGAAACCGGGAAAGCCGATCGCTTTCATTTCGCGGACGACCGGACGCGCTTCATCGTGACGCATGGGGTGCTTCGCGATCTGCTGGGTCAATACTTGGGTTCCGATCCAGCCAGCCTGCGATTCGTGCTGAACGACTGTGGGAAGCCGTTCCTGGTCCAAGAACCCGCGACCGAAGTGATTCATTTCAATATTTCCCATTCGCGCGGCATTGCGTTGCTCGCGTTTGCGTGTGGGCGGGAACTCGGCGTGGACGTCGAGCATGTCCGTCCCGAGTTCGCAGAACTCGATATCGCCCGGCGCTTCTTCGCACCGGAAGAAGTGGCTGACTTGCTGGCGCTCGATGAAACGCTGCGCGTCGACGGGTTCTTCAACTGCTGGACGCGAAAAGAGTCGTACATCAAAGCCCGCGGCATGGGCCTCTCGCTGCCGCTCGACAGCTTTCACGTCTCCCTGCAGCCCGGTTCTGTGGCCGCCTTGCTGGGTGATCGCGGCAATCCAATCGAAGCATCGCGCTGGGAATTGCGCGAGCTTTCGCCCGGCGAGAACTATTTCGGCGCCATCACAGTAGAAGGTCGCGATTGGCTGCTCAGAACTCTGGAATGGTCTGAAGAACGATTTTCAGGATCGCTTTCTGAACCCCACGAAGGTGCTTCCGTTTCTTACGGAGGATGAATGCCGCATTCGGTCGATGATCTGAAGAATCTGGAAATCGCGCTCCTGAAGGACGCGTCGGTGCACGACTGCGCGGTGCGCCCGAAAACGAACGGTCATGGTGCGACGAGGATCGTCGCCTACGTCGTGCCGATGCCCGGTTTTTCCGAAGAGAGCGCGAGTGCTCGGCTCCGCGAAGTCGAGCGAACGAACCTGGTGCCTGACGCTTATGTGCTGCTCTCCGCTTTGCCGACCACGACTGATGGTCAGATCGACGACGAAAGACTCTCCACATTCGGCGTGATCGATCGGGATCTCGCGCACAGTTGGCAGCAACGCGTTCGGTCTATTCCCGGCGTGGCTGATGCGGCGGTTGTCCTGCGAGACCATGTCCCTGAGGAGCGCGCGCTGCACATATCCGACTTGCTGCTCGATGGCGCCCGCGCGGCGGCTGTGGAGTCGGCCGCAGAAGTCATTCCCGCGGCCCGGCAATCCGTGGCCGCACCGGGTTCTCAGTCTCAGAAACCGGCGATCAGCAATGGCGGCCCGCTCCGCAATCCCGAAAATGTCGTGGCCACGCTGCCCCTTGCACTGAAACGCGCCGCCGAATCGCCAAACGGGATTACGTACGTCAACGCGGACGGCTCAGAGACAAGTCAAACGTACGCGGCGTTACTCGACGACGCAGAACGGATTCTCGGTGGGCTCCGAAGGCTGGGCCTCCAGGCTGGTGACCCGGTCATTTTCCAATTGCCGGACAATCGCGACGTGATCCCTGCTTTTTGGGCGTGCCAATTGGGCGGATTCTTGCCGGCGCCGCTCTCCATTCCGTCGTCATACGCCGAACCGAACAGCACGATCAGCAAGATTCACAACTGCTGGGACCTGCTCGGACGGCCCGTTGTGCTGACGAGCGGCAGGATCGCCGCGGACGTCGTGTCACTATCCAGCCTGCTGGGCTTGCAGGATTTTCGCGTCGAGCAAATCGAAGATCTGCGCGCCAGCAGTGCTGACCACACCTGGCACCAAAGCCAGCCGGATGATGTCTGCCTGCTGCTTTTCACTTCCGGCAGCACCGGCCAGCCGAAAGGCGTGCAGCAATGCCATCGGAGTCTACTGGGCCGGTCAGCCGCAACCGCAGAGAGAAACGATTTTAGCGCCCGCGACGTTTCGATTAACTGGTTTCCGCTGGACCACGTCGGCGGCCTCGTGATGTTCCATTTGATGGATCTTTTCACTTGTGCCTCCCAGATTCAGGTTCCGACAGACCTGATCCTTCAGAATCCGTTGAAGTGGCTGGACTTCATTGAGCGATTCCGCGCGACGATCACTTGGGCCCCGAATTTCGCGTTCGGATTGATCAACGACCACGAAGAAGAAATCCAGAGCGGTCAGTGGGATCTCTCTTCCATGCGGTTCATTCTGAACGGTGGCGAGGCGATCGTCGCAAAGACTGCTCGCCGCTTCCTGGAGCTGCTGGCGCCGCACGGCCTTCGCGCCGATGCGATGCATCCGTCGTGGGGAATGTCCGAAACCTGTTCCGGCGTCGCGTTCTCTGAGCGTTGCCGGCGGGACATTATCCGGGACGAAGACTCCTTCGTGGAAGTGGGAGCCCCGATTGCGGGGACGTCCTTCCGGATTGTCGACAGCTCTGGCAGGCTCCTCGAAGAGGACCAGATCGGCAGCTTGCAGATCAAGGGAACGCCCGTCACCTCCGGCTACTACAAGAACCCCGGGCTCAACGAGGAGGTTTTCACCGCTGACGGATGGTTCAACACGGGCGACTTGGCGTTGCTCCACGAAGGCCGGCTGACAATCACGGGCCGAACGAAGGACGTGATCATCGTAAACGGCGTCAATTTTTACAGTCACGAACTCGAGGCAGTTGTCGAGTCGGTTGAGGGAGTCGACGTTTCATTCACTGCCGCTTGCCCCGTTCGGGTCGCCGGAAGAGATACGGACCTGCTTGCGATTTTCTTCAGCACCGCAGGGCAAGAGCCCTCGCGTCTTCTCGTGCTGCTCAAAGCGATTCGCGAGGCCCTTCTGCGCAAGGCGGGAGTGCGAGCCGATTTCCTGCTGCCGCTTCCGCAAGCGGAAATTCCTAAGACGGCAATCGGGAAGATTCAGCGCTCCAAGCTGCGCGAAAGATTCGAGCGCGGAGAGTTCGCAGGTCTATTGAAGGAAATCGACATACAAACGGCCAATGCCAACACTCTGCCGGATTGGTTCTATCAAAAGACATGGCGGCGCCGCGAACTGACTGTCCGCAACGGGGATCTGAGCGGCGGTTATCTTGTTTTCGCTGACGGACTGGGGCTCGCGCAGTCGCTCTGCGACGGGCTGGCGCGAAAGGGCGCGCAGGTTGTGCGTGTCGATGCGGGCTCTGCGTTCCAACGAGTTTCCGAAGGCCACTACGCGTTGGATCCGGAGAGTCCCGAAGCCTATCGGCGCTTGATCGATTCGCTGCGGGCGAGTGGCGGGCTGCCGGGCAAGATCATCCACCTGTGGGCATACGACAAGTCGGATGAAAGTGTGAGCAGTGTGGCAGGCTTACGGGCATCGCAATACAAAGGCGTCTACAGTTTGCTTTGGCTGGTTCAGGCGCTCGCCAGGGGCCACGCATCAGCCGACGGGATTCAACTGTTTGCCGTGACCGCCAATGCCCAGGTAACCTCGCCGCACCAAGCGCAAATCAGTCCGGAGCGCGCCACGATCTCCGGTTTCCTGGCCACGTGCCCGCAAGAGCTATCCTGGCTTGGGTGCCAGCACATCGATCTGGAGCTCGCGCCGCCGGACGACAACGCTCGACATTTGCTGGATGAAGTGCAGGCCCCGGTGCCGGCAGCCGAAGTAGTCTACCGCGAAGGGCATCGACTGGTCGGCTCGCTCTCCAAAGTAGACATGCATCAGGCTCCCACTCGTGCGTCTGTCCAGGAAGGCGGGCTGTATCTCCTCACCGGCGGCCTGGGCGGATTGGGAACAGAGCTGGCTCTGCATCTGATCCAAAAGCACCGCGCCAAACTGATCCTGGTCGGACGTACGGCGTTCCCGAAGCGTGAAGATTGGCATCGGGCTGAAGGCACCGTCGCCAAACGCATCGAGAACTACGAGCGGATCGAGCGAGCTGGCGGAGAGTTCGAATATCGCTCCATCGATTTGACCAGCACCTCCTCGATTCGCTCCGTGATCGCACAGGCGGAGGAGAGGTGGAAGCAGCCGCTGGCGGGCGTGTTTCATCTGGCTGGATCCGCGTCGCATTCCGATTCACTTGAGGAGCACTGGGAATCCGCGGATAGCCGCTCGGTTGCACGAGAGCCGATTGAGAACTTCGAGTGGATTTTCGACTCCAAAGTCTATGGCACCTGGGCGTTGCTGAACGCGCTCCCCGATCGGCCGGACTTGATGTGTGTGATGTTTTCTTCGTTGTACGCACTTTTCGGCGCCGCTTCGCTGAGCGCCTATTCGGCTGCCAACTCGTTCCTCGATTGCATGTCGCTTGCACACCATCGGTCTCATCCGCTGACGTATTGTCTCGACTGGTCCATGTGGAACGACCTGGGGATGAGCGAAGCGACGCCCGGCTACGCGCGCCAAATCGCGCGCAACATGGGCTACCGCTTGATGAGCACGGAGCAGGGAATCAATTCCATGTTGGCTGTACTGGCGCGGGATCATGCGCACGTGTTGATTGGCGTGGATGGCGCCAGCCCGCATCTTCGGAGGTACGTCGGCGATAGCGTCTATTCCACTCGCGAGTTGGCCACGTACTATGTCCCAACCGAGCCATCACAGAACGGCGGCGCGGCAAGCGAACTTGCCGCACTGGCGCCGGACGGAGCGCCTTCGCACTTCGTCGCGATACCTGCGATGCCGCGCAATGCCTCCGGACAGATCGACCGCGCCCGACTGGCGAACATGGACCGCCACGCTGCGGGCGGCTCTGGCCAAATTACAGAAGCCCGCAATCCGGTCGAAGAACAGATTGCCGGCATGTGGCGCGACGTTTTGGCCAAGCCTCAGATCAACATCGATGACAACTTCTTCGAGCTTGGTGGTGATTCCCTCGCCGCGACTCGATTGATCAACCGGCTGCGGGAATCGTTCCAGGTCAACTTGTCGGTCGGAACCCTTTTCGACAATCCCACCATCGCCGCACTCGCGGTCGTGGTTGCGAGCAAGACGAGCGATTTGGATGCGAATCGGCCCGCGCGAACCGCCGGAGCACAACTGAGCTCGGCTTCCGACTTGCTCAACAATATCGATCAATTGAGCGACGAAGAGGTCAACGCGTTGCTGGCGGGCATGGCCGACGGCGACCTTTCACAATGAGCAGCTCTTCCTCAAAAACATCAGAGCTGACAGCGGCAGAGAAGCGCAAGCTGCTGGCTGAATTGCTGCGCAAGAAAGCCGCCGCAGCGACGGCGGAATTCCCGCTTTCTTACGGGCAGCAGGGACTTTTCTACCTGAATCGCGCCAATCCGGAGAGCATTGCCTACAACACGATGTTCGCCATCGACGTGCGATCGCCTTTGGACGTCGATCTTCTCCGCCGCGCCCTTCAGACGATTGTGGAGCGGCATCCGGCCCTCCGCACGAAGTACGCGCTGGCTGACAATCAGTTCGTTCAGCGGGTCGATGACAGCTCCGGGCTGAATTTTCAAGCGATGGATGCCTCTGCTTGGTCTGACGGGGAAGTGGACGCACGGCTGGTCGAAGAGGCAGCGCGCCCCTTCGATTTGGAGCGTGACTCGATCCTTCGAATCCGGGTCTATTCTCGCGGTCCGGAAGATCATGTCCTGCTCGTTGGCGTTCATCACATCTGCTTCGATTATTGGTCCTACGAAATCTTCGTTCGGGAACTCACGAACGTCTACGCAGCGCTGCAAGCCGGAAAGGCGCCGGCCCTGCGACCCATCTTGCGCCACTACTCTGATTATGTGTCCTGGCAGCGCGACATGCTTGCAGGTCCGCGGGGCGAGCAGCTGCGAAGCTATTGGCAGAAGGAATTGGCCGGCGAACTATCGGTTGTGAACCTGCCGGCAGATCGCCGAAGGCCGGCGGTGCAGACGTTCACAGGCGCCGCGTTTCGTTTCGATCTTCCCGCGGATCGGGTGAAGGCGCTGCAGTCTCTTGCGACAAAGCAGAAGGTCACGCTGTACGTGCTGATGCTGGCAGCGTACGAGGTCTTCCTGCATCGATACACGGACCAGAAGGACGTCATCGTCGGCACTCCGATGGCCTGCCGGGAGGCCAAGGAATTCGAAGACGTCATCGGATACTTCGCCAATATGCTTCCGTTGCGTGCCAGGTTCTCGAGCGACGTGACGTTCCGAGAGTTTCTCCAGCAGACGCGCCGCACGGTTTTCTCCGCGCTCGAACATCAGGATTACCCGTTCTCATTGCTGATCGAGAAGCTCGGAATTCAGCGCGATCCGAGCCGATCGCCGCTGTTCGATGTCGCCTTCAGCTGGGAAAAAATGGCGGAGGACGCAGGGGGACAGGCGTCCGGGTTGCGTCTGCATTTGGCGACAGCCGCTCAGTTGGGAGCGCCGTGCGATATGGCGCTGGTGATGTTCCCGGGGCCACAGTCGCTATCGGGAACCTTTTTCTACAACACCTCTCTCTTCGATCGCGAAACAATCGCCAGAATCGCCGGCCACTATCAAAACGTCTTGCGAAGTCTCTTGGAGAACCCGGACCAGCGTCTCTCGGAGATTTCGGTCTTGACGGAGCGGGAGCGGCGCCAAGTGGTCGAGGACTGGAACCGGACGGAGCGCGCCTATCCGGGCGAGAAATCGCTGGCGGAGTTGTTCGAAGCTCAGGTCGAACGGAACCCGGAAGCGACGGCCGTGGATTTCGGGGAGCGGGAGTGGACCTACGGGGAATTGAATCGACGAGCCAATCAGCTGGCGCACCTGTTGAGACGGAAGGGAGTGGAGCGAGGGACGCTCGTAGGAGTGTGTCTCGAGCGGTCCACGGACATGGTGGCTGCCCTGCTGGCCATCGTAAAGGCCGGAGGCGCGTACGTGCCTCTCGATCCGATCTATCCGGTCGAACGGCTGACAATGATGCTCGTGGATACGCAGGCGCCGGTGGTCGTGGCGCAGGAAAGCACACTCGCCAATCTGCCGGCGGATTGGGGCGAGGTCGTTTGCGTGGACCGGCAGGCGAGCGAAATCGCAGCAATGAGCGAGGAAAATCTCAGTGCCGCGAGCGGAGGCGATGATCTCGCGTATGTGATGTACACGTCGGGATCGACCGGAACTCCGAAAGGGATTGAAGTCGAGCAGCGATCGGTGAGCCGGCTGGTGCTGAACACGACCTATGTGAGCTTGGGACCGGACGACTGCGTGGCGCAGGCATCGAACACATCGTTTGACGCGGCGACGTTTGAGATCTGGGGCGCGCTGTTGAACGGGGCCCGGCTGGTGGGAGTGGGGCGGGAAGTGATGCTGTCGGCGAACACTCTCGCGCGGGAAATTGAAAGCCGTGGCATCACGACCATGTTTGTGACGACGGCGCTGTTCAACCAGTTGGTGCAGCAACGGCCCGGCATGTTCGGAAAGATGAGGAACGTGCTGTTCGGAGGCGAAGCCGTCGATCCCAAGCAAGTGAGAAAGGTGCTGGAGGCGGGAGGGCCGGAACGGCTGTTGCACGTGTACGGGCCGACGGAGACGACGACGTTCGCGACGTGGCAGTTGGTGACGGAAGTAGCGGAAGAA
>DATJXJ010000057.1:0-13617 GCA_035500255.1 Verrucomicrobiia bacterium | reverse complement strand
AGCTGCGGACCACGACTATCTGGTGCGGGCGTTTGCGCGGCTGTGGCTTGCGGGAGCGCGGATGGACACGGCGGCCTTCTACGCGGGCCAACAGCGCCGTCGCCTCGCTCTTCCCACCTACCCCTTCGAACGGCAGAGATACTGGATCGCGCCGCTGCCGAGTTCTGAGCGGCGAGAAAAGAGTCTGCAAAAGAAGCCGAACGTTACCGACTGGTTCTACACGCCCAGTTGGGAGCGCGCAAACGAGGTGCAACTCTCAGATGAACCGAAGGCGCCGACCACGAGCGCCCGCTGGCTGGTGTTCCTGGATCACTGTGGCATCGGGGCAGAGGTGGCACGCCATCTTGCGCAGGATGGAAATGACGTGACGACAGTCACGATCGCGGGAAGCTTCGGCAGCCTTGGTGACAGACGCTACGGCCTTGATCCGACAAGTCGAGATGACTATGTGTCGCTTATACGCGACTTGCGCCAGAGGAGCCAACTACCGGAACGAATTCTGCACTTGTGGAATGTGTCGGAGCCAGGCGACTCGAACGCGCAGAGCGGCCGGTACAGTCTCCTGTATTTGGCGCAAGCGCTCGCCAGCGAAGCGGACGGCGCATCGCCTTCGATAACGGCCGTCACGAGCCATGCGGCGGATGTGACGGGAGATGAGGAGTTGAATCCCGCCCATGCGATGGCCTTCGGATTCGCGAAGACGATTCAACAGGAGCTGAAATATCCCTGTCAGGTCGTCGACATCAATCTATCGAATGCAACTGACATCCGAAAATCCGCCCAGTCGATCGCTTCAGAGCTTCGAATGGACGGCAACGAGTCCGTGGTTGCGTATCGCGGAAACTACCGCTGGATTCAGCGATTCCGGCCCACGCCGCCACGCGCTTCCCACGCACGACCCCTGCGGGACGGCGGCGCCTACATGATCGTCGGCGGGCTGGGGCAGGTCGGGCTCGATCTTGCGTTGTATGTGGCGGAGCAAACCCGCGGCACCCTCGTTCTAGTGAGCCGCACGGCGCTGCCGGCGCCTGAGCTTTGGCAGCAGATCTTGCGCGGCCCGCAGAATGCGGAGCGCCACAAGATCGAGCGAATCCAGGAGCTTGAAAAGGCCGGAGCACGCGTCTCGATTCAGTGTGCGGATGCGAGCGACGCGCGCCAAATGGCAGAAGTCGTCAGCAAAGTCGACCGCGAGTTCGGACGATTGGACGGCGTGTTCCACGCAGCGGGATCGAAGGTTTCGAACGCGATCCATGCGTTTAGCAGGGAAGAAGGTGATCAACAGCTGCGGCCCAAGATCGAGGGCCTGCAAGTTCTGGAAGAAGTCCTGCACGGCAGGCAGCTGGATTTCGTCGTCGTGGTCTCTTCGCTTGCTTCCGTCCTGGGGGCGATCGGTTTTCCGGCGTACCCTGCTGCTCACGCGTACGTCGATTGCTTCGTGCAGAAGCACAACCGCTCTCACGCCACTCGCTGGACGTGCATCAATTTAGACAACTGGCTTGGCACGAATGAAGCGGCGCTGCCGAGCCTTCGGGACCGATTCCAATTGGCGATGTCATTCTCCGAGGGATGCGAGGTGATCGGCCGGGTGCTTTCGTCTTCCGAGTCCAGCCGCTGGTTGATCTCAACGGCAGACCTCGATCTGCGCGCTGAGACATGGCTTTCGCCGGCGGAACCCGAGAAGACACAGCCACCTTCCTCCTCCGCGCATCCCAGGCCGTCCCTGTCGACGGAATACGTCGCTCCTCGAAATGCCGTTGAACGGAAGTTGGCCGATATCTGGCAACAGCTGCTCGGGATCGAGCACGTCGGCATTCACGACAACTTTTTCGAGCTGGGCGGCGATTCCGTCGTGAGTATTCAGATCATCGCGCGCGCGCGTCAAGCCGAGCTTGTCCTGACGCCCAAGCAAATGTTTGAGCACCAGACGATCGCGGAGCTGGCCTCGTTGGCCGGAAACGGCGCCAGGCGCGCTGACCGAGGCGCGGTTACCGGATCGGTGCCTCTCACGCCAATCCAGCGCTGGTTCTTCGACCGAGACTATCCGGACCCCCACTATTTCAATATGGCCGTCCTCTTGGAATTGGAAGGAGTGTGGCCGGCCGAAACGGTTTCGCGCGCCCTGCAAAGTCTGCTCGCACATCACGACGCGCTTCGCCTGCGCTTCCACCGCACTGAGAATGGTTGGGAGTCGAAGGTGATCCCCGCCGAGACTCTCTCGTTCCGCTGCGAGAATATTTCGCAGATAAGCGAGAACGACCGATCACGGCACATTGAATCCATCGCGAATGAAACTCACGCGAGCCTGCATTTGTCGGACGGGCCGCTATTCCGCGCTGTCGTATTCGATCCGGGCCAGGGTGCGGCGTCACGCTTGTTGCTGGTGGCGCACCACCTGCTGATGGACCTCATTTCCTGGCAAATCCTGATTGAGGACTTCCAGACCGCGTGCGAGCAGCTGTCGCGCGGCCAGGAAATCCGATTGCCCGCAAGAACGGATTCCGTGAAGCGTTGGGCAGAGCAACTGATCGCCGAAGCCACCGGCAACTCGCGCGCTGGTGAGCTGTCGTATTGGGCGGACGATGCGCGCAAAGATGTGCAAACATTGCCGGTCGATCACGCGAGCGGCCGCCAGGAAAGCACTGCGGCGACCGTTCAGATGGTCTCTGCAGAGCTGGATAGCGACGAAACCAAAACATTGCTGCACGAGATTCCAGCCCACTACGGCGTGCAGGCACACGAAGCACTGCTTGCAGCGATGGCCAGAACGCTGGCTCGCTGGAGTGGCAGTTCCAAACTGCTGGTGGACGTCGAGGGCATCGGCCGCGATAGCGTGGAAGGCGATCTAGACGTCTCGCGAACAGTCGGTTGGTTTACGAACGTCTATCCCGTGTTGTTGCACGTCTCGAACGCAGACGACGCGGAGGAAACTCTGCGTGAGGTCGGGTCGCAGCTCAAGCTCGTGCCAAACCGCGGGAGCGGATATGGGATCCTTCGTTATCTGTCCGACGAAACGATTGCGCAGCGACTCCGCGATTTACCTGAGCCCGAGGTCTGCTTTCTGTACCAAGGTCACGTGAATCAGGGTTCAACCGGCGCGGTGCCCGTGCGCCAGGTCCACGAGTCGACTGGGTTGGATCATTCTCCGCGCACTCCGCTGAGATACTTGTTCGCTCTCAATGCGTGGGTCGCGGCCGATCGGCTCCATGTGAACTGGATTTACAGCGACCGGCTCTACGACCGAGATACGGTGGAAAGAATCAGTGCCGAGTTCCGCGAAGCCCTCCGCCGCCTGGCCGCGGCATGCAAATCATCTCCGCTCCGCGACCAACAGAAAGAGATTTCAGAATTTAACTGGGATCAGTCGGATGTTCTCGACATCGCGGCCGCAATTGGCAAGGCTCTGAATAAGTCCTAGACCTTTCATGAACAACGTCGAATCGTTTTATCCGCTGTCGCCAATGCAGCAGGGCATGCTGTTTCATTCGTTGCATGCGCCTGAGTCCGCCGAATACTACCGGCGGGTGACCTGCGTGCTCGAAGGGAACTTGGACGTTCCCAGCTTCCGGAAAGCGTGGCAGCACGTAACCGATTCCCATCCGGCGCTGCGCACGTCCTTCGTATGGGAAGACGTGAAGAGCCCCGTGCAGGTCGTTCACCGCGCCGCAAAACCCGAATGGCGGATCGAGGACTTCCGTTCGCTCTCTCCCGAAAAGCGCGAATGCGAACTCCAGGCACTATTGGCGAGCGATCAGGAGAGATCGTTCGATCTCTCGCGTGCTCCGCTCAGCCGCTTTATTCTCGTGCGAACCGGTGAATCCAGCTACCACTTCACCTGGAGCTCTCATCACGTGATTCTCGACGGCTGGAGCATGGCCATCGTGTTCCGCCAGGCGTTGTCCGCTTATGGAGCCTTCTGTCGGAACGAAGCTGCTCCGGTGCAGCAACCCCGCCCCTATCGCGACTACATTTCGTGGCTCCATCAACAGCCCAGGAAGAAGGCGGAGGAGTTTTGGCGGCAGTACATGCGCGGTTTCGAAGCGGCGACTGCATTGCGCGTCGATCTCCGGCAGTCGGGCGAAACGTCGCCCGACTATCAGCAAGTGGCTGCGGTTTTGCCCGCCGAATCCGTCGCGCGTTTGCAAAGCTTCGCCCGCGCGCAGCGAGTCACCCTGAATTCCATTCTGCAGGGGGCATGGTCAGTGCTGCTGAGCCGTTACAGCGGGCAGGACGATGTGGTCTTTGGTGCGACTGTTGCCGGACGCCCCGCAGCCTTGCCGGATGTCGAGTCGATGACCGGCCTGTTCATGAACACGCTTCCGGCGCGCGTTCGCGTTGACAGCCGGGCGATTCTCAGGGACTGGCTGCGCCAGTTGCAATCCCAGCAGGTCGAGCTTCGCGAGTACGAACACACCGCTCTGACCGACATACAGAAATGGAGTGACGTACCTCCCGGCACCCCATTGTTCGAGACGCTTTTTGTGTTCGAAAACTATCCTGCGTCCTCGCTCGCCGGCATCGAGGCCGGTGTCCGCGTCGTCCCGATCGATTCGTTCGAGCGCACGAGCATGCCTCTGGCGGTTCTGGCCGCGGCCGGTGACGAGTTGAAGTTGAACTTCATCTTCGACGCGATTCGATGGCCGAAGAAAGTCGTCGAGCGAATGGCCGGCCACTACTGCACGCTCTTGCACGCGATTCCCGGCCACGCGGACTATCCGCTGGCCACCTTGCCCCTGTTGACGCCCGCGGAGCGCGACGAGATTCTCGGCGGATGGAACGACACGCGCCGCCAATACGAAGAAGCTCCCGTGCACGAAATCATCGAGCGAATGGTCGCGCGTGTGCCGGATCGCGTTGCGGTGACGTTTGAGAATGCGCAGCTCACGTACGACGAGCTGAACCGGCGCGCGAATCAACTGGCTCATTTCCTCCGCGCTCAGAACGTAGGTCCCGACGTTCTCGTTGCCGTTTGCATGGAGCGTTCCATTGAAATGGTCGTTGCGCTCCTCGGGATCTTGAAGGCGGGCGGCGCCTATGTCCCGGTCGATCCGGAGTATCCGCGGGAGCGCGTCAAGTTCATGCTGGAGGATTCCGATCCGGCGATCATGCTCACGCAAGAGCATTTGGCCGGCACGCTGCCGGCGATGCGGTGCCCGATCGTTTACCTCGACACCGAATGGACCAAGCTGAATTCTCATTCTTCCGAGAACTGCGCGAGCGGCGTCGCATTGGACAACCTCGCCTACACGATCTACACCTCTGGTTCCACTGGTCGGCCGAAGGGCGCGATGAATACGCACCGAGGCCTCTGCAATAGGCTGATGTGGATGCAGGAGGCATACGGTCTCGACGAAAGCGATCGCGTGTTGCAGAAGACTCCGTTCAGTTTCGATGTGTCCGTGTGGGAATTCTTCTGGCCTCTGATGACGGGTGCCCGCTTGGTGGTCGCGCGCCCGGGCGGCCATCAGGATCCATCGTACCTGGCCCGGCTGATTCGCGCGCAGGAAATCACGACGCTGCATTTCGTGCCCTCCATGTTGCAAGTGTTCCTGGAGGAGCCGGGGCTTGACCGTTGCACTTCATTGAAAAGAGTAATCTGCAGCGGTGAGGCATTAGGGTCCGAGCTCCAGGCGAGGTTCTTCGCTTGCCTCAAATGCGAGCTGCATAATCTGTACGGCCCGACGGAAGCCTCGATTGACGTCACCTTCTGGCACTGTGAGCCGTCCGAAGCGGGAGCCAGCGTACCCATCGGGCGTCCCATCGCCAACACCCAGGTTTACATTCTGGATCGCGATCGGAATCCGGTTCCCATCGGCGTGCCGGGCGAACTGCACATTGGCGGCGTCGGCCTCGCCCGCGGCTACTGGCGGCGCTCCGAGCTTACCGCCGAAAAATTCATCGCCGATCCGTTTAGCAAGATCGCCGGCGCGCGTCTTTACAAGAGCGGCGATCTCGCCCGCTATCGTCCCGACGGCGCGATTGAGTACCTTGGCCGGTTGGACTCGCAGATCAAGCTTCGAGGACAGCGAATCGAGCTTGGTGAAATCGAAACGACGCTGACGAACCACGCGGCGATCAAGGAGGCCGCGGTCTTGCTGCGCGAGGATGTTCCCGCCGAGAAGCGCATCGTGGCGTACCTCGTCGCCGCTGACGGATCAAAGCCGGCGGTCTCCGATCTGCGGAGCTTCCTGGCGCAGCGCCTCCCTGAAGTGATGGTTCCGTCTGCGTTCGTGTGGCTGGACCGGATGCCCTTGAGCCCGAACGGCAAGCTGGATCGGCGCGCCTTGCCGAAGCCGGAGCGGTCTCAGTCCGACGCGGAAAGTTGCTACGTGGCGCCGCGAAATCCTCTGGAAGAGCGCCTGGCGCAAGTGTGGAGCTCCATTCTGAAGTTGGAACGGGTCGGCGTTCACGATAACTTTTTCGAGCTGGGCGGAGATTCGATCGTCGCGATGCAGACCGTTTCGCGCATGGCGACGGCCGGATTCTCTGTCACGACGCGTCAGCTCTTCAAGAACCCGACGATCGCTCAGCTAGCTGCCGTCTTCTCCGCCGCTGCGGCGCCAGATGCCTCGCACGAAGTGGCTGGAGCCCTTCCACTCGCGCCGATACAGGAGTGGTTTTTCCAGCATAGCCTGGCCAATCCGGATCATTGGAATCAGGCGCTTTTGCTGCGCCCCAAGCGCCGCCTGGACGCGCAGGTGTTTCGGCGCGCTCTCGCAGCCGCGGCGCGGCATCACGATTCGTTGCGGCTGCGCTTCGTGAACCGCGACGGAGTGTGGCAACAATCCTACGACGCGGCTTCTGAAGATGCTCTGGCGTTTGACGCGATCGATATTTCCGGCATCCCTCCATCCCAGCAGTCCTCTGAGATCGAAAAGCACGCGGCGGTTCTACAGGGATCGCTGCGTCTCGATCGGGGCCCCGTGGCACGAGCCGCGCTTTTCGATCTCGGTGATAGCCAGCGCATTCTTCTGATCGCGCACCACCTTGTGATCGACGGCGTCTCATGGCGCGTTCTGCTCGATGACCTTCAGACGGCCTACGCTCAAATTGCTTCGGGTCAGGAACCGCGGTTCGCGCCCAAGACGGCGTCCTTCAAGGAATGGGCCGAGCGATTGCGGAGCTTTGCGAACTTGCCGGAATCCAAAGAACGGACGCAATACTGGGCTTCGCAGCGCTGGAGCGACGCGGCGCCCATCCCGTTCGACTCGAGTGGTGCGAATACCGAGCGCTCGAGCGCGACGCTGTGGCGCATGCTTCCGGCCGACTCGACGACCCAGCTTTTGCGGCGCGCCAATCAGGCGTACCGGACGCAGACAGCCGATCTCTTGCTCACGGCTCTTTCTCAGACTCTTTCGGCTTGGACGGGTGCGAATGCGCACAGCGTTCATCTCGAAGGGCACGGCCGCGAGGATCTGTTCGAATCCGTTGACGTCTCCCGCACAACGGGCTGGTTCACGAGCCTCTACCCCGTGTTGCTGAAGACAGTCACGACCGCATCCCAGGCGGATGCGCTGAAGTCCGTCAAAGAACAGCTCCGAGCGATTCCTGCTGGCGGCGTCTTCTACGGAGTCGCGCGCTATCTCGGTGGTTCCTGCGCTGCGGAGATGGCTGCCGTGCCGTCGCCCGAGGTGATGTTCAATTATCTGGGCCAGTTCGACGACACTTTTTCGGATTCGTCTTTGTTCGCTTTGGCGGACGAGCCGATCGGGCCGCTTCACGGTCTCGACAACGATCGTCAGCACGCGCTCGAAATAAATTGCTACGTCGCGAACGGAGAAGTTCGCATCGGCTGGACCTACAGCACCGGCCGTCACGCGGCCGGCACGGTGGCCAAGCTGGCAGACGATTTCATGCGGAATCTGGAGTCGCTCATCGCACACTGCGCTTCCGCCCCGACGCGCGGCTTCACTCCCAGCGACTTCCCGCTGGCACGCTTGCGCCAGGATCAGTTGGACCAAATCGTCGCCGCGAATCCCAATCTCGAAGACATTTACACGCTTTCGCCAATGCAGCACGGCATGCTCTTCCACACGTTGTACGAGCCGTCGGACGAGATGTACTTTGAGCAGCTCGCCTGCACGCTGCGGGGCGCGTTGGACCTCGATGCATTTGCCAAGGCGTGGAATGCGGTCATCGGCCGCCATCCGGCGCTGCGGACCGTTTTCGTCTGGAACAACGTGGAAGAACCATTGCAGATTGTGCTCAGCCACGTGCCTGTGCGATTCCGTCGCGAGCAATGGGATGCGACCACCCGTGAGCAACAGGACGCGAAACTCGCCGGCTATCTCGAAGCGGACCGCAAGCGGCCGTTCGACCTGTCCGAGCCGCCGCTGATGCGCTGGGCTTTGTTCCAAACCTCGCCGAACGAGCATCGCTTCGTATGGAGCTGGAGCCATTTGCTGCTCGATGGATGGTCCCTGCCCGTGATTCTTCGAGAAGTCTTTGTCGCCTACGAGGAATCGATCGCCGGCCGCGAGACGCAGCCGCTCCACGCGACTCCGTATCACGACTACATTTCCTGGCTGCGCGCGCAGAAAGAACCCGAGGCGGAATCTTTCTGGCGAAAGGATCTGAAGGGATTCACCGAACCCACACCGCTCGCTTTCGGCGCCGCCGCGGGCTCCGCCAGCCGCCGGAAGGAATACGCCACGGAACGTGTGCAGTTGAGCGAAACGTCCAGTGCAGCGATCGCGCGCTTTGCGCGGGAGAATCATTTGACGCTGAACACGCTTGTGCAGGGAGCGTGGGCTTTGCTCCTGAGCCGCTACAGCGGCACGAGAGACCTCGTTTTCGGCGCCACGGTATCGGGCCGGCCCGAAGGCTTGCCCGGGATCGATTCCGCCGTCGGGCTGTTCATCAACACCCTGCCGGTGAGGGTTGATGTGCAGCCCGGCCAGAATCTCGTGAGCTGGCTCAAGCGCCTGCAAGACCATCAGCTTGAACTGCGTCAATTCGAATCGACGCCTCTTGTGCAGGTTCAGAGCTGGAGCGAAGTGCCGCCAAGCTCACCCTTGTTCGAAAGCATTTTGGTCTTCGAAAACTATCCGCTTGAAGGGTCCTCGGTGGGCGGGCAGATAAGTGTCGAAGATCTCCAGCTCTTCGAGCGAAGCAACTATCCACTCAATCTGGTGGCGGCGCCGGGACGCCAAACGCTGCTGGCTGTGGTCTACGAGCGTGGCCGCTTTGACCGTGAGCTCGTCCAGCGCTTGCTCGGTCATGTCCAGAATCTTCTCTCGAACATGCCTGCTTGCGCGGCCGCCAATGTCGCCGAGCTGGAATTGCTCGGCGAGAGCGAACGCGATCAGCTGTTGGCGGCGTGGAACGATACGCGGACGCCTTATCCTCGCGTCCCCATCCAGGAAATCGTCGAACAGCACGCGGCGGCGACTCCGGATCGCGTAGCAGTCGTGCTGAATGACGAGGCGCTTACATACTCCCAGCTGAATGGCCGCGCCAACCAGCTTGCCCATTTTCTCGTTCGTTGCGGCGTGCGGCGCGGAGCAATGGTCGGTCTGTGCGTCGAGCGCTCGACGGCAATGATTGTGGCCATGCTGGCGATCCTCAAGGCTGGCGCCGCCTACGTGCCTCTCGATCCGGATTATCCGAGCGAGCGGCTGCGTTTCATGCTGGCGGACATCAACGCGCCGGCGCTGATCACGCAGGAGCGCATGGCCGCCTTGCTTCCGCAGCATGACGCACGGACGATCTGCCTGGATCGTGACAGCGCGGCGATCTCCGCCGAGAGCGCGGAGAATCCGTCCGTACCGGTGGCGGCTGACGATTTGGCGTATGTCATCTACACCTCGGGCTCGACAGGCAAACCCAAGGGTGCGTGCGTTCCGCATCGTGCCGTGGTGCGATTGGTCAAGGAAACGAACTACGCCAGCTTCTCTACGGACGAGGTCTTCTTGCACTCGGCGCCTTCCTCTTTCGACGCGGCTACGTTCGAGATTTGGGGAGCGCTTTTGAACGGCGCGCGAGTCGTCATCGCTTCGAAGGAAGCGGTGCTCGTCGCTGCGGACTTCGCGCGCTTGTTGAAGCAGAACAAGATCACCACGCTGTTTCTCACCACGGCGCTGTTCAATCAGTTGGCGCGCGAGAACCCTGCGATTTTCACCGGTGTGAAGCAAGTGCTCTTTGGCGGCGAACGCGTGGAACCGCATTGGGTTCGCCAGGTGTTGCGACACGGGCCGCCCGAGCACCTCGCTCACGTCTATGGTCCCACCGAGACAACGACCTTTGCGACTTGGCACCCCGTGCAAGAAGTCGGCGACGAGGACGTCACGATCCCTATCGGCCGCCCGATCTCCAACACGACGCTCTACGTGCTCAACGCGCAGGGTGAATTGGTGCCGCCGGGCGTGCCGGGAGAGTTGTACATTGGCGGCGATGGATTGGCTCGGGAGTATCTGCATCAGCCGGAGCTCACCGCCCAGCGGTTTGTTCCTCACCCTTTCATCGCCGGCGAGCGCCTTTACCGCACCGGCGATCTGGTCCGTTATCGCGATGATGGGGCTGTGGAGTTCCTGGCGCGTGTCGACAACCAGGTGAAGATCCGCGGCTTCCGCATCGAACCGGGCGAAATCGAAGCCGTGCTGTCGTCTCGCTCCGACGTGAAGATGAACGTCGTGCTGGCGCGCGAAGATACGCCCGGTGAAAAGAGGCTGGTCGCCTACGTCGTGCCGCGCCAGCGGCCTTGGCCGGAGATCAACGACTTCCGGACCTATCTCAAGGATCGCCTGCCGGAGTACATGGTCCCGTCAGCTTTCGTCCTCATGGACGAGCTTCCGTTGTCACCGAACGGTAAGGTGGATCGGCGCGCCTTGCCAGCGCCCGAAGTGCGCCTTGCGCCGTCGGGCGCATCGTTTGCAGCTCCCGCAACCGATCTGGAAAAAAAGGTGGCGGTGATTTGGCAGGAGACTCTCGGCCTGGAAACGGTGGGCCGCGATCAGAACTTCTTCGATCTGGGCGGCCACTCTCTGCTTGCTGCTCGGATCACTTCGAGAATCGTGGACGCCCTTGCCATCGAGCTTCCGATCAGCGCCATCTTTGAGAAGCCCACGGTCGCGGAACTGTCGGCAGTTGTCGAATCTCTACTTCAGGCCGGATCGACGCGGAAAGCTCCGGCCATCAGCGCCCGTTCCCGCGAAGCATTCCGCACGAAGCAGCCCCAGGTGGCTTCCGCCGCAGTGGACAGTGACGACTAGCGCCTCAAGCGATTCTCGCGACCATTCAGCCAACTCCATGACTCAGCCGACGAACAACGGCTCCGGCGCGCCCGGAGGCCCTGCGAATCAGCCGCAGGACGTTTACGTCTTTCCGATTTCGCTCGCCCAGCGGCGCCTTTGGTTCTTGGACCAGTTGCTGCCCGGCAGCCCGGCGTACAACATCCCCGTTTCGCTGCGGCTTCGCGGCGATCTGAACGTCAGCGCTCTTCAGCGCGCCTTCGACGAAATCGTGGCGCGTCACGAGAGCCTCCGCACGACGTTCGCGCAACAAGGCGGCGAGCCTGTTCAGGTGGTCGCTCCAACTGGCTCCATGGCCATCACCAGGGCGGACTTCAAGAAGCTGGCAGCCGAAGAAAGCGAAGCGGAGGCGCGGCGCCTCCTCGGTGAAGAAGGCCTCCGCGGTTTCGATCTCCAGCACGGTCCGCTTCTGCGAGCCCTCCTGATTGCACTCGGCGAGCGCGATCACGTGCTCTGCGTGACGATGCATCACATCGTGACGGACGGTCGCTCGCTCCAGGTCTTGGTTCAGGAATTGTCCGCGCTCTACGACGCGTTCTCTCGCGATCTTCCGTCGCCTCTGCCACCTCTGCCGATTCAGTACGCGGATTTCACGCTTTGGCAGCAGGAATGGCTCGGCACGGGCGAACTCGATGAGCAGCTGGCCTATTGGAAGCAGCAGTTGAACGGAGTCACGCCGCTGCGGTTGCCGACCGACCGCATCCGGCCGGCCGAGCCGTCCTCGCGCGGCGGCCGCGTCGAATTTTCCCTTCCCGCCGAAGTGGCGGATAAGCTTCGAAGCCTAAGCCAGAAAGAAAATGCGACGCTGTTCATGACTCTGCTGGCGGCCTACCAAGTCTTGCTCTGCCGCCATTCCGACGAGGCCGACATCTGCGTCGGTTCTCCGATTGCGAATCGCAGCCGGAGCGAGCTGGATGGGCTGATCGGGTTCTTCGCGAACACTCTGGCTTTGCGCGGCGATCTTTCCGGCGATCCGACGTTCCGCGAATTCCTGCAGCGCATCCGCAAGATGACGCTGGAAGCCTACCGCCATCAGGACGTTCCTTTCGAGAAGCTGGTTCAGGAATTGCAGCCCGATCGCGACCTCTCGCGGAACCCGCTCTTCCAGGCTTCGTTTTCCCTTGAGCAGGACTTCTCTCACGATCTCAAACTCGCAAATCTCGCGTTTGCGCCGTTCGCGGCAGATATCGTCAGCACGCATTTCGACCTTGAGGCGCATTTCGTCGATTCGCCGCAGGGGATCAGCGGTTCGCTGGTCTATTCATCCGAGCTTTTCGACGCAGAGACGGCTCGCCGCATGGCTGATCATTTTTGCGCCTTGCTGGAAAGCATCGCCGCATCGCCGGACCAGCACGTTTCTCAGTTGCGACTGATGGCTGACGCCGAGCGGCGCCAGGTGATCGAGGACTGGAACCGGACGGAGCGCGCGTATCCGGGCGAGAAATCGCTGGCGGAGTTGTTTGAGCAACAGGCGGCGCGAAGTCCGGAAGCCGTCGCGGTGGTGTTCGGCGGGCAAGAGAGGACTTATGCGGAGCTGAATCGCCAGGCGAATCAGCTGGCGCGCCTGCTGCAGAAGCGAGGTGTAACGCGCGGGACGCTCGTGGGCGTTTGTCTCGAGCGATCGGCGGACATGATCGTGGCGCTGCTCGCGATTGTGAAGGCGGGAGGCGCCTACGTGCCGCTCGATCCTGTCTATCCCGCAGAGCGGCTGACGATGATGCTGGTCGACGCGCAGGCGCCGGTGGTCATTGCACAGGAGCGCACATTGTCTCGTGTGCCCAACGACTGGGGCGAGGTGATCTGCCTGGAGCGTGAGAGCGGCGAGATCGCGGCGATGAGCGACGCGAACTTGGCCATTGCGAGCCGCGGGGAAGACCTGGCGTACGTCATGTACACGTCGGGATCGACCGGAACTCCGAAAGGGATTGAAGTCGAGCAGCGATCGGTGAGCCGGCTGGTATTGAACACCGACTACATCGCGCTCGGGCCGAACGATCGCGTGGCGCAAGCGTCGAACACGTCCTTTGACGCGGCGACGTTCGAAATTTGGGGCGCGCTGTTGAACGGGGCTCGGCTGGTGGGGATCGAAAAAGAAGTGATGCTGTCGGCGAACACTCTCGCGCGGGAAATCGAAAGCCGCGGCGTCACGACCATGTTCCTGACGACGGCGCTGTTCAACCAGTTGGTGCAGCAACGGCCCGGCATGTTCGGAAAGATGAGGAACGTCCTATTCGGAGGCGAAGCCGTCGATCCCAAGCAAGTGAGAAAGGTGCTGGAGGCGGGAGGGCCGGAACGGCTGTTGCACGTGTACGGGCCGACGGAGACGACGACGTTCGCGACGTGGCAGTTGGTGACGGAAGTAGCGGAAGAA
>DATJXJ010000056.1:0-41957 GCA_035500255.1 Verrucomicrobiia bacterium | reverse complement strand
TTGGGAAACCCTCGTTCTATCCCACAGTGCCGCTACAGGGTTGACACCGCCAGAGGGCGGGCCGTATCGTTCTTGATTCTCTGCATCGAAAGCCCATGAAGATACTCGTGATTGGCGGCGGCGGCCGCGAGCACGCGATGGTGTGGAAGCTGGCGCGGAGCGCGTCGGTTGGGAAAGTTTGGTGCGCTCCGGGGAATGACGGCATCGCGCAGGAGACCGAGTGCGTGGCGCTGGATGTGAAGGACGTGAAGGCTGCGGCCGATCTGGCGCAGAAGCTCGCAGCGGACTTGACGGTGGTTGGGCCGGAGCTGCCGCTGACGCTGGGGATCGCGGATGAGTTCGCGGCGCGCGGGCTGAAGCTGCTCGGCCCGGCGAAGAAGGCGGCGCAGCTCGAGGGAAGCAAGGTATTCGCGAAGCGGTTTCTCGAGCGGCACGGAATTCCGACGGCGGCGGTCTACGGAATCTTCGACGATGCGGCGGCGGCGCGCGCGGCGCTGGCACGGGTGAAATGGCCGCTGGTGATCAAGGCGGACGGACTGTGCGCGGGCAAGGGAGTGCTGGTGACGTCGTCGGCGGACGAAGCAACCGAGTTCATCGAGCGTGTGATGGTGCGGGGCGAATTTGGGGATGCGGGAAAGCGCGTGCTGTTCGAAGAAGGACTGGCCGGCGACGAGCTTTCCTACATCCTGCTGACGGACGGCGAGCATTTCATTCGGATGGCGCCGGCGCGGGATCACAAGCGGGCGTTCGACAACGATGAGGGGCCGAACACGGGCGGAATGGGCGTCTATTCGACGGATGAAATTCTTCCGGCCGCCCTGGAGAAGCAAATCATCGAGACGATCGTGCGGCCGACCCTGGCCGGGCTGAAGGCGGACGGCTTGCCGTACCGCGGATTTCTCTATGCGGGGCTGATGCTGACGGCCGAAGGGCCGAAGGTGCTGGAATACAATTGCCGGCTGGGCGATCCGGAGACGGAAGCGACCCTGCTGCGCGCCGATTTCGATTTCGGCGAGGCCTGCGCGGAGGCCGCAGCGGGCGATCTGGGAAAATTCGAGGCGAAGTGGCCGGCGGGCGCGAGCGTGTGCGTCGTGATAGCGTCGAAAGGCTATCCGGGCGATCCGCAGACGGGCATTGCGATTCACGGGTTGGAGGAAGCGGCCAAGGTGCCGGGAGTGGTTGTGTTCCACGCGGGGACGCGGCGGCGCGATGACGTTTTTCAGACAAACGGCGGGCGAGTGCTGGTGGTGAGCGCGAGCGGAGCGGATATGGCGAGCGCGCGGCACGCGGCGTACGAGGCCGTGAAGCGGATCAGGATCGAGGGATCGCACTACCGGAGCGACATCGGCGCCAAGGCTCTGGCTGCGGCGAAGATGCGGGGCCGGTGAGCGGAGTGTGAGTTACGACTGACAGCGAGGAGAGGCCGAACGTGACAGGCGGAACGCAAGGGACGGCGCGAGTGGGAATCGTGATGGGCTCGGACACGGATTTTCCGGTGATGAGCGAGGCCGGGAAGACGCTGAAGAAGTTCGGCATCGCGTTCGAGATGGAGGTGCTTTCGGCGCACAGGACTCCGGCGCGGGCGCATGAGTATTCGACGACGGCGGCGAAGCGCGGATTGAAAGTGATCATCGCGGCGGCGGGAGCGGCGGCGCACCTGGCGGGCGTGATGGCGGCGAGCACGACGCTGCCGGTAATTGGCGTGCCGCTGGCGACGAGCGCGCTGAACGGAATGGACGCGCTGCTGGCGACGGTGCAGATGCCGGGAGGGATCCCCGTGGCGACGATGGCGATCGACAAGGCCGGCGCGGTGAACGCGGCGATTTTCGCGGCGGAAATTCTGGCCCTGTCCGACGAAGGAATTGCGCGGAAACTGGCGGCGCACAAGGAGGATTTGGTGCGCGGCGTGGCAGAGAAGAACGCGAAACTTCAGAAGCAACTTTCCGAAGAAAAGTAATTCCGCAAGGCTGATGCCGGTCGATTCCGGCAAATTCCAAGAGAGATTCCCCGAAGCTTCGTTCGGGGCGCAGAAGGCGCGCTTCGACTCCGCGGACGGAGGCCCCGCAAGAGCGGGACGAACCGACAGCGTCCGCCCGCTTCGCTCAGAATGGCGCAGGTCTCTACTCTGGCGGTTTCTGCAGGGTGGGAGCGCCGGCGGGGCGCTCATTGGGGATCAAGTGGGTTTTCGGCTCGGGCGGCGGCGCGAGAATCCATTCACATCCTTTATCCTGTGTGATCATGGCGAGCGTTTCGCGGGCGTCGGGTGGCGCGATCGCATCGAGCGCGGCGCGCAGGAACTGGGTTGCGTCCGCAACGGAAATCCTGCTGCTGTCGCCCTGAAGGAACAGGCCCGCAACCTGCGCCATCCTGGGATCGGAGGCGATGATTTTTTCGATGCGCGGGTCCTTCTGCCGGATCAGATCGAGCAAAGGCTGAGGCACGCTTTCGGGCGGGTAGGAGAATTCGACGAGCGTGCGCGGTTGTCCCTTTTCCGGCGGCCAGAATTGCAGATAGGCGGGCCGCAGGATGCGCGTGATCCAGAAGCCGGATTGCTGCTCGCTCTGCTTCATGCGGTAGGAAAGCTGCCAGATTTCGGGGCCATAGCCGGGGAGGTAGTCGACGAGGACGAGCTCGACGAACGGCTCGTTCGCGGGCAAGTCGACCCTGGCATGCAGCGTCTGCGCGACGTCGGTCAGACGCTCGAGCAGGCCCTGGCCGATGCTCTCGATGTCAGTTGCCTCCTCGCCGCCTTGCGCCTCCTGGATGTGCGGCTCGACGGCGTTCAGGTGGCTGCGCATCTGGGGCAGCTCTTGATCGAGCCGGGCGATTTCGACTTTCGCGGATGGCGACCACCACAGGACGGGACCGAGAAGGACGCCGAGGCGCGTGCTGGAGATCGGGACGGGAGTCGGGGGGCGCGTTTCGGCTTCGATGGGGTTCTCGACGGTCGCGACGAGAATCGCGTTCTTCACGACGGCAATCACAACGCGCCCGGCGGCGAGATTGGCGACGGTTTCGTCCGTGGGCGTCGAGATCTCGGCTTCCTGGGCGACCGCACGCGGCGCGGCGCCCAAAGTTGCAGTCAGCAGAACGAGGAGGAGCAGGCGGCGGGCGCTCATGGTTTACTCAGTCGGCAAGAAGCGCGTGCGCATCCACGTTACCACAGAAGCCACGCGACCGAGAGCGCGCGGCTTACGGAAGCGCGTGCATTTCTAGTAGAATCCGGAGTACGGAAATTCACTTGAGGGACGAAGCGAAATGGGCATTCTGAGCGCGCTGCGGGGCGGAGGTTTGCGGTCACCGCACAGCATCCGCCACAACGGGAAGAGGCTGTCGGAGATTCTGGCGCAACACGCCGAATTCGTGCGGGGGAACCCGAACGGAGTGCGCGCCGATCTGGCCGAAGCCGATCTTTCGCGAGCGAATCTGGAGCGGGCGAACCTGGCGTACGCCGGGTTGCGGAGCGCGAACCTAGAGCGCGCGAGTCTGCGGGAGGCGAAACTCGGGTCGGCGGATCTGAGCAAGGCGTATCTGCGGAACGCGGACTTGCGCAAGATGGATGCGACGGAGGCGAATTTCAGCGGCGCGGACCTGACCGAAGCGCAAGTGGGCGGGGCGGAACTTTTCCGAGCCGATTTGCGGAGAGCGATCTTGCGCCGGGCTGATTTCGGCGCAACGAATTTTCGCGATGCGGAAATTCAGGGCGCGGATTTCGAGGGCGCGAGCCTGAAGACGGCAATCCTGCGCGAAACGAAACTCGAAGGCGTCGACCTGTCGCGCGCGGACATCTCGACGGCATTGCTGCCGCGAGGGTACGCCGCGGCGGGCCAAGCGAGCAACGGATAGCGGAAGCGAGGAAGCGCGTGAACCTTCCCTGGATTCTGGTGGAAGACTACCGCAAGGGCGCGGGCTGGGGGAGCGCCGCGCAGCGGGAGGCGCGGGCACGGAGCTATTGCGAGCTGCTGGAGAGCGGGCAGATTCTGCTGTTTCGCGAGCCCCCCTTCGACCTGCCGGCCGAGGATCAGAAGTTTCTGCTCGAGCAGGAATGGACCGAGCTGCGAATGCACAAGAACGTGTCCTACCGGCCGAGCGAGGACGTGCTGAAGGGGGTTTCCGGCAACGCGGAGACAATCGAGCGGTTGCGCAAGATTTTCCGCGGCTATTCGGGCGCCGTGATCGATTTCGTCGGGAAGTTTCTATCGCCGTACGCGGGCAAGTGCACGATCGATTTTTCGAGCTTCCGGCCATTTGAAGAAGAGCGGCGCGGCCTGCCGCTGCACAAGCGCAACGATCTGCTGCATGTGGACGCGTTTCCGAGCCGGCCGACGCGGGGCGGGCGAATCCTGCGCGTCTTTACGAACCTGAATCCGAAGAAACCGCGCATCTGGAATACGACGGAGGGCTTTGAAGCGCTGGCGCAGCGATACGCGGGAGACGCGGGGCTGGGGCGGATGACGGACGAGTCGTGGGTGAGCAAGACCGTGCACGACTGGGGCGCAAAGCTGGGATTTCGAGCGATGGGCCGGACGCCGTACGACATGTTCATGCTGGGGTTCCACGACTATCTGAAAGAGAACACGGATTTTCAAAAGGGCTGCCCGAAGATCCGGCTGGAATTTCCGCCGCTGGCGACGTGGCTGGTATTCACCGATGGCGTGGCGCACGCGGTGATGTCCGGGCAGTACGCGCTCGAACAGACGTTCCTGGTGCCGCCGAAAGCGCTGGTGGCGCTGGAGCAGGCGCCGTATCGCGTCCTCGAAAGAATCGCGGGCCAGCCGCTGGTGTCATGAAAGAGTGGCCAGTGGCTGGAAGCGGCCCCGGCAAGACACTCGCTCACACGCCGGGCATGGCCTAACCCACTGTCGCCTGCCGATCTTCGGTTGTTTCGCCTCCACGCTTCACCCGGTAACTCTTTCGTGTTTCGCCTCGGAAACCCGCACGGCAAATCCACAGGAGGATCGCGTCCAATCTAGCAGGGGCGATGCAAGCAATGGCCACGGGCCCGCGTGACGCCGCCTTGCCGGACGAGCGGCGAAAGAACCTCACCGTGATCGGCGTGATGGCAGCCGTGTATTTCCTGGCCGGAAAGCTCGGGCTGACGATGGCGTTCGTGCATCCGAGCTCGACGGCCGTGTGGCCGCCGACGGGAATCGTGCTGGCGGCGTTTCTGATGTTCGGCTACCGGGCGTGGCCGGGCGTGGCGCTGGGCGCGTTCCTGGTGAACGTGACGACGGCGGGATCGGTTTGGACGTCGCTTGGAATCGCGGCGGGCAACACGCTGGAAGGAATTGCCGGCGCGTACCTGGTGAATCATTTCGCCAACGGGCGGCGATGTTTCGAGCGGGTACAGGACACGTTCAAGTTCGCGCTGCTGGCGGGCCTGGTGGCGACGACGATCGCCGCCTCGCTGGGAGCAACGTCGCTCGCGCTCGGAGGATTCGCGGGTTGGGCCGACTACAAGCCGATTTGGCTGACGTGGTGGCTGGGTGACGCGGCAGGCGCGGTGATCGTGACGCCGCTCCTGCTGCTCTGGGCCGAGAACGTGCGGCTGAGGTTGAGCTGGACGCGACTGAGCGAGCTGGCACTGCTGGTGATGGGATTGATGGTGGCGGGGCAGATCGTGTTTGGCCCGTTCGCGCGGATTCGGAGCTATCCGCTGGAATACCTGTGCATTCCGTTTCTCGTGTGGGCCGCGTTTCGATTCGGCCCGCGCGAGGCAGCCACAGCCACGCTCGTGCTGGCAGGGATCGCCGTGCGCGGCACGCTGCACGGCTTTGGGCCGTTCGTGGTGGGGACGAGGAACGAATCGCTGCTGCTGTTGCAGATGTTCATGAGCATCGTCGGCGTGATGACGCTGGCGCTGGCCGTGATGACAGCGGAACGGATGCGAGCCGAAGAGCAGGTGCACAATCTGGCAGTGACCGACCCGCTGACGGGACTGGCGAATTACCGGCGGCTGGTGGACGTGCTGGACCTGGAGATCAAGCGGTTCGGGCGGACGGCGCGGCCGTTCAGCATTCTGCTGCTCGACATGGACGGGCTCAAGGAGATCAACGACCGGCACGGACACCTGGTGGGCAGCCGCGCGCTGCGGCGACTGGGCGACATTCTGCGGGTGCACTGCCGGGACATCGACACGGCGGCGCGGTACGGCGGCGACGAGTTTGTGCTGGTGATTCCAGAAACCGGGCGGAAGCAGGCGCATCAGGTGGCGACGCGGATTCGGAAGCGCGTGGCGGAGGATAAGGAGAAGCCGGCGCTTTCGGTGAGCGTAGGCGCCGCGGTGTATCCGCGCGACGGAGAGACGCGAGACGCTTTGTTGGAGGCGGCCGACAAGGCGCTTTACGAAATGAAGCGCAAAGTGCACGCGGAGGCGCAGGCCGCCAGGGGTCAGCGGCCAGGCGAGGCGTAGAAGGCCCGGTCGCGTAGAAGAGCGATTCTTTGACTGCGCGTCCCGAGCGGCTATCGCGGGGGACGCGAATCGCCGGGACGCCCCGCTCAGACGACGAGATCGTTTGAAGTCGAGGTTATTTGCCGGCGGAAAATTCGGCAGGGCCTTCGCCATAGCCGAAAGCGCCGCGAGCGGGCGCGGGGCGGCGGCGCGTCTCGATGCCGAGGCGCTTGATCTTCTGGTTGAGCGTCGACAGCGGAATCTGGAAGCGCTCGGCGGCTTCGGTCTGGTTCCAGTTCGTGCGCTCGAGCATGTCCACGATGATGCGGCGCTCGACCTCCTCCAAAATTTCGAAGAGCGAGGGAGGCGGAGCCGAAGCGCGGCCTCCGATTTCGCCGGGCAGCGGCGGCAGGAATTCAGCGAGCTGCAGGCGCACACCCTTGACGATCTCGCGCGTGCGGACGCCCTCGGGCAGGAGGTCGGCATCCATGGTTTCCTGCGTCGAGAGAACGACGGCGCGCTCGACGGCGTTTTCCAGTTCGCGGATGTTGCCCGGCCAGTCGTAATCCATCAACAGCTTCATGGCGCCGTGGGTGAACGCGCGGGGCGGCTTGGCATTGTCGCGGCAGAATTGTTCGAGGAAGCGGTCCACGAGCAACGGAATATCTTCCTTGCGTTCGCGCAGCGGCGGCAGATGAATCGAGATCACGTTGAGGCGGTGATACAAGTCCTCGCGGAAGCGGCCCTCGCGGACGAGCTTGCGGAGATCTTCGTTGGACGCGGCGAGGATGCGGACGTCGACTTTGATGGTTTCGGTGCCACCGAGCCGCATGAACTCGCGCTCCTGAATCACGCGGAGGAGCTTGGCCTGGGTTTCGTGGCTGACGGTCGAGATCTCGTCGAAAAAGATCGTGCCCTGGTCGGCGACTTCGAAGAGGCCCTTTTTCGAAGCGACGGCGCTGGTAAACGCACCTTTGACGTGGCCGAAGAGCTGGGATTCGAGCAGATCGACCGGGATGGAACCGGTATTGACGGGGATGAACGCCTTATCGGCGCGCGCGGACGAGGAATGGATGGCCTTGGCGATCAGCTCCTTGCCGGTGCCGCTTTCGCCGGAGATCAGCACGGTCGAGCGGGAGGGCGCGACCTGGGTGACGAGATCGAGCACGGCCAGCATTTTTTCGCTCTTGCCGACGATATTCGGGAAGTTGTAGCGCTGCTTGAGCGCGCGCTTGAGGTGGAGGTTTTCCTCGCGGAGGCGGCGGCCCTCGACGGCGAGAGAAATCTGCGCGATCAGCTCGTCGTTGTTCCACGGCTTGGCGATGTAGTCCTGAGCGCCGCTCTTGAAAGCGGCGCGGGCCATATCGATCGAGCCGTAGGCGGTGATCAAGATAATGGCGAGGTTCGGATCGCGCTGGCGGATTTCGCGGAGCATGTCGATGCCGTTGCGGTCCGGCAGGCTGACGTCGAGGAGCATCAGGTCGAACGGGCGCTCTTCAAGCTTCTGCAAGCCGGCCGCGCCGGTTTCGGCCAAGGTCACTTCGAAGTTTTCCGTGGCCAGGAGCTCGCGGAGGCCCTCGCGAATTTCGGCTTCGTCGTCGACGACGAGGATATTTCCTTTAGGCATGGACGGCTTTCTTCGCTACCGGGAATTCGAGCCGGAACGAGGTTCCCTTGCCCGGCGTGGAGCGCACGTCGACTTTGCCCGCGTGCTCCTTGATGATCCCGTAGCTGACGGAAAGGCCCAATCCGGTGCCCCGGCCGGTGGCCTTGGTTGTGAAGAATGGATCGAAGATGCGATGGATGTTTTCGGACGGAATGCCCGCGCCGGTGTCGCTGACTTCAATTTCGACGGAACCGTTGTGAGCGCCGGTGCGGACTTCGAGCATGCCGCCATTCGGCATGGCGTCCCGGGCGTTCATGAAGAGATTGAGGAAGACCTGCTGCAGGCGCGTCGCCGAGCCGAGGACGCGCGGAAGCCTTTCGGAATAATTGCGCACGACGTTGACCTGGGCGGTCTTGAACGGATGCTGCACGAGAGACAAGGTCTCTTCGAGGACCGAATTCAGATCGATTTCGACGGGTTCGGCGCCGCCGGTGCGCGAGAAATTGAGAAGATTGTTGACGATTTCGCTGGCGCGGAAAGTCTGCTTCACGATTCGCTCGATCGTTTTCTGGCGCGGATCGTCCACGGGAATCTGCTTGGCAAGCATCTGGATGTAGTTCGAAATGACGGCGAGCGGCGTGTTGACTTCATGCGCCACGCCGGCAGCGAGCAGGCCGAGCGAGGTAAGCTTTTCGGTCTGCACCATCTGGTCTTCGAGGCGGACGCGCTGCGTGATGTCGTCCAGGAGGACGAGGCGGCCCAGCCGCGCGCCGTTTTTCGCGAGCAGCGGCGCGATGGAGATATTGACGACAAGATGGCGATTGCTCCGCGTGTTCAAGTGGAAGCGGTAGATGCCCGAGACGTGTTCGCCGGGCGCGCGAGCCGCAATTTCGCCGGCGAGGTCGCGCGGCAGAATCTCCTCCAGCTTTCGATGCAGAGCGTCCGCCCGGGGGATGGCGAGGAGCTCTTCGAGCTGCGGATTCCAGGACTCGACGCGGTCGTCGAGGTCGATGGTGAGAACGCCGATGCGGAGAGACGCGACGATGTTCTCGCTGAAATCCTTCAGGCGCTCCACCTGCAGGGCCTTTTGTTCGAGCGATTGGTAGAGGCGGGCGTTTTCGACGGCGATGGCGACGTAGCCGGCGATGGTTGAAAGCAGCTCGAGGTCTTCGCTTGAAAGATAGTCGCCGTCGACGGTCTTGCCGAGGCCGAGAATCGCGGCCGTGTGGTCGTGGAAGCGGCAGGCGATGAAGTAGTTCAGATCGAGCTGGTCGAGGGTCCGGCGGACGGAATCGGATTCGTCGGCGGCGCGAGCCGATTCGACGAAGAGGCAGCCGCGCTGCAGCGCCGGGCGAGACGGGTCGAGGAAGCTGAGATCGAGCGGGCCTTGCGCTTGCAGTCCCATCGACCGTGAAAGCGCGAATTGGCCGGGCCGCTCGGGGTCTTCGAGAAACACGGCGAGGCGATCGACGAGCAGGGTCTGCGAAATCCGGTCGAGGACGGAGCCGAGCAGCGGATCGACATGAACTTCATTGGCGAGGGTGCGGCCGAATTCGATCAGCGTGCGGCGATAATCCAGGCGGTCCCGATAGAAGAAGTGGTCCAGGCGCGCCTGCACCCAATTCTGCAATGGCTGGAAGAGGAAGGCCGCGACGACAATCGCGATCACGGCTCCGGCGGGCCCGGTGGGCCACGCCGTGTGAAACAATTCACCGATCAATCCGATGGAGCCGAAATAGGCGATGACGACGCCCGCGGTGGCGAAGGTGTAGGCCAAGCCGCGCTTGAAGATGACGTCGACATCCATCAAGCGGTAGCGAACGATGGCGTAGCCGAAACAGAGCGGAATCAGCGCGAGGGAGAATACGGTGAATTTCGTCCAGTCCGGAACAACCGGGAAAAGCAGATACGGCACGACGTAGAAGAACAAGAACGGAACGATTCCGGCGAGAGTGCCGCCTGCGACCCATTTCAATTGCTGGCGCAGTACGCCGCTGGGAGCCCGGAAGTAGCTGGCGAGAAAGATGCCGGCGGCCAACAGGAAGTAGGCGCCGAGATTCAGCTGTTCGATCTGGTCGAGCAGATGCTGCGAGCTGAGCGACGGAACGAAATCGAGCGTGCCCGTTGCGACGAAAATGTGCAGAAGCAGGACCAGCGACGGGACGCCGTAAACGGCCAGGAGCTTCGGCCAGAGCCGGCCGCGGCGTTCCGGGAACACGAGGGCGAAGTGCACCAGCAACGCGGGCTGCAGCAGGAGGGCGATCGCGTTGGCCCAATAGATGGTCCAATCGAAGGAATTGAATTTGCCGGTGTAATGGAAGCTATAGAGGACGAAGGACGCCAGACAGAAAATGTAGAAATGAATCGCGCGGGGAGCGTTCCAGCGGCGCGCGAAGATAAAAAGCCCGATGAAGAGATAGAGCAGGGCGGTGATGCGGAGGTAGCTTTCCAGCGACGACGCGTTCTCCTGCGGAGCCGTGACAAGTGGAACTTGAAGGGACTGGCCGTCGCGAAGAATCTGATAGCGGACTTCGGCCCAGGGCCCGGCGTGCCAAATGACGCGGCTTACGTCCGTGGCGCGGTTAATCGGAGTGCCGCGCACGGATTGCACGGCGTCGCCCTGGCGGATGCCAGCGTGATCGGCAGGGCCGCCCGGAACGACGTGGAGAGCAAGGACCCCGTGGTCGGTATCGATCCAGGTAACGCCGTCGTCGGGGGAAATGAAGCGCGAACGCTGCTGAAAGTTCAGGACGGCGAAGACGATGGCCGCCAATGTCAGCAGGGCTAATGTGACCGCCCCCAGCCGTGTTCGCAACTGCTCATTCATACCAAAACCCACCCTAGACCCGTGGACGCAGCTTGTTATTCTACGCTAGCACGTGGACTTCCAGCGAATCATTGATCGGGCAAGAGACTAAGGCCCGTGTTTTTATGGCCTTAGAGAGGCCATTCGTCCGATGGAGGGACTCGATCCTGTTTCTGGAAGTCATGTTTCCAATTCCGGTAGTGGCGAGAAATCTAGAACTGGAGGCTCAAACCACCTCGAAAATACCGATACGAGGGGACGAGGAGGACGTATCCGTCACGCGTCGCGACTGGGACGTAGCCTTGCGCCAAGAGGTTGCCCACATCGGCTTGAACTTCCATATGCCCGGGGAAAGAGCTGGGGAGAGGCTGCCGAATTTCCAAGCTCAAGTACGGATCGACGTGGTAGACCGACTCGGCGTAGGGATCGAGCCGCGAGACCGTGGAACCGCTGAGCCATTTGTAGCTGGTGGTCAACCGGGTGCCGGTGAGAGGCAGAGTGGTGGTGACGCCGCCGGCGATGCTTTGCCGATAGCGCGTGGTGAGGTTATCGCGCAAGGGCGCATCCGGCGCGGCGTCGGAGTCGGGGGCCAGCGCGCCCGCATACGCATAGATCAGAGTCGCTCGCAGCGTGTTGGTGACGTCCTGCTGGTAGACGAGGCGAGCGCCCGTGGAAGCGGTCGCGCCGCCGTCATAGGCAAATGCCTGCGAGAAATAGTCCTGCAAGAAATCAGCGCCGACGGGCCCATTGCGGCCGATCACGGCCGTATGCGTGGAGCGATCGTGAAAGACGGCAGCCGTCAGGCTGGAGCGGCTGGTGAGCGCGCGCTTCAGGGCCAGCTCTTCGTGAAGTCCGTTCTCAAGGACGGGTCGTCCATCGCGAACCAGCAGAGTCGGGAACGCGTCGAGCGTGTTCAACGTGGACTGCAGCACGTCGCCGGAGACGGAGGCATTCTGCCAAGGCTCGGTGACAAACGCGGCGTCGATCTGCCAAGCGGGCGAAATCTGAACGGCCACCTCGCCGCGAGGCCGCAGAGCCGACGTAGTGCCGTTGAAGCCGGCAACGAGGTACTCCGCGCCGTAGCGAACGCTGACGCGGTCGCCGATGGCGAATTGATCGTCGTGGGACATTCGAAGGCCGTGGAAGGTGGGTCCATCCGGACCGAGTTGCGATTCGCGGACCAGGAGAGTGGTGACAGGGCCAACGCCCGGGCCGCCCGCCGGCAGCCATTCCGCCACAATTCCGCCGGAATCCGCCGCGTCATCGTGGCTGTATTGGCCGGCCATCAGGAGCTGGCTGCCCGCGCCGATGCCGAAGCCGTAGACGAAGGAGGTGGCGGGTGAATCGGCAACGTCGGAAATCGAGCCGGGATGGTCCGCGCCGGACGTGACCTCGATGCGGGCGCGGGCCGATTGCGAGTGACCGTGCGCGGTTTCGTCCTGAGCGACGCCGGGCAGGGAAGGATCATCCTGCCAGCGAAGTACCGAGCGATTAGCCGCCGCCGAACGGACGACCCAGGTCCAATCGTCGGATGCGGAAGGCTGATCGGGCTGGCGGCGCAGCCTTTCGAAGGAAGAGAAGACCGAACCGAGAACGATCTCGAGACGCATGACGTGCTGGTCATCCACGGCGACGTGCTGCTGAATCGCCGGCAGGAACCCGGCCAGAGTCACCTGGATCGAATAGAGGCCGGCGGGAAGCGATGCGACCGAGAAGCGGCCGCGGTCATTCGTGAACAACTGAACCGATTTCGAGCCGATGAGCTGCTCCGGAGAGATCACGACAGCCGCACCCATCTGCGGAGTGCCCGAAGGATCCAGCACGACGCCCGAAATCTTGCCGGCATTCGCGCGCGGCGCAAGCGACAGGGCGGAAAGGCACACGAGACAACCCAGGCCCGCAACGCGAATGGCTCGGAGATTCAAACGCATCACCTCCCCTGCGGTGCACTCGCAGGCGCGGGCTTGACCGTGAAGTCCGCCGTCGGCGTAATCGTTTGCTTCGTGAGATTGTCCGTCACAGCCACTTCGAGCTGATATTTTCCCGGGGCGAGAGAGCCCAGCGTAATGAGCTGCTCGAGCGTGAGTTCCTCGCCGTGTTGGGGCAGCTTATCCGCGGGAACCGCCAATCGGAGCATCGGCTCGGCTTCCTTTTCCCGCTTGACGCGGAACTCGACGGACGTGTCGGCGCGATGCGTCTTGTCGTCCACCTTGAGGTTATACACCTGAAGGTAGACGCCCATCGCGTCTTTCGGCGTAAAGGCGCCGTCGAGCTTCGGGCGCACCTTCACGTCGCCGAGGACGAACTGGCCGAGACCGATGTCCTTTGACGAAACGCGCTGAATGTCGTCCGCCAGAATCAACGAGCTGGAGCTCATCTGATCGTCCCGGTAGAGCGGGACGGGCAAGCGCGTGTTGACGACGCCGACGTTGCCGCTGTTGACGTCCTTCACGACGATATCCAGCCGGTAGAGATTCGGCGAAAGCGGCACGGCCTTCTGGTAGATGCGCGAGGTGCCAAGGGACTGTTGAATCAGAGACGCAGGAATATCGCTGCGCAGCGTGTCCTCAAACGTCTGCACGACGCGGCCACCAAGGCTCGTGACGCGCACGAAAAGGTCGATCGACGCGGAATCGACGCCGTCCTTTTCCTGGAAGCTCAACTGCCGCACCGGAATCTGGACAGTGATCGGCACGAGCACGGTATCCGACGTGATGCGCAAGAAGTCAAAACGATAGTCGAATTTGATCTGATCGCGCACGACGCGGGCGGTGGACGCTGCCTCGAGATCTTTGAATTTCACCGGAGGCGGCCGCATGATATCCGCGAACTTCTGCAGGCGGGTGAATTCCTGATCACCCGCCGTGAGGCCCATGCCGCCGAATTCGCTTTCGGCCATGTTGGTGCCGTCCGTGTTGCTGAAACGGCTGCTCTTGCTGGCCATACCGAGCGATTCGGCGAGGGTTAGACCGGCGCCGGGCACACGCAGCAGGGCATCCTTTTCGCTGGGGTCCATGGTGAGGTGATATTCACCGGTGGATGTTGGATCGACGAACTCAAGCTCGACGTTCTCGCCGAGGCCCTGGCCCTCGAGGTAGCGATAGCGCCAAGTTTCCCACGGGTAGGTGGTCGTCTGGCCGCCGCCTTGGTCCATGGGGCGGTCCCAAGTGCCGCCGGTCGGATGAGAATCGACCTCATCGGGCGGTCCCCACATGATGTAAATCTTGCCGCGATCGGTCTTCCAGCCGGGAATACCTGAGGCGTAGTGCTCGTTGGCGTAGGCAATGCGCCGGTAGTGTTCCTCTTTGAACGTGTTCTCGGGCGAGTCCGGATCGGGGTTACGACGCTGCCAGAAGGACTCGATGAACTGCTCGCGCTCCTCGTTGGTGCTCAGGTGCAGGAAGGAGCGGCGCTCCTCGGAAGTGATGATGTAGGGAACGTCCTCGTTAAGCCATTTCTTATATTGGGAATCGAGTTCGTTGAAGAGGTCTTTGTCACTCTTCTGCTTGAGCTTACCGTTCTTCTTGGTGACGGTGCTCTGGACCGGCTGCTCGGACTGGTCCTGAGTGCCCTGTTGAGGGGCAGCTCCGGCGTAGCTTGCGGAGGAACAGAGGAAGCTGAGAGCTGTGAAAATCCTCAGGAGGGTATCGGCAAAACGGGCCATAAATCCACCCTTTCCAACGCGGAATCTTATCCTGTACGTTCGTACAGGTCAATTAAACTTTGGCCCCGGCGGCTGTTCCCTGGGCGGTTGGAATCGCCAGTCCCGAAAGTGGTTGCCTCGGTTCCGGCGGGCCCAAGCGCCAGGCTCGACGACCGGGGTTCCGGGAACTATTTCCCTTTTCCTGCCGGGCGGTGTCGAACTAAAATGGCACCTGCGTGTGCGGCATAGGTGATCAAGGCTGAGCGCCAGCCAAGAGCGCTCGGAACGTGGGTAGGCAGATCAACGGGCAATAGGGCCGACTTTCCGTCCTTATTTGCTCCTCACCTCTGAGTCGAGAAACATTCAGCGATGCCTAGGCGTAGATATCAAGTGGCGGGTACCTTTGTCAATCCGGACCGTCAAATCCACGAGGTTGGGCGATGAAAACCTGGCAGAAGATAGGGATTGGCGCGGGAGCGGTGGTCGTCCTGGGAGGCATCACCTGGTATAGCGTCTACCAGTCGAATCAAAACGTCGTGACGGTGCAGACGGGGCGCGTGGTCCGGCAGGATTTGACGTCGGTGGTGACGGCATCGGGCGAGATTCGACCGAAGAACTACACGAACGTCCTGGGCGAGGGCATGGGGAAGATCACGGACATCAACGTGAGCGAAGGCGACCACGTGAAGAGGGGGGACGTCCTGCTGCACTTGGAAAGCGTGCAGCCGGGAGCCGACGTGCAGGCGCAGGAAGCGAGCATCGAGGCTAGCGTTGCGGCCATGAAGGCCGCCTCGGCGAATTACGATTCGGCGGTGGCGACGGCGGCGCAGCGGCAGTCCGACCTCAACAAGGCGCAGCTCGACTGGCAGCGGTCTCAGCAGCTCTATCGGGAGCAATTGATTTCCAAGCAGGAGTACGATGCGGCGAAATCGACGTACGACGGGGCGGTGGCGGCGCTGAACGCGGCGAAGGCTCAACTGGATTCCAACATGGCGACGCGGGACCAGGCTCGATCGAATCTGAACCAGGCGCGGGCCGTGCTGATGCACCAGGAAGACGTGCTCCGCAAGACCACGTACCGGGCGCCGATCGATGGAATCGTGAGCTATATCGCGGTACGGGTGGGCGAGAACGTGGTGCCGGGCATCCAGAATGCGACCGGCAGCTTTCTGCTGACGATTTCAGATATGAGCGTGGTGACGGCGGAAGTGAAGGTCGACGAGACGGACATCGTCAGCATCCACAACGGCGAACCGGCGGACGTGACGGTCGACGCCTTTCCGAACAAAACATTCAAAGGACACGTATCAGAGGTAGGGGAGCTGGCGATTCTCCGGACATCGGGCCAGGCTGCGATGACCGAGACGACGGCGAACACACAGGAGGCGAGGGACTTCAAGGTCGTGGTGACGATCGACGACCCGCCGCCCTCGGTGCGGCCGGGGCTTTCCCTGACCGTGAAGATTCAGACGGCGCAGAAGCAGAACGTGGCAACGATCCCGATCCAGGCGCTGGCGGAGCGAACGCAAGAGGAACTGGACGAGGCGAAGAACGGCACGAGCGAAAGCGTCACGCTGGCGGCCGCGAAGGGCGACAACGACAAGAGCAAGAAGACCGAGATTCAGGGAGTGTTCATGGTGCGCGGGGGCAAGGCGGAGTTCGTGCCGGTGCACACCGGAATCACGGGCGTGACGGACATCGAAGTGATCGACGGCGTTCACGAAGGCGACACGATCGTGACAGGGAGCTTCAAGGCGCTTCGTTCTCTGAAGCCGGGAACCGCGGTCAAGATCGACAATACAGCGCCGAAGGAAGAGTCGAACTCGTCTTCCTAGAATCAGGCCAGGATTCACGCGGGGAGCCCAATGCCCATGGCAGTCGAGCAGGCCGGTGCGCAGAGTTTTCGTCAGGACCTTGTGGACGCCGGCGTCGTCATCAAGACAGAAGATCTGTGGAAGACCTACGAGATGGGGACCGAGCAGTTGCACGCCCTGCGCGGCGTGAACATGGTGATCCGCAAGGGCGAGTACGTGGCGATCATGGGTCCTTCGGGCTCGGGGAAATCGACTCTGATGAACGTGATCGGGTGCCTCGATTCGCCGACAAAGGGAAACTATTGGCTGGCGGGACGGCTGGTGAGCCAGCTGGACGACGACGAGCTGGCCGCGATCCGGAACCGCGAGATCGGATTCGTTTTTCAGACGTTCAATCTGCTGCCGCGGGCGACGGCGCTGCACAACGTGGAGCTGCCGATGATCTACAACGGCACTCCGGCCGAAGAGAGGCTGGAGCGCGCGAAGCAGGCGCTGACGCAGGTCGATCTGACGGACCGCATGGAGCACAAGCCCAACGAACTTTCCGGCGGACAGCGCCAACGGGTGGCGATCGCGCGCGCACTGGTGAACAATCCCTCGATTCTGCTGGCGGACGAGCCGACCGGGAACCTCGATTCCCAAACCGGCGAGGAAATCATGGCGCTGTTCGCGCGGTTACACGAGAGCGGCAACACGATTATTCTGGTCACGCACGAACCTGACATCGCGGCCCACGCCGAGCGAATCATCCGCGTCCGCGACGGAAAAGTGGAAAGAGACGAAAGTTCGAAGTAGCCCTCTCACACCCATCGAAAGAGGGCCGGCAGCAGTTCCCCGGATTTCCCCAAGAAACATTTCGTGAAAGCAGAGGCGTTGGCAGGTTCCTCGGGGCCGACGTAGAACGTGCGGGCGCGGCGGCGAGCGTGGGCAACGAAACTTGCAGCCGGCTCGACGACGCCGGAAGTTCCAATCGCGACGAAGACGGTACAGGCGTCGAGCGCCCGCGCGATTTCGTCCAGGTGGTAGGGGACTTCGCCGAACCAGCAGACGTGCGGCCGAATCTGGCCGCCGCATTCGCATTGCGGGACCGGCGCCGGCGGCTCGCAGGCTTTCGCGTCGTCGAAGGGCGGACGATCGCAAGTGTCGCAGCGGCTCTTGAAGAGTTCGCCGTGCATGTGGATCACGCGCCGCGATCCGGCTTGCTCGTGAAGATTGTCGACGTTCTGCGTGCAGAGAAAGAGTCGGTCTTGCAAGCGGCTTTCGAGCCGGGCCAAGGCCGTGTGGCCGGAATTGGGCTTCGCTTGAGCGGCGACGCGGCGGCGCATGGAATAGAACTCCCAGACGAACCGGGGATCGCGCCGCCAGGCGTGTGGCGATGCGACGTCTTCGAAGCGATGGTTGCGCCAAAGGCCGGCCGCGCCGCGGAAGGTCGGGATGCCGCTTTCGGCGCTGATGCCGGCGCCGGTGAGGATGAAGACGCGGTCCGCGGATGAAATCTGAATCACGATTTGAAGTGTATCGCGCAGGGCACGTTGCGTATGATTGCGATTTGAAACGACGCGCGACTGGAGCGATTTGCGCAGCGGCCGTGATTCTGGCGGCGGGATGCGGCGAGCCCGCGCCGAAGACGGATGCGGAATTGGGCTTGCATGCGCAGCAAGCGAGCGGGCGTCAAATTTTTGAACGCAACTGCGCGGCATGCCATAGCGCGTATTCCTCGTCGGGCAGCAAAGGCCCGAGCCTGCAACGCCTCTTCCGGAAGCAGTCGCTGCCGAGCGGATTGCCGGCGAACGACCGATTCGTGGAACAGACGATCGTGGGCGGGCGAAACATGATGCCGCCGATGGGCGAAGCGCTGACGCAGCAGGACCTCGACGACTTGATGGCGTATTTGCATACGCTGTAAAGCGGTCACGTTTGGAAATCAGTTCGAGAATAGATTGCGGAGAACGAAAAGAATATTGGCGGGGCGTTCGGCCAGGCGGCGCATGTACCAGGGGAACCAATACGTGCCGTACGAAATGAGCACGCCGCTGCGATATCCCTCGCGAGCCAGGCGCAACTGTTCGCCACGCTGGATGCCGTAGAGCATCGCAAACTCCAGATCGCGCCTGGCGATGCCTTCCTTTCCAGCCCAATCGGTGATTTGCGCGATCATATTCGGATCGTGCGTCGCAATGACGCCGCGGACGCCGGCGCGGCGCGCCTCCGGACTCAGCAGGCGCTGTGCGAGGCGAAGATAGTTCGCGTCCACATCCGACATTTTCGAAAACGCGATCTCGGGCGGCTCGCTGTACGCGCCTTTTACGAGGCGAACCGAGGAGCCCAGGGCGACGAGAGCTTCGACGTCCTTTTCGGCGCGATGGAGATAGGCCTGGACGCAGACGCCTACATTCGAATGCGCCTGGCGTGCGCGAGCGTGGAGCGCCAGGGTCGCATCGACATACTGACTCTGCTCCATGTCGATCCAGACGGTTTTGCCAATCGAGTAGCCGATCAGCTTCGCCAGATTCTCGAAGCAGAAGTCACGGTGGAGGTCGAGGCCGAGCTGCGTGAGCTTCACGGAGACTTCCGCGGGCAGGGCCTCCGTGCGAATGAGGTCGATCAGCTCGAGATACTGCTGCGTGACGGTGGCCGCTTCGGCGCGGTCGCGGACATTTTCGCCGAGGTGCGTCAGCAGGCTCGTGATGCCGGCGCCGGCCAGCGCGCGCGCGGCCGCGATGGCATCCGCGGGATTTTCGCCCGGCAGGAAGCGGCGCGAAGCCCTGCGAACGAACCCGAGACGCGGGGCGTGCTCGCGGAGCCAAGAGCTTTCGGAAGCTCGCACTAGAATCGACCGCATCCAGCTCACGTTTGCACGCCTCTCAAGCGGGGTTCATTGCCCGGAAGTGAGTACCTTCAGGAATCGATAGTAGAACTCGGCGCCGTCATAGAACGCCTGCACGCGGACGCGTTCGTCGCGCGCGTGGAAGCGCACGTCATCGGAATCGATGCCCACACCGGAGACGCCGTAGGTCGGCAGGCCGGCAGCATTCGTGGCGGTGCCGTCTGTGGCGCCGGTGATCATTTCCGGAATCACGGGAACGCCGGGCCACATCTGAGCGCCGACTTTCGTGAGCGCGGCCATGACGTCCGGGCGCAGCGTCAACTTTGGAGGGGGAGGCTCGCTCGGGGCGGCAGCGAGGACCTGGCCGTCGAAGTCGATGTAGCCCACGGCGATTTTCGGATCGGCGAGAACGCGCGTCAGTGCGCGCCGAGTCTCTTCGCGCGTGTGGCCGGGAAGTATGCGGCAGTTCACGGTGGCGCGAGCGGTTTGCGGGAGAGCGTTATTTGCCTCCCCCGCGTTCAGGCGCGTGGCCACGCAGGTTGTGCGCATCATGGCGTGATAGCGCGGATCGGCATCGAGGCGCGCAACGGCGGCCGGATCGGGCGGTGTCCGCAGGATGGCGAGCATGTCGCGCGCCGTCGGAGCGGATTGCGTCGCAGCTTCCCGCCGGAAGTAGGCGCGAGTGACTTCATTCAACTCAAACGGGAACTGATAGGCCTGCAGGCGCGCGAGGCCATCGGCGAGGTGGTAGATCGAGTTGTCGCGGGTGGGAAGCGAGCTGTGCCCGCCGGGATTGTCCGCTTCGAGGCGGTAATCGGCGTAGAGCTTCTCGCTGGCCTCGATGGAGATCGTCTCAGGCTTGCCATTTTTCGTGACGAGATCTCCGCTATCGGCGTTGAGCACGTATTCGGCGTCGATGAGGTCGCGATGATTTTTCAGCAGCCATTCGACGCCGTCGAGCGCGCCGGTTTCCTCATCCGCAGTCAGCGCGAGGATGATGTCGCGGTTCGGCTGGTAGCCCTCGCGTTTAAACTGAAGGAGCGTGGTCACGAGGATCGCGTCGCCGTCCTTCATGTCCTGCGTGCCGCGGCCGTAGAAGTAGCCGTCCTTTTCGATTAAGCGGAAGGGATCGGTGGACCAATTGTCGCGCACGGCTTCGACGACATCGAGGTGGCCAATCAGCAGGAGCGGGCGGTGCGCGCCCGAGCCGTGCAGGCGGACGACGAGGTTGCCCTTGCGAGGATCCTGCGGTGTGAGGACGAGGACGTCGCCGGGCGGAAAACCGGCGTCGAGGAACCGCTGGGCCATCTCCTCGGCCGCGGCCGTCGTGCTGCCCGCAGATTCGGTTGTGTTCGTCTCGACGAGCTGCTGGAGAATGCCGCGGGCCAACTGCTTTGTGGAATCGTCAGCTTGCGCGCGGAGCGAAGGGCACGCGAAAGATACTGCGACGGCGAACGCGATGAGAGATTTGAGTTTCATTTGGAGCCCGCCCGATATTGCGGTTGGTTGCGGGCCCCAGTAGAATACAATGGGTCCGTGAGGAATCGCTCGGGAGCGACGGTTCCCGCAGATCAACCGCCCGGCTTTCGAACGGGCGAGCGTTCTCACCCAGCCCTGAGGGGTCATGGCTGCCATGGAGACGCATTTATCGATTCATTCGATCGTGGTGGCGTCGCCGCACCAGGTTTCCTGCCCTCTTGGCGACGAGTCAGCCATCCTAAATCTAAGCAACACCATCTATTACGGATTGAACCCCGTTGGCACGCGTGTGTGGGATTTGTTGCAGAAGCCGAGAAGCGTCGGCGAGCTGCGGGACACGCTGGTCAGCGAATACGAAGTGGGGGCCGAGCATTGCGAGCGCGACTTGCTCGAGCTGCTCGAAAAGATGTCGGCCGAGGGGCTGATTCAAGTACGCAGCGCCGCGGCAGGCTAGATTCACTGAGCAACGCATCCGGGCGATCCTTTGCGGCCCACGAGGATTCGCTCCTTCCAGCCCACGGGCCGTCGTGCGGGTGTGGCGCGACTTTCTTTGAGGTGCAGGGTTGAAGGCAACGATCGAAACCTGGCACAGGTTCCGACAACTGAGCGCGCAATCGCAGAGAATCGCCGTGAAAGCCGCTGTGGCCCTGGCGGCCACATGGATCGGTCTGCGCGTGGCGGGATACCGGCGCTGGAGACGGCTGCTCGATTCGCGCGCTTCCGCGCGACAGGCGAGCGAGGCCGGAACGGCCGCAAGAGAATCGGCGCTTGCAGTGGCGCGGCTCGAAGCGTCCGCAGCGCGGCATCTCCTGCTGCGCACGAACTGCCTGGAACAGTCGCTGGTCTTGTGGTGGCTGCTGCGGAGACGAGGAATCGCGGCGGAGTTGAGGATCGGCGCGCGCAAAGAGCACGGGCAGTTCGAGGCGCACGCGTGGGTGGAGTTGGAAGGCGTGGTGCTGAACGACGCGCAAGGGCAGCACCTGCACTTCGCGCCGTTTGAGGGAGCGCTCGGACCAATGGGGATAGAGACTCCATGAGCGGCATCGTCGGCGTACTTCGCAAGGACGGCGCACCCGTGGACCGCACACTGCTGAGCGCGCTGGTGCACTCGCTTGCGTATCGGGGACCGGACGCACGCGATGCGTGGTCGTCCGGAGCCGCCGGATTGGGCCACGCGATGCTGCGAACCACGCCGGAATCCGCCGCGGAGCGGCAACCCGCGAGTCTCGAAGGACGATATTGGATCACGGCCGACGCGCGAATCGACTGCCGCGCCGAACTCGAGTCCAAGCTGGCCGCAGCGGGACACAAAGCCGGGCATGCCGCGCCCGATTCCGATCTCATCCTGCGCGCGTATGCCGCGTGGGGCGAGGCGTGCGTGCAACATCTGCGGGGCGACTTCGCCTTCGCGATCTGGGACGCACGCGAGAGCGTGCTTTTCTGCGCGCGCGATCATTTCGGAATCAAGCCTTTCTACTACGCGGATCACCTCGATGCGTTTTTCTTCAGCAATACGCTCGGCTGCCTGCGGCTGGCGCCCGAAATTTCTGAAGAACTGAACGACTCCGCCGTGGCGGACTTTCTGCTGTTCGGGACGAACTACGACCTCGGTTCCACGGCCTTCAGCGACATTCGCCGGCTCCCGCCGGGGCATTTCCTGGTCGTTTCGGCGGATCGCGTGCGCATGGAGCGCTACTGGTCGCCTCCGGTGGATGGGCGCATTCGGTATCGCCATGAGGACGAGTACGTGGAGCACTTTCAGGTTCTGCTGCAGTCGGCGGTTGCGGATCGTCTGCGGACGGACCGCGCCGGGATTCTGCTGAGCGGCGGGATCGATTCGTCGTCGGTGGCGGCAACCGCGCGGGAGATTTCCGCGAGGGCGGGAGGATCGACCGAGCTGCGCGCGTACACGGTGACGCACGAATCGCTGCTGCCGGATCGCGACGGGGAGCACGCGCGCGAGGTGGCCGAGTTTCTCGGCATCCCGATCCGCTGCCTGCCGATGGACGAGCTGCAGCTATTCGACCGATGGGCTGATCCGGAGCTGACCTGGCCGGAGCCCGTAGAGGATCCGTTCTTCGCGGGTCTCTTCGACCAGTCGCAGGCGATCGCACAGGATTGCCGCGTGGCGCTGACGGGCGAGGGCATCGACAACCTGCTGCACTTCGAGATGGTGCCGTACGTTCGTTACCTGGCGAGGAACAGGGAGTGGCGACATTTGATCCGGGACGGTGCGCGCTATCTGCGCGTGCGGTCGCCGGTGTGGCCCGGCCTGCGGCGGCGGGCGCGGGCTCTTGTGGGGCGCGATCCGGGAGCGAGCGAGTTTCCACGGTGGATTGCGCCGGATTTGAGGAAGCGCCTGAGACTCGAGGAGCGCTGGCGCGAAAAGCAACTCGTGCAGGCATCTCCGGCACATCCGGTGGTTCCCGAGGCGCATGCGTCACTGCTTTTGCCGCAATGGCCCCAGCTTTTCGAGCTGGAGAACGCGGGCGTGACGCAACAGCGGGTGGAAGTGCGCTATCCATTCCTCGATTTGCGGATCGTGAATTACGTCCTCGCGCTGCCGCCGTTCCCATGGGCCTACGAAAAGACACTACTGCGCCAGGCGATGCTGGGACACTTGCCGGAAAAAGTGCGCTTGCGGAAGAAGACTCCGCTGGCGGGCGATCCGCTGGGCCTGAAGCTGAGCCGGCCGGACGCGGAATGGGTGGATGAACCGAGGTGGACCAAGGAGGTCGAGCGCTATGTGAACCTCTCGGTGGTGCCGAGGCTCAGCGGAGAGCAGCGCGCGGCGCGTCCGAGCATTGATATTCGCGCGCACTGCCTGAACTTTTGGTTGCAGTCGTCTCGGGGAGTCCGGTATAACCTAAGTGCGGAGGTTCGTAATGGATAAGCCAGTAAAGGCGGAAGTAAAGAAGCCATATGAGCCGCCCCGCCTACTTGTCTACGGAACCATCCGCGACCTCACCCAAAAAGTAGGACCGACCCGCAATTCGGATGCCGGTCGATTCCCAAAGAACCGGACCGCCTTGCACTGAGTCGATGGGCAGTTCCTATTCCGTCTTCGGTCTTCATCTCCATTCAAACGCAGCGATCCCGGGCCTGAACGACGTAAGAGTATCCGATGGTATAACGCCGGATGTAGAAATTCGTCTCGGCGCGTCGCCCGACGCGATGCCGGAGAACTCCGCACGGCAGGAGACGCTGGTTTTTACGAGTTCGATTCTCTTGGAATCCGGTGAACCGACCTTGAGGATTTGGCGCAGCCCGGACGGAGTACTGTTTCGTCTTGAGTATTTCGACGGAATGAAATTCTGGCTCGACCGCCCGGGCCGTCACGTTTGGGCAGTGTGGCCGAAATCTTCGTCGCTGGAAGATGCCGCGACGTATCTGCTGGGTCCGGTGCTGGGACTCCTGCTTCGCTTTCGCGGTGTGACGTGTCTGCATGCGAGCGCGGTGACGGTCGGCGATTCGGCGGTCGCGTTCGTCGGCGCGGAAGGGCGCGGCAAGTCGACCACTGCGGCCGCGATGGCGCGGCGGGGACACGCCGTAATATCGGACGACATCGTCGCACTGGCGGAACGCGAGGGCCGATTCTTCGTTTTGCCCGCGTATCCGTATCTTTGTCTGTGGCCGGATTCCGTACGCATTCTTTACGGCGATGAGACATCACTTCCCGCGTTCTCCGCGAACTGGGACAAGCGTCAACTCACACTCGCGGAGAACCGGCTGCGCTTTGAGACCCAGCCGCTCGCGCTCAGCGCCGTCTACCTGTTGGAGGAACGGTCAGCGGATGATGGCGCGCCGTTTCTTGAGACTCCCGCGCTGCGAGAGAGCCTGCTCGCGCTGGTGGCCGATTCTTACGCGACGAGTGTGCTCGACGCGGAGATGCGCGCAAAAGAGTTCGAACTGCTCGGCCGCCTGGTGGCGACGATCCCCATCCGGCGTCTCCGCGCGCATGAGGACGCGAGCCGGATCGGTGGTCTGTGCGACCTGATTGAGGGCCGTGAACGGCAGGCGCGTTCGGCGAATGTGGCGTAGCAAGAGTTCATGCCCTCAGAGTTCGGGAATTTTCTGCTGAATATCCTCTTTAGTTTCAGACTGAAACAGTAGATTGCCGCCAGCCGCTGGAATCTTGCTTGTTTCAGCACCCATACAACCGATTCCCGTATTGGGAGCCTCATAGGTGTGTCAGCATGGTACTGTAAGTCGTGGAACGATCGGGCGGGGGATCAGGGCACGGGCGCGGGCAAAGGCGCCGAAACAGTCTTTCTGAGGAGGAAGTCAGAAATGAAGAAGCTACTGGGGCCAATCGCATTATTGTTGCTTTGCAGCCTGCCGGCGTTCGCGCAGGACAACAAGTTCGAGGTGGGCGGCGGCTACACGTACCGCTCCTTCATTCCGCCGACGCCCGGACCGGACATCCCAAACCCGCGCGTCAGCTACAACGGCTGGAACGGATCCGTCGCGTACCATGTGAACAACTGGTTCAGCGTGGCCACGGTCGTCGATGGCACGTACAACAGCGTGGCGGACGAATCGGGCGGGAACGATAAATCCAGCATCTATACGGTGCTCGTTGGTCCCCGGGTCTATCCGTTCGGTCATCACACGATTGCGCCTTTTGGCGAGGCGCTCTTCGGACTCGCGCATATCCGGACGACGCTTCCCAGCTCGACGGAGTGCGGCGACTTCTGCACGTTCACGGACGGTTCGTTCGGAGTAGCGGTTGGCGGCGGAGTCGATCTGAATCTGACAAAGCACGTGGGCATTCGGGCCGCCGAATTCGACTACGAGCGGACCAGCTTCGTGGACCTCTCCACGCCAGGTCTTTCCGACGCGAGCAACAACTGGAAGGTCTCGGCAGGCGTGTTTTTCCGGTTCTAAGCGAAGTCTTTCCCTCGATTCGAAAAGGCCGGGCGTGAGAGCGCCCGGCCTTTTTTGTTTCCTCAAATCTGGATTCTAGGGTAAGTTTCTCCGGCCCGAAGTCAATCCTGTAAGGAATCCCCTGGCGGGCGAACCAACCCGGAGGGCGCATTGCGCCTTCCAAGCACAGACGTTTCATGCGTGTGCTTCGAGGAGACGGACGCGGATGAAGAAACTAGCGGCGATGTGCGGGTTAGCGATCCTGTTACTCGTGCCCAAGATGGCGCCGTTGATGGCGCAAGACCAGCCGCCGGACCAGACGCAGCCTCCTTCGGATCAGACGCAGACCGAGCCGGTGAAGGCGAAGCGCACGTATTTCGTTCCGAAATACGAGGTTTCGGGAGGTTACACATACCGCAGCTACTATTCCGCGGACGGCACGACGCTGGGGATGAACGGCTGGTACGCGTCGGTTGATTACAATGTCTACCGCTGGCTCGGCATTGTGGGTGAGTTCGCCGACACGGCAAAGAATCAGGGGATCATTCAGGGCGTGCCGGTCGGCGACACGCAAATTTACACATTCCTCGCAGGCCCGCAGATTTATCCGTTCGCTCATCGCAAGCTTTCGCCATTCGGGCGATTCATGTACGGCGCGAAGTATTATCGAGACGCGGTTCCGACATTCGGCGGGTTTCCCGGCTCGACGATCACGTCGCTGGTTCGCGGATGGCAGCTCGGCGGCGGGATCGACTACAACGTGACGCGGCGCGTCGGAATCCGGTTGATCCAGTTCGATGTGGGCAGCTCGAATTTCTTCCCCAACACGCAGAACTTTGCGAACCGCAGCCTGCGGAGCGTGTCCGTGGGCATCGTCTTCCATTTCGGCGAACGCTGACGCAGCAGTTCCCTGCCCTCGCGGACGGCCGAATACCGGGCGCACGGATTGTTGTTGCGGAGGGGCGAGCGCCATAGCAGATTACCGTGTGATGGAAATCGTTCTTGGAAGTCCGGCGCGGCGCGCGGCGCCCGTGCTGCTCTCTCTTGCGACCGCGGCGATCCTCATTTTTCAGGCGAGCGTGCTCTGGCGTGCGGACCATCTGCTTGAATCCCAGAAAGTGGATCTGATGGAGCGCGCGGCCGCGCTCACACCCGGCAACGGGGATGTGTGGGACAAGATCGGCCGGCTGCGCCAGTGGGATTTTACAAACCCCAATTTGCGCGAGGCGATTTCTGACTATCAGCGAGCGGTGAAGGAAGATCCACGCACGGCGCACTATTGGATGGATCTGGCGAGCGCGTACGAATCGGGCGGAGACGACGCGGGAGCGCAGGATGCCTTCGCACACGCGAAAGCGGTCTACCCGGCCTCGGGCGAGGTCGCCTTTCATTACGGAAACTTTCTTCTGCGACAGGAGCGATACACGGAGGCGTTCGCGGAACTGCGCCAAGCGGTGCGCGCCGATCCGACGCTTTTGCCGCTGGCGATTTCGCGGACGTGGCGGTCGACCGAGGATGTCCAACAGCTGCTCGATCAGGTGCTGCCGGCAAACGTCGACGCCTACGAGCAGGCGGTCGATTTCTTCGCCTCTTCCGGCCGGGCGGAACCGGCGCTGGTGGTCTGGCAGCGCTTAGTCGCGCTGCGACAGCCGGTGGCATTGCCGCGAGCGTTTCCATTTCTGGATGAGCTGATCCGTGAGGACCGCGCCGAGGACGCGCGGCGCGTATGGCGGGAAGCCTTGGCCGCGGCGGGGTTGCCTCACGACGAGCCGGCAAATCATTCCGCGATCTGGAACGGAAGCTTTGCGAAGGATTTTCTGAACGGCGGCCTCGACTGGCGATGGAGTGAAATCCTGGGAGCCGCCGTCGATTTCGATGCGGCGCCGCCGGGCGGAGGAGCGCGGGCGGTCCGGCTGGATTTCACCGGTGGGAGCAATCTCGCACTGACGCAGCCCTCCGAGTACGTGCCGGTCGAGCCAGCACGCGGCTACCATTTTCACGCGCTGATGCGAACCGAAGGGATCACGACGGAGAGCGGGCTTCGGTTCTCGATCACGGACGCGAATCACGCGGATCAAGCAGGGGTGCTTACCGACAATCTTATCGGATCGCACGCATGGACGCCGGTCGATACGGATCTGACGACGGGCGCGCAGACGCATTTCCTGCTTGTGCGGCTGCTTCGCAATCCGAGCCGGCTATTCGAGAACAAACTGAGCGGAACCGCATGGATCGCGGACGTCTCGCTGCTGCCGGCGGAGCACGCCTCGCAATGACGCTACTGCGCATCGGGCTGTGCGCGCTGATCGCGGGATCGGTGCTGGCTCTGGGCGGCGTGGAGGTGTGGTCGGAATCGGTGATCGAGATCGGTTCGGCCGCGCTGTTCGTGTTGTGGGCGCTGGCAGTTGCGAGCCGGCCGGACGGCCACGTTTACTGGAGTCCGCTCAACTGGCCACTGCTGGGATTGCTCGCCATCGGCGCGTGCCAGCTTGCGTTTCACCTGACGGCGTATTCCTTCCTGACACGGACCCAACTTCTGAAGCTGGCGGCGTACGTTCTGGTCTTCTTTCTGTCCACGCAGGCGTTCCGGACGCGGGAGGAACTCTCGAAGCTCGTATGGTTCCTCATTCTCTTCTGCTTCGCCGTGTCGCTGCTGGCCATCATTCAACATTTCACGTCGAGCGGCGAGATCTATTGGAGCGATGCGCTCAAGACCCAAGGCGAGCCGTTCGGACCCTACGTGAACCGGAACCACTTTGCGGGATTCGTCGAGCTCACACTGCCGCTTGGGCTGGCCCTGATGATTTTCCGCGGCATACACCGAGACGTTCTGTTGATAACGGTGGTGCTGACGATCGTGCCGTTGAGCGCGCTGGTGCTATCCGGATCGCGCGGGGGAATCATCGGCTTTGCGTTCGAGATGGGGGTTCTCGTGCTGCTGGCGCGCAGCCGGCGGACGACGAAGTGGAGGAGCCCGCGAATGATTGCGGCCGGCGCGCTGACGCTCATCGCGCTGGCGACGGTCGCGTGGGTGGGGGCGAACCGGGCGATCGAAAGATTTTCGGCGCTGAAGTCGCCGGAGGTTCCGCTGGGACGCCGGGTCTCGATGGCGCGAGGGGCTGCGCGTATCTTCCTGGATCATCCAATCATCGGCGCAGGCATCGGGACGATGGTGGACGTCTATCCGCGCTACGAGACGGCGTACGACGGCAAAGTGGTGGATCACGTTCACAACGACTACATGGAGACGCTGGCGGAAACGGGACTTCTGGGCGGGCTGTGCGGCGCGATCTTCCTGTGGCGGCTCTACCGCGAAGCGCGCAAGAATTTCGAGGCGGAGCAGGGCCATCTTTCGCGCGGGATGCACGCGGGGGCCATCGCGGCGGTGAGCGGGATGCTGCTGCACAGCCTGGTCGACTTCAATCTGCAGATCCCCGCGAACGCGATGCTGTTCTTGCTGCTGACGTGGCTGGTGATATCACCGCCGCTGAGCTCCGGCGCATCGGCGAGACGCCGGGTGGAGACGCGCTAGACGGCGTCGCGTTCGAGGCGGGCGATGAAATGCAGGCCGCGCTCGAACAGCCACGAAGCGGGCGCGGAATAGAGGCCGAGCGAGCGCCGCGTCTCCGTTCGTTTCAATCCGACGGCGCTGAAGGCGTCGTCCCATTCGGCTTCGGACCAATAGTTGTAGGGAAGCGCGACGCCATGATGCGCGTTGCCGACCCAATCCATGAAGCGCAGAGTCGCGCCCGCGAGGAATCCGTTTCGGAAGTGGTCCTTGACCACGATGATCGTGCCCACACGCATGGCTTCCTGAAGAAGCAGAAGCGGGTCGTCGGTGTGATGGAGCACGTCGACGAAGAGAACCGCGTCGAAGCTCGCGTCCGGATAGGGGATGCGGATACCGTCGAAGGCTCGAACCGGAATCTTGGCTGCGGGACGGACCAGGACATCGATGCCTTCGATCGAAACGCCTCGAGATTGCTGCGTGATCAACTCGTCGATGCTGCCATCGCCGCAGCCGACGTCGAGCACGCGAGCTTCTTTCGGGAGCAGATCGGCGAGATGGCCAGCGAGGACGCGGACCCGGCGATCGAACACGAACCGCTCGTGCAAGGCACCGACCGCGCTCGCCATTTGAAGGCCTCCCTACGAATTACTTGCTCGCCAGGCCGAGGACGCTGACGAAGAAGCTGGAAAGCATGATTTCGATGCCAAGCGTGAGCGAGACGAATCCGGGGATCACGATGCGGAGCGTTTTGTCCGGATCGAGCGGACCGAAGTGGCGGCTGCGCCAGTAGCTCAGGCCGAAAATCCAAGTCGCCGCCCCGGCGACGATGAGAAGCGCGCCGAGGATCAGTCCCGCCTCGAGCGTGAGCCAGCGGAGAGACTTTGTGACACGCGGATCTTCGGGCAGCAGGCCTTCGGTGATCGCGAAGACTTTCGTGAAGACCGCGAAGTTGACGGACTGAAAACCAATCAGGATCGCCATCGCGCCAAACAGAAGCGTGTGATAGTCAAAGGTGGCGTTGCCGACCGCGCGTGGGCCGGGAAGCAGCCAGGCCGTGACCGCGAGCCCCAGCAGGAGCAGAGCGATTCCCGGATAGAGGAAGAGCCAGCGCGGGCTATAGAGCAGCAGGAAACGGAGATAGCGCCAGCCATCACGCCAGGTGCGGAGATGCGGCGGACGATCGCGACCATCGGGCGAGAGCGTCGTGGGAATCTCGATGATCCGAAGGTTGAAGAGCGTGGCCCGCACGACCATCTCGGTCGAAAACTCCATCCCGGGGGTTTGAAGACCGAGACGGTCGATCGCGTCCTTGCGAAACCCGCGCAGCCCGCACTGAAAATCGCCGACCGGACAGCCGAAAAAAAGACGCCCCAGCCAGCTCAGCACGGGATTCCCGAGCCAGCGATGCAAGAACGGCATAGCACCGGGCCGAATTCCGCCCTGAAAGCGATTGCCCATCACAAGGTCGTAGCCGTCGTCGAGCTTGGAAAGAAAGTCGCCGAGCTGCGTGAAGTCGTAGCTATCGTCGCAGTCGCCCATGATGACGAACGTGCCGCGAGCGGCGGCGATGCCTCCGCGCAAGGCGCTGCCATAGCCGCGCTCCTTCACCGGCACGACGCGCGCGCCGAGCTCTTCGGCCAGAGCTTGCGAGCCATCCGTGCTGCCGTTATCGGCGACGATAACCTCGCCGCGAACTCGGAGCCGCTCCATCGCAGTTTGTGCTTTCCGGATGCAGGTGGCGAGCGTGCGGCTTTCGTTGAGGCAGGGCATCACGACGGATAGTTCGAGGGGAGATAGACCGTTCTGGCGAGAAGCGGCGGCAGCAGCTTGCTCGACTGGATCGGATTTGACCGGGGTCACTCGCCCTCCCAGCGCGCGGCGAAACGAGTTCGCCGGAAACAGCTGCACGCGAATATACGCGCATGATACTGCATGTTTCGAGACGGAGGCACGCCCAAACGCCGGGACCTGACCCGAACAAGCACGTATAATGCGCGCTGGACGATGACGCAGCGCGAGGAAAGACTGATGGTTGCCGGACCGGCCGGGAGCGGCGGCGCTGCCGGCATCACGGATCCCTGGGAGGTGGCGTACGTCCGGTTCGAGACGCCCGAGGAGGAAATCAGCAAATTCGTGGCGCGCCTGAAAAGGCTGGGAATCGACCGGCTGCCGCGCGACGCAAGAGTAGTGGAATTGTTTTGCGGGCGCGGGAACGGGCTGCACGCGCTGGAGCGCCTGGGGTTCACGAATCTGGAAGGAGCGGACCTCTCCGAACGATTGATCGCGCTCTACCGGGGACCCGCGAAGTGCCACGTCTGCGACTGCCGCAAGCTGCCATTTGCGGACGGCAGCAAGGACGCGTTGATCGTGCAGGGCGGCTTGCACCATCTGCCGACGCTGCCGGAGAGCCTGGCGGAGACGTTTGCGGAGATGCACCGAGTGTTACGCAAGGATGGGCGTGCGATCATCGTGGAGCCCTGGCTGACGCCGTTCCTGAGGTTCGTCCATTCCGTGTCCAGCGTGCGCCTGGTGCGGCGATGCTCGCCAAAACTCGACGCGCTTGCGACGATGATCGACTACGAACGTCCCACGTACGAGCAGTGGCTGGGGCAGCCGGAGCTGATTTTGGAGCTGGTGCGGGCGCATTTCACTCCGATCCAGGAAACGTTTGCCTGGGGCAAGTGGATGTTCGTGGGGCAGCCGCTGTAGGTCCCGAACTGCTTTCGCTTTCCGTTTGCGCTCGCGCGGAATTATTGCGTTGGCTCTTCCGTGTGATGAGCGAGCTAACGGTTGACAGCGATACATCGCGTCATCCATAGTGTCTCGGGGTCATTTTTGGTGATGGTTCTTACCGTCCGCGGGGTCTCGGACTGGTTTCGGGCGAACCATTTCTGGTTGCTGGCCATGCTGCTGCTGGGAAGCGCGCAGGCGGCCCGCAGCCAGGAGAAGTACGACACTCCGCAACAGACGAACGACAAAATCCAGCAGCTCGCTGCCTTAGCGCGCTCTCATCCGGTGGACACGCCCATCGGGAGCGGCGACCTTTTGCACATCGATGTCTTCGACGTTCCGGAGCTTTCGCGCGACGTGCGCGTGAGCGACACCGGCGACATCAGTTTTCCTTTGATCCCCGACCGGATTCCCGCGGCCGGCGTGACGCCCTTCGAACTGGAATCCAGGCTCGAGAAACTCCTGATTGAAAACGGGCTGGTGTCGCATCCGAACGTTTCCGTGTTCGTGAAAGAGCAGAACAGCGCGCCCGTTTCCGTGGTCGGCGCGGTGAATCACGCGATGGTGTATCAGGTTTCGCGTCCGACGACGCTCCTCGAGGTGCTTTCAGCGGCGGGCGGCGTTTCCGATACGGCCGGAGACACGATTATCGTGACGCGGCGTGCGCGCGCCAGCAGCGCGCCGGCAGATGCAGCGAGCGCGGCCAACGATCCGCCGGCGGACGATCAGAAGATCACGATTCGGCTGCGCGACCTGCTGGAATCGGGCGACTCCGTCTACAACATTCCGATTTTCGGCGGCGACACGATTACCGTACCGCCGGCGGGCATCGTGTACGTGCTCGGATTCGGCGTGGCGCAGCCGGGCGGATATGTGGTGGAGAGCCACGGCGAGCGGATCACCGTGCTGAAAGCGCTAGCGCTGGCGCACGGCGTGACGACCTTCGCGAAGCTGGATTCAGCGACCATCATGCGCACGAATCCCGCGACCGGGCAAAAAGACTCGATTCCGGTGCGCATCAAGGAAATCCAGGATCACAAGGCGGACGACGTGCCGCTGCTATCGAACGACATTCTGTATGTCCCGGACAGCCGCGGGAAGAAGGCGCTGGCTCGCGGGACAGAAGCCGCGCTGGGCATCGGGACGGGCGTGGCGATCTATCGGATTCCGTAGGGCGGCGAGCGGTTTGCCAAGGAGCATGGCCTGGTGGAAGACGCGTCAAGATTCGCGCTTCGCGAACGCAAGGCGGCAGAAACGCCGCTGGCGGTGATTCCCGCTCCGACGGTCTTGCCGTGGGACCATGCGCCCCGGGAGCCGCACCTTCTCGATTATTTCATCATCATCAAGAAGCATCAGTGGCTGATGCTGACGTTCCTGCTGACCGTGGTGACCGTCGTGACGATCGCTTCATTCAAGATGAAGCCGATCTATGTGGCGACGGCGCGCGTCGAGGTGGACAAGGAGTCGCAGAACACGATCCAGTTTCAGGACGCGAATTCGTACGACGAGTTCGTGGACATGGACAATTACCTCGAAACGCAGACGAAGATCCTGCAGAGCGAAACTCTGGCGCTGCAAACGATCCGGTCGCTCGACCTCGGAAAGTATCCTGAGTTCGGAGGAACCACGGCCGCGCTGCCGTTCGGGCAAGGGGCCACGTCCGCGAAGAGGCCCGCGATTCTGAGCGCCTTTCTGGGGGCGCTGAACGTGCGGCGCGTGCCCAACAGCCGGCTAATCGAAGTGAGCTTCGACGCGCAAGATCCGCAACTGGCGGCGCAGATCGTCAATGCGCACCTGCAGAACTACATCGAGCTGAACTTCCGCAGCAAGTACGACGCCACGACGCAGGCGTCGAACTGGCTTTCCGCAGAGCTGGAAGAGCTGCGGATCAAGGTCGAAAAGTCCGAGGATGCGCGGCTGGCGTACGAGCGCGAGAACCAGATCTGGCAGATCGACGAGAAGCAGGACATCACGACGCAGAAGCTGGGCGATTTAAGCAAGGCCGTCACCGAGGCGCAGACGGCGCTGGCGGAACGGGAGGCGCTGTACCGGATGGCGGCGGCCGGCAACGTGGACGCTCTGCCGGCGGCGCGCGACAGCGCGGTGATCCAGGACTTGCTCAAGCGGAAGGCCGATCTGGATCAGGCATACGCGGATGCAGTGAATCAGTACGGCCCGAATTTTCCGAAGGTGCAGCGGCTGGTGGAGCAGCAAAAAGAAGTGGACGACGACCTGACCAGCGCGCGGAAGACGATCGCCGACGGCGTGATCCAGGACTACAACACGGCGCGCAGCCACGTGGCACTGCTGCAAGAGAACCTGGACAAACAAAAGGCCGAAGCGAACGACCTGGCTGAGAAACTGGTGCAGTATCACATCCTGCAGCACGACGCGGAGGCCAACAAACAGCTGTACGACGGCCTGCTGCAAAAGCTGAAAGAAGCGGGAATCACGGCGGGGCTTCGGTCGAGCAATATTCGGATCGTCGATCCGGCGCTCGTGCCGTCGAGCCCGTCGAGGCCGCAGAAGACGCGCAATATCCTGCTGGCATTTCTCGTCGGGCTGGTGGGCGGTATCGGCCTGGCTATTTTCCGGGAGTACCTGGACAACACGGTCAAGTCGCCGGACGACATCGAATCGCTCACGGGGCTGCCTTCGCTGGCGGTGGTTCCGGCGCTGCCGGGATTGAATGGGCACCAGGGCAAGCTCTCGCGCTTGGCGGGAGACACGGCCCGGCAGATGGGCGCCAGTCCGCGCGTGGAACTGCTTTCCTACGTCCAGCCGAAGTCGCAAATCTCCGAAGCGTTTCGCGCGCTGCGCACGTCGCTGCTGCTTTCGCAGGCGGAGCATCCGCCGCAGGTGATCCTGGTGACGAGCGCACTGCCGCGCGAAGGAAAGACGACGGCAGCGGTGAATCTGGCGGTGACGCTGGCGCAACTCGGCGACCGCACGCTGCTGGTCGATTCCGACCTGCGCAAGCCGGGCATTCGCCGCGCGCTGAATTTGACGGTTGGCAAGGATACGGGCCTGAGTTCGTATCTCGCGGGAGTCTGCACGCTCGACGAAATCATGATTCCGCATCCGACGATCAGCAATCTGACGGCGCTGACGACGGGACCGGTGCCGCCCAGTCCAGCGGACCTGCTTTCGTCGCACCGGATGCGGGAAGCGCTCCTCGAGCTGCGCCGGCGCTTCAAATTCGTTGTGATCGACTCGTCGCCGATCATGGCGGCGACGGACGCTGTGATTCTCTCCTCGCTGACGGACGGAGTGCTGCTGGTGGTGCGGAGCGGCGAGACGCCGAAGGAGGCATTTACGCGGACGCGCGACCTGCTGTCGGCGGTGAAAAGCCGGCTGCTGGGCGTGGTGCTGAACGCCGTTGATTCGACCGCGCCGGATTACTACTACTCGTATCGTTACTATCCCTACGCGTACGGCTACGGATACGGCGAGGACGCACATAAAGGATCGGATATGTCGGCGGAATCGAATGAAGGAAGCGAGAATCGCGAGTAGGAGGAAGACTTGCGCCATCTGATCACGGGCGGAGCGGGCTTCATCGGATCGCACCTGTCGGAAGCGCTGCTGGCGCGGGGCGACGAGGTGTTCGTGCTGGACGATCTCTCGACCGGCAGCGTGGAGAACATCCGCCATTTGAAGGCGCACGAGCGTTTCCACTACTTCTTCGATTCGATTACGAACCGGCAGCTGCTGGCGGAGCTGGTGGACGAATCGGAGGTGATCTTCCATCTGGCGGCGGCGGTGGGCGTGCGGCTGATCGTCGAAAGCCCGGTGCGGACGATCGAGACCAACGTGTACGGGACGCAACTGGTGCTCGACGCGGCGTCGAAGAAGAAGAAGCTGGTGTTCACGGCGTCGACTTCGGAAGTGTACGGCAAGAGCGAAAAAGTTCCGTTCCGCGAGGACGCCGACCTGGTGCTGGGAGCGACGACCATCGGCCGGTGGAGCTACGCGGCGTCGAAGGCGCTGGACGAATTTCTGGCGCTCTCTTACTCCAAGGAGAAGAAGCAGCCGGTGATCGTGGTGCGGCTGTTCAACACGGTGGGGCCGCGGCAAACGGGGCGTTACGGCATGGTGCTGCCGAATTTCGTTCGCCAGGCGCTGACAGGCTCGCCGATCACGATCTTCGGCGACGGCAAACAATCGCGATGCTTTTGCGACGTGCGCGACACGGTGACGGCGATCCTGCGATTGATCGGGACGGACAAGGCCGTGGGCGAAGTGGTCAACATCGGGAGCAACGAGGAGATTACGATCGAAGGGCTGGCGCGCACCGTAAGGGAGCGCACGCAGAGCGAGTCGCCGATCACGTACACTCCCTACGATCAGGCGTACGAGCCGGGATTCGAGGACATGCCGCGACGGGTGCCGTCGCTGGAGAAGCTTGAGCGGCTCACGGGTTTTCGTCCGGCCACGCCGCTTTCGGAGATCATCGATCGCGTTGCGGCGCATGCGCGAAAACCGACCGAGGCGCCCATCGTCGCAGTCGCCGGTTCAGCCCCCGCGGTGGCAGCTTCGAAGTTGTAGAAGCCGACATTCGAAGGTTGGCGCGACGGATGGCCAGCCGATGACTCAAACTGGTCCTGCACCCAGAGCCGACGCTTCTTCGCTGCCAGTTGATCCTATGCTCTACGCCGTTAGTCAGACTCTCAGCGCTCTGCTCAAGCGCGGATTCGTGGTGGTTGTTGCGGCGGGAATTCTGGCGCGACTCGTGTTCGTCTTGATTCCCGGCAACGCGCTCCGAACTCCGTGGAGTGGAGGGAGCGACACGCCAGCCTACGTCACCTTGGCCCAAAACATCGTGAAACAGCGGGGTCTTGAATACGGCGGACAACCCACGGCTTTTCGTCCGCCCGGGTACCCGCTGCTCCTAGCGGCTGCGATGGAGTTCTGCGGGAAGGACTACGTTCTGGTTGTGCGCCTGTTGCAGTTCGGGGGGGGGGTGATTATCGCTTTCACATGCGCGCTGATCGCCCGAAGGATTCTTGACGAAGCGGCAGGAAGGGCAACCCTGGTGATCGCCCTGTTCCTGCCGACTCTCGCGCAGATGACGGCAGAAATTCTGACGGAGACGACGGCGACTTTGCTCTGCGTTGTGTTCATCTTCTTCTTGGTGCGATACGCCGAAGAGCCGCACTGGCCGTCGGTCGTGGGTATGGCGAGTGCGGTCGGCTTGGGCGCGCTGGTGCGGTCGAACATTGTGTTTCTCGGATGTGTGTCCTTCGGCGCGATTCTCCTGTGGTGCAAGGAACGGGCGAAATGGCGACACGTTGCTCTTGCGGTCGCATTGCCGTGCGCACTCGTGTCGCCTTGGGTCCTTCGCAACCTATACGTGTTCCACGGTTCAGTGGCGTTATCCACGCAGGGAGGCTTCGCAGCCGCGGCTGGTGTGATAGAGCCGCAGGGCCGCACGCAGGCCGGAGAGTCCGAGAAGGTGAAGGCCGCGATCGGCTGGAACCTCCCAGCCGCGCTGGAAACAAACGGGCCGGTTCGATCCGAGCTGCCCGCTGAGCCTGTAATCGATAGACGGTGCTGGCAGGCAGCATTCCGCGCTTGGCGAGAGGCCGGCTGGGGGCTTGTGCCACTTGCTATCCGGAAGTTGTCGTATTTCTGGTTTAGTACGGATCAGCTTTTCTGGACGGGAGGACTTTCCCGATATCAGAGAGCCTTGCGTTCCGCAGGGGTATTCGCGTACTGGACCGTCCTGTTTCTGGGTCTAACCGGCTGGTTGCAATTGAGGGTGAGTAAGGCTGTACTGGCCCGGGCGTTTCTGATGTACGCGCTCGTGGTTACTCTACTTCACATTCCGTTCAATATGAACACGCGCTATCGCATTACTTTCATGGAACCTCTGCTCGTCGTCTTGGCCGGCGGTGCCGCAACGACGCTGGCGCGCCGATGGTTGGCTAGAAAACCGGAAGCGTCGTCGCCGTTGAACGTGGCGACGCACTAGCGAATAATGGCGAGGGGCTGGATTCGCAGCGCAAGGCAGACATGAGCGCAAGTTCAGCGACAAATCGGCTGCGGCAGATGGAATGGCGGCGTGGGAACGCCGGTCCTCGCGAAAGCCTCGATCGGGATCGCACCAGCACGACCCTTTCCGTCATTGTCCCCGCGTACAACGAGCGATTCCTGATCGAAGCGAGCCTCGGGCGGCTGCGCGCGCTGGGCGAATCGCCGCTGCTCGAATCGGTGAAAGTGATCGTGGTGGACGACGGCTCTTCGGACGGCACGGCGGAAGCGATTGCCCGCTTTCGCGCGTCGATCGAATCGGAGACGTCCGACCGAAAGTTCTCCTGGGTGTGGCTGCGCCACGAGAAGAACAGCGGCAAGGGCGCCGCGATCCGCACGGGGCTCCCGCACGTGGACACGGAACTCGCGGTGATCCACGACGCCGACCTGGAATATCACCCGCAGGACCTGCTGAGGATGGTCGAAGTGTTTCTGATCGAGGATGCGGACGCGGTCTTCGGCTCGCGGTTCATGGCGGGCGGTTACAAGCGCGCGCTCTTCTTCCGCCACGCGATCGGAAACAAGCTGCTGACGTTTCTCTGCGACCTGGTGTGCGACCTGAATCTCACCGACATGGAGACCTGCTACAAGATGGTGCGCGCGGACCTGCTGAAGAGCATTCCGCTGGAAAGCTCCACGTTCGACGTTGAGCCGGAACTGGCCATCAAGCTGGCCAAGCGCGGCAGCCGAATTTTCGAGGTGCCGATCAGTTATTCGGGCCGCACGTACCACGAAGGCAAGAAGATCAATTGGAAAGATGGAGTGCGGGCGCTGTGGGCGATCCTGCACTACGCGATCTCGGACCGGATCTACACGGAAGACGAGAGTGGCGGCGAAATCCTCGAGCGTCTCAATCGCGCGCCGCGGTTCACGAAGTGGATGGCGGACGTGATCCGGCCGTACGTGGGCGACCGTGTGCTCGAAGTCGGGGCGGGCACAGGGAACATGTCGGTTCATTTGATGCCGCGATCGATCTACTGGGCGACGGACGTGAACCCTCACTATCTGGAGTATCTGGTCACGCTGCGAGCGACGCGGCCGTACCTGCGAGTGGCGTATACGAACGCGATGGAGGCGGCGTCATTTCCGGTCGGGCAGGCGTTCGACACGGTCGTGTGCCTCAACGTGGTCGAGCACGTTCAGGACGATGTCGCTGCGCTGCGGAACATTCACGACGCCCTCGTCGACGGCGGACGGGCCGTCGTTCTGGTGCCCTGCGGCCAGTGGCTCTACGGCACATTGGACGAAGTGCTCGGACATTTTCGCCGCTATCGAGAGGATCAGCTGGCCGGAGTCGCGCGCCAGGCCGGCTTCCACGTCGAGGAGATCCTGAAGTTCAACCGGCCCGGAGTACCCGCGTGGTGGCTGAACGGGCGGATTCTGCGGCGCAAGACGTTCGGGCTCGGGCAGATTCGGATGCTCAACATGCTGACGCCGCTGTTCCGTCTCGTGGACGCATGGCTGCCGCTGCCGCCGCTCTCGTACATCGCGATCCTGCGGAAAGCGGGCGACGATGCAGCCCCTTCGGGCGTCGCGGCGTCATAGACACATCACTTGGGACGCAGGCCTGCCCCGTCCGCGGAGACGCACGGGGATGAGGAACCAGAGAAAGCTTGCTGAAGCTCACGAAATACGAAAAGGCCCTCGTCGCCCTTTTCATTCTTACGCTGCCGCTGATGAATCCGTGGGTGCGAGGCGATGGGGTGGGCTATTACGCATTCGCGCGCGCGCTGCTGATCGAGCATCGGCTCGATTTCACGAAAGACTGGCTCGGGGCCAATACAAGCTTCCGGATGGGGCGGGTCGACGCAAACGGCCAGCTAACGCCGGAGGAGTACACCTCCACGGGGCACATCGACAACCACTTCTCAGCAGGCCCGGCGATTCTTTGGGCGCCGTTCCTGATTGCGGCGCACGCAGCCACGATCCTTTGCGACCGTCTGGGCGGACACATCCCGGCGGACGGGTTTTCGAAGCCGTATCGACTGGCGATGGCTTTCGGGACGGCGCTGTACGGCTTCCTGGCGATCTTCATTTCGTTCCGCCTGGCGCGCAGGTACGTCTCCGACGGCTGGGCATTCCTCGCCGCGCTGGGGATATGGTTCGGGAGCTCCCTGCCGGTGTACATGTACTTCAATCCCTCGTGGTCGCACGCACATTCCGCGTTTGCGGTGGCCGTATTCGCCTGGTATTGGAATCGCACGCGCGGAGAGCGAACGTGGGGGCAGTGGATCGTGCTCGGCCTGTTGGGCGGGCTGATGATGAACGTGTACTACATGAATTCGGTGGTGCTGCTGCTGCCGCTGCTGGAGTCGCTCGGCCGCTACCGGACGGCTTTCAAAGGGCGAGCGTGGGAAAGCGCGAGCGGGTTATTCCTGAAGAACCTTCTCTTCTCCGCCACGATTCTGCTGGCCTTTTCGCCGACGCTGATCACCAAGAAGATCATCTATGGCGGCTATCTGAAGTTCGGCTACGGAGAACACTGGTTCTGGACGTCGCCGGCGTTTCTCAGCGTGTGCTTCTCCGCCAACCACGGGCTGTTCAGTTGGACGCCGATCGCAATTCTCGCGGTTGCGGGGCTCTTCCTTCTGCGAAAATACGACCGCAGCCTGGCGCTGTATCTGACCGTGACGTTCGTTGCTTTCGCTTACGGCATGGGCTGCTATGAAAACTGGCACGGGATTTCGTCGTATGGCAGCCGGTTCTTCGTTTCGCTGACGGCGCTGTTCATTCTTGGCCTTGCGGCGCTCTTTGACGGGCTGGCTCACGCGTGGCGCGAGCGGCGCGCGGCGATCGTCGCGTGGAGCGGAACGACGGCGCTGGTGCTGTGGAATCTCGGTCTGATCTTTCAGTGGGGAATGCATCTGATTCCCGATCGAGGTCCGATCTCGTTCAGGGCTGCCGCGTACAACCAGGTGGCTGTGGTTCCGGCGGAAGCCGAGCGGTCGCTGAGCAGCTACCTGCTGCACCGGCGCGAGCTGATGGATCGCATCGAGCAGCGAGACGTGAATCAGATCAAGTTCGATCAAACGGGCCCATGAGCACAGAAGCCTCCTTGAATCTCGAGCAGCCGGCAGGAGCGGCGGAAGCCGCTTCATCCGTTCCGTTGCATGAGCAACCCGGTCTGCGCGGCCGGGTGCTGCAGAACACGGCAGTGAACATCGCCGGGCGGGGGCTCGCGATTTTCTTTTCGGCGGGCGCGGCCGTTCTGCTCGCGCGGTTCCTCGGGGCGGAAAAGCTCGGCGAATACGGGGCTATCTACGCGTATCTCGCGCTGTTCGCATGGCTCGCGACATTCGGATTCGAACCGGTGCTGGTGCGCGAGATGTCCCGCGAGCGCGAGAACGCCAGCAACCTGCTGCGCACCGCGATGGTGCTATCGACCTTCCTTTCCGTCGGAACCGTTGCGGTGGCGGTGCTCGCGGCGCCGCTGGCGGGCTACACAGGATACCTGCGTACGCTGCTGGTTCTTGCGGGCCTCGAATACGTTCTGACACCTCTGCGGCTGCCCGCGCTGATCTTTCAAGTGGACATGCGCCAGTGGTATTCGGCGACGATCAACGTCGTGAGGCAGGGCGTGTGGTTCGCGATGATCGTCGTGCTTTGGCTATTCGGCGCGCCACTGCTGTACGTGGTTGGCGGCCGCGTGCTAGCGGCGGCGCTGGAGTCGTGGTTGATGTGGAGATGCAGCCGGCCGCTCTTGAAGGAGCGAGGAAGATTTCTGGCGGACCACGCGGGGACGATTTTCTCCCATTCGTTCCCGATCGCGTTCACGTCGCTGCTGGCGATGATCTACATGCGCATCGATCAGGTGATGCTGCACAAGATGGTTTCCGATTCGGCGCTGGGGCAATACGTGGCCGCCGTCAAGGTAAGCGAGCTATTTGAGGCGCTGCCTTCGGCGCTGATGATCACGATCGCGCCGGTGCTGGCGGTGAGCGTGGCCGATCCGCAGCGGTTTCGGAACTACACCGACCGAGCGTTCCGGTATTTCATGCTTGGGGCATGTGCTCTTTGCGTCGTTTTGAGCGTGGCCGCGGGACTCGTGGTGCGCATCTTGTACGGGAAACAGTTCGCGCCCGCGGCGCCGCTGCTGGCCGTGCTGATCTGGTCGGAGGTGCCGGTTTTCTTCGCGTCGGTTGTGGTGAACGTGCTGATCGCACAGAGGAAGCAGCACCTGCTGCCGATTCCAACGCTGGCAGGGGCGGCGGCGAACATCGGAATCAATCTCGTGCTCATTCCGCGGTACGG
>DATJXJ010000055.1:0-7503 GCA_035500255.1 Verrucomicrobiia bacterium | reverse complement strand
GCAGTTTCGGAAGCAGCCTCTGAGTTAAGCCCAGAGATTTCACTTCCGACTTGCCACACCGCCTACGGACCCTTTACGCCCAGTAATTCCGAGCAACGCTGGCCCCCTACGTTTTACCGCGGCTGCTGGCACGTAGTTAGCCGGGGCTTCTTATACCCGTACCGTCAAGCCCTTGCGGGCATTCGTCCGGGTCGAAAGGGGTTTACACTCCGAGAAGCTTCATCCCCCACGCGGCGTTGCTGCGTCAGGCTTTCGCCCATTGCGCAAGATTCCCCACTGCTGCCTCCCGTAGGAGTCTGGACCGTGTCTCAGTTCCAGTGTGGCCGGCCAACCTCTCAGTCCGGCTACCGATCATTGCCTTGGTGGGCCGTTACCCCGCCAACTAGCTAATCGGCCGCGGATCCCTCTTCTGGCGACTTGCGCCTTTGAAGACAAGAGCATGTGCCCTCGTCTTGTTATGCGGTATTAGCCCAATTTTCACTGGGTTATTCCCCACCTGAAGGAAGGTTATCCACGTGTTACGCACCCGTTCGCCACGAGTGTATTGCTACACTCGTTCGACTTGCATGTGTTAAGCACGCCGCCAGCGTTCGCTCTGAGCCAGGATCAAACTCTCGTTTGAAACCTGATGTTTCGACCGTGACTCGCGCCACGATCGGAACGAACTGTTAAATCGCTCGGTTTATCCATCGCCCCATACACTGGGGCGAAGTAACTCAAATTCCTATCCGTCCGATTCCTCAGACAAATAGGCAAACCAAACGGGTTCTGGCTTGTTTCATCCGATTGTCAAAGAGCAGGTACTCCCAGGCCAGCTGGAAGGAACCACAGGCAAACACCAATTCTACAGGACCGCCGAGAAAAGTCAACACGGTTTTTCTCGTGTCACGGCATCCTGTGCCCGGCGCAAATCCCTGGCGCGATCGCGCCATTGCTAATTCGCGTGCGATTGCTGCGCGACTTCTCGGAGAAACCGCCTTGGCGAAAACCTCGAAAATTGGCGATTAGAAGCGGTCTCGACCTAGAGTTTTGAAAGACTTGCAGCGATTCTAATAACGGAAGTTGGCGATTAGAAATTCGTAGGCGCGACCGCCGTGTTGCTCCGGCAAACCCGCGAGCGGTGCGAACGACCTCTTTCGGCAGCGACATTCTTTTCCGGCCGAGTTTCTTCCTCACGTTTCTCTCACTCGTCTCCCAATTTCATCGAACACTTCTGTTTCTCACGCTAGCACTCGGACATCGGTTTGTCAGAGGCTCGTTGTCGTAAGCAGCGGCGATGGCATGTTCAGAGCGATGTGTCGAGCGCGAAGGGGCCGCTACCTGGCGAACGTCGCGGATGGCAAGTTCACGCTCTACGACAAGAATCGCAGCTAGAGCGGGCCCGCGCCTCGCGCTGGCCCGATTGCGATCCAACTCTAATCATTAGAACTCTTTCAGCCGCCGCGCCTTTTCCGCAGAATTGCAGCGCTCGAAAGCGGCGCTCGGGCTGCTCGCGCGCCGACCTTCATGGACCTTTCGGCTCAAATCTTTTCCGTGAGAACGCGCCATCGCATGTCCCGCGACCGGCATCCAACCAACTGGGTAAAGATTCCATGATCTCCAAATGCGCCAATCCCAATTGCGCAACGGAATTCAATCACCGGAAGGGCATGCTGTTCCGCTTTCCCAAACCTCCCATCTCCGACGGCCTTCCGGCCAACACTCACTCGGTCCAACATTTCTGGCTCTGCGAGGATTGCAGCCAGACGTACTGGCTTCAATACGATCCGAGGCTCGGCGTCGCGCTGACGCTCCCATTCGAAAAGATCGGCGCGCCCAGCCCGCACAAAGTCATCGCGGCGGTCTGAACTCGAGTTGTGGTCTTGGACTTGCGTTCCGGATTGCGGCGAGGGTCAGAACCTTTCGCGCGGATCGACGCTCTGGAAGCCGTACGTCTCGTAGCGCGTGTCGATCGTTCCTTCGCGCAAGCTGACGACCGTGAATCCTTCGGGCGTGCCCATGCGCGGGCCGTGCCACCAATTGCCGCAGACGGCGCCGCTGGTGATGTACTGCGTGCCTTTGTAGCTCACCGTCTCGGTGACGTGCGTGTGGCCTTGCAGCACGGCGATCACGTTGCGGCCTTCGAGCAGCTTGAGCACTTGCGGCGTGTTGGCCACTGTGATCGTGTTGTATTTCGAGTTCGGCGCGTCGAGCGTCGCGTAGGTGGTGAAGCCGGTGACCAGCGGGACGTGCGTCACGACGATCACCGGCGAGCTCGGGGCGACCTGCTTCAGGTCGCCGGCCAGCCAGTCCATCTGCGCGTCGTCGATGCGCGCTTCCCACAGCCGGTCTTCGGTCGGCTGAATCGAATCGAGCACCGCGAAGTGGTACCCGCGATGATCGAACGAGTAGTAGGTCCTCGCGCCGAACCGATCCTCGTACATTTTCTTCGCGTAGCCGGGCTCGCCGGGCGAAACGCCGCTCTTGGTCTCGATGCCGAAGACGTCATGATTGCCGATCACGTTGTAGAGCTTCTTGTGAATCGCCTGCTCTGTCTTCCGGTAGAGATCAAAGACGAGTCCGGCGCGCGCGCTGCCCACCTGCAGCGCATCGTAGACGTGATCGCCGCCCATGATGGCGAAGTCGCCTTTGATTCCCGCGATCTTCCGGAAGCAGGCGTCGCATCCCTGCGCCGCGTTCAGCTCCGGCTCGATGTGGGTGTCGGTGAAGAAGACGAAATCAAATGAGCCGGCAGGCTCCGCCAGTGCCGGCAGATGCGAGCCGAGCGCGATGGCCGCGCCTGTGCCGGCGGCGATTTTCAGGAATTGCCTGCGGTCGAGCGGCATCGGGCACTCCCTGGCGAAGCACAAGGGTTGCGCCTTCGAGCGCGCATGTCAACAGGGAGTCGGCCCGGCGCCGCACCGAGGAAGGGAACGGCCGCGATTCGCCACGGCTGCCCCATCCGATGCAGGGCAGCCGTGGCGAAGAATGATCGGCCGAGTTGTGTCCGAAGGCCGTCAGTACGGCTGCGGCGAACCCGGGGCCGGCTGCGTGTTCAGGAAATGGCAGACGTCTTTAACCGCGTTGCTGAGCATCGCCGTGTCGGTGGCGTAGATCATGTCGCCACCGTGCGCGATGACCATGAAGTGGTAGTCGCCCGACCAGCCGCCCGCGTACAGCATGAAGTCGGACCTCTTGGAACTGGTAGTCAGAGTCACGTTGGGGCACTTCTGGCTGAAGTGCTTCGTGACTTCGACCGGATCGACCGTCGAACGCGGTGAAAGCACCAGCCTGATTTGTCTTGCCTGTGATTCAGCGCTGCCCACCGGTACAACGCACGCCAGAAACAGGACCGCAAACGCCAGTATGAACGACTTCTTAGGTGTCATTGCCGACTCTCCTCTAGCCCGGCATTCCGGCCGGGAATCAATCACTCCAATAAGATGCGCCGCGATTCGAGTATGAAGACGCCTGCCGGGCGCGGCGCAAACCTCTCCATTCATTAGAACACCTTTCCGCTCGAAATGTTGCGTGGCACCGCGGCAGCTGCACCCCGGGTGGCGGCGGGGGCGGGCTTGTACTATGATGCGCCGCAACCGTCGAGGTAATCCCCAGAGGGAGGCAGCATGTCAGGACCTTCAGCGCAGGGCGCTCCAGATCCCAGTCTGTTCGCGCAGGTAATCATGCTGGCCAGAAGCTATGCGACCTCGGCATGCCTTCACGCCGCCGCGAGACTGAATGTCGCCGACCTGCTGGCGGGCGGCGCGAGGCCGGTATCGGAGCTGGCGCGCGAAAGCAAGGCGAACGAAGACGCTCTTTATCGCGTTCTGCGGGCGCTCGCGTCGATCAACGTGTTTCGCGAGACGGCGCCGCGCACGTTCGTCAACACGCCGATTTCGGAAATCCTGCGGACTGACGTTCCCGGCTCGGCTCACGCCGCGGTCCTCTTCACGGCGGACGCGCTGCACATGGAAGTCTACGGCGAGCTCGTCCACTCGGTTCAAACGGGCGAGCCGGCGTTCAAGAAGGTCGCGGGCATGGAGCCGTTCGAGTTCTTCCGGAAAAACGGGGAGGAGAACCGCCTGTTCAACTCGGCGATGACGTCGATCAGCGCCAGCTCTCTGCCGCCCGCGCTTCAGGCCTACGATTTCGGCGAGACGGGGACGCTGGCCGACGTCGGCTGCGGGCACGGCGCGCTGCTCGCGGGGATTCTGCAGAAGCACCGAGGGCTGCGAGGGATCGCGTTCGATCTGCCGAACGTGGCGGAGGGCGCGAAGCAGCGAATCGAATCGCTCGGGCTCGCGCCACGGTGCGAAGTGGTGGGAGGAAGTTTCTTCGAGGCCGTGCCGCCGGCGGACAGCTACGTGATGAAGTCGATCATCCACGATTGGGACGATGCCCGCGCGATCGCGATTCTGAAAAACTGCGCGAAAGCAATGCGCGGCCCGAGCGGAAAGGTCGTGTTGCTCGAGATGGTGATCGGCGCGGCGAACGAGCCCAGCGTCGCGAAATGGATCGACATCGAGATGCTGGCGATCGCGGGCGGGCGCGAGCGCACCGAAGCGGAGTACGCCGAGCTTTTCTCCAAGTCAGGCTTGCGGCTTACGCGCGTGGTGCGCACTGCGTCGCCTTTCGGCGTGATCGAGGCGGTGAAGACCCAGTAGGTATCCATTCCAGGAGGACGCGATGAAGACGAATTACCCGGCGGTAATTGTATGCGCGATCGTGTACTGGCTGCTCGGGGCTCTCTGGTACGACGTGCTGTTTACCAAGCAATGGAATTCGTATGTGAGCTTCACGCCGGAGCAGATCGCGAGTTTCGGGCCGATCTCGCCGTACGTGGTCACGCTTGCCCTGAATCTGGTGATCGCGTTCGTTCTTGCGCAAGTTTGCATCTGGCGCAATGCGAACACGGCCGCGCGCGGCGGCGCCGTGGGAATTCTGCTCTGGATCGGTTTCGTCGGGCCCATCACCTACACAACGTACATGTACGAGATGCGGCCCAAGGGGCTTTTTGCGGTCGACCAGTTCTATCCGCTGGTGGGACTTTTCGTGATGGGCACGATTCTGGGCGCGTGGAAGAAGAAGACTGCGTAGCAAGGCGCCAAGGCGCGAATCGGAAGAGCCTGCCCCCGGCTAGTGCGAGCTGCGATGGCGCGCGTAGACGCCGTAGAGGCTCAAGCCGAGGCCGCTCAAGAAGAGCAGCGGCAAGAGATAATTCGCCAGGATCGACGGAACGGGAACGGGAAGACTCCAAATGCTTGCGCCGCTGGCGAAATAGGCGACGACGGCGGCCATCAGCATGAAGAGCAGGCCGCGGCGAATCCGATCGCTGCCCTCGGCGGGCGAGCCAGACGACCTGGAGACGCGCTGCAGCGGCAGCGTTTCACGGCAGTGGCTGCACTGGGTGAGTTGATCGTAAACGAGTTTTCCGCAAAATGGACACTCTCGCAGAGCCATAGACAACCCCCAGAGGGATACGGGCTTATTGACCGCTCCCGTTTCCCGAAGTTCTTTGAACACCGACTGGTGCAAATCGGATTCCAAGGTCCGATCGCACAATTCTAAACACTTAGTGAGGCAGGAAGTTGCTGCGCATGCGGGTGCTGTGCCAAAACGTAACAATCCCGGCAGCGGTTGAAATGGGGCGCAGAAGAGAGCTTTCGCTCTTTGATCTCCTGTCCTTAGTGCCAGCCGTTTCTTTCGCGGAGCGATGTGATGTGGGCGACGTGATGGCGGCAATGCCAGGCGTATTGCGCGAGCAGAAAATCGACATTGGCGAGACCCCAGCCGGGATGGCGGAACGCGCGCGGCCAATCGGACGGACCGAGCGAGCGCAGCAGAATCACCCAGCGCTTGTAAAGGTTTTCGATCAGCGCGAGCGACGGCGCAATCGGCGGCGTCTTCGAGTCGGCCAGTTCCGCCCAGAGCTGCTCCTCGTAGGTCTTGATCAGGGGCTCGTTTTCGGTGAGCGCGAGCTTGAAGCGCGTGACGGCGTTCATGTGGCTATCGGCGATGTGATGGACGAGCTGCCGGACGGTCCAGCCGCCGGGACGGTAGGGCGTATCGAGCTGTGAGGCAGTCAGACCGGCGACGGCGGAGGCGAGTCGAGCGGGCATTTCCGCGATCTGAGCGATGCAAGCGGCTCGCTGATCGTCCGTCAGTTTCTCGATGCGCTGGAATTCACCGATGGGATAGCGCAAGTCCGTGCTCATGCGACGCCTCCATTGCGGAAGAACCAACGGCCGATCCCTCGCCTGGGGACTCGGGACGACACCATTATGCGGGTTGGAGAGAGCGAGTGTGGGCGCTCAATCCGCGCGACGCAATGTCCAAATTGGCTGGTCAGCGGCTGGCGCGCGGTTTGGCTGCTTCGTAGAGGGGAGAGAGTTCGCGCAAGCGCTTGACCGTTTCAACCACGCGGCCGGCGACGTAATCGACTTCGTCTTCCGTGTTGAAGCGGCCCAGACCGAAACGGATCGAGCTGTGCGCAAGGTCTTCGGAGACGCCGAGTGCGCGCAGGACGTGGCTTGGTTCTAGCGTGGCAGTCGTGCACGCCGAGCCGCTCGACACCGCTACGTCGTTGATGCCCATCAGCAGCGCGTCGCCCTCGACGCCGGCGAAACTGAGATTGAGATTGTTGGGCAGGCGGTGCTCCATCGAGCCGTTCAAGAATGTGTCATCGAGCTGGCTCGTAATCGCGCGCCTGAGCTTGTCGCGCAGGCGGCCAAGGCGCTCGCCCTCCTCCGCCATTTCCTTCTGAGAGATTTCGCAGGCCTTGCCGAAACCAACGATGCCGGGAACATTGAGCGTGCCGGAGCGCAAGCCGCGCTCGTGCCCGCCGCCGTCGATGAGCGGAGCGATTTCGACGCGGGGATCTTTGCGGCGCACGTAGAGCGCGCCGACTCCTTTGGGACCGTACAGCTTGTGCCCGGAAATCGACAGGAGATCGATGCCGCATTTCTCGACGTCCACGGGAATCCTGCCGACGGATTGCGCCGCGTCGACGTGAAACAGGATTCCTTTTTCTTTGGCGATCCTGCCGATCTCTTCGATCGGCTGGATGACGCCGATTTCGTTGTTGGCGTGCATGATCGAGATCAGGATCGTGTTCGTCGTGATCGCGCGCCGGACGTTTTCCGGATCGACGAGGCCATCCCTATCCACCGGAAGACAGGTGATCTCACAACCGTGCTTTTCAAGGCGCTTGCAGGTGTCGAGGACGGCTTTGTGCTCGGTGGCCTGCGTGATGATGTGGTTGCCCTTTGCACGATGCGCCTCGGCCACACCCTTGATGGCGAGGTTGTTGGACTCGGTTGCCCCGCTGGTGAAGACGATCTCGCGGGGGCTGGCGTGAATCAGCCGGGCGATCTGGCCCCGCGCGGTCTCCACAGCCTCTTCCGCCTTCCAGCCGAATTCGTGGTTGCGGCTCGCGGCGTTGCCGAATTTTTCGGTGAAATACGGCAGCATCGCCTCCAGCACGCGCGGATCGACGCGCGTGGTCGCGTGATTGTCCATGTAGAC
>DATJXJ010000054.1:0-2450 GCA_035500255.1 Verrucomicrobiia bacterium | reverse complement strand
TTGAGGAACAAGATAAAAGCCGCCTGCTTAATGGACCAGACCGCGATCCTGCTAGCGCTTGGGGTGGGCGGCGAAGAAGGCGAGCATGGTGTCGGTGGCGTTGATTTGGGGAGAGAGGCGATCGCCGGGCCAGGAGTGGTGGCCGCCCTGAATGGCGTAGAGGACGACGCTGGTGCCGTCTTTACATCCGGAGTAAGAGTCGGTGTGAACCTCGCTGGTGACTTCGCGCTGGGGATCCGCCGCGCAGGCGTCGTGATGCACCCAGAATTTCACAGCGTCCTTAACGGGTGTATCGGAGCGCTTTGAGCCCATCTGGAAGGGCGTGGAGCCGCCGTCGAAGGGAACGAGATGGTCGGCGGTGCCGTGGAAGATAATCACGGAGACGGGTTCGGCGGGATGGCAGGCGACGTCGAGCGCACCTTCAACGGGCGCGATGGCGGCCACTTTGCCGGAGAGTTCGCAGCCCACACGGTAGGACATCATGCCGCCGTTGGAGATTCCGGTGACGAAAACGCGGCGGCGGTCGATGGAGTATTGGTTTTCGAGATGGTCGATGAGTGCGTTGAGGAAACCGACGTCGTCAATACTGTTTTTCATGGCGTAGGCGCAGCAGTTGCCTGAATTCCAGGTGGGCATCGCATCGTTGTAGCGGCCGGTGCCGCTGGGATATACGGCGATGAAGTCCTGCTGGTCGGCTTTCTGCGACATGTGCGACATGCGCTCGGCGTTCGCGGGGCTTTGCCCGCCGCCGTGGAGGACGAGGATCAGCGGAACAGGCTTGCTGCCGTTGTAGGAAGCCGGCACGTGGATGAGATAGGTGCGGGCGCGGCCGTCGAATTCAAGGGAGACGGATTTCGTGCCCGGGCCGGGGGTGCCGCCAAGGACACGACGCAAGGCGACCGCGCCGAGAAGGAGGATGGCGAGGGCCGTTACGGAAAAGACTTTCAGGATTCGGATGAACGGGCGCGTGGGCATTGGAGTTTTGGGCGCTTCGACTTCAGGATATTAAACCCCAGAGGCGGGGAAAAGTTGCGGCGCCGCAAGAGGCTGTCGGGCGGCGCTGTAAATCGGTTAGAATCGAAGAAATGGCAGTTTCTTCACAAGCTTTCCGACCGTCATCTGCGGCGCCGCAGAACTTCATTGATTCGGTGAATCCGGCGACTGGAGAAGTCGTAGCGCGAATCCCGGCGACGCCGGTGAGTTCGATTCCGGGCATTTTCGAGGCGGCTCGTGAAGCGCAGAAAGTGTGGGGAAAGCAATCGCTGCGCGAACGATGCGCGATGCTGCGGCGGCTTCGCGATGCGATTTATGAACGGCGTGAGGATGTGCTCGACGTGGTCACGCGTGAAACCGGCAAGCCGCGCGTCGAAGCGATCCTCGCGGAACTGCTTCTCGCGCTGGATACGGCCGATTTTCTGGCGCGCCAGGCGCCGCGCTGGCTGCGTCCGGAGCGAGTGCCGCACCACAATCTTGCGCTGAAGGCAAAATCCGGGTGGCTTGAATTCGAGCCGCACGGGGTGGTTGCGATTATTTCGCCCTGGAATTTTCCGTTTTCGATTCCGATGACGGAAACGATTCCCGCCCTCGTGGCTGGTAATGCGGTGCTGCTGAAGCCGTCGGAATTGACGCCTGCGACCGGCGCGCTGGTTGGCGAACTGATCGAGCAGGCCGGATTCCCGAAAAATGTGGTGCAGGTGGTGCAGGGCGGCGGAGACGTGGGCGCCGCGCTGATTGAGGCAGGGCCAGCGAAAGTATTTTTCACCGGAAGCGTGGCCACCGGCCGGCGAATCGCGGAAGTGTGCGCCGCGAAACTGATTCCTTCGGTGCTCGAGCTGGGCGGGAAAGACGCAATGATCGTGCTGGCCGATGCGGATCTGGAAATCGCGTCGAGCGCGGCCGTGTGGGGCGGGTTCACGAATTGCGGGCAGGCCTGTCTTTCGGTGGAACGCATTTATGTGGAGCAGCCGGCCGCGGAACGGTTCACCGAGTTGTGCGTGGAGAAAACGAAAAAGTTGCGGCTAGGCTCGGCGGCGGATTCGGGCGCGGACATTGGCCCGATGATTCGATTGCGGCAGCTCGAAAAGGTGGAGCAGCAGTTGCGCGAGGCCGAGCAGATGGGCGCGCGGATTTTGACGGGCGGCGGGCGCCGCGCCGATCTGGGGGCAAATTTTATCGAGCCTGCGGTGGTGGCGAATGTGGACCACACGATGCAGCTGATGCGGGAAGAGACATTCGGTCCAGTGCTGGCGATTCGCGCGGTCGCGTCGCCTGACGAAGCGGTGGCGCTGGCGAACGACTCGGCGTTTGCATTGAGCGCGAGCGTTTGGACTCGCGATGCGCGCCGGGGCAGGGAACTGGCGTCGCGGATTCGCGCCGGCTCAGTGATGGTGAACGACGTGGCGAGCTACTACGGAATTTCCGAAGCGCCGCACGGCGGCCCTGGTGCGAGC
>DATJXJ010000053.1:0-10861 GCA_035500255.1 Verrucomicrobiia bacterium | reverse complement strand
AGATCACCGCCAATCCCAATTTGGAACATCTGTGTCGCTAGAGACAACGGCGAAACCTCAGTTGTTCGAGACAACTGCCGGCTTGCACGCGGCTGGGGATCCAAATGCAAGCCAGGCCGGATCGATCGTCTGAACCGGCGTGAGGATCATACACCAAACGGCGCCGAAAGCTGGAAACCGCCTCGGCTCGTATTTCCGCAGGACGCCCACCACGCGTCCTTGAATTTGACGACCCGACCAGGGTCGTCATCCTGAGCGAGTCCGCCCCCGGCGGGCGAGTCGAAGGATCTCTCTTGGACTGACGCGACGCGCTCAGTATTTCCTAAGCACTCCGACCACGCGTCCTTGGATTTTCACGTCCTGCGCCGACACCACAATCGGCGCCATCGTCGAATTCGCAGGCTGCAACCGGATCTTCCCGCCCTGTTCGCGATAGAAGCGCTTCACCGTCGCCTCGTCCTCGCCCACCAGCGCGACCACGATCTCTCCCGGATTGGCCACTTGCGTCTGCTCCACCACGATGTAATCCCCGTCCAGGATGTGATCCTCGCGCATCGATTCGCCCTTCACCTTCAGGACGAAGTTGTTGTGCCCGCGCGTGAAGTCCGCCAGCGAAATCGTCTCGTTGTCTTCCACGGCCTCCAACGGACGCCCCGCGGCGATCCGCCCGGCCAGCGGCAGTTCCACCACGTGCCGGTCGAGAATCTCCTCGCGCACCGGCTTCGGCAGCTGCGTCACCTCGATCGACCGGCTCTGGTTGTATCCGCGCCGCACGAATCCCTTTTTCTCCAGCGTCGAGAGATGCTTGTGCACGGTCGCGAGCGACGTCAGCTTCAGCGCGTGCGCGATCTCCTCGAAGCTCGGCGAGTAGCCGTTCTTGTTGATGAACCCCACCAGATAGTTCAGAACCTCTTTTTGCCGCTTGGTCAGTGCCATTCCGTAACCCCCGTGTAAACACAGTCTGGGCTTCCCGCACTTTAGGCGAATTAAAAGCGAAAGTCAATGGTACCTTGGGACAGGTCGTGGGCCAGTTTCCCGGAACGCCTGTCCTTCCTTCGAATCCGGGCGTGCGCTGCAATCTCAGCGCAGGCACTCTACGACGGCACTGCCGTTCTCGCCGCGCGGTGCGCCTTGACCCCGCCCCTTCCGATGCCCTATCATCCGCCTCCTGGCCTTCGAGGCGCTCGGTCAGAACCACTCGCGCAGTCCCATTGGTCTTTCGTCACCGCAACGCAACCGGCGCGACGGCGTCGCTTCTCACCACCAACGCAAATCCAGTCGATTCGCGACGCAGGGGAACCTGCACTTCCACACCGCAGCGGAGGAATGAGCCATGAAGAGACTTCTACTCGGGTTGATGCTGATCGCCGCGCTCGTGCTCGCCGTCCTGGGCGGCAGGACCATCTCTGCGCAGGACAAGCAGGACAAGTACTCGCTGAAAATACCCGGCGGTCTCGCGTTCTCCGAGTTCAGGGGATACGAGTCCTGGCAGATCGTCTCGATCAGTCAGGATGGTCCGCTGATGGCCGCGATCGTCGCCAATCCGGTGATGATCAAGGCGTATCAGGACGGCGCTCCGGGCAATGGCAAACCATTCCCCGACGGCGCCAAGATGGCCAAGGTCCATTGGATTCCGACAAAGTTGCAGACCTTCCCCGCGGCCACGGTGCCCGGCGTCCAGCACGATGTCGATCTAATGGAAAAGGACAGCAAGAGGTTTCCGGACAGCGGCGGCTGGGGTTACGCCGTGTTCGAGTACGACGCGGCATCCGGCTCGTTCCGGCCCGGGAATACCACGGACACGCCGCCGCAAGCGAACGACGCCAAATGCGGGGCCGCTTGCCACACGATCGTGAAGAAGGATGACTACGTCTTCACGCAATACGCGGCCAGGTAGGCGCTACGGCTTCGGATCGCTCTTTGCGGCGCGCGGTGTGAGCTTGCGCACCACGAACTCTTGGAAGATCCCGGCGGCCGCGGTTTCTCCGATCCGGATTCCGGCGGTCGCGAACGTCAGCCCGGCGCCGCGGTCGCCCGCCGGATAATACGCGTTCGCGATTCCGCCCGCAGCCAGATTGCCCAGAATGTTGGAGTAGTTCGGCTGCCACTTCTTGTTGTCGCCCTTGCAGATGAACGCGTTCGCAATGGCGTAGAACAGCCGCGATTGCGTGCTTCCGGTTCCCTTGTAGAAATAGCGCGGGTCCTGCTTCAGCACGGTCGGAAACACCGCCGCGCCCAGAAACGTCCCGTCGACCACGTCCGCCAGCGTCGCCCCGAACCGCTTCCCGTAGCCCTGCGCTCCCTGACCGTATCCCTTATATTCATTCGACGCCTGCTCGCCGCCCGCCAGCGCGGCGACCAGCGCGATCGTCACCGGATCGGACGACGATTTCCACGCCAGCCGGAATTTCTGCTTCGCCGTCAGCGGCGCCGCGTCCGGCACGTAGGTGACGTAGAAATTCGGAATGAAACCGAGCACGCGCTGCGTCTCCTGCACCTTCAGTTGCTCTTCCGCGATCTCCTCCTGCGTCTGCGTCACGGAGACGGACGTGGTCTGCGTCGCCAGAGTCAGCACGATCTGCGGCGCCACGTAGTGCTCACCCGCGTGCACCGTCCCGGTTACCGTCGCGTTCTCAAAGTGCTCCGCGGAAATCGTCAGCCGGAAATCGGCGGCGGGCACGTTCAGGAAATAGAATTGGCCGTTCGTGTCGGTGAAGGCCTTCTCGTCCACGGACGGTTTCACCGCCGTCAGTTCGACGCGCGCTCCGGGAACAAACGCGCCCGTCTGATCCACCACCGTCCCCGCGACAGTTCCGAAAGATTCCTGAGCGGCCGGCTTCGCGGCGTCTTGCGCGCGCGCCATCGGCGCAAACACACACAGCGCCGCCGCGAGAGCGAACCGCGCCGCCCGTCCGAAAAATCTCTTCCGCGTATCTCTCTTCGAAACCATGCGAATCACGATTCTATACCGTATTCCCCGGCGCCCATTCGAAGTTCCCTGAATTCGGCTCGCCGCCTTTCTACCGGCGCGCTTCAGGCCGCCGTCCGCGTCGAGCCCGCTGTCTTTTCTTGGGGGACGGGTCCCCTCACCTGGAGACTGCCGGGGCGGGCGAGGGCACTTCGCCGGCTCCCTCGTTCTTCAGCTGGAAGCGCAGGGCTTCAGCCCTGCGAACAAAACGACGGCGCGGAGCGCTTACCTTTGCGCAGCCTCACTCGCAGCAAGTATTCGCTCGACAATCCTTCGAGCGAAGTTGGGACACCTGCTCCCGCCGTTCAGCCGCCCGCAGCCCGCGCTCCGCTTGAGGGCGCGCCCCGGGCCGGGTACACTCCCCGCCACAAAAGGCTTCTGGCGCCACACATTGAAACGCCACCTCCCATTTCTGCTGACCACGCTCCGGCTGCTGCTGGGTCCGGCGGCGCTGGCCTGCGCGATGATCGGCGCGCCGCGAATCGTCTATCTGCCGATCCTAGTCGCCGCCACGCTCTCCGACATCTTCGACGGCATCCTCGCCCGCCGCTTCGGCGTCTCCACTCCCCTCCTGCGCCGCTACGACAGCGCCACGGACATCATCTACTATCTTTTCCTCCTCGCGGTCGTATGGATGCTCTGCCGGCCCGTGCTGACGCGCACGATTTGGGCCATCGCCGTTCTTCTCGCGTCGGAAATCGCGACGATCGCCGTCAGCCTGGCTCGATTCCGAAAATATCCCGCCGCTCACACGTACCTCGCGAAGTTCTACGGGCTGGCCTTGCTCGGTGGATTGATCGCGCTGCTGGTGTTCCGCGCGTCCGGATGGGCCATCGTCGCGCTGATGATCGTCGCCGTCGTGACCAACGCGGAAATCGTCGCCATCCATCTGGCTTCCGCCGCGCCGCCCGTGGACGTTCCCTCAATCTTCGCCCTGCGCAAGCGCGCCGGCGCTTAGGGGATCGGACATCCATCTCCGGCATGGACGACCGGCGAGCAGCGCCGATCCGATGCGCAGTATCACCCGCAGCAAGTATTCGGCTCGGAGGCTAGCGGCGTTCGATTATCGGCGGCGGTCCCGCCGACCCGTCCACGCCCGCCCACAGATTCATCGTGTTCAATTCTTCGCGTCCGCACGCCTTGAGATAGAGGAACAGTTGCATCCGGTACGCCGTCAGATGTCCCAGCGGCAGCCGCACGATCCACATCCCGCGCGTCGCCCGGTTCCCGAACATCTCCACTTCCTTTCGCAAATCGGCGTCGCTCACCGGCCCCAGCCTTTCGGCAAACAGCGCGGCCTGCTTCCCAATCGCAACTTTCGCCTGCTCGAAATTCATCGACTTGGCCGCGGCTTCTTCCGGCAGCCACATCGCGCGCCACGAATCCATCGTGAACGTGCCCGCCAGAATCATGCGAAGCTGCACCGGCGCCACCACCACGAAATACTGCATCAGCTCCAGCAGGCTGCGCTGCTTCGGGCTCGGCCGGTAATCGAGCATCCCTGGCTCGATCTTCGACGCCAGGTGCAGCACCAGCCGCACCTCGTTCTGCAGCGCTGCGATTGCCTCCTCTTTCGTAAGAACCATTCTTCGTCTCCATTCCGTGCGGAGTAGGTGCCGGAAATCGATTTCGGCGAATCAGAATACGCGTGCTACGCAATTTGACGCGAATCGCCCCGCTGCATCGTCCGCAGTTTGCCGCCCAGCCACGCGCACGGCAGCGCCACCACCACCAGCGCCAGCGGATACCAGCGCGGTCCCAAATCCGCGCGATTCCACGTCGCAATCGCGCCCGCCGCGCTCACGATCAGTCCCAGCGTGCCCGCCACCAGCGCATGACCCATCGGCCGGTTCGGCGCCAGCCGCGCCACCACGTAGCTGCCCACGATGTTGTAGATCGTGCGATATCCCATCGCCAGCGCGTAAAGCCACTCCGCTTTCCACTGGCCCACCGCCGGAGCGATGCCCGCCGCGTGCAGCCCGAAGTCCGTTCCCAGCGAAAGCGCCGCGCCCACAAGGATGCCGGCGAGAATCGCTGCGATGCTTGTCCCAGGACGCCGAGGCGGCGGCCCGTCGGCCATGTCGCTCTCCTTCGCGCGGAGTCTACTCGATTCGGCCCCCGCTTGACAGCCCGGTGTGCTTTCATCCATACTGAACCATATGGTTCACTATAAAGCGCCCCGCGCTTTCGACCGCGTCGCCGCCGCCATCGCCGATCCCACGCGCCGCGCCATCATGGACCGCCTCTCCCGCGGCCCCGCACGCATCTCTGACGTCGCCCAGCCCTTCTCCATGTCCTTGACGGGATTCTGCAAACACGTCCGGGTGCTCGAGCGCGCCGGCCTCGTCCGCCGCACGCGCCGCGGCCGCGACAAAATCCTCCAGCTGTCCGCGAAGCCCCTGCGCGACGTGGCGCAGTGGACCTTGAAATACGAGCAGTTCTGGAACGAACGCATGGACCGCCTCGAAAAATTCTTCGCCGCGCAAAAGGAGCAATCGCGATGAACCTGATCGACCTGACCGTTACGCGCACCATTCCCGCCCCGCCGGAAAAGATCTTCGACGTCTGGATCGACCCGAAGAGCCCCGGCGGACCGTGGTTCGGCGGCGAAAAAGTGATTGTGAATCCCGTCGTCGACGGCCTCTTCTACATGGCCGCGAAATATCAGGACCGAAGCTGGCCGCACTACGGGCGCTTCATTCAGCTCGATCGTCCGCGCAAGATCGAATTCACTTGGGTTTCGGAAGCAACGAAGGGCGCCGAATCGATCGTCACCCTCACGATGGAGCCGCGCGGCGAGGAAACGGAAGTCACGCTGCGCCATGCGGGCGTGCCGGACGACGAGTTGGGCCGTCAGCACAAGGACGGTTGGACCTGGATTCTCTCCGCGTTTGCGGAGGCTCTCGCCGCGCGCCGCAAAGCTTCTTCCTGAGAGCAGGAGAAGGAATCTGCGCGTTTCTAGTTCGCCGAGAACGCCAGCAGCACGTTGCCGAACGCGCCGCCCGTCACGCCATACCCCGAGCCGATGTAAATCATCCCGTTGACGATCGAAGGGCCAATCGACGCGATTGCGCCGCCTCTTCCCGGAACCTTGTTCACCGTCTCGAACGTCCGCGCCGTGTCGTACTCCCACAGCACGTGCCCGTCCGCCGTCGAAAGCGCGTGCAGCTTCCCGTCGGATCCAGCCAGAAAGACGACGCCCGGCATCGCTGTCGCCGCCGCCGAATTGATCACGCGGGCGCCTTCGGGCTTCGGGAACGTCGCGCGCCACGCCAATTCCCCGGTCGCCAGCTTCAGCGCCACCATCCCGCCAGACTGCAAGCCGTAGTAGACGTTCTGATCGTCCGCGGCGCCTCCCCAGACGATGCCGTTCAGTAGCGCAAAGAAGGCGTTCTGCCCCGGGAGCGCCGGCGCCACGCTCGTCTGCCACACGATCGCGCCTTTCTTGTCCGGATCGAGCGCGAACGCTTTTCCATTCTTCATTCCGAAAACGACGACGCTCTTGCCGTTCGGCAGTTTTCGCAGGATCGGCGAGTTTCCGATGTCCTGGTCCGGGCCGTTCGGATCGGGACAGTTGTCGGTCTTCTCCGGCCCGCTGCAGCCGCCCATGAACGCATCATTCGCCTCCGCCTGGTAATGCCAGCGAATCGCGCCCGTCTTCAAATCGACCGCCAGCACCGCGTCGATCGTTTCCGGCACGGGCCGGCTCTGCGCGTCGCCCGTCCCCACGTACAGCACGCCCCGCTTCGCGTCGATCGTCGGCGAATTCCAGATTCCGCCGCCGGAAGGCGAGTACTGCTGCACGCCCCGCGAATTCTTCCGCGTCGGCTTCGGCTCGCTCACGATGTACGTCTTCCACACGCGCGCTCCCGTATTCGCGTCCAGCGCCACCACGCTCCCGCGCCCCGTGCAGCACGGATAGTCGAGATTCGAAGCCGAAAACTCCTCGGATGAAGACACCGGCACGTACACGCGCCCGCCGAACACTTTCGGCGCCGCCGTGATGCGCGCCACGAAATGGTCGTCCACGCGCGTCGTCCACAGTTCCTTGCCGTCCTGCGCATCGACGGCGTAGATGTTCGCGTGCGCGTCGCCGAAAAACACGGCGTACTTCGTCCCCCTGTGCCCGGAGACGCGCGCAACGCTCACCGCTCCGCGCACGTTTCCCTTGGCCTGATACGACCAGTACACGCACCCCGTCTCCGCGTTCACAGAGTAGACGTACCCGATATCGGTGCCCACAAATACGCGGCCTGAAGCAACCGTCGGCTGGCTGTACGCCGAAAGTCCCGTGGGATAGCCGAACGCCCACTTCAATTTCAGCTGCGGCACCTGCTCCGGCGTCAGCCCCGCGGCCTTCGAGCCCTGGAATCGCGAATTGACCACGTCGGGACTCCACCCGTTCCACTCCGGCCCGGCGGAAGGATCGCGCAGCGGCGGATTCGACGCGCATTGATTCGGCATGTCCTTCGCGTCTCCCGCCTTCATGCTGCCCAGCGGCCGCCCGCTCAGAAATGTCGCCAGCATTTTTCGCTGGTCTTCGGTCAAGGCGTCGCCCTGCGGCTTCATCGGCCCGATCGTCAGCGCGTCGTAGATCTTCTCGGGACTCATTTGCCGGATCGCGTCCGGCATGGGCGCCCGAGGCACGTTCGGGTTTCCGTGGCAGCTCATGCAGTGCTGCTGGAACGTGGCGATTCCGCTTTCCGTTCCGGGACTCTGGCTGGCCGGAGGCGCCTGCGGATCCTCCTGTGCCCCCGCTCCGGCGCACAGCAAGAGAGCTGCCGCAACCGCCCCGACAATCGCCCACCGCCCCGATTTCCCTTTTTCCATTTTCCGCCTTCCTACTTGTCGCTGATCCCGCCCCACGCCGAATTCAGATGATACTGCAAGCCCGACCCCATCATCTCGATCCGCCGGATCTTGCCGTCGGTGATCTTGAACACTTCGGTCACCTCGATGCTCGATGGCCGGTTGAAATTCTTCATGTCCACGTCCTGCCCGTTCGTCAGGTGGAGATGCTGCATCGTTCCGTTCTGATCGAAGATCACGTTCGCCCACACGATGCCGCGCTCCTCGTCCACCAGCGGAAACCGCCGCGAATGGATTCGCGTGACCACCGCGTAGTAGCCGCTCTTGAACTGCTGCATGCACGTCATCGCGAAGGCGTTGAACGCCGCGTTCGGTGAGAGCGTCGCGTTGTTCGTCGTGTGCATTCCGTTTTCGATGCGGTCGCAATCGTCCGCGAACGGGTAGACGCCCTTGCCGTCGTTGTTCTCCAGCCCCGCGAAATACATGTTCGCCGTCGCGATCAGTTGATGCCGCGACGCCCGCTGCGCCGCCGGAATCGTCTCGAACCAGATCGGCTCGGGCTTGCTCGCGTCGAATCCGTTGATGTTCTGCGGGCCTCCGCCTCCCTGCCGGTAGTACATCGTCTCCACTTCCGTGATCCGCCCCAGCTGCGCGCGCAGCCGCATTCCCATGATTAGCAGGTGCTCGCCTTCGTGCATCGTCACGATGCAGCCGATCTGCTCCTCGACCGGATCGGAGAAGCAGTGCCGGTAGCTGCCCACCGCAGTCGCCGTGCCCCAGAACCCGTCGCCGATCGGCATCACCTGATCCTGCTCGGTGTACTTCACGTCCGCCGCCAGCGGCAGTCGTTTCGGGTCGTGCGCCGCCAGCGCGTTCAAATATTGCGTCGCCAGATCTTCCAGGCAGGCGCGGTCGCAATCCGTCGGAATCGGTCCGCTCGCCGCCACCGCCGGAGCAAGTCTCCCCGCCATCATCACCACTACCGCGCAACACGCCGCCGCTATCGCCGCCATCTTCATCATTCGCATCGTTCCACCCCCATCGCCACCGTACCGTTTCTCCGTAGGGGCACGATATGTCGTGCCCGGCACGCTTGCTTGGCTCCGCCCAGGCTATCCACCGGATCTCCTCATGCCCTCATTCTGTGCGAACTGCCTGGACGCTTTTCTCATTCCGCTCTTGCGGGATGTCCAGCCACGAAGTCGAAGCGAGCCGTTTGCGTCCCGGACGCATCTGCGGGAGGTCCCTCTCCGGCAGCCAATCAGACTCGACGCTGCTACCGTCCCGATCCCTCCGTCCACCCGTTCCCCATCCCGTACGGAATCGTGACGAACGGAAACGCTTCCACCTCATGAATCAACCCGCCGCGAATTCCAAAGGTCTCCATCGTCACCAGATTCTGCAGCATTCCCGGAGGCGCATCCGGCGCCGCGCCCCGCCGCGTTCCGTCGTGCACGAACAGCGGAAACGTCGCCACCAGCCCCTTCTGTTCGTCGATGATCAGCGCGCGCCGCGGGCGGATGTGCTTCATGTACGCGAAAATCTTCGTATCGATTTGCTGCGAGCACGTCAGCATGCTGAACTTCAGCTGTGACTTCCCCTGCTCCGTGTTCGGATCGGGCAGCGGCGGCGCGGGCATCATGCGTCCGCCCGGCGGCGGATTGTTCACCGTCTGATAGCCGTTCTCGTGGCGGACGCAGTCGTCGGCAAACGCTCCGATCTTCCCATCGTCGCCCTCGAGCGCGTCGAAATACGAATTCGCCGCCCAGTACAAAACGTCTCGCGACTCCCTCTGCGACGCCGGAAGATCGTCCACCAGCGCCGGCCGCGGCGTCGTCAGCAGCGGGATCGCCGCTTCATTGATGCTCCCGGCCCAAAGCTGTTCCACCTCTTCGATCTTTCCCCGATCCACCTTCAGCCGCACAGCCACCAGCGTGTCGCGCCCTCCCACTTTCAGCCGCGCCTGCTCCGCCACTTGCCCCGCGATCGGATCGGCGATGTAGATCTTGAAACTCGTCGGCTCCACCTTCGACCGCCACAGCATTCCTTCCCCGATCTCCATCTGCGCGGCGTTTTCCGTCATGCGAACGTCGATCGCCACCGGCGGCACAGCCTTGGGATTGTGCTGGAAAATGGCGTTCATGTAGCCGTCCATGAATCCGACCAGGCACGCTCGGTCGCACGGCTTTACGATCGAAGGACTCCACTCCGGCGTCGCGCTTTGGCTCTGCGGCCGCGCACCGGCGCTCGCGCCCGCGGCCAGGATCGCCAAAAACACGGCTGCCGCGCCCGAGAACACCCTGTTTGTCATGGGATGCCACCCCCCGGTGTCATCGCTTCCCCGCCAAACGGCTGGCACGATAGCGCGGCCCGTCCCGCGCGTCAACAATTGCGCGCGCAGATCGAGAAAGTTTTCGCGCGCTCCCGGCGTATTATCTGCAAAGCTATTTCGAATCGTCATTCTCAGCGAAGCGGCCGCACATGCATCTCGTCCCGGTTTCACCGGGACGTGCGGCTGCGAAGTCGAACCCGCGGTTTGCGTCCCGGATGGATTTTTCGGGAAATCTCTCTTCGGACTGCATCGGGAGTCGTGATGAGCTTTCAGGCCAGCGAAGCCGAATTCCGCCAGCGATTCTGGATCATCGCCGCCATCATCTGGGGCGCATTCCTGCTCTACTTCGTCGACCACGTGAACGCAAGCGAAGCCCTCGCGCGTCTCATCCTCGGCGATCCGCGGGAAAACTCCCCCGCCTTCGGCCGCGTCATCACGGCTATCTTCGCTTTCGGCACGCTTCTCGTCGCGCTCGGCGCGCTGATTCGCTCCTGGGCGGAGTCGTATCTCCACAGCTCGATCGTCCACGACGCGGCCCTCCACGGCGAACAGCTCGTGGCCGACGGCCCCTATCGCTACGTTCGCAATCCGCTCTATTTCGGGAATATGGGCTTTGCGGTGGGACTCGGATTTCTCGCGCCCCGCTCCGGCTTCTTCTTCATTTCGATCGGTATGCTGGTTTTCGTCTATCGCCTGGCCCTGCGCGAAGAAACCACGCTGCTCGCATCGCAGGGAGAAAGCTATCGCCGCTA
>DATJXJ010000052.1:0-3231 GCA_035500255.1 Verrucomicrobiia bacterium | reverse complement strand
GCCGGGCAGGTTGAAGGGGCGCAGGTGGGCTACGCGGTCGTAGTAGCCATTTTCGACGCGGAAACATTCTCCGCCCCAGATGGAGCCGTCGAGGCCGTATCCGGTGCCGTCCCAGGAGACACCGAGATATGGGCCTTCGACCCCGTTCTCTGCCGCGCAGGCGGCTACGTGCGCTTGATGATGTTGTGCGCGGATGACTGGCAGTCCGGATCTCTCAGCCCATTGTGTGGAGGCGTAGTCAGGATGCAGATCGCAGACGACGGCTTCGGGTTTGAAGCTGTAGAGACGGCAGAGGTCTTCGATGGCTCGTTCGAATGCCTGACGAGCTTCGAGCGTTTCAAGATCGCCGATGTGCTGGCTTAGAAAGACATCTTGGCCTACTGCGATGGCGACTGTGTTCTTGAGATGTCCGCCGACGGCAAGGACCGGTGGGAGTTCTTTGCTGACGCGGATTCCGAGCGGCGCGTATCCGCGGGCGCGGCGGAGGATGCCGGCACGTCCACGGGTGAGGCGCACGACCGAATCGTCACAGGCACGGACGATCGGACGGTTGTGCATCAGGAAATGATCGGCGATGTTTTTCAGTCGAGTAGTGGCTTCGTCATTCGCGATGGCGATTGGTTCGTCGCTGCGATTGCCGCTGGTTGCAATTAAAGGAAAATTGCACTCCCGCATCAGAAGATGATGCAGTGGCGAATATGGCAGCATCACGCCGAGATAAGGCGAGCAGTGCGCGACGTTCGGGGCGATATCGGTTCCCTGCTTCGGACGCAGCAGAACGATGGGAGCGGCTTGCGATTCGAGTAGTTCCTGCTCCGCCGGAGTGATCGCGCAATATTCGCGTGCCTTCGCGAGCGACGGCATCATGAGCGCGAAGGGCTTTTCCTCGCGATGCTTGCGATCGCGCAGGCGAGCGACTGCGGCTGGTTGGCGGGCATCGGCGAGAAGCTGAAATCCTCCGATGCCTTTGAGCGCGACGATCTTTCCGGCCCGGAGTGCAGCAGCCGTGTCTGCGATGGTGCCATCGAGTTTCGGTCCGCAGACCGGGCATGCGTTCGGCTGCGCGTGGAAGCGGCGGTTGGCGGGATTTTCATATTCCTCGCGGCACGCCGGGCAGAGTTCGAACTCGCGCATCGTTGTGTTCGGCCGGTCGTATGGGATGTCGACCACGATGGTGTAGCGCGGCCCGCAGTTGGTGCAGTTAGTGAAGGGATATTGAAAGCGGCGGTTGGCGGGATCAAAGAGTTCGCGGCGGCAATCGTCGCAAGTAGCAAGATCAGGAAGGACGTTGACCGACTTGGCCGAACCGGTTTCGCTGTGATGAATTTCGAAAGTGGTGAATCCCTGCAGCGGGAGCCAGGTTGATTCGCGCGCGGAAATTACGGAAGCTTTGGGACGTTCGGACTCGATGCGCCGTTCGAAAAGTCTCAGCTCATCTGCGGTTCCTTCAACTTCGACTACTAGGCCTGACAATGAGTTCAGGACCCATCCGTTCAGCGACATTTCTGTTGCAACGCGATAGACGAACGGGCGGAAGCCGACGCCCTGCACGGCTCCGCGCAGTGTGAGGCGCAGGCGTTGTTTGACCGGTTGGGACAAGGCTGACATTAAGGTATCGATTCTAAGCTTGAGGAAAAGCTTTCACCACAAAGGGCACGAAGGTACACGAAGGACTTGCAGGCGAGATTTGGTTCATGAGTTTGTGATGGGGGTGCGAGCGAGCTGTTCGACTTTCGCTACGAGGTTGGGGAGCGCGGCGGCTACAGCGTCGGAGAGGCGGTCGCCGTGGTCAAAAGTTTGTCCGGTGACCGTGATGAGATCTGCCTTCACATCGACGTGATAAAGCGAACTGGCTAGAGTGACCACGGTTTGCGGCGTGACGACGTGCGAAAAACGGGACTGGTCGGTGGCGTTCGTGTTGGGGAGAAGTGGCTGGATGCGAATGTCGCCGGGTTTCATGCCTTCGGTCGGAAAAGCGGCATCGAGGAAGATGACGCGTTCGAAATGCGTGATCGCTTCCGCCAATTCCGGCCCGAGCTGATGGAAACACTGAATTTCCGAGTCAGGGAGTGACTGCAGGAGCTGGTCGGCGGCGCGACAAGCGACGCCGTCGTCGGCGCGGAGAGGATTGCCGTAGGCGACGATTAGGACGCGAGGCATCAATGGAGTCTACCCGAGGCGTAAGTCACCTGACCAAAGCTGCGGCCCGAACCTGCCGGGCCGTCGGACAGCCGAGGCGGCTGTCCCCACATGATATCTCTCTGCTACCTGATATCTCTTCGCTACCGGCGCGCTACTGTGTCGAGCACTTCGCCTTCGGGGCTGATGAGTTCTACCTGGAGCGGCATCTGACCCATGGCGTGGGTGGAGCAGCTCAGGCACGGATCATAGCAGCGGATCACGGCTTCCACGCGATTCAGCATGCCCGGGGTGAGTTTTTTGCCGTGCACATAGTGCTTGGCGACTTGCAGCACGCTGCGGTTCATCGCGAGATTGTTCTGTCCGGTCGCGATGATGAGGTTGACCCAGCGGATGAGGCCCTGATCGTCGATCTTGTAGTGGTGGAACAGGGTGCCGCGCGGCGCTTCAGCGGCGCCGACGCCTTCGCGGGCATTGGGACGCGCGAGGGCGCGCACGTGCTTTGAGAGAATCTCGGGATCGTTCAGCAACTGCTCCATGCGCTCGATGCAATAGAGGATCTCGACCAGACGTGCGTGATGATAGTGGAACGAGCTCAGCACGGCGGTGCGCTGCAGTTCGTGAAATTCGGCCAGTTCCTGATCGGCGCGCGGAGTTCCGCAGCGATCGGCGACATTGAGGCGAGCGAGCGGGCCGACTCGGTAAACGCCGTCGGGGAATCCCTTGGGCTTGTAGTAGCTTGATTTCAGATAGCTCCATGGTTCGACTTTTTCGCCGATGTAGTCGGAGTATTGCGTGGGATCGAGGTCGTCAGCGACCACATGGCCGGAGGCGTCAACGATGCGGAGTTTGCCATCGTAGAAGGTGAGGCCGTTGTCTTTCTTCACGATGCCCATGAACATCGTGGGAAAGTTGCCGAAGGTGGAAATCTCTTCGCGGAAGCGCTCCATAGTGCTCTTGAACCATTCGAGGGTGCGCTCGGCGATGGCGAGGGCTTCGGGGAGCGCAGCCAGGATGGCGTCGCGATTGGCTTCGGTGAGCGGCTCACTCACGCCCCCAGGGACAATCCAGGCGGGGTGGATGCGCTTGCCG
>DATJXJ010000051.1:0-227021 GCA_035500255.1 Verrucomicrobiia bacterium | reverse complement strand
GTCGGAGGTGCCGGTTTTCTTCGCGTCGGTTGTGGTGAACGTGCTGATCGCACAGAGGAAGCAGCACCTGCTGCCGATTCCAACGCTGGCAGGGGCGGCGGCGAACATCGGAATCAATCTCGTGCTCATTCCGCGGTACGGGGCTCTGGGAGCCTCGTGGGCGACGCTCGTGAGTTACACTCTTGCGTGGATGGTTTGTCTGCTTCTTTTCAAGGAGACGCGTGCAGTGACGCTGCAGGGATTGCGTTACGCGATTCCGGTAGCAGGATTGGCCCTTCTGGCCGGGACAATTTCGGCGTTCGCGCTGGCGTCGCCTATCGCGAGGGTGTGCGCCGCGATGGGAGTTTTCTTGCTCGGCGCATGGCTGACCAGGCTGATCCAGACGTGCGACGTGGATTACGCGGTCCAAGCTTTGAAACAATCCGCCGAAAAGACTGCGTAGCCCGGGCCGCTGACCCACCGGCTACCCCGGCGCCAGCAGAGAGACAACGTGATCAAGGCCGCCATTCACAAATCGCTCCGCGCCATCGGCTATGACGTGACGCGTTTTCCTCGGCCGGATCAGGAGTACCCTCCGGATTTTCGCGAAGACGAACTCGATATCGTCCGCAAAGCGCGACCGTGGACGATGACGGGTGTGGAGCGGCTATACGCATTGATACAAGCGGTTCGGTACGTGAGCGCGAGTGCCATTCCGGGTGCGATCGTGGAATGCGGCGTCTGGAAAGGCGGCAGCATGGTGGCGATCGCCTCTACGTTGCTTGGTCTGGGCGACGTCGCGCGCGATCTGTATCTCTTCGACACTTTCACGGGGATGCCGGAGCCCGCGCAGCAGGATGCTGATTTCTCGGGGAGGCAGGCCGCACGGATTCTGGTCGAAGACGAGAGCATGCGATGCGCCGGCGCTCCGCTCGACACCGTCCAACGCGTGCTTTACGAAACAGGGTATCCGAAAGAGCGGATCCACTTTGTGCCGGGCCGAGTCGAAGAGACGATCCCCAGCCAGGCTCCAGAAGGCATCAGTCTCTTGCGGCTAGATACCGACTGGTACGAATCGACCGCGCACGAGTTGACGCATCTGTTCCCGCGCCTTTCCCGCGGCGGCCCGATCATCATTGACGACTACGGACATTGGAAGGGATGCCGTCAGGCGTGCGACGAGTATTTCGCGCAAAATCGGATTCCGATCCTCTTGAATCGCATCGACTACACGGGACGTATTGCCGTGAAACCGTGATGGACGCCGGCCCGAAGATCCTGTTTCTCTCGACGTCCTTCGGAAAAGCAGGTAATTGACGCCCTTGCGGGACGAAGTCTTCATTCTGTCGACGGTCCCGATCGATCGCCTGGGAGGGATGGAGCGATTCCTTCAGTACGTGGCTGCGGGATTTCAGGAGCGCGGCTACGGTATTCGCGTTTTTCATGTGGAGAACGCGTGCCCCGAACGATGGCGGCAACGCGACCCCCGCAAGAAACTCGGGTGGTTTGTTGCGAGCGGGATGCACGGTTACCACATCGGGCGCGCGGCAAAGAAGGCGCTTCATCCGGGTGTTCGCCTGGTGCTTTCGAATTCGACCGTCGGGTGGTATCCGCTGGGCGCGGGTGTGAAGCATGCGCAGTTTTTTCACGGAACCTACCGGGGGCAGGCCGAAGCGATTCGACCCTTCATCAGCCGGCCGGGCTATCTTAAGCTGAAGTGGTGGGACGCGATGGTGTTCGAGCGATACTCCGGCAAGAACAACATTGCGCTGTGCTGCTCCGAACCGATTCGCGCCGAAATCCGGCGCTATTTCGGCTACGATGCGCAGGTGATGTGGTATCCGATCGATCTCAACCATTTTCGGCCCCTTGACATTCAGGCTTGCAGACAACAGTTGGGAATCGACTCAAAAGCCGTGGGACTCTATGTTGGGAGTTCGCACCCGATGAAGGGGTTCGAGAGCGTCGAGCACGTTGCGCGCCGGTTCCCGGAATTGACGATGCTGCTGGCCGTGCGCGGGCCTCTGCCGGATCGCGTACGGCAGCTTCCGAATGTCCGCGTGTTTCAAGACGCCACTTACGATCTGCTGCCGCTGCTCTACAACGCGGCGGACTTTTCCATGTGCCCGTCGCGTTACGATCCGTTTCCGTTCGTTGTTTCCGAGGCTCTTGCGAGCGGAACTCCCGTGATCGCGTCGCCGCACGGGGCTAGCTTGACCTTTTACACGGAGGCGGCGACGAAACCTCTCTTGACCGCTTCCGCGGACGACTTTGAGGGATTCGAAAGGTCGGTGCGGGAAGTGCTGTCCAATCCCTCGAAATGGCGGGACACGATTCAAGAGGTAGTGCGCCCACGGCTGGAAGAAATGATGGCGCCAGAGAACTGGTGGAAGCGATTTCTAGCCACTGTGGGGATGTAAGCGGAAGCACACCATTGTCCACCAAGCTCCTATTGCGCAGACCCGACAACACGACCGACGGCGGAGTGCGCGGCCTGCTGCGCCACCCGGTGTTTGCGTGGCTAGGTTTTCGTCCCGTGGAGGGACAGCACACGCCCGAAGAGCACGTAGCACTGAAGAAGTGGGCGGCGGGGAAGGCCAGCCTCGTGGAGATCGGCGTGGCGGAGGGCGCATCTGCCGTCGCATTGCGCGAGGTGATGGCGCCAGGCGGTTGTCTTTCGCTGATCGACCCCTTTCATCTGAGCCGCATGCGGGGCGTCAATGCGACCAAGCGCGCCGCGCACAGAGCCGTCGCGCGCTGCCCGAATGGGCGCGTTGCATGGATCGAGCAGCTCAGCACGGCCGCAGTGAAGGACTGGAGCCGTCCGATTGACTTTCTGTTCATCGACGGCGATCACTCGGAAGCCGGTGTGGAACAAGACTGGCAGCAGTGGCACCGGTTCGTCGTGCCGGGCGGGATCGTGGTCTTCCACGATGCGGCGGTTTTTCCCGGAGGCTGGACCGGGCCCGACTGGGGGCCTGTGCGGTTGGTCGACAGGCTCTTCCGGAACGGCGAGCTTCCGGGCTGGCGGATTACCGAGCAAGTGGATTCGCTGGTTGTGATCGAACGACTCTACGCGGGATCGTGAGATTCATGGAGGATTCCTCCTCGCGAGAAGGCTGGGTTGCGCTGCTTGGGCGGCGGGACGCGCCGACGGACGGGGTTGAGGACTACTGCACATTTCTCGGGAAGGCGCTGAACGGGCGGGGCGTCGAGCTGCGGCGAGCGCGCGTCGAATGGGCCGAGCGGGGCTGGGGGGACGCGTTGCGGCAACTGCGACAGGAATCTGCGGCGTGGAGCGGTAGATGGGTGTTGCTGCAATACACGGCGCTGGGGTGGTCGCGGCGAGGATTTCCCTTCCGCGCGTTGCGCGTGTTACGAGCGCTGAGAAACAGCGGCGCGCGCGTGGCGGTCGTCTTCCACGAGCACGCTCGACAGGCCGAATCTCGGAAGCGTTGGATCGACCGCGCGCGCGGCGCGAGCCAGGACTGGGTGGTTCGCAGACTTTACCGCGGCGCGGAGCGATGCATTTTCGCCGACCCGCTCGAGAAGATTTCGTGGCTGCCGAACGATGACACCAAATCGGTCTTCATTCCGATCGGCGCCAATATCCCCGAAATGGTGCGGGAGCCCGAACGCGGAACGGAACGAGTTGGGGAGACGAAGGCCGTGGCGGTTTTTGGAGTCTCGGAGTTTCCCAGCAGCGAGCGAGAGCGAGAAGTGTCCGATATCTCGCGGGCGGTCCACGTGGCGGCGGCTGCGGGAGTCAAATTGCGCATTGCGTTCATGGGGCGAGGTACAGCGGAAGCCAAGGCCGCGATCGACCAAGCGTTTCGCGATGCAAAGGTGGAGGTGTCGATTTTGGGCTTGCTGAGTGCAGAGGAAATCGCGGGGAACTTGAGAAATTCCGACGCGATGCTCTTCGTGCGGGGACGAATCCATTCGCGGCGCGGGAGCGCGATCGCGGGAATTGTTTGCGGTCTGCCGATTGTCGGCTATGCGGGAGCGGCCGAGGGCACGCCGCTGGCCGAAGCGGGTTTGGAACTCGTGCCATATGGTGACTGCAACTCCCTTGGAGAAGCGCTGGGGAGAGTGCTCACCGACGCCAACCTGCGGCGGTCACTCCGCGAGAGAAGCGAGAGCGCACGACGAGCGCACTTTTCGTGGGACGCGATCGCAATGGCCTTCGTGCAGGCGCTAGGACCGAACTCGAAGAGATCCGTGTGACAGAGCAAACCGACGCAGCGCGTGCGATCGAATCGACTGCACTTGGGAGGTTCGAGCCCCGGACTCTGACCACAGCGGCGTCGGCGCATTTGGACCTGATTCGCGCCATCGCGGCGTCGGCCGTGATGTGGGGCCACGTGCGCGCCCATTTTTTCGTGGACTACCAGCACCTCCGCGAGCGAAACGCAGCGCTGAGCGCTCTGTATTTCTTCACCGGATTCGGGCACCAAGCCGTCATGGTGTTTTTCGTTCTAAGTGGTTTCCTGATTTCGGCGTCGATCCTTCAGGCTCGCGCGTCGGACCGCTGGTCTTGGCGCGAGTATGGGATCAACCGCGCGTCGCGACTCTACGTCGTACTCGTGCCCGGGCTGCTGTTTGGCTTTCTGTGGGACAAGCTCGGCAGCACGCTCTTCGCCGGGACGGGCCTTTATTGGCATGCGCTTGAAGATTTGGGGCCGGCGATCGCTCAGAATCAGCTCACGCTCAAGGCATTCTTCGGAAACCTGTTTTTCGTGCAGACGATTCTGTGCACGACGTTCGGCTCGAACGGGCCGTTGTGGAGCCTTGCCAACGAATTCTGGTACTACGTGCTCTTTCCCGTCCTATTGTTTGCGGGAGTCGCGTGGGCCGCGCGCTCGACGAGGCGGGCCGTGCCGCTGACGATCCTGGCAGTGGGGTTGGGCTTGTTTCTTGGCTGGGACAAGCTGATCGGCTTTCTGATTTGGCTGGCTGGTTGCGGGCTGGTGCTGATGTACGCGCGGTTCGGCAGGGTCTCCCGGCGGTGGCTGATCCCGTATCTGATTGTCTCGACTCTGGCACTGGCTGCGTGTCTCGGCGCGGCGCGCGTTGGGCGGTCCGCGATTCTCGGGAGCGATTTGGCGGTCGGATTCGCGTTCGCCTTGTTCCTATTCGGTGTTCTGCACATCGAATTGGGGGCGGGTTCGCTTCTCTATCACCGAGTCGCGCATTTCGTTGCGGGGTTCTCGTACAGCCTGTACGTGCTGCATTTTCCCTTCGTGCTGTTCTTGCGGGCGTGGATTGCGTCGCCTGAACGATGGCAGCCGCAGGGTCGGCACCTCTTATTCGGAGTTGTGATCGGTGTCGGCGCATTGACATACGCCTGGCTGGTTTCCACGTTCACGGAGCGCAAGACGAGCGCGGTGAGGCACCGGCTGAGACGCATACTGCAGTGATGCGCCCGCGCGGCAACGGTCAGATACAATGATCGCGATGCAACTTCGAATGGTCTTCGGCGAATGACAGAACGCCCGCTGCGCCTGCTGCTGGTCAGCACGCACCCGGTGCAATACGCGACGCCGATCTTTCGACTCCTGGCGAAAGACCCGCGACTCGAAATCGAAGTAGCCTATTGCAGCATGCAAGGCGCCGAACCGGAAATCGATCCTGACTTTCAGGTCCACGTGAAGTGGGACATTCCGTTGTTAGACGGCTACCGGTGGGTTCGCTTGCCCAATCGATTTGGAAAGCCAAAACTGGGCTCGTTTTTCGGCCTATCGAATACGGCAATTTGGCCACTGATTCGCAGAGGGAATTTCGATGGAGTCCTTCTGTATACGGGCTACGTGTGTGCGACGTTTTGGATTGCCGTTGTCGCAGCCAAGGTGACCGGAACCGCGGTCCTTTTCGGGACGGACGCCACGAGTTATCAGCCTCGAGATCGAAAGCAGTGGAAGGTGCCGATCAAGAAGCTCCTGCTGCCATCTATTTTTCGACTCGCTGATATTGTGACAATGCCTTCGGAAGCGGGTCGAAAATTCGCTGCGGAGATGGGGGTTCCTGAAGGGCGAGTGGTTGTGACGCCGTTCGTTGTCGACAACGACTGGTGGAAGCAGCGCACGGCGGAAGTCGACCGGAGGGCGATCCGGAACGAATGGGGCATTCCCGAAGACGCTCCCGTGGCAATGTTCTGCGCGAAGCTCCAGCCGTGGAAGAGGCCGCACGATGCGTTACGCGCGTTCGCGGCCGCGAACGTGAAGAATTCCTATCTCGTGTTCGCCGGGGACGGGGCTTTGCGCCAGAGCCTGGAGACGGAAGCGCGAACGCTTGGCGTCACCGAGCGAGTGCTTTTCCTGGGATTCGTGAACCAATCGGGCTTGGCGGCGGTCTATCGGTCCTCAGATTTGATGATCCTTCCGTCGGAGTATGACCCGTGTCCCGTTGTCGTTTGCGAAGCGATGTTGTGCGGTTGTCCTGTCGCGCTGAGTGACGAAATTCGCGGAAGATTGGATCTTGTGCGGGACGGAGTCACCGGATTCATCTATCCTTGCGGGAATGTCGAGGCGTTGGCGAAGGTTTTGTCGAGCACATTGGGAGACGCCGGCAAGATCAGGCGGTTAAGTTGCGCGGCGATGGCGCGGATGGAGACGTGGTCTCCGCGGGAGAACGTGGACGCGATCGTGGGCGCTCTGGAGATGGCTCGCAGTGGCTAAATGGTGGCTGGCAAACTGGCGATCGCGGCTGGCTTTTGCGTCGAGGAATCCGGGCTATGCCATCCGGTCCGTGTTTCGCGACATGCTGGCGCTCGACGAGCGTTTCTTGGCGCGCGTCACCGGGGCGCCGGCGGCTCAGGTGAGCGGCTTCCTGAGCGAGCCATTTCAAGACCGCCGGTTTCAAGATCGTCTTCAGACCGCCGAGAAGGAGCTACAGGGGACGGAAGCGATTGGGGCGGCGCTCTACGCGAAGCGCGTTCTGCTGCAGTACGCGATCGTTCGCGCATTCAAGCCGGACCTGATTCTCGAAACAGGAATCGCAAACGGCGTTTCCTCGGCCTACGTATTGCTCGCGCTGGACCATAATCAAAAAGGCGTCCTTCATTCGATTGATGTGGATGACGGCTCTTTCCGCCCTGCGGGAAAGGGAATCGGGTGGATTGTGCCGGATTGGCTGAGATCGAGATGGACCATGCACCTCGGCGATGCGCGCACGCTGCTTCCGCAGGTCCTGGCGAAGCTGGGCCTGCTGGACGTATTCATTCACGATAGCGCGCATACGTATGAGCACATGAAGTTCGAGTATGAGGAAGCGTATCCACATATCCGGCCCGGCGGCATCCTGATTTCGGACGACGCGCTATGGAACCCTGCTTTCCCGGAATTTGTCCGAACAGTCAAAGCGCCATTGGCCCGCGTACTGCGGGGAATCGGCGTGCTGCAGAAGCCGCCGCTATGAATTCCGGATCTGCAAAGACAGTGCTGCGATCGGTGACGGGCTGGCCGATCCGCGCGGCTTCGTACCTGCTCCCGGCGACGACCCTCTTTGCACTGGCCTTGGCCTTGCGGCGGCATCACGCGAAGCTGAGCGAAAGCGGCGGGTCGCAGGTCGTCCTGAAGGCACTCGATCATTTCTTCTGCAGCCTGCGGCCGGCGATTGTCGAAGTTCCGTTCGAGCGGTTCCGGTTGTCGATACGCCTGAACGATCCCCTGCACTATTCGATTCTGTTGGGTCTGCATGAGCGGGACGTGCTGGAATGCCTTCAGCGACAGCTCAGGCCCGGCATGACTGTGTTCGACGTCGGCGCGAACCTGGGGTACTTTTCACTGATCGCCGCTCAATTGGTGGGGAAGTCCGGGCGAGTGATTTGTCTGGAGCCGGACCCGCGCGTCGCGGAGGTGCTGCGAAGGAACGTCGCCGCGAACGGATTCCAGAATGCGACTGTGGTGCAAGCGGCCGCCTCCGACTCTTGCGGAGAAGTGTCGTTTGGGTGCGCTCCGGCGAGTTCATGGAGTGGGATTTACTATGAGCGGCCGACGAAGAGAATTGTTGTGCGTGCGGTGACTTTAGACTCGCTGTGCGGCGAGCTTGGGCTGAGCCGAGTGGACTTTGTGAAGATCGACATCGAGGGAGCGGAAGGAGTGGCGTTGGAGGGAATGTCGGAGATGCTTCGCCGCCAGCGGCCGCAGGTCCTTGTCGAGCTTCACGGCGAATACTCCACCGCGCTGAGCCATCCTGCGGCGGAGCTTTTGCGCAAGTCGCATTACGATGTGCAGGAAATCGCGCCGCGTCACATCCTGGCGATTCCAGCGAATTGAAGTTCGCGGGGCGATGGGTCGGGGGGTGTCGGGCAGCGATTAGCCGGGACAGACGGAGTTCCAGGGCTTGATGCTGATATAGAATGCCTGTGCGCGCTGTCGGTCGCGTGCGAGAGTCGACGGAAAGATCTGACCGGGCAAGAAGAGCTTGCTAAATTCACGCATTCCGGCGATGAGGAACCAGGCGCTGATAGGCGTCAGTCTGTTCGTGCTTGGCCTGTGGCTGGCGTGGGAAGTCGGCGGGAAAGTCGTCGGCGAAGACACGCAGTCGCTGATCTACGGCACGCTGATCTTCGCGGCCTGCGCGGTGGCGGTGGCGATTCTCCGAAATTGGCGCTCCGGTTTCTACCTTTTTTTCGTGTGGTTGATGTTCGAGGACCTGGTCCGCAAATACATGGGCAACAACCTTGCGCTGTTTTTCGGCAAGGATGTGCTCCTCGCGCTCGTCTATGTCGCGCTCTACATCGAAATCCGGAAAAGACGTGAGAAGACGTTTCGCCCGCCGTTTCTGATCTTCTTCAGCATTTTCTTCTGGCTTGGCGTGTTGCAAGCCTTTAACCAGAATTCGCCACATATCCTGTACGGCCTGCTCGGACTCAAGATGTACTTCTACTACGTGCCGCTCCTATTCGTCGGGTACGCACTCATCCGTTCAGATGAAGATCTGCGGAGATTCCTCGTCGCAAATGCACTCCTTGCCGGCGTAATCGGGGCCCTCGGAATCGTGCAAGCCATTGTGGGCAATAAGTTCCTGAATCCGGCGGTGCTGGCACCGGAGCTCCAGGACCTCGGTGATCTCTACAAGGTGACACCGATCTCCAACCGGATACTCTCTCTGCCGGATTCTGTTTTCGTGAGCTCCGGGCGCTTCGACGAATACCTGATGGTGGCGTTTATCCTGATGGTTGGAGCAGCGGCCTATCTGTTGTTGCACACGAAACGGAACCGCAAGCTCGTCTTCCTCGTCATCGGCATATTGGGAGTTGCGACGCTGCTGAGCGGTGCCCGGAGCGCCGTGGTGGCGGCGGCAGCCAGCGCCGTGATTCTTTCTGCCGCCTTTCTCTGGGCGGCGCCCTGGCGATGGCGGCAGGCCCACCGGCTGGTGAAGGCGATTCGAAGATCACTGATCGTCGCGGGGCTGGGCTTGGCCGTTCTGATATTGCTTTTCCCGGAAGACGCAGGGACGCGCATCTCGTATTACACGGAGACTCTCAATCCGAACAGTTCGGCATACCAGTTCGGGGACCGTGCCTGGGACTACCCGATTCAGAACCTGATGTACGCGTTCAATCGGCCGAACTGGATGATTGGGAACGGCATCGGAACGGCGTCGCTGGGCGGGCAATACGTGGCGAAAGTGACCGGCAAGAGACAGCTGCCGATAGGGGTCGAAGAGGGCTACGGAACGCTGATCGTGGAAATGGGAATCCTCGCTCCGATCCTCTGGTTCCTGTGGACTGCGGCGTTGCTGTACTACTGCTGGAGGGTCGTTCGCCAGCTGCGAGAGACGCGCTTCGCGCCGATCTCGCTTGCAATCACGTGGTACGCGTTTCTGTTGCTATACCCGTTCACGTACGTCGGGCTTGCTGCGTATCAGAATTACACGTGCAACGCGTACTTGTGGCTCCTCGTGGGCATGCTCTTCCGGCTGCCGGATATCCTCGCCACTCCTTCGGTCCCCGTGATCGTTCCGCCCGGCCGGGCCGACGCGCGCCCGCGACATCTGTTCTAGTGACTTGCCGGGGCCGCGCATTGAATGTTGCGCTGGAGCGGCAACGGGGCAGGCACTTCACGCAGCGACCTGATCGAGGGTGTGGAATAATGGGCACCGCGGATTCATGGCCACGCCAACACACAGGCCGCGACTCGCTGTCATCTCGCCTTTCGTGGACAAGAGCCACGGCAGTGAGCGGATCATGCTCGAATGGCTATCGCGCCTGTCCGATTCGCATGAGATTCATTTCTACAGCCAGCGAGTGGAAGACGCAGACCTCTCCCGTTTCGTTTGGCATCGCATCCCCAAACTTTCTCTGCCGCACCTGCTGGACTTCCTGTGGTGGCTTGCGGTCTGCCGCATTTGGGTGGGATGGAGGAATCGCTTCTCGGGTGCGCGCCACGATCTGATCTTGAGCTCGGGCGCGAACTACCCGGGCGCAGATGTGATTTGCGTGCACATCGTCTTCGCCGAATACGTGGAGCGCGTGCGCCCCGACATGAAGCTATTGCGGAATTCCATCTGGGACTGGCCGAGGTTGATCCATCGGAAGCTTTACTACGGACTCGCTCTGTCGCTCGAGAATCGGGCCTACAGAAATCAAGGCACCGTTCTCGTGGTGAACTCGAAAAAGAGCGCACGAGAGCTCGAGCGTTACTACGGACGCGAGGACACAATCCCGGTGGTCCGTCCGGGCATCGACCATTCCGTCTTCAACCCCCAGATGCGTGCTTTGCTCCGCGAGAGGGCTCGTAACGAGCTTGGCCTGACCTCAGAGGAGTTCGCCATCATTCTTGTGGGCAACGACTGGTTAAACAAAGGGGCGGGAGTGTTGCTCCAGGCGTTAGAGCGATTGCGCAATCTGCCCATCCGCTTGTTAATCGTCAGCCGTGAAGTGTCGCAACACTGGGACCGGCTCATCGATGAGAAAGGCTTACGGGCCCGTGTGCGGCCGCTCGCTCCTCGCCGGGACATCGAGTTCTACTACGCCGCCGCGGACGCCTGCGCGGCGCCGTCTCTGCAGGACGCGTATTCCATGCCGCCGGCCGAAGCGATGGCTTGCGGCTTGCCCGTGATTGTTTCTGCTGCGGCAGGCGTGTCTGAGATCGTCACGGACCGCGAGGATGGTCTTATCCTGGCTGATCCGCGTGACGCATCCAGCCTCGCAACGATGATTCAGCGTCTTTACGAAGACGTTGATTCTCGACGTCGGTTGGGCGAACGAGCTGCGGAAACAAGCCGGATGTATACGTGGGAAAGCGGCGCGGATGAGCTGGCGGCGATCCTCGACGATGTCTTGCGGCGGAAATCGAGCGCGGCCACGCAGACGCTGACGCAGGAGCCATGAAACTGGGCGAGACGCGAGCCGAACACGCTAGTGGTTACCGGCCGAGGGAGTATTGGACGGATGTTGCGCAGGGCGGCGCATCCGCCGACGCGACCGGGTTCGCACCGGTTTTGCACCCGGATGCCCCGGCTTGGTTCAACCGGCTGATTGACGACCTGCAGTATCGCGCCGTCCGCCGGGCGCTGGTTTTGGCCGATGTCCCTGCGGGATCGTGCATCTTGGATGTCGGATGCGGGACCGGCCGGTGGATTCGTCGCTATCAGAGGATGGGGCTGCGTCCCACGGGCGTCGATGCGACGCCGTCGATGCTTCGCCTCGCGCTGGAGCGCGGGACCAGCACGCCCGTCGCCGCGGGGGAGGCACAGCGCTTGCCGTTTCCGGCGGGGCAGTTCGATTGCGTGTCCGACATAACCGTGGTGCAGCACATTCCGACGCAGCTGCAATCGCAGGCGCTCGACGAGATGGTCCGTGTGTTGAAACGCGGGGGACGGCTAATATTGATGGAATTGATTCGCGGCCAGGCGCCTCACATTTTTCCGCGCACGGCGCGAGGCTGGATCGAGCAAATCACCTTGCGCGGCCCCAAGTTGCTTGGCTGGTTTGGTCAGGAGTACTTGCTGTTGGATCGGCTATTCGTTCGCGCCGCGCAAATGATCGCGCCCGGAAACGGAAGCGGAGCGCCGAGTGACGGAGGTTCGCAGGCGCCTGTGTCTCGGCGTTCACCGATCGCTCGCCGTGCCTACTGGGCGGTCCGCCACCTGACGGCTCCGTTTTCAGGGTGGATCGATCCGGCCGTCGAGAGAGCCTGTCCGGGTAGCGTGGCAACGCACGGCGTCTTTGTTTTTCAGAAGTAGGGGCGAGGAGCATTGGCCAAGAAAAAGATCATCGGTTTATTTCCCGAGTTGCTGGGGATCGGTGGCGTCCAGGAGGCTGGACGCCTGACGGCCGCAGCGCTTGACGAGATCGCACGCTCGCGCGGCTGGACCACTGAGTTCGTGGCGCTCAACGACCCGTTCGGCCCGCACTCCTTGGGCGTCGCCGGCCGGGCGATTTCGTTTCGCGGATTCGGCCGGATGAAAGTGCGATTCACGCTTTCGGGAATCAACCGGGCCTTTGGATTGCCGGGCGGCGTCGTGCTGGCGGGACACCCGAATCTGGCGCCGCCAGCGTCGTGGATGCGGCGGACCAACTCGGGCCTGAAGACGATCGTGATGTCGCACGGGATCGACGTATGGCAGCCGCTTCCCGGCGGCCGGCGGCGCGCGCTTGCCGGGGCCGATCTCGTGCTCGGCCCGAGCAACGACACGACCAGGAAGCTCGTCGACGTCCAACACGTGGCGCAAGAGAAAGTGCGCAAGCTGGCTTGGCCGCTCAATCCGGCTTTTCTTCGAATGGCCGAAGCGCCGGAGCGTTTGCCGCTGCCGGCCGGATTTCCGCAAGGTCGCGTGATTCTGACGGTGGGCCGCTGGGCTGCTGCCGAGCGATACAAGGGCGCAGACGAGCTGATCCGGGCCATGTCACAGCTTCGCGCCGAGGCTCCGGGGGTGCATCTTGTAGCTGTCGGGGGAGGCGACGATCTGCCGCGGCTCCGCAAGCTCGTGACTGATCTGGGAATGACGGAAAGCATTCATTTTTTCGAAAATCTCCAGCGGGAGGAAATCGGGGCGTGCTACTCGCGCGCGGAGATCTTTGCTCTGCCGAGCACGGGCGAAGGATTCGGGCTCGTGTTTCTGGAAGCGATGGCGTTTTCGAAGCCCGTGCTGGGGGTCTGCTGCGGCGGGGCGACAGACGTGATCGAGGACGATGTCAACGGCCTGATGACGGCTCCCGGGAATTCCGAAGAGCTGGCCCAGGGGTTGCGGCGCCTGCTGAGCGACGTTCCGTTGCGCGAGCGCTTGGGCCAACGAGGCGCGCAAATCGTACGGCAGAAGTACGCGTTCGATGTGTTTCGAGGCGAGTTGGAAAGTGTTCTTGGGGATTAACAGGGCCTAAAGAACAGGTCTTGGCCGGGGGTTGTCGCGCGTAGTATTCTGCGGCTTCCGCGACTCGTTGCGATGTGACATCGCGCTAACCCAGTCGGCTGCGGTCAGGTTTCGCAACTTGGGGGCGATGCCGCCGTGCGCATCCTGAAGGTCGTCCAGTCCTACTACCCATTCCAGGAAAGAGGTGGAACCGTCGTCAAGGTGCGCTCACTGGCGCGCGAACTGGTGCGACGAGGACACCACGTGACTGTGCTGACAGCCGATCTGGGGATTCGTGAGCGCAGCGGCGCCGGAATCCGGACTGAGCGCTGCGAATGGGGATGGCGCGCGTCGCATGATGGCGTGGAGGCCATCTATCTCGACGGTTTCGGTCACTATCGCGCTCTGACCGTGAATCCGCGTGTGATAGGATTCTGCCGGGCAACACTCAGGGGATTCGACCTGGTTCATTTCTACGGCCTCTACGACCTGCTGGGTCCCGCGGTGAGCTACTTTTGCCGGCGTGAAGGTGTTCCCTACGTGGTTGAGCCGATGGGGATGTACCGGCCCATCGACCGCAGCCTCGGGCTAAAGACACTATGGCACAGCAGCCTCGGCCGGGCCTTTTGGCGGCACGCTGCGAAAATCGTTGCGACCTCGGAAATGGAGCAGCAAGAGCTTCTCGAGGACGGAGTGTCGCCGGACTGCGTCGCGCTCCGCTACAACGGCATCGATCCGGCGATTTCCGATTCCGCACAGCGCCAAGGAGCTTTTCGGTCGAAATGGGGAATCCCCAAGGAGGAGGCGCTGATTCTCTTTCTCAGCCGCCTGATTCCCCGCAAGGGAGCCGATCTTTTGATCCAAGCCTTTGCGCGAGCGTGCCCGGTCTCCGGCCGTTTGGTCATCGCAGGTCCGGAGGGCGAGCCGGGTTATCGCAAGCACCTGGAAGAATGCGCGCGGGAGTGCGGTATGGAATCACGAGTGATCTTCACGGGTCCTTTGTATGACGCCGAGAAGGACAGCTTGCTCGCGGAGGCGGATATATTCGCTCTTCCCTCCCGCTACGAGAACTTCGCCAACGTGGCCGCCGAGGCAATGGCTTTTGGAGTTCCGGTTATCGTCACCAATTCGTGCGGTATCCGGTCACTCGTAACAAGAGGGCAAGCTGGACTCGTGATCGATCCCGACAAGGAAGCGCTGGCGGAGGCGATCCGCAGTCTTGTCCGGGATAAGGCGCTTTGCGCGCGCCTGAAGCAAGGCTGTCGCTGGGTCACCGAGCAGTTGAGCTGGAGCCGCTTGACCGAACAGATGGAAAGCCACTACACGAACGCGATGGCAACGGGCAATGGGGTCCACTGAACGGGGCACTTTCTACGATCAACATCCATTTGACTGGACCGTGCCGGACGCGTCCGAGCCGATCCAGAAGGTCGTCTCGCGTACGCTGGTGGAGATGATCGAGGATCTCGATACAGAGTCGTTGGTGCTCGACATCGGCTGTGGGCCGGGACGCGTGCTGGGAGTGCTTGCTCGCCGCGGAATTCGCTGCGTCGGCCTGGACCGGAGCCGCGTTTCGGTTGGTCTCGCGGCTGTACGCTACGGCCGGCCCGGAGTCGTGGGAGACAACTTGCATTTGCCGTTCGCGGACGGCTGTGCGGATGTGGTGATCTCCGACGGAGTAATTCACCATACCGATGATCCCCAGGCGGCATTTGCGGAAAACTGCCGGATCCTGAAACCGTCCGGGCAATTGTATCTTGCGGTGTACAAGCCGGCTGGGCGCTATCCATGGATGTACAAGTATCCCGGTGCCGTCATTCGCAGCGGCCTGCCTCACGGTTGGTCACGAATTCTGGTGACTCTGTTCGCGCAGGTGCCGTATTTCCTTGTGCACTTCCTCCGGTCGAAGGGACGGCGGACTTGGGAAGGTACGCAAAATCTCTTCTACGATTATTTCGTGACGCCGCGCGTCGCGTTCCTGGGGCGTGCTGTTGTAGAGGACTGGTGCACGCAGCTTGGAGTCCGCGTTGTTTTCTATGACGAAAATCGCGGCGGCAATGTCCACTCATTCCGCGTGACGAAGCAGGCGACGGAACGAGTGAGCGGTTCCCCGGCGCAGATCGAGCCTTTGGTGGCCGCAAGGACAGGCGCGGCATGAGGGGAGGCAGCGCCGCGAGGATGGTTCCGCTCGCCGCCGAGGCGGCCAAAGATTCTCCCGGTGAAATGAGCAGCATGGACAAGTCTTCGACCGCTACGACATCTTCGGATCCGCACCCGCTCTTCCGCGCGGTCTGGTATGGCGCAAACTGTCTTCTGATATTGGCGATTCTGGCCGCCACATACTCCTGCGTGTGGGAATACTCAACTCGCCGGTATCTGAATGGATTTTCCGACGCGATCGTTCCCGAATCGTCGTCGGCGCAGGAAAAAATCGAGGCCATCCTGAACTGGATGTCTCATGGACCGGCGCGGCAGGACGAGGTTCTGCCCACGTCGTCGCCGGACCGTGATCCGACCGACACGCTGAACTATGCGTCTCTGCTCCAGGTTTGCGGTTCCGCGACCAACGCGTTCGTGAACCTCGCGGACAGCGCCGGGCTGCCGGCGCGGCGCTTGCTGCTGCTTGATTCTCGCAGGATGACCCGGCATGTGGTCGCTGAGGTAGCCGTGGACGGGCGCTGGATCGTGGTCGATCCGGCATTCCGCGCGATTTTCCGGGGCGCCTCGGGCGAACTCCTGACGCGCGAGGAGCTGAGGAACCCTGCCGTTTTTGCGGCAGCCACGAGCCGTGTCCACGGCTACGACCCGACCTATACTTTCGACGTCACCGCGCACGTGCGCATCTCCCGCCTGCGTTTCGCAGGGATTCCCATCCGCCATTTTCTCGACCGCTTCGTCCCCGGCTGGGAAGATTCGGTGACGGTGAGCCTGATGTTGGAGCGCGAATCGCTGGCGGCCATGGTGATTACGCTCCTGCTGGTGGCTTTCTTGGCGCTCGTCCGGATCGGGCTGCGCTGGTACGGCGAGAGGCGGCTCGGCGTACGACCGGTGCGCATCCGCCAGCAGTTTCGCCGGGCGTTGCATGCGTTCGTCGACACCGCCGGCTGACCGCGCTCGTACGCCCAGCGGTTCCTACCCTATTCAAAGTGCAACACTTACCGGTTGTCCGGATGTGACCGCTTACGCTACGTATTCGACTGATTCATTGGGCACAGGTGGCAACCCGTTCCGCCCGGGAGTTTCGTTTCCTTGCTACCCTTTCGTAGTAACTAGGCGAAGCCCAACAAGCAGCAGAGTGAATCCGCGAAGGGGGAAGTCATGCGTGTCTTCAACCGAATTGCCGTGGGACTGATTCTAGCGGGCAATCTGGCAGGCGCCGCAGCAGCGCAAAACCAAGTGGCGGACCGGGGTCAATCGCAGACTGGAAACCCGGGGGTCGCGGTAACGACCGTGGACCAGGCGATCGACCGCATCGTGGCGCGCGAGCATGACGAAGTGGCGCAGATCCGCCGCTACAGCCCGATTATCGAGACCTACATTCAGGACATGAAGCCCGATGCGGAACTGGGAATCGTTCCTTTCCGCGACCACTATTACCTCGGGCAGGCCGATCTGTCGAAAGGCATCGCCGACGAGTCGATGCTCGACAAGAAAAAGAAGAGCAAGGCCGAGGAATTCAATCCGTTTTCGCATCTGGAGGGTTCGTCCGGGTACATGGCAGAGGGTTTCCTGCAGATGGTCTACGTCGATGCGAACGGCTTTGATCGCCAGCACTACGAGTTCAACTACGTGGGGCGCGAATTTCTCGGCGAAGTCCGTTGCGTAGTCTTCGACGTTTCGCCGCTTCCCAAGACCGGCAGGGGGCGCTTCAACGGCCGCGTCTGGGCGGAGGATCAGGGTTTCGCGATCGTTCGCTTCAACGGAGCGTTCGAATCCTCCGGCGGCGAAGGATCCGGCTACAACGTGCACTTCGACAGCTGGAGACTGAACGTGCAGCCAGATCTCTGGATGCCGGCGTTTGTCTACAGCCAGGAATCGGAACTCAAGAATTCCAATGGCGCCGCGATTCGTTTCAAGGCCCAGACGCGGCTATGGGGCTACAACCTGGCGAGCGCCAACCGTCCCGCCGACTTCAATCAGCAGAGTCTCGATCAATCGCCCTCGCTCGATCGCGAAAGCGCCCGCGATCATTCTCCGATCGAAGCGGAACGGGAATGGCAGGAGCGGGCCGAAGTCAACGTGATCGATCGCCTGCAGCGGATCGGATTGTTGGCGCCTCCGGGAGAGGTGGACAAAATTCTCGAGACGGTCGTCAACAACCTGGAAGTGACGAACAATCTGGACGTTGATGTTCACTGCCGCGTCATGCTGACCGGGACGCTCGAGTCGTTTTCGATCGGCCACACGATCGTGCTGAGCCGCGGCCTGATCGACGTCCTGCCGGATGAGGCGAGCCTGGCGACTGCGCTGGCTCAGGAACTTTCGGCGATCATGATCACGAAGCCGTCGACGGATCAGTGGGGATTCAACGATACGACGAACGTGACGGCCGCCGAGGCGTTCTCGCGTTTCTCGTTCAAGGCCACGCCCGCGGAAGTCGACATGGCCAACAAGAAGGCGCTTGAGCTGCTGAAGAACTCTCCCTACAAAGACAAGCTCAGCAACGCGGCGCTTTTCCTGAAGCAACTTTCCGTGGAGGCGCCGGCGCTGCCGTCGCTCATCGACGCGCGGCTCGGAAACGGCGTCGCGCTCAGCTCGGCTCTGCTGAGTCTGGGCCCGGCGCTTCAGGTCGACAAGCTCGATCAGGTGGCGGCGCTGCAGATCGGCGCTCGCGTGAAGCTCGATCCATGGGACGATCGCGTGGAGCTGCTGAAGGCGAAGCCAGTCGCGCTTCATTCGGCGCGTGAGAAGATGCCGTTTGAGGTGACGCCATTCCTGCCTTACGTGACGCGCTACCACGAGGCCAAGGCAGGCGGCAAGCAGGACGGCTCCGCGCTGGCGAGCAAAGACGCCGCACGCCGGTAAACGAAGCGAATCGTTATCATCGAGAGGCCCGGAGCCGATCCAGCGATACGGATCGGCTCCGGGCCTCTCGTCTTTTTCGCGGGCCGAACCACGCGCAACTCTCTGCGGTTGAGTTCCCGTCTTCCGTGCGACAATTGGTCGGCTTTGGCCTCCATGCGCCGATTGCTCATACAGGACGCGACCATCATCACGATGGACCCAACTCTTGGAGACTTTCGGCCCGGCAGCGTCTTGATCGAAGGGGAACGGATCGCAGCCGTCGGAGTCGGAATTTCTGCCGCTGCCGCGGAAGTCATCGACGGACGTCCGTTCATCGTCGTGCCCGGGTTTGTCAACGCTCATATGCACACGTGGCAGACGGGTTTGCGGGCGGTTTCCGCGAACTGGACGCTGCTGGAGTATTTCCGCTGGATGCACGCGGGCCTCGCCACGCGTTTCCTTCCCGAAGATATCCGCGTCGCGACTCTCGCCGGCGCCCTGAACCAACTGAACTGCGGCACGACGACGCTTGTCGATTGGTGCCACAACAATCCCACGCCGCAGCACACGGACGCGGCGGTCGATGGTCTGCGCGAGTCCGGGATTCGCGCCGCTTTTTTCCACGGTTCGCCGAAACCCGATCCCAAGCCGGGCGAAAAACACTACTCGGAAGTTCCGCATCCCCGCAGCGAGGTGGCGCGGTTGCTGCGCGGGCCTTTTTCTTCGCGCGACCAGCTGATGACGCTTGGCCTGGCGATTCTCGGTCCACACTACTCGACGCTTGAAGTCTCGCTGCACGATTTTCGATTCGCACGCGAGTCGGGCCTGGTCGCGTCGATGCATCAGGGAGGGGGCCCCGCCAAAACCCCCGAGGGCTGGGACGTTCTCGAACGCGAAGGCCTGGTGGGCGATTTCGTGAACATCGTTCACGGCAACGACCTGGCGGACGACCGCCTGGCGCGGTTTGTGGATCGCGGTGTGACGTTCTCGGTGGCGCCCGAAAATGAAATGGCGCAGGGGCACGGGCACCCGATTGTCGGCCGCCTGCGCAAACTGGGCGCGGCTCCGTCGCTGGGCGTCGATCTGGAAAGCGTCATATCGGGAGACATGCTGACCGTCGCGCGGGTCGCGCTGTCGCATCAGCGGTCGCTCGACAACGCGCTTTCCCGCGCTGAGACCGGCAAGATTCCTGAAACTTCCACGATTCCCGCGCGCGAGGCTCTCTCGTGGATCACTGTGGAGGGAGCGCGGATGCTCGGCATGCTGGACCGCATCGGCACGGTGACTCCGGGCAAGCAGGCGGACCTCGCGCTGATTCGCGCGGACGCGCTGAACGTCTGGCCGGTGCACGATCCGGTGGCGACCGTGGTGATGCAGGCGAGCCTCGCCAACATCGATTCGGTGATGGTTGCGGGTGAATGGCGAAAGAAGGATGGCAAGCTGCGGTTCGGGAATCTGGACCGCGTCAAGGAAGAACTCCTGCGCTCCGGCAGCCGGATTCTTGCCGAGCTCGGCTGGCGGCCGGATATGCAGCAATCCGGGAAGCGCGAGCGCAGCGCCACGAACTAGAGAAAGACGAGGGCCGCGAGAAATGAAAGTGGGTTTCGTAGGTTTGGGCAACATGGGCTCGGTGATGGCCCGCAACCTGATCACGGCAGACCACGCGCTCACGGTCTACAACCAAACGCGGAGTCGCGCGGAAGAACTGCAGAGGCTGGGCGCGAAGGTCGCGGGAACTCCGGGCGAGGCAGCCGCGGGAGCGGAAGCACTGATCACGATGGTGTCCGACGATCGTGCCGTCGAAGATGTCGTCTTCGCGAAAGGGAGCGTGCTCGACTCGCTGCCCAGCGATGCCGTTCACGTCGCGATGAGCACGATGAGCGTGAGCATGTCGCGCCGCCTGGAGGCCGCTCACAAAGAGCGCGGTCAGAAGTACGTCGCGGCGCCGGTTTACGGCAGGCCAGATGCGGCCGCGGCGAAGAAGCTCGTCATTTCGGCGGCCGGTCCCGCAGACCAGGTCGCGCGATGCCAGCCGCTCTTTGACGCGATGGGACAAAAGACGTTTGTCGTCGGCGAGGACGCGCCGGCTGCGAGTCTGGTGAAGGTGAGCGCGAATTTCCTGATCACGACGGTCATCGAGAGCCTCGGGGAAGCCTTTGCGCTGATTCGCAAATCGGGAGTCGATCCCGACAAATTCCTCGAAGTGCTGACGGGATCGCTTTTTGCCGCGCCCGTCTACCGCACCTACGGCGCGATGATCGCGGCCGACAATTTCGAGCCCGTCGGATTCAGCATGAAGCTGGGGATGAAAGACAACCGGCTGGTGCTCGCCGCGGCGGAGGAAGCGTCAGTTCCGATGCCGATGGCGAGCCTGATCCGCGACCGCATGCTGACGGCCACGGCGCAGGGGCAGGCCGAAGCGGACTGGGCGTCCATCGCGCGCATTTCGTTCCGGGAAGCAGGGCTCTGATGTGCGGAATCTGCGGCGCTATCGGAATCGAGTCGCGCGAGAAGCGTGAAGCGATCGTGCGCCGCATGATGTCCGCGATGCAGCATCGCGGACCCGACGACGAGGGGATTCTTTCAGCGCCGCTGGTTACCCTAGGCATGCGCCGGCTCAGCATCATTGATCTGGCGGGCGGGAGCCAGCCGGTCTGGAACGAAGCGGGCAATCTCGCGCTCATCTTCAACGGCGAGATTTACAATTTTCGCGAGCTGCGCAGTCAGCTCGAGCGCGGCGGCCACCGATTCCGCACGCGCTCGGACACGGAAGTCATCGTCCACGCCCACCAGGAGTGGGGAGCCGATTGCGTGAAGCGGCTCCACGGCATGTTTGCGTTCGCCGTGGCGGAGTTTCCGCAAGGGCCGCAGGGCCCGGTCACGCGGGTGTTCCTGGTGCGAGACCCGCTGGGAATCAAGCCGCTCTACTACGCCGCCGTGCATGGGAGCCTACTGTTTGCCTCGGAGGTGCGCGCGCTGCTGGCGAGCGGCTCGGTGGCGGCAGAGCTGTGCCCCGAGACCATCTCGGCGCAGCTGCTTTTCGGCTCGGTTTGCGAGCCGCTGACGCTCGTGCGGGGTGTGCGCTCACTTCCTCCGGGCCACTCGCTGAGCATTTCGGTGAGCGCGCCCGTTTCGCTGCGGGAGCCTGTGCGCTATTGGACCGGCGGGAGTCCTGCGAGCGGGGACGAATCGGCAAAGGGTGCGCCGCCGGTGCAGAGGGTCCGTGCGCTGCTGGAAAATGCGGTTACGAGCCATCTGGTGGCGGATGTGCCCGTCGGCGTGTTCCTGAGCAGCGGCCTCGACTCGACGGCCATCGCCGCTCTTGCGAGCCGCGCGCAAGACGGAATTCATACGTTTACCGTCGCGTTCCCCGATGTGGAATTCAGCGAGGCGGAAATCGCGCGGCGAACGGCGAAGAGTCTTGGAACGCAGCACAGCGAGCTGAACATTTCCGGCGACGAAATGGTGGCGCGGCTCGACGAGGCGGTAGCCGCCTTCGATCAGCCGAGCATGGACGGTATCAACACATACTTTGTCGCGTGGGCGGCGCGCCAGGCCGGATTGAAAGTTGCCCTGTCGGGGCTCGGCAGCGACGAACTGTTCGGCGGCTACGATTCGTTTCGGTCGACTTCCGGCGCGGCGCGAGCGGGAGAGCTCGCGCGGCATATTCCGTCGCCCGTGCGCGCGCTCGCTGCGGGCGCGATTTCGCGTATGGGCGCGCTCGGATCGTCGCCGGACCGGATTCGCAAGGCGTCCGCCGCCTTTCGCGATTCCGGCGCGCTGCCGCACGCCTATTTCTTCACACGCTTGCTCTTCACTCCGCAGACAGTGGCTGAAAACTTGCGGGCCGATCCCGGATCATGGATGCAAGCGGCCTGGTGGAAGTGGCTGTCGGAAACCGCAAACGAGGCCCGCAGGATGGACGGGTTTACGGGCGTCTCGTGGCTTGAGCTGCGCTCGTATCTTCTGAACACGCTCTTGCGGGATACGGACGCGATGAGCATGCGGAGCTCGCTTGAAGTGCGCGTGCCATTTTTAGACACGCCGCTCGTCGAATACGTTCTTTCGCTCCCGGAATCCGCGAAAATCGGTGCTCATCCGAAGGCGCTGCTGGTCGCCGCGCTTCAGGACATTCTGCCCGCGGAAACGGTGGTGCAGAAGAAGCGAACGTTCACATTTCCGTGGGAGAGATGGCTGCGCGGCTCGCTCGGCAATCGAGTAGCGGCGGGACTGGGGGAGTGGTCGCCCGCCATCGAACCGCATCTGAGCGGACAATTTGCCCGGGCCGTCTGGCAGGATTTTCAGAGCGGCCGTACGACCTGGTCACGCCCGTGGAGCCTCTACGTGCTGAACGAATGGGCCAAGCAGACTCTTGCGGGCGAACGACGAAGCACCGAATGCAGCAGGCCGGCTGCAGTCGTGTGAGTTCTCCGGCGGGGCGCTGCAGGGACACGGCATCTAAGAAACGATGATCATTCTCGGAATCAATGCGTATCACGCCAACGCTGCGGCGGCAATCGTCGTCGATGGGCGGCTCGTCGCGGCGGTCGAGGAAGAGCGCCTGAATCGCGTGAAGTATGCGGCCGGTTTTCCGGCGAAGGCGATTCAGTTTTGCCTCGATCAGGCCGGAGCGAAGCTGGCGGACGTGGACCACGTCGCCGTCCCGCGCGACCCGTGGGCGCGAGCGGGAACGAAACTTCGCTACGCGCTGCGCATGCCGCGATTCGCGCTGGAGCGCCTGCGCGTAATGAAGCGCTTTGCCGGGATTCAGGAGGACCTGGCTGCCGCGTTTCAGATCGATTCCGCCGCGATTCGAGCGCAGTTCCATCGCATCGAGCACCACACGGCGCACATGGCGAGCGCCTACTTCGTCTCTCCGTTTGAGCGGGCCGCCGTCCTTTCGGCGGACGGCTTGGGCGATTTTGCGAGCTCCATGTGCGCTTTGGGCGAAGGCCCGAAGATGCACGCGCTGGGCGAAGTGACGTTTCCCCATTCGCTTGGCATGTATTACACCGCGCTGACGCAGTATCTCGGCTTCTGGAAATTCGGCGACGAATACAAAGTGATGGGCTTGGCCGCGTACGGCCAGCCGGAGTTCCTTGACGAGTTTCGGCGCATCGTGCGGCCGAGCGGCCCGCTTTCGTTTCGGCTTGGCTTGGAGTATTTCACGCATCAGACACGGGGCCCCGACATGTCCTGGCGGGAGGCGGACCGCACGCCCGTGCTCGGCCGAATTTTCTCGGCGCATCTCGAGAAGCGGCTCGGCCCGGCGCGCAGGGCGGAAGAGCCGTTGACGCAGCGGCACTACAATCTTGCGGCGACGATGCAAGCGGCGCTCGAAGAAGTTCTGGCGGCCTACTGGCGCGGGCTTGCGGAAAAAACCGGGCAAAAAGCGCTGTGCCTGGCGGGAGGCGTGGCGTTCAATTGCGTGGCGAACGGGAAAATTTTCGATTCAACTCCGTTCGAGCGAGTCTACGTGCAGCCTGCGGCGGGAGACGCGGGCCTTTGCGTCGGCGCAGCGTTTGCGGTGAATCATCAGATTCTGGGGCGGCCTCGCGAGTTCAGCATGGAACATGCCTACTGGGGGCCGCAGTATTCACCGGCGGCGATTCGAGCAACAGTCGGCAAGGTCGACGCGTCGGACGGAGTCGACGTCGCGGAGCTGAGCGAAGGCGAGCTGGTGCAGACGACCGCGCGGCACATCGCGGCGGGAAGAATCGTCGGCTGGTTCCAGGGCGCGGCCGAATGGGGACCACGCGCTCTGGGAAACCGCAGCATTCTGGCTGATCCGAGGCGCGCGGAGATGAAGGACATCCTGAACCGGCGCATCAAGCACCGTGAGATATTTAGGCCGTTTGCGCCGTCGATTGCGGAAGAGGCTGTGGGCGAGTTCTTCGAGAAGACGCACCCGTCGCCCTTCATGACGTTTGCGTATGCGGTGCGGCCGGAAAAGCGCGGCGTGATTCCGGCGCCGACGCACGTGGACGGCACGGCGCGGTTGCAGACGGTGAGCCGCACGGCGAATCCCCTCTACTGGAAACTCTTGCGCGCGGTCGGCGACGTGACGGGCGTGCCGGTCGTGCTGAACACGTCGTTCAACGACAACGAGCCAATCGTCTGCCGTCCGGAAGAGGCGCTCGAATGCTTCCGAAGGACGCATATGGACGTGCTGGTCCTCGGCAATATCGTCCTCGAACGAAAGGGCTCTTCCGCCGAGGCCGCGCAACCCGCCGGGCGATTCGCTGGACGTGAGACCTGAAGCGCATGCACGTCCTGCTTTTGAACGAGTACTACCCGCCCGACACCTCCGCCACGGCGAAAATGGCGGCGCTGGTGGCGGAAACGCTGGCGAAGCGGCACAAGGTCACCGTGGTCGCCGGACGCCCCTCGTACGATCCCGAGGAATACTATCCCTTCGCGCTGCTGCGGCGAGACGTGCGCAATGGCGTCAACGTGGAGCGGGTCGGCTCCACGGCCTATCCGCGCCACCGCATGCGGCGGCGCGTGTCGAACTACCTAACCTATCTCGCGCTGGCTGTTCCGCGGGCGCTGGCGATCCGGCCCGACGTTGTGCTGGCGATGACCGATCCCCCCGTGGCGGGCATCGCCGGCGCGTTCGTGTCGCGCCTCTCCGGCCGGCCCCTGGTCTACAACATCCGCGATCTCTACCCCGATATGGCGATCGGCGGGGATATCGTGCGGCCGAGCCACTGGGTGAAGCGCTGGGAAAAGATGCACCGCAAGGCGCTGCGGCGCGCCACACGCGTGATCGTACTGGGCGACGACATGCGCGCGCGGATACTCGCCAAGGGTGTGGCGCCGGAGCGAGTGGTTGTAGTGCGCGATGGAGCCGCGCTTCCGAGTTCGCTGCCGTCGCCGGACGATCCCATCGTTCGCGAGATTCGCTGCGGTTTCCCGTTTGTGGTGTTGCACGCAGGCAATCTGGGTTTCTATGGAGCGTGGGGCACGCTCCTGAAGGCTGCCGAGATGCTAAGCCACGAGGACGCGGGGCTCGTGTTCATAGGAGACGGAGCGAATCGCGCCGCGCTGCAGGAAAGCGCGCTGAATCTTGCGAATGTGCGGTTCCTGCCGTTTCGCCCGGTCGATCAGGTGCAGCACGTGATGATGGCGGGCGATGTACATATCGTCACGGTGCGCCGCGGCCTCGAGGGAGTGGTCGTGCCGAGCAAGCTGTACGGAATCTTGGCTGCGGGACGGCCGGTGCTGGCAGTGGCGGACGCGCAGAGCGACGCCGCGAAGATTGTCGCTGAGTCCGGCTGCGGCCTTGCGGCCGATCCTGACGATCCGGCCGCGGTGGCCGCGGCGATTCGTGAACTCCGCGGCGATCCCGAAGGGCTTCGCGAGATGGGCCGTCGCGCGCGGGGGGTCGCGGAGAAATATGCTAGAGTGAATGAGTTGCAGCGTTTCGTCGGGGTCGTCGAAGAGGCAGCGAACGAAAGGAACGGGGGAGGCGCTCATCTGGGATCATAAGAAAGTCTTAGTCACGGGAGGCACGTCGTTTATCGGTTCGCACCTTGTTGACGCGCTGGTTGCGCGCGGCGCTCATGTGCACGTAGTGGACGATCTCACCAGCGGGAAACTCTCGAACATCGAACCGCACGTCAAGAGCGGCCGAGTCACCTTCCTGAACGCCGATTTGCGCGAACCGGGCGTGACGCGCACGGCGATGAAGGGAGTTCAGGTCGTCTTTCACCTGGCGGCGGACCACGGCGGGCGCGGCTACGTGGACCTGCATCAGGCGGGACCCGCATCCAATCTCTTTCTCGATGGCCTGATTTTCTGGGAGGCCGTGAAGGCGGGAGTGGAGAAAGTCTGCTACGCGTCATCCGGCTGCGTTTATCCCAACTACCTGCAGACCGATCCCAAGAAGGAAGTGTATCTGCGCGAGGAGGACGTGAAGCCGCCGCATGATGCGGACAACATGTACGGCTGGGCGAAACTGATGGCGGAGCTTACGTTGCAGGCGTACCACCGCGAACACGGCCTGGGCGCCGCGTCCTGCCGCTACTTCACGGTGTACGGCCCGCGCGGAGTGGAAAACCACGCCGTAATCGCGATGATCGCCCGCGCGTTCATCGGCCAGAATCCGTTTGAAGTGTGGGGCGACGGCAAGCAGATTCGGAACTGGACATACGTGGACGATATCGTCAGCGGGACGATTCTCGCCGCCGAAAAAATCCACGATGGAACGGCGATCAACCTGGGCACCATGGAACGAGTGCAGGTGATGGATGCCGTTCGCATGGTGCTTGAGTATTCCGGGCACCAGGCGGAAATCCGGCTCCGTCCCGACATGCCGACTGGACCCGCGAATCGCGTGGCGGACAACGCGCTGGCGAAGAAGCTGCTCGGCTGGGAGCCGAGGACGCCGTTCCGCGAAGGCCTGCGGAAGACCATGGATTGGTACGCCGCAACTCACCAGAAGGCTGAAGTGCGCGGCGTCCTCGAACAGATGCTGACCGCCCGATGACGGCGGGTCGATCGTCGCGTACGCGTTCATGAACGGAATCGAAGGCGGGCGATGAAGTTTCCTCCCGATCTGATTGCTTTTGCAGTGGCGCTCGTCGGTTCGCTTGGCCTGACGATTCCGATTCGTCATCTCGCCCTGCGCTATGGGATGGTGGACCATCCCGGCCCACGGAAAGTCCACGTTCGCCCCATCCCTCTGCTCGGGGGCATCGCGATCTATCTGGGCTTTGCGCTGGCGATCCTTTTCACCCTTCACCGCGTGCCGCAACAGCAAATCGCGGGAATCTTTGCCGGGGCTACGCTGCTGGCGGTTGTCGGCTTTCTCGATGACGGCGGCTTTCTGCATCATCAGGTGAAGCTCTTCGTCGGCATGCCGATCGCGGCACTGTTCCTGCTCGCCTCGGGCATCCGCGCGCAGCTCTTCACCGAGTTTGTTCCGGGCGCGGCCGGAGTTGTTCTCGACGCCTTTCTGACAATCCTGTGGGTCGTCGGCATCACGGCTTCCTTCAGCATCCTCGATCATATGGACGGGCTGTGCGCGGGCATTTCCGCAGTGGCTGCCGGCTTCTTTACGTTGTCGGCGGCGCTGAACGGGCAGACGCTGGTGCGGACGCTGGGCGCGGCGGCGCTCGGCGCGGCGCTCGGCTTCCTGCGCTGGAATTTCAATCCGGCAAAGATCTTCATGGGCGACGGCGGGGCGATGTTCCTGGGCTTCCTGATGGCCACGCTCGGATTGAAGTTGAGGCCCGCGGGAGTGAATTTCCCGATGACGTGGTTTGTCCCGGTGCTGATCCTGGGAGTTCCGGTTCTGGACACGACGCTGATTTCGATCTCGCGTGCGCGGCGGGGATTGCTGCCGTTCACGTCGCCGGGCAAGGACCACACAGCGCACCGGCTCTCGAATCTCGGCCTGGGGCACCGCGGCGCGGTGTTGGCGCTCTACTGCATCGCGATCGTCTTTGGGGCGGTCGCAATTCTGATTCCCCGCATGTCCGCCGGGACGGCGTATCTGGTCGTGGCGGCGCTGGCCGCGTGCGGGCTGGTCGCTATACTGCTGCTCGAAAGCGCTCCTTACGAACGCCAAGCAAAGCTGCAGAAATCTTCGCCGGCCACGTGACGAGCGCGCAATCGAACGAATGGCGGTTCCGAACGCCCAGCCTGGTTTCTTCTCTGGCGCGTTCGGCAGGTGTGTTAGATTGACATTTCGTCGAGAGTGTAAACAGCCCTCATGACGCGCGCCTCGCTTCGGTTTGCAGCCTGGGTCCTCGCGATCCTGATCAGTGTTCCGTTCTCCGCGCTTTCTTCGCCCCCCGCGCCGAATCCGCTGCTGGAGATGATGCAAGGTGAGTTGCGGCGCGCGACCGCATCGCTCGCGAAGTCTGATCCCGCCCCGTATTTCCTGAGCTACTCGGTGGTCGATGGCGACAGCGTGACGATTGGCGCCGAAAATGGCGCGTTGCTTGCGTCGACTGGCGGGCGCCGGCGCCAGGCGGACGTGATGATGCGCGTGGGCACGGCGGCGCTGGACAACACGCATGGGCCGAGCCGTCCTTCCGGGATCGTATGGGCTGCCATGCCGCTCGCAGACGATGCCGATGCGAGCGCACGGATCCTGTGGCAGTTGACCAATCGCGAGTACGAACAGGCCTCCGGCGCGTTCCTCCGGGTGAAGGCGAACACGGCGGTACGGTCCGAAGAAGAAGACCGGTCGCCCGATTTCTCGCAGGAGAATCCGCAGAAGTTTGTGGACGGCAGTCTTCCCGCGTTGTCGCTCAACCAGAAGATGTGGGAAGACCGCCTGCGGCGAGTCTCTGCCGTGTTCCTGAAGTATCCGCAGGCATACACGTCCCTCGTCCTGCTGCAAGCCGGGACGACTCGCTCCTATCTTGCGACGAGCGAGGGTACGGCGCTTGTGGAACCGTCGTCGATCGCGCGCCTGATCATCGAAGCCGAGACGCGCTCCGAGGACGGCATGGAATTACCGCGCGTTGAGACGTTCCAGGCTGCTTCGCCGGACCAGCTTCCGTCCGAGGCGGAACTGATCGAGAAGGCAGACAAGATCGGAAAGGACTTGCAAGCATTGCGCGCTGCTCCAACGGCGGAGCCTTACGTGGGTCCGGCCCTGCTTTCCGGCAGAGCGGCGGCGGTCTTTTTCCATGAAGTGCTGGGGCACCGGCTCGAAGGCCATCGGCAGCGGGATGAGCGCGAGGGACAGACGTTCACGAAGAAAGTGAACCAGCAGGTGCTGCCTTCTTTCCTGACCGTGGTGGACGACCCGACGATGTCGCAGATGGACGGAGTGGAGCTGGCCGGACACTATGAATTCGACGATGAGGGAGTGCCCGCGCAGCGCGTGGTCGCGGTGGAAAACGGCGTCCTGAAAAACTTCTTGATGTCGCGCATGCCGATCACGAATTTCAGCCATTCCAATGGACATGGCCGGCGGCAGGCCGGGCTGATGCCGACGGGGCGGCAGGGGAATCTGATCGTTTCGTCGACGAATACGGTGAAGGAGCCCGAGCTTCGCAAGAGGTTCATCGATGAGATCAAGAAGCAGGGCAAACCTTACGGACTCTATTTCGAAGACATTCAAGGCGGCTTCACTCTGACCACGCGCGCGCTGCCGCAGGCGTTTCAGGTGATCCCCGTGATGGTGTGGCGCGTGTATCCCGATGGCCGCCCGGACGAGCTGGTTCGCGGCGTGGACATCGTGGGCACGCCGCTGCTTTCGCTGAACAACATCATCCTGACGGGCGATACGCTGCAGGTGTTCAATGGAGTCTGCGGCGCGGAGTCCGGGCAGGTGCCGGTGGCCGCGGCCGCGCCCGCCATGCTTTTCTCCGAGATCGAAGTGCAGAAGCGCGCGAAGAGCACGCAGCGGCCCCCGATCCTGACTCCTCCGGCCGGTTCCCAACCGCCGCCGAACGGCACGAGACCGAGAAATCGGCAGGACAACGCGCCGTGAGCGGACACCTTCGGCGGGCCCTGCGCGCTTTCCCGGTTTGTCTGCTGGCGGCCGTGTGTGCGCTTCCGGCGAACTCCCAGACGAAGAATCCGGCGCCGAGCGCTCCGCCGCAGGCCGCATCGGCTCCCGATCCGTTGCTGGCGGCGATGCGCGATGAACTACAGCGGTCGAAATCCCAGCTCAAGATGGACGACGTTGCGCCGCCGTACTACGTCGAATACCACTTGTGGGACGTCGAGCAGTATGACGCGGCGGCCGCCTTTGGCGCGCTGACGCAGGAGCAGCGCGCGCACGCGCGGTCGCTTCGCGTGGTAGTGCGCGTGGGCGACTACAAACAGGACAGCTACGGACCTGCGAGCGCCGGCGTGAGCCTTGCGCCGATCGACGACAACCCTGTCGCGCTGCGCCGACAATTGTGGCTGGCAACCGACCAGGCGTACAAAGCCGCGAGCGAGGCGCTGGCCGCCAAGAAGGCGGCGCTGCGGCAATACACGGCCGATCAGCCGTTTGACGACTTCGCGCACGCGCAAGTTGTTGAGTCGATCGAGCCGGCCGCAAAACTCGACTTCGATCCCGGTACTTGGAGGGATGCGGTCCAGAGAGCGACGGCACTTTTCCGCACTGATCCCAAGATTGAATCGCTCACGGCGCTCTTCCGCTGCCGCACCGTGAACCACTATTTCGTGAACACGGAAGGCACGGTCACGCGCGATGGATACGCGGTTTACTTCCTCGCGGCCGCTGGCACGACGCAAGCGGCCGACGGCATGCGGCTGGAGCGATCGCCCTTTTTTGCGGCTGCCACCGTGAAGGATCTTCCCGCGCCGGATGCGTTCGTCGCCGATACCGCGAAGATGGTGCAGACGCTGAAGGATTTGCGCGAGGCGCCGGTCGTTGAAGAGGACTACCGCGGACCGGTGCTTTTCTCACCGGACGCCGCGAGCGACGTGATCAACGGCATGGTCGGCAGAAACGTGATCGGGAGAAGGCCCGCTCCCGGCGAATCGGCGAGAACCGTGGGAGACTACGCGTCCAACTACAAGAGCCGCGTCTTGCCGGCGTTTCTTTCGATTGAAGACGATCCCACGATGAAAAGGTTCGACGGCAAGTTCTTGATCGGAAGCTACGACACGGACGACGAAGGCGTGCGTGCCGAGAAGGTGGCTGTCGTTCAAGACGGAATGCTGGTTAACTATCTGCTCGGGCGCGAGCCGATCCGCGATTTTCCGGAATCCAACGGGCACGGGCGCGCCGCGCCGAGCCAGCTGGCGACGCCCAGCATCGGCAACCTAATCGTGCAGAGCAAGCAGGCACTCTCGCCCGCGGAGCTGAAGCAGAAACTGATGGATCTTTGCCGGCAGGATGGAAGGGAATTCTGCTACCGCGTCGAAACGCTCGGCGCGCCGGGCTTCGAACCGCGGCTGCTCTATCGCGTGTATCAGAAGGACGGCCACGAGGAGCTGGTGCGCGGCGCCGTGTTCGACGAGCTCGATACCCGCACGCTGCGCAACAACCTGGTGGCCGCCGGCAACGATCCGCTGGTGAGCAATCGGGAAGCAGCCATTCCGATGACCGTGATCAGCCCCTCGATTCTTTTCGACGATCTCGAAGTGAAAAAGACCGACGCTAAGAACGCGAAGATGCCGGAATACCCGCCGCCTGATCTGACGACAACGCACTAGCGCCTGGGGAATTCGTACCGAAATCCGAAACGAGCCGCGATGGGGAGCCCTCGCTCGGGCACGCCTTGCAGGGCGAACAGATACTTTGCGTCCGCCAGATTCTCGACGGCGCCGAAGACTTCGGTGCCGCCGCCGATAGCGCGCGACGCGGTCGCGTCCAACACGAAATACCGGCCCATCAGGAATTTGTTTGGCGCGTCATCGAATTGCGCGCCCACCATGCGGCCCTCGAGAGACGCGTTCAGGAATCCCGGATTTGTGTAGCGGGCCTGGAACGTGACGACGTTGTGCGGAATCTGCGCCACCCACAGGCCGGTCAGCGACAAGCCGGGCGAGCTGATCACCTTCGCGTCAACATATTGGTATCCCGCGACGATTTGAAACTGCCTCGTGATTTTGGCGATGCCGTCCAGTTCGACTCCAGGGGCGCTGGTGCGGCCGAGATTCTCCCGGATTTGAGTAGTTCCGGTGGAGGCGAGCACGCAGTTCGGCGTCGAGGACGTGCATGGTACGTTGGCCACCGGATTGACCACCTGGTTGTAGAAGAACGTTCCGCGCAGTTCCAAACGGCTGTCGAAGGTGCTTACGTCGACTCCCGTTTCCATGCCCGTGAGGCGTTCGGCACGCAAGAACGCATTCGAATCGGTGGTGACGGTGCCCTGGCGAAACGACCGGTAGAGTTCGTTCAGGGTCGGCGCGCGAAACGCGCGATACACGGACGCCGACCAGGACACGTGCGAATTGAAGGAGTGAACTAACGCCGCTCGCGGGTCGAACGCGTCGTAGCTGCGTTCCGGATAAATGGTGAGAGGCGCCGGGCACGACGACGGCGCGATGGGAACGCACGTCGATTCCGCGTCGAGGTTTCGCCAGTCGTCGAATCGCGCGCTGAGGGTCAGCGTCCAGCGCGGAGCGATCTGAATCAGGTCCTCGCCGAACAGACCCGTCGTCAGCTGATGCCCGCCCGCAAACGTGTTCCTTGAAGGAGCGCCTGTGACTCCGGAAAAGATCCTCTCGTTGCTGTGGCCGATCTCCTCGTGCTCGTCGAAGCCGGCGACCAACTGCTGCCGCATGCCGAGGTGGCGCGTCCAGAGCGCGGAGCCGCCGACGCCCTGCGCGGGCACTGCCTGAATGTCCGTAAGGATCTCGCTGTCGCGGTTGGCGGCGACGGACGAGAATGTTTGATTGTAGGTCTCCGCGACTCCGTAGAAGCGCAGCGTGAGCGAGCCGGCATCGCCCAGATCGAGATTCGCACCGATCGCGCCTTGCGCGAGACGGATGCCGTTTTTCGTGTCGGGAGTTCCGTTCTTGCGCGTATCGTCCATGTACCAGCCGCGCCCGAAGATTTCGCTGTGCTCGCCGATCTTGCGCCCGATCATCCAATCGGCGGTGCCGTGCTGCGATCCAGCCTGCGTATCCACAGTGCCGCGGTTCGCTTCCGGGACGAGTATGTATCCGTCCGTGTGAAACAAGTCGCCGGAAAACGTGGATTCCCACCGACCGAGCTGGCCGCCAGACCAGAGCGAGAGGTCTGGCGTATTTTGATTCCCGTACGAGACCTCGACGGACGCACCGCCCGAGGGAGGAGCCGGCTTCGTGAGAAACTGAATGACGCCGCCGAGCGCAGAGCTGCCGTAGAGGCTGGAAGCGCCTTCTTGCACCACTTCGACGCTGGACACAGCTTCCTCTGGCACGCGGCCCCAATAAATCCACGAGCCAAACGGATCGGCGAGCGGAATGCCGTCCTCGATCGCGAGCGCGCGGCTCGTTCCGCTGCCGCTGCCGAGCCCGCGCAGCGAGACACCCATCGTGGTGGGATTCGCGATGCGGCTGCTAGACCTCCGGAAGAGGCTGAAGCCGGGAACCTGGCGCAGCGAATCGTCGAGAGTGAGGGCGGGCGTCGCCCGAAGGTCGTCGCTCGTCAACTGCATCACGCTGAGGGGTGTCTCCTCAAGCGGCGTTGCCGTACGCGCGGCCGTGACGACGACTTGTTGCGTTTCGGGCGCGGGCCGAAGAGTCAGGAGCAGACTTGCGAGCCCGTTGACGGCGGTCCACGACTGCTGGACCCGCGAGAATCCCTTGGCGTCGACCGTGATTGTTCCGGCGGCCGCGGGCACTCCGTCGAACGAGAACGCTCCCGACGCGTCGGTCGACGTCTGGGCGGAATACGAACCGGCGGTCAATCTGATATCGGCACCCGCTATGGAACCGCCGGAAATATCATTCACGACGCCGGAGACGCGAGCACCTTCCGCTTTCGCAACGGGCGCCAGGGTCCCCACGATGGCGAGTAGAAATAGCAGGATTGCTGTCGGGCGAGAAGCGAGAACGCGTCCGGATCGATTCGTCGTTTTGGGTGGAACTGCGTTGCCGCTGAACACGGGTCCCTGGGCCGGGATCATCGTACAGCACTCGGGCGAGATTGTGCACCCCGGTGCGGGGGCGGGCGTCGCGTTTGGCCCCTTGACACCCCTCGTCCTGGACCAAAATTAGCGTTTGCCGGCAAATAGGGCTCGGCGCTATACTTAGGGGGTTGTCTCTCGCTGGCGGCAGTGTCTTGAGTACGCACGTCATCTGTACGGAGGAGCAACCATGGAATGGACGACCCCTCAGCACGAAGAAGTTTGCTTGAGCTGCGAAGTTAGCTCGTACGCGAACGCTGAACTGTAGTCTGGATGCGTGTTAAGGTTCTCGGCTCCGCCGCTGGCGGCGGTTTCCCGCAATGGAATTGCGGGTGTTCCAACTGCAGCCGCTTGCGGCGGGGTGTACTAAAGAGCCGGGCACGCACTCAGGCACAGGTCGCGGTTTCTTCCTCCGGCTCCCGCTGGTTTCTGCTCAACGCCTCGCCCGACCTCCGGCAACAAATCCTGCAACACGCGGAGCTCGCCCCGATTGGCGCGCGCGGTACGCCGATTCACGCGATCGTGCTGACGAGCGCCGATACCGACGCCGTGATGGGCTTGCTACACCTGCGGGAGTTTCAGCCACTTCGAATCTACGCCACCGATAGCGTCCGGCGGATCGTCACCGAGGAGAATTCTCTGTTCCGCACGCTGGAGCGCTCTGTGCCGCCCGTGCGCTGGGAAACACTTCCGCTGGACCGCCCGATCAAGATTTCAACACAGGACGAGCCCGATTCCGAGCCGGGCCTGTGTTGCCGAGCGCTGCCTCTCGGCGGCGAGTTTCCGGACTATGTCAGCAACCCGTTGCGGGGCAGCTTGCGAAAGGAAGAGGCCGTGATTGGCCTCGAGTTGACCCAGGGCGAGAAGAAATTCGTCTACGCGCCCACGTTGCCGGCTCTGGACGCCGACATGAAGCGCCGAATCGCCGAAAGCCGGCTGGGATTGCTCGACGGCACGTTCTGGACGGACAATGAGTTGGTGGAAGTCCGGGGCGGGGGAAAGACGGCGCGGCAGATCGGCCACGTGCCTCTATCGGGGCCGGGCGGCTTGATCGAGCAGATGCAGGGCGTTCGAGGTCCTTGCCGCGTTCTGATCCATTTGAACAACACGAACCCCGTCCTGGATGAAGAGAGCGATGCGAATCGCGCAGTGCGCGACGCGGGCTTCGAAGTGGCCTACGACGGAATGGAGTTTGATCTGTGAGTGAATCGAATTCGAAGGCGCTGATACCCGAAGCGGAGTTCGTCGCGCAATTCCGCGCGATCGGCAAAGAGCGCTACCACCATCAGCATCCGTTTCACCTGCGCATGCACGAAGGCAAGCTGACGCGGGGGCAGTTGCAGGCGTGGGCGCTGAATCGCTACACGTATCAGAGCCGCATTCCGATCAAGGACGCGGCGATTCTGGCGCGCAGCGACGATCCGGACTTTCGCCGGGTGTGGCGCAAGCGAATCATCGACCACGACGGCGACGGCAAGACTCCGGGAGGCATCGAGAAGTGGCTGCGACTGGTTGAGGCGACCGGCCTGACGCGGGAGACGGCAATTCGCGGCGACGGAATTCTGCCGGCCACGCGCTACGCCGTCGACGCCTATGTCGATTTCGTGAAATCGCGCACGCATTTGGAGGCCGTGGCCTCGTCGCTTACCGAGCTCTTCTCGAAGGACCTGATTACGCTGCGGGTGGACCGCCTGCGCGAGCACTATCCGTGGCTTTCCGGCGGCCTCGACTATTTTCAGGGTCGCATGACGCAGGCCCCGGAAGACGCGGCGTTCGCGCTCGGCTGGGTGGTGAAGCACGCGCGCACGCGCGACGAGCAGGAGGCGGCGCTTAATGCGCTGCGCGCCAAATGCGACATTCTCTGGGCCATGTTGGATGCCCTCTACTATTCGTATGTCGAGCCGGGCTGGCCGCCGCCCGGCGCCTTCCGGCCCGCGGAGGCGGCGGTTTGAGCGCGCCCGCCGCCGAGAGCCGCCCGCGCCTTGCGCCGGGCTGCCGGCTTAACGAAAAAACGCAGCAGCAGCGCGTGCTGCTGATGCCCGAACGGGCGCTGCGCCTGAACGGGCCCAGCCTCGAAATCATCGAGCGCTGCGATGGCAGTCATACGGTCGCGCAGATCATCGGCGAATTGCAGAAACTGTATTCGAAGGCGGAGCCGCGGAAGGTGGAAGAAGATATTCTTGGCTATCTGGCGCGGCTGCACGAGCAGCGCGCGCTCGATTTCGAATAGAGGCAGCGCCAGATCTTCCGACTCGTCGCACGGACCTCGACATGAGCAGCGCCGTTCCCAATCCGCTTGCGCTTGTGGCCGAAGTGACCCACCGCTGTCCGCTGCATTGTGTCTATTGCTCGAATCCCCTTGATCTCACGAAGCGCGAGAAGGAATTGCCGGCGGAAGCATGGGCGCGCGTCCTGCGGGAGGCGGCAGAGCTTGGCGTGCTGCAAGTCGATTTCACGGGCGGCGAACCGCTTGCTCGTCCCGATATCGTGGACCTGATTCGCTCCGCGCGAGGCGCGGGACTCTACGCGAGCCTGATCACGTCGGGTCTGCCGCTCGACGAAAAGCGGCTCGACGAGCTGGTGGGCGCGGGTCTCGATCATTTCCAGCTCAGTTTCCAGGGCGCTCACGAGGGAAGCGCCAAGGAATTCTCCGGCACGGAAACGCACGCGCAGAAGCTTCGCGTGGCCGAGTGGGTAAAGCGGCGAAGGATCGGATTCACGCTGAATTTCGTGATTCACCGCCAGAACCTGCACGAGCTGGAGGAAATGGTCAGTCTGGCGGAGCGGGTCGGTGCCGGGCGCGTCGAATTCGCCCACGTTCAGTATTACGGCTGGGCATTTCAAAACCGGGCGAGGATGCTGCCGACACGCGAACAGCTCAACCGCTCGCTCGAAATCATCCAGAAAGCGGAAGAACGGCTGCGCGGCCGTATCCGCGTCGAGTACGTCGTGCCCGACTATTACGCAAAATATCCGAAGGCGTGCATGGGCGGCTGGGGCCGCAAGGTGCTGCTGGTGAAGCCCGACGGCGACGTGTTGCCGTGCCACGCGGCGAACGTGCTGCCGGGAATGACCTTTGAAAACGTGCAGCGGTCTTCGCTGAAACACATCTGGCAGGAGTCGGAGGCTTTTCAGAAGTATCGCGGCGAGGACTGGATGCCGGCAGTTTGCCGCTCGTGCGACCGCCGAACGCAGGATTTCGGCGGCTGTCGCTGCCAGGCCTTTCTACTGGCGCACGACGCGGCTGCGGCGGACCCCGTCTGTTCCCTTTCGCCGGACCGCGCGATTGTGGATGCGATCGTGTCAGCAGCAAACGCCGCCGCGCCGATGACCATGGCGCCACCGAGCACCGAATGGCTCTACCGGGCGAATCCAAAGTGAACCTGCGCGGGCGGACGCTACGAGCTTATGCACCGCTCCGCCACCGCGAGGCGGTATGTTATCTTGGCGCGAGGGGAGTCCCTTTTCTGAGGAGGAGTGAATGGCATCGGACCCAGTCCGCCGTTCCGATCGCGTCTCACTGACTTTGCTGCTGGAGGCCTCGGGTATCGACGGCCAGGGCAAGGAATTCAAGGGGCCCGCACGGACGCTTTTGATCAATCGCACCGGCGCAGTGATCGTGCTCGATCGCGACCTTGCTCCCGAGCAGCATATCCACCTGCAGCGTAGGGCTCCCAACGAAACGCACCGGCAGAGCAACGTCCGCGTTGTCGGCCAGTTTGGCCGGCAGAAGGACGGTTTTCTCTACGGTATCGAGGTGCCGGATTCGTCGGTCGACCTTTGGGGTGTGGAGTTTCCGGAGGCGGCCGATTCGCCCGAAGCGGTGGCGCGCATGCTCGTGGAATGCAGCTATTGCCGCAGCCGCGAAGTGGTGCACTTGAACGAGCTCGAGCTGCGGGCGTTTGAGACGAACCGCGGCATCGCCCGCCATTGCCGCGTGTGCGGCGTCCCCAGCATCTGGGTGCAGGCTCCTCACGAGGATGAGAAGAAACTGACCTCTCGCGCGCCGCGCGGCCGTCGCGGAGGCGACGCAACTCCTCCAAAAGAGGGCGAGCAGAGGGGGCGCCAACGCATCCGCTTGCAGACTCGGCTCACGGCCTGCGTTCGCCAAACCGGCGCGGACGACGAGCTTGCCGTCTGCGAAGACATCTCACCCATCGGCATGTGTTTCAGAAGCAAGCGGCGCTACGAGGCGGGAACGCCGATCGAAGTGGCGGTTCCGTACTCTCCGGATGCCGCCAATATCTTCCTGCCGGCGCGGGTTGTGTACTCGGAGCAGATGCCGAAAGCCGGTCTCTTCCGCCACGGCACCGAATACCGCAGGGTGGGTGCCCGGGCGCGCTAGCTGACCGCGACGGGAGCGCGTTCGCGCGCACGCCGGGCGTAGTACTTCATCGCGATATTCAAGTAGACGTTGCCGTGCGGCGTCTCGAAGCAGAGGATCGTCGCCTCCGAATCGTGTCCCATCTTCGCGCACTGGTCTGCCGTCAGCACCGAAGGCGGCATCACTTTGAACTGAAATCCCCGATCGTTGAGTTGCGTGACCGCGTTGCCGATCACCATGTTCGCCAGCTCGCAGACGGCCTCGGCGACGATCTGCTCGGTGGGATCGACTTCGCCGCCGGTCAGATGGCCGGCCACTTTCGCGGCCGCACTCGGGTCCATATCGAGCACGATGCGGCCCTCGATCTGTCCTTTGAACATCACTTCCGCGGCCGCGCCCCTCTTCTTGTAGCCGTCCTCCTCCATCGTGAGGTCCACGATCGTGGCGGGTGCCTGCATCATCTCCGCCAGAACGGCGTCGAGCGAGCCGATGAACGGCTGGATGAGATCCATCTTCATCGCGTTTCTCCCTGTGCGGCGACGGGTGCGGTGACGCCGTCGTCGTTGAGCACGTAGCGGATGATTTCATAAAGAGCGTCGGGCTTCACAGGCTTCTGCACGAAGTGGCGGGCGCCCTTTTGCAGCGCCGCCAGGATGTTGTCCTGGTAGCCGACGGAGGAGACCATCACCACGCGCGCTTCCGGATGCTCCTGGACGATGCGCTCGACTGCCTCGATCCCTTCCATCTGCGGCATGGTGATGTCCATCAGGACGATATCCGGCTTCACGCGCGCGTATTCCGTGATCGCGGTGCAGCCGTCGCCCGCCTCGCCGGCGAGCTGGCCGCCGAACGATTCCACCATTTTGGCGAGACTCTTCCTCGCGAAGACCGAGTCGTCCACGATGAGATAGCGGACGGGCTGGTGGTCCTTTCGTGTGAGTGGTTCGAATTGCTTCATGACTGCCTCCTTCGCGAAGATCCTTCTCCAACAGACACGGGTCCGGTTGCGTCCGGACCGCCCTGATCCGCCGAACCTCTTTCCGGCGTGCAACGGGCTTGCAGCACGCTGGAAAGAGCGGCAAGGGAAACCACTTTGGATGCGAAGCCGCGCTCGATGGCCGAGCGGGGCATGCTGTCCACAACGCACGTGTCGGGGCTTTGCGCGATCGTGAAACCGCCGGCCGCCTGGATGGCGCCGAGCCCGGCGGCGCCGTCGTCGCCCATTCCCGTCATCAGCACGCCGATCGCTTTGTTGCCGAGTTCCTGCGCGACGGAGTGGAAGAGCACGTCGACGGAGGGGCGATGGCCGTTGACGCGCGGCTGATCCACGAGGATGGCGACGTCGCCATGCTCCATGCGGCGCACCTTCATGTGCCGGTTGCCGGGGCAGATCAGAGCGCGTCCAGCAACCAAGAGATCGCCGGACTGCGCCTCTTTCACTTCGATTGCGGACGATTCGTGCAGCCGCTGCGCGAACATTTCCGTGAAACCTTCCGGCATGTGCTGCACCACCAGCAGGCATCCCGGGAAATCCTCCGGCAGCTGCGAGAAAAGGTATTGGAGCGCATTGGGGCCGCCGGTCGAGATGCCGATCGCGACGACGCGCGACGGCCAGCGCGGGTGCATCGAGAACGCGCGCGGTTCCTTTCGCTTCGTCGTCGGAAGCGTGATGATCATTTTCGGAGCCCCGGAAGAGGCCGCCACCTTGATCTTGAGCGCGAGCTCGGACGCGATCTGGGCCATGCGGCCCGACGCCGCGTCCTGTGGCTTGGTGACGAAATCGAATGCACCGAGCGAGAGCGCCTTCAGCGTGAGAGACGCGCCCTCCGCCGTGTGTGCGCTGACGACGATCACCGGAACGTGATGCTTCCCGGTGATCTTGCGCAGCATTTCGAGGCCGTCCATCCGCGGCATCTCGAGATCAAGGGTCACCACGTGCGGCCGAAGCTCCTCGATTTTCCGCAGCCCGATCAGACCGTCCATGGCCGTGCCCACAACCTCGATCTTGGGATCGCGGTCTAGAATCTGCGGGATGAGCTTCCGCATCAGCGCGGAATCGTCCACAACGAGCACTCGAATCCGGTCGCTCATGCAATGGCCTCCAGCTCCGGAATTTTCGAGAGATGTGAAACCACCGCCGCAACATTCAGAATCAATACGACCGTTCCGTCTCCCAGGATTGAGGCGCCGCTGACCAATGGAGACGTGACGAGATGATCTTCCAGCGCCTTGATAACGAGCTCCTCCTCCCCCATCAGGCTGTCGACGGCAAGGCCGAAACGCCGCCCGCCGCTGCCGATCACGATGACGAAAAGGCGTTTCGCGCGATTGTTCACGGCCCGCGGCTCGAGCCGGTCGAGCCGGACCAGAGTCATCACCTGCTCGCGCAGCTGAAAGACCTCGTGGTCGTCCACTCGATGGACCTGGTCTTCCGTGATTCTCGTGATTTCTCCCACCGAGGCGATGGGTACGGCATAGAGACGTCCATGCACGCGGAAGAGAAGCGCCTGGATGCTGGCGAGCGTGAGCGGCACCAAAAGCCGGAACGTGGTTCCCTTGCTGCGCTCGCTTTCCAGTTCGACGGAGCCCTTCAGCGTTTCGAGCGCGGACTTGACCACATCCAGCCCGACGCCGCGGCCGGAAATCTCCGTCACTTCGTCGGCGGTGCTCAGACCGGGCGTGAAGATCAGTTGCAATGCGTCGGTTTCGCTGAGTTGCGCGCCTGCGTCCGCGGAGAGCAAGCCGCGCTCAACCGCACGGCGAACAATCTTGTCGCGATCGAGGCCGCGCCCGTCGTCTGAGACCTCGATCACGACCTGATCGCCGTCGTGATAGGCGTTCAGGCGGATCTTGCCGCGCGCTGGCTTGCCTGCGGCTTCACGCTCGGCGGCCGATTCGATCCCATGATCCGCCGCGTTGCGCACCAGGTGCGCCAGCGGGTCGGCCAGCGCGTCCAAAATGCCTTTGTCGAGATCCGTGTTCTGCCCCGCGATTTCGAGCCCGACATCCTTGCTGCGCAGCCGGGCTACATCGCGAACGATGCGCGGAAACCGGCGAAACAACTGCTCGACAGGCACCATGCGAATCTTCATCACCGATTTCTGCAGTTCTCCCAGAACGCGCGATTGGAATCCGAGAGCGTCCACCAGCTTGCCGCGCACCGGGTCCTTCGCATAGCGGCGCTCGAAATCCGTGATGGCGCGCTGGAGCATTGATTTGCCGATGATCAGCTCGCCCACGAGATTCATCACGGTGTCGATGCGGCCGGCATCGACGCGCAGGGTGTTTTCCGAAGCGGCGTGCGCGAGCCCCGCGGGAGCGGCGGCATCGCGGGACTCATCTTCTTCCCGAGCCGCCTCTCGTACCGACTTCACGCCCGCGGCGACGGCGGCTGCCTCCGATTCCACCAGGATGTCCAGCAGGTCCCGCGTCGGCGACGGCAGCACCGGAGTGCGTTCCACTGAAATTTTCTCGACGACAGACGGCACGTGGCAGTGCTTTCGAATCCACTCAGCCGTTTTCTTGGTCGAAACGGCCGCTTCGATCAGCCGGTTGGCGACTGAAGGAGCGCCACCCTCCGGACGGATGGCCAGAATCTTGCCAGCACCTTCGAGGGCTTTGCGCGCCAGCTCGAACGCAGCAGCGGGCAGAAGGGCTTCCGAATCGAGCCGCACGGCGACGTTGTAAACGTTCTCTCCGCGGCGGATCGCATCGGCGATCATCAGCCGCTCGTACTCGGTCCATTCGAATTTCGCTTCGGCAGGAGCGTCTTCGGTTTGAGCGGCGGGTTTGTTCAACAGCCGGTTAATGTGATCGCGCAGTGCGCCGCCCGCTGGAGGCTGCAGATTATTTCGATAGGCCGCCAGCATTTCGTGAAACGTGTCCGCCGCTGTGAGGATGACTTCGGCGAGCAGCTCCGCATGCTGCTGCGCAAGCTCGGGCGTGAGGACATCCTCAAGGCCGTGCGCAAGCTCGCTGAGCTGGCGATAGCCGCAGGCCGCCGAGTCTCCCTTCAGCGTATGGACAGCGCGGCGGATCTCGCGAAGCCGCTCGACGTCGCCCGGATGCTGCTCCAGGGCGAGCCCCGCCTCGTTCATGCGCTGGAGAATCTCCTCGGCGCTCTCGAAGAAGAGCTCGCGGAGTTCGGAGGCCTGTTCGTCAGACGGAAAGGTCACTGACCCGCCCCCTCGATTCGCTGATACACGGTCGCGTTGTGCTGATGGATCATGTGGAACTTGGTTGTAAGGCCGAACAGGCTCTCCGCGTGCCCGACGAAGAGATAGCCCTCCGGGTTCAAGCAGCGATAGAACTTGTCGATCAGGCGCTTCTGCTCGGCTTCGTCGAAATAGATCATCACGTTGCGGCAGAAGATGGCGTCGTTGCGCAGCGGCAGGTATTCGGTCTTCAGATTGTGAAAGTCGAATTGCACAAGGCTTTTCAGCGCCGGCTTCACCGAATATTTGTCGCCGACCTTGTCGAAGTAGCGCAGTCGGCACGTGTAGTCGACCGGCTCCATTTGTGCTTCGTTGTAGACGCCTTGCTGGCCGGTGAGCAGCGCCGAGTAGTTGATGTCCGACGCAATGATCTCCACTTTCCAGGGCGGCGGAATCAGCGGTTTGGGCGTCGGCATGTCGAACGGCAACGGATTGCGCAGGTAGTAGTAGGCGAGCGCATCGCACACGAGGATGGCGAGCGTATACGGCTCTTGTCCCGTCGAACATCCGGCGCTCCAAATGCGAATCGACCAGTCACGTCGCTCCTGCTTGCGCTTCAAAAGATCTTCGAGTACGACCTTTTGGAACAGATCGAGCTGCGGACGAATCCGGAAGAAGCTGGTCTCGTTGACCGTCAAGTTCTCGAGAAGAACCGTCAGCTCCTGCTTGCCTTCCCTGCTGGTCAGCAGCCGGTAGTAGTTGTAGAAGGAGTCGATCTGGCAAGCCTTCAAGCGGCGCTGCAGGCGGTCGCGCAGGAAGTGCGTGCGGCGCTCATCGAAATACATGCCGCATTCCTGATATACGAGCGTCTGCAAGAGCTTCAGTTCGGCATCGGTGAGTGGAATCTGCGTCGTCAGTGTGGACATTCGCGCCTCTGTGCTGCTTTCGGCCCGGCCTATCGTTTCTTTCGCGATCCGCCGCCTGCCGGAACCGGTGCTGCGGCGGACTCAGCAACCTCTTCGAGATTGTTCAGCTCGCCCCGCTGCAGGATTTTGGTGAGGTCCAGCAGAATCACCAGGCGTCCGTTCAGCTTGCCGACTCCGGTGATGTAGTTAAGTTCGCCTTCCTTGAAGACGTTGTGCGGCTCCTCGATTTCGGAAGGCGGAATGCGAAGAACCTCGGACGCCGAATTGACCATCAGGCCGATGGCCCGCGATTCAAACTCGACCACCACGATACGGTTCTTCTTGTCCCGCTCGGAGGTCTTCTGCCCGAACCGCTTGCGCAGATCGACGATGGGAATGATTCGCCCGCGCAGATTGATCACGCCCTCGATGTAATCGGGCGCATTCGGCACGGACGTGATTTCGGGGACTCGCACGATTTCCCGGACGAGGGCGATCGGAAGCCCGAAAGTTTCGCGCCCGATGCGAAAGCCGACGACCTGGAGTTCCTTGTCCATGGTGAGCCTATGCGCTCTCAGGAGCGGACCAGTTCGGCGTAGTCCGAATGGGAATGGCGTTCCGGCGGAAGCCCCTGCCGGCGCGGAGCGTGCCGGCGGCCGTCACCGTAGCTATCGTCCAGAGCGAAGCGGTCCATCGATTCCAGCAGCGCGCGAGAGAGCTTCGACATCTGTTCCGCGGCGGCGGCGAGCTCGGTGGAGCTGGACGTGGATTGCTGCACCAGCTCCCGCATGCGCTCCATCGAGCGAACGACGGCCTGTGCGCCGGAAGCCTGCTCCTCGACGGAGGAGTTGATTTCCTGCGTGATCTCCGTCAAGCGGTTGGTCGCCTTGGCGATCTGCGCGGAGCCGCTGGATTGTTCGGTGGTGGCCGCGCCGATCTCCTGCGAGAATTTGTAGACCTCGGATACCACGTCGGAAATCTTGTCGAGCGCCAGGCTGAGGTCCTTGTTGAGCACGAGGCCTTCCTGAACCATGGTCGTGCTTTTCTCCATGTTCTCGACGGCCTCGCGAGCTTCCTTCTGAATGCCCTGGATCAGTTCGGAGATTTCCTTGGTGGACTGAGTGGACTTCTCGGCGAGCTTGCGGACTTCTTCCGCCACGACGGCGAAGCCGAGGCCGTGTTCGCCGGCGCGCGCCGCTTCGATCGCCGCGTTGAGCGCGAGCAGGTTGGTCTGCTCGGCGAGATCGTCGATCACTTCGATGATCTTGCCGATATCGTCCGCGCGGCGTCCCAGCGCGTCGATGATTTCCGAAGAGGCCTGGATGGACTGGCTCGTGCGGTTGAGTCCTTCGGTGGCCTTGTCCATCGTGATCATGCCGGTGCGGGCTTCCTCGCGCGAGCGGTGCGAGATATCGACGAGCAACTTGGCCGTGTCTGCCACGCGTTGAATCGATGTAACCATCTGGTCGATCGACGCGGACGTCTCGGCCACACTGGACGCCTGGACCTGCGTGTTCTTCACCACGTTTTGCACGTTCACGCTCATCTCGTGCATCGTGCTGGTCACTTCGTCGATGGCGGAGGCGGCCTGCACGCTGATCTTGGCCGATTCGTCCGAAGCGCTGGCCATCTGGCCGGAGGCGCTGGCCACTTGCGAAGCGCTGTCGCGCACCTGTCGAACCAGTTCGCGCAGTCCCTGTGTCATCTGGGAGAAGGCGCGAGCCATAGTGTCTTGCGCCGATCGCGGCTGAACGGCGACGTACAAATGGCCTTCGGCGATGGCCGCCGAAAGTGCCGCCATTCCCTTCAGGTGCCCGATCATCTTGTTGAAGTTTTCGGCGAGGAGACCAACTTCGTCGTCGCGGTGGATGTCGATCGTCTGATCCAGATCGCCGGTTTCGCTGATGCGGTGCGCCACTTCGATAAGATGGCCCACCGGATGCGTGATCGATTTCGCCGTATAAAACGCGACGCCGCCGCCAAGAACGATCGCGAGGAGCGTGCCCAGCGTCGTGATCCACGCGCTTACTGTGAGCGCAGAAGAGGAGGAAACCATCGAATCATCTAGGGCCCGGCGCTCAGACATGTAGGCTTGGTCGAGAATCGCCAGGGATTTGTTTGTCCACGACACTGGGTCGCGCTGAAGATAAAAAATCTGCAGGTCGGAGACCGTCGCGTCTCCGGCGTCGACCTGATGACGCTTGGCGATCATCTCCTTCGCGAAATCGGTGGCCCATCCGTGTTCGTTGTCCGCTACCTGCGAAAGCGCCGTACGAAGGTTGCTATCGCTGGCCCCGGCCTCGCCCTGCCGCAGCAGCTCTTGGAGGTCGCTGATACCCTTCGTGGTCTTCTCTTCGTCGCGCAGATCGCCGCTCAGCAGGTAATTGCCGAGAGAGAGACGATTTTGAAGCGTTCGATCGCGGATATTTTCGATCGTCTGCACGTCGTTGAACGTGGACTTGACCGCATCGCGCGCCGTGTACTGGCGCACCACCGTGAACATGTTGATCACGAACAGAAACAGGATGATCGCCAGGATGGCGCCGAATCCCAAATAGAGCTTCTTACCGATCGTCATGTCGAAATGCCTCCACTCCCCGCCGAGAAGAGACCTTCGCGGCACTGATGGACAACTAACTCTGCCCCCCGAACTCGAACTCGATGACTTCCGTGGTGTCCTTGGCTGCCGGCTCAAAGCGCCACTTCTTCAGCGCGTCGAGAGCCGCGTTCACGAGCAAGGGACTGCCCCCAACGACGCGCGTGTTGATGACGTGCCCATCGGCCGCAATCGTCGCTTCGATCTTGACCTTGCCCGTGACGTTCATCTGCCTCGCCAGGGCCGGGTACTCCGGCACGACTTTGCTGCGCACCTTCCGCTTGCCCTCTTCGGCCGCGTTGTCCTGTGCGGACGCTTTGCGCACCATCATGCCCGAGCCACCCAGGATGAGCGCCAACCCGAGACCGGCCGCGGTAAGTTGCTTCTTCATCAGTCGTCTCCTCCCCAAGCAGAAAACCCCCGCCTTGGAAATTGCACGGGCGATGCCATGGGCGAGCGTTTCTCCGAAGCCCGGCACAAGAAGGCATCCATCAGCGCAAGCTGTTGATACAAAGGCTGTTGGCGGGCCGGCGGTTCAGCGGCACGTTTGCGTCGGGCCGCGCAGCCGTCTCAACCTCGGCAGGAGCGGCGGCGGCTGGTCTCAGGATGCGACAGCAGCAGGATTACAACTTACGGCAACGCTCGCCGCCCGTTCCATTGACTCAAAATGAGATGAGGCCGTAACGTCTTTTCTTGTATAGGCAAAGCGCCCACTCCCCCGAACTCAATGCGTGCCGCTAAACGAATTCGGCCGGTCCCGTCTCGTCTCGACAGCTATTTCGAGACCCTGCTGGCTCAGTTCTCCGCCAGCACCCGCGAGCTAAGCCCGTCTCTGGGTGCCGCCGAATTCGCGCGGAGGCTCACCTCCCGCACTGCGGATATGGTGGGTGCGCGAGCCGTCGCGCTCGCGCTGGACCGCGGCTCCGAGTGGCACATCGCGGCGCTCAGCGGGCCGGCGCAGCGCTGGGAACATTTGGTCCAACAAAGATTGGCCGCCGCGCTTGCCGAACAGGCCGGCGTGCCGGGAGGCCCATTCCGCTCGGGAACCGCGTCAGGTCTGCTGGGGCGCGACTTGGCCGACGCGCTGGGCTGGCGCGATGTCGTCCTTGTGCGGCTGCATGGAAGCGAAGATGAGTTGCTCGGAATTCTCTGCCTGGTGGACTTGGGTCGCGATCTTTCGTCCACCGAATGCCAGCTCTTGGAAGCGCTCGCCGGTTATGCGTCCGTCGCGCTGGAAAACGTCCGGCTCTTTTCGCGCATCAAGCGATCGCGGAAGCAATGGGTAGAAGACGTCGACGCGATCTCGGACCTGATCGTCGTTCACGATCAGGCGTCGCGCGTGTTGAGGCTGAATCGTGCGCTGGCGGACTTGCTCGGCGTGCCGCCCACCGAAGCCGTCGGCAGCGATATCGGAGAGCTCGAGCTTTTGGGCACGCCGCCGCAGGCGGGGAGATGCCCCTTTTGCCGCAACGCAAGGACCGAGCGCGACGAATTCATCCACACGGCGCGTGAACGCACCTATCTCGTCTCGACCTCGCGCATCCGCTCCGAGGACGAAGAGGACGCGCGCACCGTCCATGTGCTGAAGGACATTACGGACCGGCGCGAAGCAGAGCGCCGCTATCGCCGCGAACGCGATTTCAATCGCAACATTCTGAACAATACGCAGAGCATGATTCTCGTGCTCGATACGGCCGGACTTGTGAGCTATGCCAACCGGCGCTGTTTTGAATCCGGTTATCGCCAGGAAGACCTGCTTGGCCGCGCGCTCGTCGAAATGGTGCCTTCCGCGCGCAGGCCCATTTTCGCGGACGCGCTCGACCGGGCTCTGCAGGGCGTGGCGCTCGACAACCTGGAGACACCCCTCCTGCGGGGCAATGGCAGCACCGGGCAATTTTCGATCAGCCTGAGTCCGATGCGTGACGAGCAGGGGAATATCAACAGCGTGGTGGTCGTGATGGCGGACATCACGGACGCGGCGGAATTGCAGGCCAAGCTGATGCACACGGAGAAGATGGCCGCAATCGGGCAGTTGGTGTCCGGCGTGGCGCACGAAGTGAACAATCCCCTCGCGGCGATCGTGGGTTTCGCCGATCTGCTGCTCGAAAACGAGTCGGTGCCCGAGGGAGCGAAAGAGGAACTGCGCGTGATCCTGCAGGAAGCGCAGCGGACGCGCCTGATCGTTCAAAATCTGTTGAGCTTTGCGCGCCACATGCCTGCGCAGCGCGAGCCCGTGCGGGTCAACTCGCTGCTGCAGCAGGTGCTGAAGTTGCGCGCATACGACTTCTCGAACCGCGGCCTCGAAATCGTCGAGCGTTATCAGGAGGATTTGCCCCTGCTGATCGGGGACCCGCATCAACTGCAGCAGGTCTTTCTGAATATCCTGAACAACGCTTACGACGCCATTGAGGAAGTCCGGCGGCTGGGACGAATCGAAATCGCGACGGCTGACCGGGAGGGCCAGATCGAAATTGTGTTTCGGGACAACGGTCCCGGAATCTCGCATCCGGAGCGCATTTTCGATCCCTTCTTCACTACGAAGGAAGTTGGCAAGGGCACGGGTCTCGGCCTCAGCATCTGCTACGGCATCGTCCGGGCACATCGCGGTGAGATCGTGGCCAAGAACAATCCGGACGGTGTCGGCTGCACGTTCACGGTGCGATTGCCTGTTGCCTCGCGTGTTGTCGAGCTGCAGGTGGCCGAGATCGCGCAATAGCGAAGGTTCGGCGGCGATGGAGAGTTTCGGGGAGACTATGAAAGAAGAAACACGGCTTCGTTTCTTAATCGTGGACGACGAGCAGAGCATTCGGCGGCTCTGCATGACGGTCGGCCAAGGCCTGAATTTCTCGTGCGCCGAGGCCGAAACGGCCGAGGCGGCGCTCGCTTTGATCGAGACGGCCGCGCCGGATATCGTCGTCACAGACTTGAAGCTGCCCAGCCTTTCGGGCACCGATCTGTTGCGCAAGATAAAGGAAGCGTTGCCGCGCACCGAAGTGGCGATCATGACCGGACATGGCTCGATCGAATCGGCCGTGGACGCGATGCGCCAAGGCGCCTACGACTACATCGAAAAGCCGTTTCGCGTCGAGCGGCTGCGCCAATTGCTGCAGCGCATGGCGGAAAAGGTGCGCCTGGTGACCGAGAATCAGTTTCTGCGCGAGCGGGTTAGCACGGACGCGCAGCTCGACGGAATCATCGGGACGGCGGGCAAAATGCAGGACGTGTTGCGCATGGTGTCGCGTCTGAAGGACACGCGCACGCCCGTATTGATTACCGGTGAGAGCGGCACGGGAAAAGAGCTGGTCGCGCGGGCAATTCACTTTCGCGGCGCTCTCGCGCCGATGCCGTTCATAGCGGTGGACTGCGGAGCGCTCGTCCCGACGCTGATGGAAAGTGAGCTTTTCGGCCATGAGAAGGGCGCGTTCACCGGCGCACTGAAGGCGAAGGCGGGGCTTTTCCAGGCCGCGAACGGCGGAACGATCTTCCTGGACGAGATCGGCGAGCTGCCGCTCGAAATGCAGGCGAAGCTCCTGCGCGTTTTGCAGGAAAAGGAAGTCCGTCCCGTGGGCAGCAATGAAAAGATCGCCGTGGACGTGCGCGTGATCGCCGCGACCAATCGCGATCTCGAAGCCGCGTATCGCGCCGGGACATTTCGCAAGGATTTGTATTTTCGTTTGAATGTTGTAAGCGTCCATCTGCCGAGTCTGCGCGAGCGCAAGTCCGATATTCCGCAGCTCGTCCACTGCTTCCTCGATCGGTACGCCCCTGGGGAAAGCATTCAGGTGACTCCAGCCGCCATGAAGAGTTTCCTGCAGTACGAATGGCCGGGGAACGTCCGAGAGCTCGAAAACTGCATCGCCCGCGCGGTCGCACTGGGCGACCATCATGTGATTGATGTCAGCGACCTGCCGCCCGCCATCCGCGGAGCGCAAGACCCGGCGATGACCCGCGAGGATGCCGCCGAGCTTTCCACCACGGCTCTCGCCGATATGGAGCGCATGACGATCCTTCGCGTGTTCGAGCAGGCGGGCGGCGACAAAGCCCTTGCCGGCAGAATGCTCGGCATCAGCCGTGCGACGCTGTATCGCAAGCTCAAGCGCTACCACATCCCGCTTCGCCCGGCGCACCGGGAACTCGTCGAAACGGTTTCGTAGCCGTATCCAAACATCCCGCGGCCCTCATGATCCGTGCTCACGAAGAGCTCACTGCGGCGCAGGCTTGAGACGAATCCGTGTCAGGCTGAGACACCAAACAAATGGCGTGCGCCGGGCCCTCCAGCAACCGTAAGCAACAACGCCACTTAGAATCCGCCAGCCCCCGAGGCCTTTGGCTGCCTCCGTGCAACTAGTGAATCGCTTGCGATTCGTGCGCCCACGGTTCGTGTTTTCGGCAGGGGGACCGCGCGGCAGATCGTTGGCGCCGATCGAGGCAAAGGATGGGGTCCGTGTCGCGTGGAGCGCAAGGCGCGTCAGTTCTGGCGGAGCCGAGTTGCATCGAAAAACTCGCGGAGCTTTTTCCCGCGGCTTCGCCTGTCAGAATTCCCGTTCGCGTGTCGGCCACGTCGGCTGGGCGGCGGAGATTGCAGGAGCAGACGGTGATCGAGTTCGGCACGCCGAACGAGGTTCTGTTTGCGTCCACGCTGCCGCTCGAATTCGAAGATCGGATCCGCTTGCTGAATTCCGATGGCTCCCTCGATGCTCGCGCCACTGTCGTAGCCGTGCGATACCACGGCGGCCGCAAGGCTGTGGCCGCACGGTTCGTCGGTCAAGTGGAGAACTGGATCATCAAACCATGAGCCCGAAAACACCTGTTACGACGATGAATCCGCCGTCCCGCCCGGCCAAGCCGAGCGCCGATAGTCCGAGCCCTGCTGATTTGGCCGCGCGCTGGAAGGAAGCCCGCCTCGTCTATCCGCTCTACGCCGCGCTCGCGACGCAGTTCAGTCTTGCTTCGATGCCGTATCCTGCCGGAGAACTTCCGCCGGTACGGCCGACGCGTGAAACTTTCGACGCCGATATCGCGTGGCTCGACGCGCTCGACCACAAGATCCTCGCGTTTCAATTGCGGCAGCTTCCACCGGATATTTTGAACGGCAATGAGGAAAGCCTCCGCGCGCTGATCCAGCGCCAGCTTCGCAAGTCCGACAAGACCAACGCCGACCGCGACAAGATCGACCTGCTTCTCGTGCAGTATTTCGCGCTGCGCACCGCGGAAGAGGGAGATCTTGTCCATAAGGAAATTACCCTTGACGACGTGGCGCGCCTCCTGCAACCCGTGCTGGCGCAGGCCGATCCGACTCCTCTCGAATGGTGCGCGCCTCTCGAGCAGATTTTGGAAACGACCAAGCAATGCCACAGCCTGCGCGACCTCATGGAGGACGGGCTGCTGGAGCAGGGCCGCATCCTGAAGGATTCCGCCGGCCCGATGTTCTACGATCCCGCGGCGCTGGTGGCCTTCTGCCGATTCAATTTCCTGCTTCGGCGCGCGTTCATCCGCATGTTGCACGCAGACCTGAAGGCCGTGCGCGAGGCGATCGACAGCCTCGAAGCGCTCGGCGTAAAGACAGTCGACTGCCGTGGCGCTGGCTTCTCCGCGGCGGAAACGACAGCTCAGCTCCGATATTTCTGCGAGAACTGGCGCCAGCCGTTCCAGAAGGACTACACGCACAGCTCGGTGCATCGCGCGTTCGAACAGTTGCTGGCCGTCCGCGCCGCGCTGGAAGAGGCGCTGGGGCGCAAATCTTCCGGCGGCACGTCGGAGGTCGCCCGGGCCAACGCCGCCGAGACTGTCGCTCCGGAATCCGCGAGGCCGGTTGCCGTCATGCCACCTGCCGCGTCCGTTCCAGCGAAAAAAGACGAAGCTGCATCCGAACCAGCGGCGCCGAAGGCAATCCGCCCCGTCGCGACCCATGAAGCCGCCAGGTCGGCCGCAGACGCTGCACCGGCTCTCAATGCCGCCGCCGACGCGGAAAAGTGCATGGAGGCGATCTGGGAGCAGTTGATCGCGGCCCCGCCATCGCGCGGCCGATCCATGTCCACAGTGGTTCTGCACGATACAAAGGTGCTTCTCTCCTCGTGGGAGGTTGCGGCGTTCGTCAGCGAAGGCGATCAGGATGCGGAAGATTTGCGCCGCGCCGTCGTCGCGCGGGCGATGCTCGCGGTAGCCACCGACAGGCGCAAGCGGTCCGGTGATGAGAGTGCTCTCGAATCGGCTCTCGGATTCGCCAGCAGCGAAGTGTCCTACTTCCAAGGGCGCGTCGAACAGGCGAAGAAAGCCAAGAACACGGAAGCCGCCGTAAATCTCGGCATCAGCACGAAACGTCTGCTGTCGTTTATCGAGGAAGCAGAAGGACTCAAGTCGTAAGGCCCGCCGGGGAGCGTGTGAATCCTTGAATCACGCAAGCGTTTTGATCGTTTCGGACGACACGGAATTCGCGCGGACGCTCGCGGCGCGCTGGCAGTCCGAGCGCTGGGTGCCGGCCATCACGATCGTGAGCGGCGATGTCTGGCGCGCAAGCAGCAGCGCGGGTCATGACCTCACGGTTGTGGGCCCGGTGCGGGACGGGAAGCGGTCCGTGATTCTTGCGGGTGCGAACGGTCCGCACGGTTCGGCGGCCGTGTGTATCGCCGACGAAAGGGACATGCCTTCGCTCCACGCAGAATTTCCACACGTACTGCTGGTGCCGATGGATGACGCCTGGGCGGGCACGCTGATTCTCGTGTCGACCGAGGCGTTGCGGCGTGTCGACGCCGTAAAGCGCGCGCAACAAGCGGAGCGGCAGGCGCTCGGCTCGCAGGGCCACGCGACTCTCGGCCGCTACATGCTGGAAATGCGGCCGAGCGTGAACAACGCGCTCACTTCGGTGCTGGGGAACGCCGACCTCTTGCTACTGGAGCCGGGTCAGCTTTCAAGCGATTCGCGCGAGCAGATTCACGCAATCCATACCATGGCGCTGCGCCTGAACGAAATCATGCAGCGATTCTCATCGCTTGCGGCGGAAATGCGGCTCGGTGAGACGGAGTCTCAGCCTGAGACGGAAGCAGTATCGGGAGGCCTTGTGCGCCGGGGGTGAAGGCTCCTCGGCCTCGCGTAACCGATAGCGAATCAAGCGGTTGCAATTGCGCCGCGCGGGGGGAAGGGGAAGCAACAGGTGGTTGCCGAGTTGCAATTCCTTCCGGGGTTCTAACGCTGGAGGTGTGGCAGTGGTGAAGAAGATTCTGGTGGTGGACGACTCGCAGGCCGAGATTCGCCTGCTTCAGTCGGTGCTGCAGCAAGCGGGGTTCTGTTCGGTCGGGATTTCCGATCCCACGAAGATCGAGGAAGCCATCGAGGAAGAGCGGCCCAACGTGATTCTGCTCGACGTGGTGATGCCGCAGCGCAACGGATTTCAGGCGTGCCGCGACCTGAAGAACCAGGAGCACTACGCGCAGATTCCCGTGATTCTCGTGACGTCGAAGGCGACGCCGAGCGACCGCTACTGGGGCGAACAACAGGGCGCGAACGGTTTCGTCGCCAAGCCGTTCACTCCCGATGAGCTGATCAGCGCGGTGAAAAGGTTTGCCTGATGCCGAATGAGCTGGAAAACGCGGGACTGATCGGCGCGCTCGATGCGGGCGAGCTGCTGGATGGCGAGGCGCAACAGGAAGAGCGCCGGCCCGAACGCCAGTACTGCGTGTTCCGCGCGGGCCGCGAGCGGTTCTGCCTTTCGGTCCTCGAAGTCGAGGAAGTGGTCGATTGGCCGGCGGTGACTCGGATTCCGCTGGCTCCGGCGTTTCTGATGGGCATTTTCAATCTTCGCGGAACGATCGTTCCGCTGATGGATATCGCCTTCACAGAAGGCCGCCGCCCGGGCCTGCTGCCGAAGCACGTGGTCGTTGCGGCGCTCAAGGCCGACGCGAACCGCGAGGACCTGAGGCTCGGCATCGCGGCGGACGAAGTGATCGGGACGTATTCGGCAACGGAAGACGCGCTGCTCGACCAGGCGCCCGCGGAGGTGCCGCACTGCCGCGGGATGCTGCGGCACGACGATCGCCTGGCGCTCGTCGTCGATTTGCGTCGCTTGACCGACGTGTTTCCGGTGCCGGTGATTTGATGTCGGGCCATTCGCAATTACTGATGGGTGCGCACGATTTTGGGAGGAAGTCATGAAATCTCGTTTGAGTTCGACGATCTGGCTGCTGGTCTTCTGGATCAGCGCGGCGCTGGCCGGAGTTCTCTGGCTCGCCTATCACGCCGGCAAGCAAGCCGGCGGAGCATCTTCGCTCGACACGTCCGCGATGCCGGGAGGCGCCAGCGGAGCGCTGCTCGGCGCCATCGGCCTGGCCGTGATCGGCGCGCTCTCGCTGATCTTCGTGTTGAGCAAGCGCGTGCTCACGCCGGTCGGCGAGCTGGCGAAGTTTTCCGAGCGGTTCGCCGCGGGTGATGCCCGCGCGCGCGCCGATATCGACGGCAGCGACGAGTTCGCTTTCATCGCGGAGAACTGCAACCGCGCGGTCGCCAAGGTGGCGCACGCCGCGACGAATCAGCAGGCGCAGGACTCGCTGCAGCGCAGCATCACCGACCTGCTCAACACGATCAATCAGGTCGCGCGCGGCGATTTGACCATTCGCGGCAAGGTGACCAACGACGCGCTCGGCAACGTCGTCGATTCGGTCAACTTCATGCTCGACAACTTCACCAAGGTTCTCGAGCGCGTGCGCAAGGCCGCCATCGACGTCAGCACCAGCGCGAACCAGATCCTCACCGCCGCCGACGACATGACGGCGGGTGCCACCCAACAGGACCAGGAAATCACCAACACGTCGTCGGCCGTGGAAGAGCTGACCGTGTCGATGAAGCAGGTGTCGAACAACGCGGAGGCCAGTGCTGAAGCGGCCCGCCGCGCTCTCGACGCCGCCGAACAGGGCAACCGCGCCGTGCGCGACACGCTCGAAGGCATGCAGCGCATCCGCGCGTCGGTGCAGGCCACGGCGAAGAAGATCAAGTCGCTTGGCGACCGTTCGCTGGAAATTTCGGAAATCATCAACGTGATTAACGACATCACCGAGCAGACCAACCTGCTCGCGCTCAACGCCGCGATCGAGGCGGCCCGCGCCGGCGAGGCCGGACGCGGTTTCGCCGTCGTCGCGGACGAGGTTCGCAAGCTCGCCGAACACTCGCGAAGCGCGACGAAAGACATCGCGGCCCTCATCAAGGCCATTCAGGCGGAAACGAACGAGGCCGTGGTCGTCATGGAAGACGGCACGCGCGAAGTGGAAGTGGGAGCGGGCCTCGCCGATCAGGCCGGCAAGGCGCTCGAAGCTATCTCCAGCGTCGTGCGGCAGTCGGCTGAGCTCGTCCAGGAAATCTCGCTCGCTTCGAAGCAGCAGGTGCGCGGCACGGAAGGCGTGGCGAACGCGATGCAGATCATCTCCGGCATCACGCGCCAGACCACGCAGGGCGCCCGGCAGACCGCTTCGACCGTCGGCAACATGGTCAAGCTCTCCGAGCAGCTCAACGAGGCGCTCGCGCAGTTCCGCTCGCAGACGCAGCGATCGGGTGAGAATCCGGCGCCGGTTGCGGAAGACGCGCGCGTTCCGGTGGGGGCAAGTCGCTAACGGCAACCTCCGCATCCGGCGAGCGCTCGCTGGAGCTGAACGCCGAACATGAAACAGCACCCAGTCGCGGCTGCCAGGCTCACCGAGTCGGAGCTCGATCAGATCAGCACGCTCATCGAGCAGCGATCCGCGATCCTCTTCGACTCCTCGCGCGAGCGGTTCTTCTCGACGCGGGTGCGGGAGCACTTGGCGGAGAAGAATCTGGCGACCGGCGCGGAACTGCTGAGTCTGGTGCGCGGGTCGAGCATCGAGTACGAAGCTCTGCTCGAGCGGTTACTGACCCAGGAGACTTCGTTTTTCCGTTATCCGGCCGTGTTCGAAGCTCTGGAAAAGAAGATCTTGCCGGAAGTGCAGGAGCGGAAGTTCTGGGAGAACCCCCGGACTCTGCGTATTTGGAGTGCGGGCTGTTCGACAGGCGAGGAGCCGTACTCGATCGCAATCACCTTGCTCGACTCGCTGAAGTTCGCCGAGGCCTGGGAGATCGAGATTCTGGCGACGGACGTGAGCCGGCGCGCGCTGCGCCACGCAGAGCGCGGCGCCTATTCGAAACGCGCGGTGGAGGCGATGTCCCCGGCCCAGATCGAGAATTACTTTGCCTCGGCGAAGCACGGCTATCAGGTGAGGCCTAGAATTCGCCGGATGATTGCGTTCGCGCAGATGAATCTGGCCGACTCCGTTTACGTCGGCAAGTTCGACTGTATCTCGTGCATGAACGTGCTGATGTATTTCTCCGAGGAGCGGCGTCTCGGGATTCTGCGCCGCTTCTACGATGCGCTGGAGCCCGGAGGATATTTCCTGCTGGGTCACGCCGAGACTCTGACGAACGTGCCGGTGAGGTTTGAGCCGGTCGTCTTTGGCGATTGCCGGCTGTACCGCAAGCCTGGCGCTGCGGCCGATGGGCGGCGCACGCCCGCTCTTGTGGAGGGAGCTCAGTGACAGTTCCGAATCAAGAGTCGATCGAGCTGTTCCTCCAGGAGGCTTCTGAGAACCTCCAGTATCTGAGGGAGTATTCCGGCCTGCTGCAGGAGCCGGAACCCCGGCCCGAGGACCTCGAGAAGCTCTACATCGCGGCGCACACTCTTGCGGGCACCTCCGCCAGCTATGGCTTTCCGCAATTCTCCGAAGTGGCTGCGAAGATGGCGCACGTCTTTCACTACGCTCTCAACGCCAAGCTCACCGCAGAGATGCACGGCCCGCTGACGGAGTTCCTTTCCGACGCGATTTCGGTGCTCGAATTCGATTTGCTCCAGATCAGTTCAAGCGGGGCGGAAACGTCGAGCGATATCGCCGCCTTTAAGCAGCGCTATGCATTCGCGTTCCCGGCCGCCCCTCAGACCGAAAACGGTGCGGGCGACGCGCAGGCAGTAGGCGTCGGCGAGCCAATCCCGATGGTCTTTTCCGGCCCTTCTCTGGCCGAACGGTTGCCGCAAGACGACGACGTGCCGGAAGAAGTGCTCGAATTCTTCGTTCCCGAGGCGGAAGAGCATTTGCAGGCTGTGACCGAGTGCCTGCTCGCGCTCGAAGGGAATCCGAACGCGGACGACATCAACCGCCTGTTCCGCTCGATGCACACGATCAAGGGCTCGGCGGCGCAAGTGGGCTTGCACCGCCTTTCGGCCGTGGCGCACCGCGTGGAGGACCTGATCGGTCGTTTGCGCGACGGTGCGCTGCAGCCCAGCGCCGAAATCGTGGACATCTTCTTGCAGTCCGTCGACGTGCTGAAGCAGTTCCTGCACCGTCAGTGGCCGAGCGATGCCGACATGGCTGCGGCCGTCGATCCGCTGCTCGCGCGCATCGCCGAACTCGCGCCGGAGGAGATCGAAGAGGCGGCGCAGGAAGCATCCTCCGTCTCCGGGCAGGCCAGCACTCACGGAGCGCCGGTTGAAGCCTCCGCCGGGGCTGCGGCTCCCCGCGCCTCGGGCGCACAGGCGCTGCCCCAGGCGAAGTCGGTTCGTATTTCGCTCGCGTGGCTCGATCGCATGATGAACGCGGTTGGCGAGCTCGTGATCAATCGAACTCGGATGCTGGGCCGGCTGTCCGAGCTTCAAAAGCTGGTCGAGGTTCTGCAATTTTCCAAGGCGCGGCTCACCGGGAAAGTTTCCGAGTTTCAGGAAAAGCACGAATTCAGCCGGATTCGCCCGACGCTGGTGCCCGGCAGCCAGCCGCCCCAGATGGACACGTTCGGCGGGCACATCGCGAATCTCGCGCCCGTCACGTCGGACGACCTGCTCGAATTCAGCGATCTCGAAATGGATCGCTACGACGATTTCAATATCCTGTCGCGCTCGCTGACGGAGATTTCCGCCGACGTGACGGAGGTCCTGACGCAGCTCGAAGGTTTCGCCGGCCGCGTCGATTCCGATATCGACGAGTTCGCCAAGCTCGCGCACCACTTGCAGGACGAAATCACCGCCGCGCGCATGGTGCCGATCGGCAATCTCTACACGCGCCTTTCGCGCACCGTCCGCGACGCCGCGAAGGCCGCCGGAAAGCCCGTGGACATTTCCCTGGAAGGTTCGGAAACCCTGCTCGACAACAACATCATCCAGCACGTTTCCGATCCTTTGATCCATCTGGTGCGAAACAGCGTGGCGCACGGCATCGAAAGCTCGGAAGCGCGGCTGGCCGCGGGAAAGCCGGAAAAGGGACGAGTCGCGGTGCGCGCCTATCACCGCGGCAATCACATCTTCATCGAGGTCGAAGACGACGGCCGTGGAATCGACTACGAAGCGGTCCGCCAAAGTGTGGTCGAATCGGGCGCTATATCGTCGGTCGCTGCCGCCGAACTGAGCGAGCGCGAGCTCCGCGAATTCCTCTTCCGGCCCGGGTTCTCAACGGCTTCCTCCACGTCGGAACTCGCCGGGCGTGGCGTGGGACTCGACGTGGTCCGCTCGAACGTGCACGCGCTCAACGGCGAAATCGAAGTGCGGTCGGAAACGGGCCAGGGCGCCTGCTTCACGGTCAAACTGCCCTTGACGCTGATCATTTCCCAGGCGCTTTTCGTGCGCTGCGGCAAGTCGATCTTCGCGTTCCCGCTGGCCGTTGTCGAGGAAATCCGGCGCTTGCGGCCATCCGAGATCGAGGACGTGGGCGGAAAGCTGCTCACGCGCGTGCGCGACGCCGTCACGGAGACGGTGCGCCTGGATTTGCAGCTCTCGCTCCCGCCGCTCGAGCCGCTGAACGGCTTTTTCCACATGGTGATCGTGAAAGTGGCAGGCAGGCACGTCGGAGTCGTCGTCGAGGAGGTGCTCGGCAAGGACGAAATCGTCATCAAGAACCTCGGCGACTACCTCAAGCGCGTGAAGCTTTTCCCCGGCACGACGATTGCGCCGGACGGAAGCCTGATTCTGCTGATCGATCTGAACCGGCTGGTTGCGGGAGACGCGGCCGACCGGCACGCGCTGCCCGCGTCGTCTCCGGCCGCACGCGTATTCGCGCCCGGAGCGGAGGCGGTCGCGGCCGGCAGCATTCCCGCGGAAGCGGTTGATCCGATCGCGAACGATCGCGTCGTGGTGGTCGCGGACGATTCGATCAGCGTGCGGAAATTCGTCGGCCGGATGCTCGAAAAGGCAGGCTATCGCGTGAAGCTGGCCTCGGACGGACTGGAAGCCTCGGAAATCGTGGCGCAGGTCGGCTGCCACCTGCTGATCACAGACCTCGAAATGCCCCGCATGAACGGATACGAGCTGATGGCTCATCTGCGGCAAGACCCGGTGACGCGGCGCATCCCCGTTCTGGTGGTCACTTCGCGCGCGGGCGCCAAGCACCGCGACCGCGCCATGAAGGAAGGCGCGATGGGATTCCTGACCAAGCCCGTGCAAGAAGACCAGCTCATCGCCACGGTTGAGAGTTTGATCGGCGCGGAAGCGCAGCAAGGGGGACCCGCAGCGGGCGTCGCGCTGCGGCGCGATTGACATGGTGAGCACGCCCCAAAAGAAAATCCGCGTGCTGGTGGTGGATGACTCCGCCTTCATGTGCAAAGTGCTGCAGGAGATCATCAACGCCGACCCGCAACTGGAAGTCGTGGGACAGGGCCGCGACGGCCGAGACGGCGTCGCGCTGGCGGAGTCGTTGCGCCCGGACGTGATCACGATGGACCTCAACATGCCGCACGTCGATGGCTTGCAGGCGACCGAGCTGATCATGTCGCAGCATCCGCGGCCCATCGTCATCGTTAGCTCGGAATCGCGCGAAGGCGCGGCGAGCACCCTGAAAGCTCTCGAACTCGGCGCGATCGACTTCGTGCCGAAACCTTCCAGCGGCATCGATCTTGACATGAAGTCCGTCCGCGAGGAGCTGACACGCAAACTCAAGCTCGCCGCCAAGGTTCGCGTGGTCCGCACCGCAACGCGCTCGAAGCTCGCGGGTGCGCCTGCGTCGGCGCTGGCCGCTTCAACTCCGACGGCCGCCATGATTGCGCAGAACGGGGGCAAATTCCCCATGGTGGTCATTGCGGCGTCCACGGGCGGTCCTGCGGCAGTGACCCGCGTGGTTTCCGGCCTGCCGAAGGATCTGCCTGCGGCTGTCTTCTTGATCCTGCACATGCCGGCCACATTCACGAAGCAGTTCGTCGTGCAGCTTTCCGAGATTTCGGCTTTGCCGGTGAAGGAAGCCGAAACCAACGAGGCGCCGCAGCCCGGCACGATCTATCTCTGCCCGGGATCGCACCATCTGCGCCTCTCTCTGAACGGAAAGATATCGCTCGACTCCGGAGCGCGGATCGAAGGCTACCGGCCCTGCGCGGACGTCGCTCTCGAGACGGTCGCGGTCTACGCCCGTGCGTTGACCGTCGGAGTCGTCATGACCGGCATGGGCAACGACGCCGCGAAAGGCGCGAAAGCCGTGAAAGCCGCGGGCGGCTACGTGATCGCGCAGGACGAAGCGACTTCGATGATCTTCGGAATGCCCGCAGAGGCCATTCAGGCGGGCGCCGTCGACGAAGTTGTGGCGCTTGACAGTATCAGCGCGGCGATCGAAAAGCGCGTCGCGAAAATCACCAAGCTTGTGCCCGTGGGAGCGCGATGAAGACCCCGGCGGATTCAAGTGTGAAGACGCGTCGCGCGCGCCATCCGGAAGGCGTGATCTTGTTCTTCGTCTCGAACCAAATGTTCGCGATCGCCGCGGAGGCGGTGCAGGAAATTCGAAGCACGGACAGCCTGGCTGGCGCGGCCATCGAAATCGAAGCCTCGGATCTTCCGAAGGTCCGGCACACGATCGAGCGCGGCCGCCACATCTATTACGTCGTCAACGGCTGCCTGCACTTCGGATTGCCGGTGACGCGCCCGGCGCTGGTGCTGATCCTCCGGCAGCTGCGCGTGGTGGTGCTGGTCGACCGGATCGAGCGGATGGCTGAAATCTCGGCGGTCTATGCGCTGCCGCCGGCCTTCGCGGGAGACGAGCGCCGCTGGTATCGGGGCTTGGCCTATCTGGATGACATGGTGATTCCGGTCATCGACCCTGCGGGGTTCCTGACCGCGAACGACTTTCAGCGTTTGGACCGCGTCGCCAGGTCGGCGCTGGCGCAGCGCGAACTGGAAGGAGCCGTTCAGGCATGAGCGTGGCGGAATCCACAGCGCAGCCAAGTTTCGTCGTCTTGCAGATCGGCAAGCGCCACTTCGCGCTGCCGTCGGAGACGGTCGTGGAGCTTGCGCCTCCCGTGCGCCTGCACAGATTTCCGCATACCTCGCCGCTGCTTTCGGGCGTGATCGTGCGGCGCAGCCGGATCGTGCCCGTGTATGACGCCGCTTCCGTGTTGATCGGGAGCACGCCCTTGACGCAGCGTTTCTATCTGATCGCGCGACGAGGAGCGGGCCGGTCGACGGAGTTTGCCGCGATTCCGGTGAACGGCGAATGCGAGCTGGCGTCCGGCGAAGTGCGCTCGCCCGAGGAAGGGCGTCCGAGTTACGTCGCAGGAACGCTCTCGTTCAACGACGAGGCCGTGGAGATTCTCGATTTCGACGCGCTGGCCGCCTTGAACGCGCCCGCGCCGCCGAAAGCGGAGAGGCCGCAATGAACGAAACGGCCAATCTCCCGCGCATTCTGCTGATCGACAGCAACGTCTATTTTTCCAAGCGGCTCAGCGACGCGCTGAAACAACAGGGCTTCGACGTCGTCCCCAGCATGCAGGCCGCCTACGCCCTCACGATGATCGAGCGGAACACTCCCGCGGCGATCATTTGCGCCACGAATCTGCGCGAGATGAGCGCGTTCGATATCGCGCCGATTCTGCGCGCCGATCCCAAGACGGCGGGCATCGCCTTGATCGCGGTAGGCAGCGGAGGAGACCAGGCGCTGCTCGAAGCTTACCGCGCGGGCTGCGACGATTTTGTCGATCGCCGCCGCTCGCCGTCCGAAATCGCCGCCCACGTGCGAAGCTTCCTGCTGAGCCGCCAGGAAGGCTTCCAGCCGACGCAGATGCTGTCCACCGCCGAAACGGCGCTCAGCGGCAGCCTTTCGCATCTCGATCTGGCCGGCGTGATGCAGATGTTGGGCCAAGCCCGCCAAACGGGCGCGCTGCACATCAACGCGGGCGACACTGACGGGATCATCTTCTTCGAAGGCGGCGAAATTTCTCACGCGGAATGCGGCGCGGCATTCGGAGACGAAGCCGTGGTGCAGATCGTGAAGGCCTGCCACGCAAGCGCGGCGGGCGTCTACAAATTCGTCTACGGGGCCACGGCGGCGCAGCGCACGGTTTTGCGCTCCGCCACGGACCTGCTCCTCGATGCGATGCGCGAGTTCGACGAAGAAAGACGCGACGAGGATGAGCAGGCAGGGCTCCCAGGTGAAGGGCAAGATGAGCCTGGGAGACTGGAGCAGCACGCCGAAAAGGAGTCGTCATGAGCGAAACGGAAACACTCGCGGCCGCGCGCACTCCGACCGTGTATTTCATCGACGACAGCGCGACGATGCGCGAGGTCATCAAGATCGCCTTCCGCAAGGAAAACATTCACGTCGTCACGTGTCCCGATGCGGCCACGGCGCTCGCGCAGTTCGGCGAAAAGGCTCCGGACGCGGTTATCACCGACGTCATCATGCCGGACAAGGACGGCTACGAGGTCTGCCAGTTCATCAAGGAGCACGAGCAGTTTGGCCGGACGCCCGTGATTCTGATGTCCGGCGTAGTGAACAAGGCCGTAGCCGAAAAGGCCATGGCGGTGAAGGCGGACGAGCTGGTCCGCAAGCCGTTTCAACCGCAAGAGCTGATCGCGCGCGTGAAGAATCTCTTGAGCCCCAAGCGTTCGGTTGTGACTGTCGTGGAGCCGGCGTCCGGCGAATCCGCCGATGCTTCGCGTTCCTCCGCGCAGGTGCTGACGAGTCTTTTTTCGCCGAATCTGGCGCCCCCTGTGGCGACCCCGGCATCTCGCCCAGTCGCGCCCGTTGCGCAGCAGCGTCCTGTTGCACCGGTCGCCGCAGCGCCTCCTCCGGCGCCGCGTCCGGCCGCGCCTGCGCCCGCAGCTTCTTCAGCGGATACTCAAAAGCTGCGTACCGAAATCATTCGGCTCGAATTGCTGGTAAAGAAGCTTCAGGCTTCGCTCGACGCGGAAAAGCAGTATTGCGCGGCGCTCGAAGCACATGTGAAGACCCTGACGGAGGGGTGAGGGATTTACTTCTGCGCAATCGAACGACCGCGCCGCTTGACCGGCACCGCCGCGGACTCTAACCTGTACTCACCTCTTGGAGTCAGGCGGTTCGTGTTTGGCTAGGCGCGTATTGAGGGGGGCATTGTGGGGCGCCGCAGCGAACAACGTATCGCCGTTTCTCTCCCGGTTACCGTGCGGGGGTTGGATTCCCGCGGAAATCCGTTCAGCATCACCACCGAAACTCACGACATCAGCTTTTCCGGCGCGTCGCTCAACGGTCTCGCTGAAATCGTCGCGCCCGGCTCCAAGGTTGAAGTCGAAAGCCACGGGCGGAAAGCGTGGTATCGCGTCCACTGGATCTCCGCCGACCGAGGCGCGAAGGGCGGGCGCGTAGGGATTTCCTGTCTGGAGCGAGGCCGCTACATCTGGGGAGTCGCGCCCAAGGGGTGGGAGCCGGACACGTACGAGCCCGCCGATGGCTACAAGTCGAAGTCTCCGCACGCGGCCGTTTCCGCCGCCATGGACTCTTGGACCGGCCCGGAGCGCCGCCAGTTCGCGCGGCACCCTTGCCGCCTCGAAGCAGAAATCACTGTCCAGGACAGTGCCGAGAAGCTGGCCGGCTGGATTACCAGCCTTGCCCTCGGCGGCTGCTATTTCGAGACGCCTTCACCGCTGCCCGTGGAGTCGCTTATCCATCTTTCATTCCAGGTCGACAACATCGCGCTGACGCCGTGGGGCCGCGTTTGCGCGTCGCAGCCGGAGGTGGGGATGAGCGTCGCGTTCACTTCGATGAGGCCGCTGGAGTTCGAGGCGCTGCGCAAAGTCGCTCCGCCGACGGCCCCTCCCGGCAAGCCCGCGCCGCCCATCGTTGCGGGCTCGCCGGAAACGATGGATGCGGTGGCAAGCTTGCTCGTTCGCAAAGGACTCGTGACGGCCGAAGAGCTGTCGGCCGAGGTGGAAAAAGCGAAGGGCCGCCGCGTGGTCGTCCCCGCGTAGGCCGCCGTTCCCTGTTCCGGCTAGTCCAGTTTCTTCTCCCGCAGAAATTCGCGCGCCACGTCGCTTGCGTCGCGTCCTTCGCCCGCAACGGCGTAGTTCATCTTCTGCATTTCCGCATCGGAGATTTCTCCGCCCAGCTCGGCAATCGCGTCGCGCACCTCGGGATACCGGACCAGCGTGTCCTGACGCACGATCGGCACGGCCTCGTACGGCGGGAAATAGTGCTTGTCGTCCTGCAAAATGACGAGGTCGCGCGCAGCCAGCAGGCCGTCTGTCGAGTTTCCAGCCACCAGGTCCACCTGTTTGTCCAGAAGCGCGCGATAAAGAAGCCCGAGGTCGAGAATGCGCGGCGGAGCAGCGAACTGCAATCCGTAGACGCGGGCAAGACCGGGATAACCGTCCGGCCGCTCCATGAATTCGTATCCGAATCCGGCGCGCCACTGGCGGGAGTAGCTAGCCGCGCCGGTCAGCGTAGAGATATGCAGGCGGCGCGCATCCTCTCCGCGAATTACAATCGCAAACGTGTTGTTGAATCCGAGCGAGGGCATCACCTCGAGCCGGAACCTGCGCGCGTATTCCTGCCTCACCTTTTCCAAGACAGCCGCCGGGTCGCTCTCGATGGGGTCGTGCAGAATCGCAGTGAGCGCCGTGCCTGTGTACTCAACGTACGTGTCGATGCGCCCAGCCAGCAGCGCCTGCTGGCAGATGTAGCTCCCCGCCAGATAGAAGCGGCGCTCGACGCGCAGATGCGTCCGCGCCTCGATGTGCTGCGCCAGAATCTCGCCGAGCAGCGCCTGTTCGGGAAAGTTCTTCGAGCCCACGACGATTGTCTCGCCCCGCCGCGCGTTGCACCCGGCCAGTGCCACAGCGCAGAGCGCGATCATCGCAGCGCGCAAATGGAGCGGACACGGTCTCACGCTGGCCTCACCGCGCCGGGCGCAGAGCGCGTTCCATCACGCTCAGCAGGAAATCCGCGCCCAGCGCAAGAACCGCGGCGGGAATGGCGCCGGCCAGGATCAATTGATTGTTCACCATCGCGAGGCCGCGGAAGATGAATTCGCCGAGACCTCCCGCGCCGACCGCCGCGGCAATCGTCGCGACTCCGATCGTCAGAACGGTCGCCACGCGCACACCGGCGAGAATCGTCGAGACCGAAAGCGGCAGCTCCACCTGAAACAGGATTTGACGCGGCGTCAATCCCATCCCACGCGCCGCCTCGCGGACGGCGGGATCGACGCCCGTGATTCCGGCGGCGGTATTTCGAATGATCGGCAGCAGCGCGTAGAGCGTCAGCGCCGTGATCGTCAGGCGGTCGGCTCGGTCGCCCAGCCACGGCACGGGCAGCAGAAATCCCAGCAGCGCCAGACTCGGAATCGTCTCCGCCACGTTTGCAGTCCCTAGGATCGGCTTCGAAAGCCACGGCCTGCGCGCCACGGCGATTCCCAGCGGCACGCCGATAGCGACCGCCAGCAGCATCGTCGCCGCAACGATCCAGACGTGTTCGACCGTCGCCTGCAAGATTTCGTTCGCGTGCTGGGAAAAGAATTGCGTCACGGTCATCCTCCCCTCTCGAAGCCTTCGAGCGCGCGCAATTGCGCCGCATACGCCGCGGCCACCGGCTCCTTCGAATGCAGAAACTCACTCGGCGAATAGAGGCCCTTCAGCTCGCCCGCTTCCATCAGCGCAATACGCGTGCCAAGCAGCAGCGCTTCGCTGGTGTCGTGCGTCACGATGACGATCGTTTTCCCCAGCCGCCGCTGCAGCGCCTGAAACTCGGCGCGGATTTCTGCCCGCGTCAGCGGATCGAGCGCGCCGAATGGTTCGTCCATCAACAGAATCGGGGGATCGGCCGCGAGCGCCCGCGCCACGCCCACCCGCTGTCTTTGTCCTCCGGAGAGCTCATGCGGATAGCGCTTCAGAAAGAGGCTGGGGTCGAGCCCGACCAGCGCCAGCAATTCTTCAGCTCTCGCGTGGATTCGGGGCCCGGGCCAGCCTTCCAGCCGCGGCACCAGCGAGACGTTTTTTTCGACGGTGTAGTGCGGGAAAAGGCCCGTCTCCTGGATCACGTAGCCAATGTGCCGCCGCAGCGCGATCGCGTCCCATTCCGTCGTGCGGCGGCCTTCAATCAGCACTTCACCCTCGTTCGGATCGGCAAGGCGATTGATCAGGCGAAGTGCCGTCGTCTTGCCGGCGCCGCTGCGGCCAAGCAGCACCAGCGTCTCTCCGCGCTCGATGGCGAAGCTGACATTGCTGAGCAGAGGCTGCCCGGTCGGAAGCCGGTATCCGGCGCCGCGAAACTCGATGATCGTCTCGTTCATCGCTGTGCGCCCTTGTCCAGGAATCTGCCGATGTCGCGCAGAACCCGAGCCAGCATCTCCTCCGTCAGCTTTCCCGTGAACGTGTTCTGCTGGCTCGGGTGGTACGAGACGAAAAGCCGCGGCAGTCCCGCGCCCAGCTCGTAGCTCGCTCCGTGCGCGAAGGGAAATGCGGACCTCGTTGGCAGTTGGCCTCGTTCCTTCAGAAGCGCCAGATACGCGCGCATCGCGATCCCGCCGAGTGCCAGAATCGCGCGCGGACGCAGCACGGCCAGGTCTCGCTCGAAATATGGCCGGCAGTTCTCGAGTTCTGCGGGCAGCGGCTTGTTCGCGGGCGGCGCGCATCGGAGTGTGGCCGTGATGTAGGCGTCGCGAAGCTTCAGGCCGTCATCCCGTCGCACGGACGTCGGCTGATTGGCGAACCCGGCCGCGTGCAGCGCCTTGTAGAGAAAGTCGCCGGAGCGATCGCCGGTGAACATCCGTCCCGTTCGATTCGCGCCGTGCGCCGCCGGTGCCAGCCCAAGTATCAGCAGCGCCGCGTGCGGGTCGCCGAATCCCGGAACCGGCTTGCCCCAGTAATCCCATTCACGATAGGCGCGCCTCTTTTCACGCGCGATCTTCTCCCGGTAGCGCACCAGCCGCGGGCACTTCCGGCATACGACGATCTGTTCGTTCAATTGGCGCAGGGTGTCCGGCATCGTGCCAGAGACGCTATCACGAATCCTCGGCAGCCTCGAAGCCGTCAAATGATGGGCGTGGCGGCGAATCGCCAGTCCACAGGACTCTGTGCTTGCGCTGGAACTGCTTTGCTCTAACATGGGCGGATGAAAATGACGGGGAAAGCGTGTCGTGGCGACGGGGCCGAGCGGGGCGTCCCGGACCGAAATTCCCGTCGATTTCTGATCGCCAATCCCGCGATTAGAATGGTACCTATCTCGCTCAAAACAAAGGACCGAGACCCGGTCTAATCGCCAAATTTTCGCGTTCCGGCGATCCCAGTCTTATGAACAACACGGCAGCCGAAAAAATCGTCATCGTCGAAACCGATCCCTCCAGCCGCGACGCCTTGCTCGCGACGCTCGAAGGCGGCGGCTACCAGGCGTCCGCCTTTGCCTCGGCTCGCGAGGGCCTTGAGGCCGTCCGGGCGGGCGCGGACCTTCTGATTCTCGACGGCGCATCCTCAGCCGCCGACACGCTGAGCGTGCATGAGACGCTCGCGGCTGTTCGCGGTTCGGCTTCCACTGAGCGCGTCCGCGTCGTGCTGCTCGTCGGGTCGGACGCGAAAGAGCGCGTGGGCGCTCTCGATCTGGGCGCGGACGACGCCGTGTCTCGCCCGTGGGATCCATCCGAGCTCCTGGCGCGCGTGCGAACGCAAATCCGGGCGCGGCGCGCAGACCGGCAGCTCCTCGAAAAAGCGGCAATCGCCGAAGAGGGCCAGAAGATAGCGCACACGGCTTTCGATGCCCTCGCAGTCACGGAGAAAATGACGCGCGACGCTTTCTCCCTGGATCGCCGCCTCAAGATCGGCGTCAGCGTCGTGCTGGCCATCGCTGTCGTGATGGGCGTGATCTACTTCCTTTTCGCGCGCAACACGCAGAAGGACCTTCAGCGCACCACGGCGATCATCGCTCGCCTCGAGCGCGGCATCGTGCACCAGGACGACCTGATGAGCCAGGCGCGCAAGATGCGCGACGAACAGGCGGCCGCGTCTCCCGCCGCAGCGCCGGAGAACAATGCCGACAGGAGCGCCGCGTCGCAGCCCGGCTCGCCCGCGAGCATCATCGGAGATTATGTTTCGAGCGTTTGCCTGCTCCACGTGTCGGTGGCGTTTCGCAACGTCCAGGACGGGCGGCGGCTTCGCTACGCAGGCTTGAATCAGCGCGGGGAGCCTTTGCAGGATAGCGACGGCAATCCGATCCTGACGCTCGAGGGAAACGGACCCGAAGTCAAGCTCGACGTCTTCGGCACCGGATTCCCGGTCAGCGCGGACGGCCGGATTCTGACGAACCGCCACGTCGCCGAACCCTGGTGGAAGAACGACGAGATCGGTGATCTCACAGGCCAGGGATTTCAGGCGGAAATCTCGTCGATACACGCCTATTTCCCCGGCGACTCGCGTGCTTTCGCGGCGGAGATCGAGAATATCTCGAAGGAGACGGACCTCGCCACGATGCATGCGCGCATCGGCGATTTGAAGCGCACCGTGCTCTCAATCGATTCGAGCAAGACCGCCGCAGTCCCGGGCGAGCCCGTTGTGCTCATGGGCTACGCCACCGGCCTGGCCGCGATCCTCGCGCGCGCGGACGACCAGACCGCCCGGGAGATCGTCACGGGCGGAAGCGGCGATCCGACGCAGGTCCTGAGCGAACTGGCCCGACGCGGCCTGATTCACCCGCTCATCACGCAAGGCCACATCGGCGACGTCCTTTCCGACAAAATCGTCTTCGACGCACAGACCACCTCCGGGGGCTCGGGCGGCCCGCTCTTCAACCAGCACGGCAAGGTGATTGGCGTTACCTATGCGGTCCTGCAGGGCTTCGGCGGCTCGAATTTCGGAATTCCGATCCGGTTTGCGGAGCCGCTGCTCGCGGCCGGCGCCGCGCACGCGTCAAATTGACACCCCGATGCGGCGCGGCTAGCATGTTGAGAGCGACTCTTCCCCGCTTATGGAAAGCAACTCTCACGGGAAAAACATCCTCGATCGAATTGTCGAGGCGCGCCGCGAATCCATCGCGCACCGGAAACGTGTGCTCCCGGACGTGGCCCTCAAAATCGCCGTGCAGAAGGTCGACCCGCCGCGCGATTTTCCGGCCGCGCTTTTGCGCGGCGGCTTCAACGTGATCGCCGAGCTGAAAAAGGCGTCGCCATCGCGCGGCGTGATCCGCGCGGATTACGCGCCGGCAGACCTCGCACCGAGCCTGGAAGCCGCGGGCGCGGCGGCGCTTTCCGTGCTGACCGAGGAAGATTTCTTCTCGGGCTCGCTGGCCGATTTGAAGGCGGCACGCAAGGCGGTTCAGATCCCGGTTCTCCGCAAGGATTTCATCATCGATCCGTGGCAGGTGTGGGAAGCCCGTGCGGCGGGCGCTGATTCGTTTCTCCTGATCACGGCGATTCTGGCCGACGAACAGTTGAGCGAACTGCTCGAACTGGGCCGCACGCTGAAGATGGAGCCGCTCGTGGAAGTTCACTCGCGCGAAGAGCTTGGCCGCGCGGTCGGCGCCGGAGCGCGCGTCATCGGAGTCAATAACCGCGACCTGCGAAACTTCGACGTGCGTCTCGAGACGTCATTGGACTTGATCGAATCGATTCCGGACGGCTGCATCGCCGTCAGCGAGTCCGGCCTGCGAACGCACGCTGATCTGGTCCGCCTCAGGAATGCGGGATTCGACGCGTTTCTGATCGGCGAGCAATTGATGAAGGAAGCGGAGCCGGCTGTCCCGCTCCGCGAATTGATCGGGGGCGTCGGCGCCGACCGAATGAGCCACACCGGCGCATGACTGCAATCGAGATGGCGAAGACCCGAGTGAAAATCTGCGGGATCACGAACTGGACGGACGCGAAGCGGGCTGTCGAAGCGGGCGCCGATTTGCTCGGATTCAATTTCTACGCCAAGAGCCCGCGCTACATCGCGCCCGCCAAGGCGCGGCGGATCGTGCGGCGGCTGCCGAAACGCGTTTCTTCGGTCGGCGTGTTCGTGAACGAGACGGAGCAGACGATGCTCGCCGTCGCGCGATCGGTCGGACTCGATGCGCTCCAATTGCACGGCGACGAATCGCCCGCTGCCGTGGCGCGCCTGGGCGGATCGGTTTCCGTGATCAAGGCGGTGCGTGCCGGAAAAACTTTTCGGCCGGCGCAGCTCTCGCGCTTCAAGCGCGCGTCGGCGGTGCTGCTCGACGGATTCGATCGCAAGCTGCGCGGGGGAACGGGGAAAACCTTCGATTGGCGAGTGGCGCGACGCGCAAAACGGTATGGGCGGATTTTCGTCGCGGGCGGACTGACGCCCGAAAATGTTGCGGAGGCGATCCGGACGGCGGCGCCGTACGCCGTGGATGTTTGCAGCGGCATAGAGGCGAAGCCGGGCAAGAAGGATCCCAAAAGAATGCGCGCGCTGATGCGCGCGGTGGAAGCGGCGGGGAAACGCGGTGCGAAGCGATGAGTTACGTGATGAACATCGTTCGGGAGGACGGCCGATACGGCCCCTATGGCGGGCGCTACGTCCCCGAGACGTTGATGGCGCCACTCGAAGAGCTGGAAAAGGCCTATCAAGCGGCGCGAGCGGACCGGCTGTTTCAGGCTGAGCTGGATACGCTGCTCCGCGATTTCGCCGGGCGACCCACGCCGCTGCAACTTGCCTCGCGGCTCACCGAGCGGCTGGGCGGCGCGCGCATCTATATCAAGCGCGAAGACCTGCTCCATACCGGCGCGCACAAGATCAACAATTGTCTCGGCCAGGGCCTTCTCGCGGCCCGCATGGGCAAGAAGCGCGTGATCGCGGAGACGGGCGCGGGCCAGCACGGTGTGGCGACGGCGACCGTGGCGGCCCGGCTCGGCCTGACGTGCACCGTCTACATGGGCACGGAAGACATGGAGCGGCAACGCCTGAACGTGTTCCGGATGCGCCTGCTCGGCGCGGAAGTGATCGGCGTCGATGCGGGCAGCCGCACGCTGAAGGACGCGATCAACGAAGCCATGCGCGACTGGGTGACCAACGTGCGCGACTCGCACTACCTGCTCGGCTCCGTTCTCGGTGCGCATCCCTATCCGATGATCGTCCGTGATTTTCAGAAGATCATCGGCGAAGAAGCGCGCGACCAGATTCTGCGAGTCGAGAAGCGGCTGCCCGATCATCTGTTCGCGTGCGTCGGCGGCGGCTCGAATTCTATCGGACTGTTCCACGCGTTTCTCAAGGATACGGGTGTGAAGATGGTCGGCGTCGAAGCGGGTGGCCGCGGGAAGACCCTCGGTGAACACGCCGCGCGGCTCGCCGCGGCAGGCGGCTTTACGGGCGCTCGCCCCGGCGTGTTGCAGGGAACGTACACATATGTCCTGCAGACGACAGACGGCCAGATCGCGACAACTCATTCGATTTCCGCGGGCTTGGACTATCCGGCCGTGGGACCCGAGCACGCCTGGCTCGCCGATCAGGGCCGCGCGGAGTACACCGCGGTGACGGATGAAGAGGCGATCGAGGCTGCGCGGACTCTTGCCCGCACGGAAGGAATTATCCCCGCGCTCGAATCGGCGCACGCCGTCGCCGAGCTGATGCGCCGCGCCCCGAAAATGCGGAAAGAGGAGATCGTGATTCTCAATCTTTCCGGCCGCGGCGATAAGGACATGGAAACCCTCTCCCGCTATGTCTGAAGCCGCTCCCAGCAGGTCATCCACGGAGGCGCAAGCTCCGTCGCTCGGCGCCGGAAGAATCGCCCGCCGATTCCAAAAGCTGGCGGACGCGGGCGAGCTGGGACTCGTCGCTTATGTCACGGCGGGCGATCCGTCGCTCGACGCGAGCGAGAAGATCGTGCTGGCCGCCGCCGAGGCCGGCGCGGACGTCATCGAACTCGGCGTGCCCTTCAGCGATCCCGTGGCGGACGGCCCCACGATTCAGCGCGCCAGCGAACGGGCGCTCCGCAGCGGCACAACGCTGGCGGGCATCATTGAGCTCGTGCGGCGGATTCGCCAGCACAGCGACGTGCCGATGATTCTCTTCAGTTATTTCAATCCGATCTTGCAGATGGGTCTCGAGAAATTCGCCGCCGCTGCTGCGGAGGCAGGCGCGGATGGCGCGCTGGCGACGGACTTGACTCCGGAAGAAGCCGGCGACTATCTCGCCGCGATGCGCAAGCACGGGCTGGACACGATCTTTCTTGCGGCTCCGACTTCGACGGACGAGCGCTTGGCGAAAATCGCTGCGTGTTCGAGCGGCTTTGTGTACCTGATTTCGCGGACGGGCGTCACCGGCGCGCGCGAAGCGATGCCGGAGGATCTACCCGCGCTGGCGCGGCGCGCCCGGCGATTCACGAAGCTGCCGCTCGCCGTCGGCTTCGGGATTTCGCAGCCTTCTCACGTGTCGATTCTGGGCGGGATTGCCGACGCGGCGGTTGTCGGCTCGGCCCTCGTGGCGGAAATCGAGAAGGCCGCGAGCCCGGATACGGCGGCGGCAGCGGTGGCCGATCGCATTCGAATACTCAAGCGAGCCGGACGCGAAGGAATCAGCCGCCGCGGATGAGAGCGGCAGTTTCGGACTGACGGGAAATGGACAAGCGCGTTGCCAATGCGGAGGCGGTGGTAGGGCGGATTCAGGACGGCGCGACGATCCTGATCGGAGGATTCGGCGTCTGCGGCGTTCCGGAGAATCTGATTCGCGCGCTGATCCGCCAGGGAACGAAGAACCTGACGATCGTCTCGAACAATCCGGGGATCGATGGGTTCGGGAACGGCGCGCTGATCGAGAATCGCCAGGTCCGCAAGATGATCGCGAGCTACCTGGGCAGCAACAAGTTCTTCGAAAAGCTCGCCCTGAGCGGCGAGATCGAGATGGAGTTGAATCCGCAGGGCACTCTGGCGGAACGGATGCGCGCCGCCGGGGCCGGAATCCCGGCGTTTTTCACGCCCACCGGCTACGGCACGATGGTCGCCGAGGGCAAAGAAGTTCGCGAATTCAACGGGCGGCCGCACGTCCTGGTCCCGGCGCTGCGCGGCGATTTCGCGTTCGTGAAGGCGTGGAAGGGAGACCGCTGGGGAAATCTGGTCTACCGGAAAACCGCGCGCAACTTCAATGCGGTGGTGGCGACGGCGGCCGACTACGTGATCGCGGAAGTGGAACAGATCGTCGAGCTGGGCCAGCTCGATCCGGACGGCGTGCACACGCCGGGCGTTTTTGTGGATGCCATCTTTCAGGGCACGGACTACATGAAACCGATGGAACCCGGGCCGAAGCGGAAGCGCTAGGAGAGAAATGCCGCCCGAAGTCGACAAAAGAGAGCTGATCGCGCGGCGCGTGGCGCAGGAGATGCGCGACGGATACTACGTCAATCTGGGGATCGGGATTCCGACGCTTGTGCCGAATTACCTGCCGCCGGGAATCGAAGTGATCATGCAGTCGGAGAACGGCATGCTGGGCGTGGGCCCGTATCCGTACGAGGGCGAAGAGGATCCCGACCTGATCAATGCGGGCAAGGAGCCGGTGACGGAGATTCCGGGGTCAGCCTATTTTTCGAGCGCGGAATCGTTTGCCATGATTCGGGGAGGGCACATCGACGCGAGCGTTCTCGGCGCCTTGCAGGTGGACGAAAAGGGAAACCTGGCGAACTGGGCCGTGCCCGGGAAAATGCTGAAAGGCATGGGAGGCGCGATGGACCTGGTGGCGGGCACCAAGCGAGTGATCATCGCCATGGAGCACGCGACCAAAGAGGGCGGCGCGAAAATCGTGAAGAAATGCACGCTGCCGCTCACGGGCGTGGAAGTGGTCGACCTGATCGTGACCGAGCTGGCCGTGATCGAAGTGACACCCGAAGGACTGCTGCTACGCGAGGTGGCGGCGGGGACGACGCCCGAAGCCGTGCAGAAAGTGACGGAGCCGGCGCTGCGCATCGCGCCTGACTTGAAGACGATTTCGTTGATGCCCGAGACGGTTCGGCGGTAGGATTCGCGCAACGAGACGCGTTTCACGGTCTTCCAGGAGAGGCAATGGAGCCGCATTCGATCGTGGTGCTGAGCCTGCACAGCCCGAAGGAACGGCTGTGGGGCGAGCTGGTGGACATTTCGAACGCGGGCGTGACGCTGCGCGGCATTGATCTCGGCTCGTTCGACGATTTTGTGAGCCAGGTGCTGCACCCGGACGGCGACCGCATCGGACTGCCGACTCTGTTTTTCCCCATGCTGCGGATCGAGCGGATCGCGCTGGACGAAGCGCGGGGCTCCATTCCCTCTCTAGCCGAAATGTTCGAAAGAAAAGTGGGGCGTTCGCTGGCGGACTATCTCGCGCAGTTCGCCTGACCGGGTGCGCGTCGCACGGCGTAACGCAAAACCATGAACAGCCGGATACTCACGGTCCCGAATCAGCTGACGTTTCTGCGCCTCGCGTTCCTGCCGTTCTTCATCATCGCGATCGAATACGAGAGGTACGGAATCGCTCTGGCGATCCTTGTCGTAGCGGGCTTCACGGACGGGCTGGATGGATGGCTGGCGCGCGGGCTGAATCAGAGAACGCCGCTCGGCGCCTACCTCGATCCGATCGCGGACAAGCTGCTGCTCTCGTCGTCGTATTTCGTGCTGGCCCTCAAGTCGAAGATCAGCTGGTGGCTGGCCATCCTCGTCCTCAGCCGGGACGTGCTGGTGCTGGCGGCGGCTGCGGTGATCCTGCTCTCCGTCGGTTACCGGCCGTTTCCGCCGAGCATTTGGGGCAAGGCGACGACGTTCTTCGAGCTGCTGCTGATCTTTCTGGTCCTGGTGCTTGCGGTGTCGGAGAATCAGGCGCTCTGGGTCGCGCGGGAAGTGTGCGGATACATGGTCGCAGGGTTCGTCGTGATCTCGGGTTTTCACTACGCCATTGTCGTCTCGCGGCGGCTCCACGCGGGGCCATAGGCGGATGCGGAATCAGGAGATGGTGCGCAGCCAGAGTGCCATCTTGACGTAGCTCGCGACGACGACCAGAGCCGTTGACCATCCAAGGGCGTACGCAAGCTTTCGCTCTTGCGGTGTCGCCGGAGGGCGGTCCGCGATGATCTTTCCGAGCAGGAATCCCGCAACGAAACCGCCGACGTGAGCGAAGTTGTCGATGCCCGGAACGAGCAATCCCCAGACCGCCAGATAGATCAGCCAGCGGATCAGACGCCCGCGGAGCATTCGCATGCCCGCGCTTCGCCGGCCGATCGTGGTGGCGAGCAGCACGCCGATCAGGCCGAGCAGCGCGCCCGAGGCGCCGACGCTTGCGTTGCTGCCAAGGCCGCTGCTGACGAGATAGCCGCAGATTCCCGTGACCACGTAGAGAAACAGGTAGCGCGCCGACCCGTACTGCTCCTCAATTTCGGGGCCGATATCCATCAGCACCCACATGTTGAAGACGATGTGGACGAGATTGCCGTGGAGAAAAATGGCGGTGACAAAGCGCCACGGCTGGATCAGATTCGCGTAGAGAGGCAGCGACGCTCCCAGGCGATACAGGACGTCGCCTTCGATTCCTCCGATGCCGAGAAGCCCGAAAAGCCCGCTGGGCGCCGCCGGAGCGCCCGTCCGGCTGACCGTCGAAAGCAGACAGACGACATAGAGCACGCAGCTCGCGGCGAGAATGGCGTACGTGACGGGAGACGTCGCCGGCATGAAGCGGCCGAGCGATTTGCTGGCCGCGGCGAGAGAGAAAGTCAGATTCGCTCCGCACTGGTGGCAGTGCGTGGACGTGGCGCCCACTAGCGTGCCGCAGGAAGGGCAAAGCTTCGGCCGCGGCGGTTCCTTCTCGCTGCTGAAGGCTCCGCCGGTCTTCCTTCGGATCTGGTCGAGTCGCCAGCGCAGACGGGGTGAGAGTGCCAATCGAGTGCGATTCCTTGCGAGAAGATAAGCGCGTTCCTATAATACCGAAGTTGAGTCCAAACAAGTGAGTCAGGACGCTCCTTGACGCTCCTCCGCTGGCCTGCCGTTCTCCAGGCAAACGCGCAACCGGCTTCCTCTTCCGGGCAGAGCACGTTCCCGGCGAGGCTGGCCTTCGCACTGGCGCTCACGCTGACCGCCGCGGGATGCGCCCACCGAACGCGCACGACGCAGCCGCCCGTCCAATTGCCGCCGGAGCAACCGGCTCCAGCGCCGGGGGCGCCTGAAACAGCGCCTCCCGCGCCTGCTCCGAAGGCGCCACCTGCTGTTGTGAAGCCCGCTTTGCCCGGCGAGTATGTGGAGGAGGGCGTGGCCTCGTGGTATGGAAACCCCTTCGACGGCCATCGCACGTCGAATGGCGAGATTTACGATATGCATCAATTCACCGCCGCGCACCGGACGCTGCCTTTCGGCGCCGTCGTTCGCGTGACCAATCTCAACAACGGCAAACAGACCGAAGTGCGCATCAACGACCGAGGTCCCTTCGTCGCGAACCGTGTGATCGATCTTTCGCTTTCGGCCGCGCAGGCGATCGGAATGGTGGGGCCGGGGACCGCTCCGGTGCGCCTCGAGGTGATCGCGGGACCGAATCCGACGGTCGGGTTCTTCGGCGTGCAAGTCGGAGCGTTTCAGCAGCAGGAAAACGCGCAGCGGCTTCGCGACCGGCTGGCGATGAGCTATGCTCCGGTCAATATCGCGCTGTACGATTCGCCGAATGGCCTGTTCTACCGCGTGCGCGTGGGGCGAATGACGACGGAAGGCGCGGCGCAGCAACTGGCGAGCCAGTTGCGGTCGAACGAACAACTGACGACATTCGTCGTGCGGCTTGACGATTGAGCTGGTCATGAGAATCGCGCGGGAAGTTGACGAAGCCCTGCGTTCGGCTGCCGCTCGCCGTGCGAGGGCGTCCTTCTGCATTCTGACAAGCGTGCTGTCTGGTGCCTTGGCTGCAGCTTTGCATGCGCGCTCTCCCCAGGAGCGGGCGAATCCGCTTACGACTTGGACGGTGACGGTCGTCCTTCCTCCCAAGCTGATGGCGGGGCATCCGGCCACACTGGCCGTACTCGGCGTCGACGGAAAACTGGCGCCGGGCGTTCGCGTCGACTTGAGCGACGGCGAAAGCCTGACCACGGATCGCACGGGACGGGCGGCGTTCACCGTGCCGGCTGCGGGCGACTATCTGCTGGTGAAAGGATCGGGCGCTTCAGCGGCGGCGCTGATCGATCCGGCCGTGGCGGAGAGCGAGCCGAAGGCGATCACGCTTCCACCGGTGGTTTCTACGCAAGACCGGTTCTGGATTTGCGGCGCCGGCCTGCGAGGCGAGGCGGACGCCAACACGGTGAAGATCAACGGCAAGACGGCGCTCGTGATGGCGGCGTCGCCCACCTGTCTGGTCGCGCTGGCTGCGCCGGAGACGAAGCCGGGTCCCGCATTGCTGTCGATCGAAGCGCCTGGAGTGCAATGGAGCGCGACGACCACGCTCGTCTCTCTGGAATTCGAGCCGCCGAGCCCCGCGCTGAAGCCCGGAGCAAGGGGCCAGCTTGCCGTGCGCGTGCGGGGCTCAAATCTGAAGCTCGGGATCGCCGTACAGAATCGGACACCGGGCGTGCTCAGGTTCGCGCGAGGGGATGTGCAGGAGCTGGTGACGAATGGCGGCGCGCAGAATCTCGCGACGATTCGGGTGCAGGCGCTGACGTCCGGCGACTTCTCGTTTGGCGCAAGCCTTTTGCCTGCTCGCGATGCAGGCTCGGCCGCGCGATATCTGCGGGCGGCGGCGGCGCTGGCGCCCCAGGAACTGCAGCGCGAGATTGGCGAAATGGCACGCGACGTGGAGCGGCGCCCGCGCGACGTGGAAAAGCAGCGAGCCGAGCTGCGGCGGATTTCACAGGGCACAATCGCCGGAGATTTCCGCACTTTGCTCGACGCGGCGCTCGCCGCACTGTGACGTGCGCGAAGCGGGCTACTTCCCCGTGGCGGATTCGAGGGCCTTCGGCGCGGAGTCGGGCAGCGCTCCCTGCGACATCTGCTCGAGCGAGTTCCGCGCGCGCGTCAGCTTGCTGTCCGCGTCCTCGTAACTCTGCTGGGCGTGGCGCAGGTGCGTGCCCATTTTTTCGTAGACGTCGGCGAAAGATTCGAACTGCTTTTGCACGCCCGCCAGATTGGCCATCAACATTCGGGCGTTTTCTTCAATCTGTTGACCGCGCAGGCTGATGGCGATGGCGCCCAGGCAGGCGTAGAACGTGTTCGGCGAAACGGGGAAGACACGCTTGCTGCGGCAGTATTCGTCGAGGCGGCCGTATTTCGAATCCTCGGTCATCAGCAGCTCGTAATAGACGCCTTCGGACGGGACGAACATCAGCGCGTAGTCGAATGTGTGTTCGTCCGGAAGAATGTACTTCTCCGCGATCGAGTCGGCGTGCTTGCGGACGGCCTGAGAGAATTGATTGCGGGCGTCCTCTCCGGTTTCGAGCAGGCGCCTGTAGGAGTCGAGCGGGAATTTCGAGTCGATCGAGAGGATGTGATCGGAGCTGCGCACGATGGCATCGACGATCGCGCCGGTCGAAGCGAAACGGTATTGCGTCGAGTAAGCGCCTTGCGGCAGGGCGTCTTCGAGAATACGGTCAAGGGTCACTTCGCCGAGCGTTCCGCGCGTCTTGGCGCCGCCGAGCACGGACTGCAGCGTCTGCGCGGCCTTCGACAAATCCTGGCTCGTCTGATAGACCTCGCCGATTTTCTGGCTCATTTGGAGCAGGACGTTCGTGGAAGACTCGAGGCGCTGCGCGACCTCGCGCTGGGCCTGTGTGGCAAGGTTGCCGCTGGAGGCGACGCCGGTCTGCAGCTCCTGCCGAACCTGTCCGAGCTGCTGGGTGACGGACTGCATCAGATGATTGATCTGCGCGGACATGCTCTGGTTCTGCGTGGCGAGCGAAGCCTGCATTTCCTGGCGAACGCTCGAAAGCTCCGCGGTCGAACGCTGGGTGGCCGAGCGCACGATCACCGCCACGACCGCGGCAACGGCCACGACGGCGGCCACCATCCAGGCAATCGCGATCATCGATTTCCGCCTCTCATGACAGCGCAGTCACGCTCGACATTTCCTTCACTTTAGCGCGAACGAGGCGCGCGGAGAAGCACCGGCCGAGGCTGAAACCGGGTCGCGGTTTCGCTATACTGTATGCCCTGGCGCGGTACCCAAGTGGGAAGGGAGAGGTCTGCAAAACCTTCATTCGTGGGTTCGATTCCCACCCGCGCCTCCAAGCTCCCCTGCCGCAAATCCGCCGAAGGAGCATGCCCGAGAGAACTTGGGCACTTGGAGGGGTGTCGCAGCGCGGCCCTGAACGGAGCCGCGCCGCAAGCGAATCGAGACGCTAATTCCCGGAAGTTCCCTTCTGCTGCATGGCTTGCCGCATCTGCGCGACCATCTGGCGGAAGGCGGCCGACGATCCGGGCGCGCGCTTTTCGCGCCAGGCTTCAAGCCGCTCGGCGTGCTTTTCGAGGTTGCCGTACTGATGGGGATTCTTGCTGCGCTCGCGCATCGCCGGCACAAACGCCTTGATGCGCTCCCAGACGAGCCACTGCTCGCCGGTGTTTTCGAAGAAGAAGTCCTCGTCGATCAGGCCGCGATTGACCATACTCGCCGCCATTTCCCAGTAGCTGATGACCATACGCATCGAAGCGTTGGCGGCGCTTCCCGGCGGCGTTTGCTTTCCCAGCTCCTCCAGGGACGACGGATTGAAATTCGCGAAATACCAGTCGCGGGCCTCGCGCATGCGCGGTTCCCGGCGCAGTTCGTACAAACGGAGCAGAAGATTTGCCTGATCGTGCGTCACGTCTCCCATCGGTTCCTCCATTGGAATGGTTGGATGAAAATGCGAAATATGCGCTGCCACCACAAACTACGAAGCCTGCGGCGGCGCGGCGGGCCCATGCAGCTCCACCTGATGCGCCTGCCGCAGGGGTATCCGCGACTCCTCGAAGCCGAGCTTGATGCGGCGGCGCAGCTCACGCGCCACGTCGTCTTTGCGATTGAGAGCGGTTCGGACCTGCAAGCGAAGAACCGTGCCGTCCAAGGAAAGCGATTCTACGCCGAGGACGCGAGGACCGTCCAGCAGCGCGGGCGACCAATCGGGATCGTTGCGGAAATCGCCGGCGAGTTTTTCGAGCGTCGCGAGCGCGCGGCCGACCAGCTCGTCCGACGGCACGGTGACGTCCACAAACGCCTGCGACCAATCGCGGCTCAGATTCGCGACTTGGCCGACCAGCGAATTCGGAATCGTGACGATCGCACCGGCGACGTTGCGCAGGACGGTGCGGCGCAGCGTGAGGTATTCGACGCGGCCCGTTTCGCCATTGAGCTGGATCAGATCGCCGACGACGTATTGATCCTCGAAGACGATGAAGAAGCCGTTGATCAGGTCTTTCACCAGAGTCTGCGCGCCGAAACCGAACGCCAGGCTGGCGACGGCCGCCGCCGCAGCGACCGGCTCGATGTTGAAACCGAATTCGGGCAGCGCCATGAGGATCGCCACGGCCACGATGAGAGTGCTGCCGACGCTGTAGAGGAGGCCGGCCATCGTGCGCGTCTGCTTCTCGCGCATCTGGGCGCCGCGGGCCTGGCCTTTGGCGATCTGGACAAGCCGGGCCGTCAAGATTTTCAGGATGCGAGTGAGAACGAAGGCGATTACGGTGATGACCAGAACGCGCGTGCCGCGCGTCCCCGCAATTTCCAGCCAATGTGCGAGCGATCCTGTCATGGAGCGTGAGGAGCGGGATTATACCATTCGGGCCGCGGTTCACCGCGCCGCAGAAAGGGGAACGGCCGCGCCCGGCGGCGTGCGCCGGTTTGCTTTGCCAGGCTGCGCAGGGCAGGATAAAATCAGTGGAATTGCTGAAAACGCGCCCGTAGCTCAGTTGGATAGAGCGTGTGCCTCCGGAGCACAAGGTCGGGAGTTCAAATCTCTCCGGGCGCGCCATTCCCTCTTGTCTCATCCGTAGAAATTCGTTTGCGCGACCGCGAGCCGGGAGCTGCGGCGCAAGCCCGCCTCACCACGATCTCCAGCGCCCATGAAGTCGCAGGCGCGGACGCTCGAGTCGGCGTCCGCGCCCCGGCAAACTGCGCTACCAGCCGAACCCGAACTTGCGGAACTGCTGCGGCACGAATACCGAGCCGCCCAGGTCCGAGTCCTTGACGCCAAAGACGAAGAACTGGTTCGGATTCAGGATCGGGTTTCCGTTGGAGTCGTTCACGTTCTGGACGAAATCGTTGTCGTTCGCGATCCAGAGCGTGTGTACCGTGTCCGTTCCCACCTTCACGTCGGGGCCGAACGCGACGCCTTCAATCTTCGAAGGAATTTCGTCCAATGCGATACCGGCCGCGGTGAGCGATTTGACGATATCGAGGAAGAGCGTCTTGGGGACCGCGTTCGCGGCAGCCGTGGGTCCATCCATGGCGCTGACGTCAACCGCCCCATCCAGGTCGATCTTGAAAAGCTGTTTGACCTTGGCTTTCGTGCTGTTGCCGGGGGGCACGTTGGCTTCGCGTCCCGTGCCGTCGCGCTCGTCCACCAGGAATTCGTGATTGTTGAGCGCGGCGATTTCGCTGACGCCGGAGCCGGCCGTGAGCAGGTAGCCGTATTGGTGCGTCACTTTGCCGGAAGGGATATCGATGGTAACGATCCGCAGCAGCTTCGTGGCGCCCTCGTTGGCGTCCTGGATCAAGGCGTTCTGGACGATGCCGACCAGCGTGCGCCCATCCGGCGTGATGGCGAGGCCCTCCATACCCTTGTTGGCCACGCGCCCGGAGACGTTGCCGGCGATTTCGACTGCGCCCATCGAGGACAGCGTGGTCACGTAGAACGAGTCCGGCAAAGCAAAGGAACGGAGCCGCACGCCGAGCAGGCGGTCGAACTCGTACACATAAGGACCGTACTCATCGGAGATGTACACGCGCAGCCCATCGTTCGACAGGCGCATGCCCTCGGAGTCAAACCGCGCGTCGCGCGGATCGCCGGAATTACGGTTGGGATCGAAGTTGTCGGAGCGGCCGGTGAAGAAGTGCACGAAGAAGTTGTTGAGCGGCGGAGCGCCCGATCCGACGATGGTGTCGCCGGCGCCGTAGACCAGCGGAGTCAGGCTCCACAGAAGGGTTGTAGCGCGCAGCTTGGGCGTCAGCGTGAACGGCAGCCCGGTGCCGGACGTGTTGGGCGCCAGGTCCATCGTGATGGTGTGGAATCGGTTGATGTAGCTGGCGGTGTCGTCGATGTTCGAATCGTAGGATACGGCGTTCGGCCCGCGGTCGGGCAGCGCCAGAAACGTGTTGCCCGACGCGTAGCAAAGGGCTGACCCGAAGCCGCCCAGTGAGTTCGCGGGGACGCCATTTTCAAGCGTGTAGGTGAGGCCGGAAAGATCGGCGAACGAACCAGCTCGCGACTGGTCGAGCGTACCCTGAGCGAGCAGCGGCAGAGTCTGCGCCTGGGAGTGCGTTGTGGCAAACAGGCCGAACGTGACGACAAGAAGAGCAAGACGGAAAGCTTTAGTTTTCACGGACTCGTGTCCTCCGAAATTTACGAGCAGAGAGCCTTACGCTATGTCGGGGACACAACGATCAGGTTACGATTCCGTGAAAATTCCGAAAACGGGCCGTCTCCGTTCGGTCCGTCGCGGCGCCGTGGCGCAATTCAGTGGTTCGCGACGCGCGAAACGTCCTGAGACTTCGACCCGCTCGTCAGAGGAATGGGCGGGAAAGGATCAATGATCATTCCCAATCCCGCCCCGCCTGTTGCTCCTCTGAATTCACTTGGGAGGCCCGGGACTATGCGGGTTTCTGGGTCCACACGCGAATGGCTCTGACGGGCGTGGTCGGGCAGACGACTTCGCAGGCTCCGCAGCCGATGCATTTGTCGTTGACCGCCGGGTAGGCGATGTACTGATCCTCATCCCACGTGATTTTCACGGCGTCATAGGGGCAGGCGTGCTCGCACGCGTTGCATTCCTTCTTGCCCAGCGCAGTCAGGCAGACGTTGTTGTCGACGAGTGCCTCGCCGAGGATGTACTTGTTCTTTTGCGCAAGGGGAAGCGCCGTCAACGCGCCAGTCGGGCAGACCTGCGTGCAGGAGTTGCACGTCTCCAGACAATACTGATAGTCCCGGTCGAATTTGACGACCGGCGCGCCGAAGCCCGCCAGACCCGCCTCATGACCCGTGTCCGGATGAATGATTTTCGAAGGGCACGCGTGCACGCAATTGTTGCAGCGGATGCAAAGCCCGCCAAAGCGATCCTCGGGCACGGCGCCGGGAGGACGCAGAAGCGTGTCGCTGTTGCGCTGGCGCGCTGCTCCGGCTCGGCGCGCCCACAGCGCGAGCACCGCGCCGCCCGCGCCGGCGAAGAACACTCGCCGGGCGACGTTGAATCTTCCGGACGAGGCGCTCGCAGCCATTCGAGTCCACAGTGCCTTCCGTGTCGCGTACAGCATGTCCTGCAGCCCGCTGAGCGGACAGATGCGCACGCACCAGAGCATCCCGAAGATGAAAGTGGCTCCGACAAGAACACCCAAGCCGAGGCAAACCAGGAAAACGGAGACCGGATTCGTGGCCTTATTCATGGCGAACGGGCTGCTGAAAATGCAGAGAGGATCCATCCACAGCAGCACCGGATAGCCGACCACCGATCCTACGAGAGTAAGTATCGCGACGTATCTGCCGACCGGCGGACACTTGCTCCACCAGCTCGTTTTGCGCAGGCCCACGTGGTTGGCATTCTCGAGCAGAAAACCGGTGGGGCAGAGATAGAGGCAGAACCATCGCTTCTTGAAGGAACTCACGACGGCGACGACGAGCGCGAAGACGGCTCCCACGCCGATGGAGCGCGCAGCGATACTCGATGACAATGTGACGAACGGGCTGACTTGTTGGAAGAATCTCGGCGCAATCGCCCAAGGCAGCACCGGCCAAACCAGCACGACCGCGCCCACGAAGCACGTCAGCTGAATCAGCCGCCGAGGCACGCGCCGAAGAAGCGTCATCCCAAATACGCCCCCTGCCGGTGAAGGATGTCCTGGAGCTTCGTCACGTTTACGTTGCGAGGCTTGCACTTGTCCTGAATGCACAGCGCGGCGGCCACGCCCGCGGCCTGTCCGGTCACCCAGCAAACCGGAATCAGCCGGGTAATGTCCGCAACGTCGAACTCGGCCGATATGCATCGTCCAGCTGCCAAAACATTCTCGACTTTCGCAGGGACGAGGGAGCCGTACGGAATCTGAAACTCGGGAGCGTTCGCATATGCGCCGGAATAGCCGATCACGTCCTTGAACTTGGCGCCGCCGCGAATGTCCTGAACGGTAAGCTTCTGCACGCCGTCGAGAAGCCTGCTGAGCCGCACGCCGAGCTGAGGAGCGGTCTCAGCCAAGTAGACCTGTTCGTCCCCCTGCTTTTGGCGGAGCTTTTCGACATTGCTCCACGTTCCGCGACGGTGCTTCAGCTCCATGGAGGTCAGATCGGAGACGTCGAGGGCGTCGCCGACCGGGCCTCGCATGTTCAGCCAGTTCATGTGAGGCGCGGGCGTCGAGTTTCCGGCGTGGCCGTTGAAGTCGTTCACACGACCCTTTGAGGGCCGCGCGTCGCCGGTCCCTCCGGGCTTCCCCGTTTGAGCTTTGCTCGGATCTTCCGATCCGCGTCCCGGCGCCATATCGACTTCGTCGATGTTCCCGATCCGGCTGATCAGGCCGATGTTGGTCTTCACTTTCTCAAACGCGGCGCCGGCGGCTGCGTAGATATCGCCGTCGCCCGAACAATCGATGACGATATCGGCCAGAATCGCCTGCCGCCCGGATTTGCTCTCGAATACCGCGCCCTTCACGGCGCCCTTTGCATCGACGATCGCGTCGACGCCCCAGCAATCGAGATAGGCCGTGACGCCCGAGTCGAGCACCATGTCCGCCAGCACGAATTTGAAGGCCTCGGCATCGATCGTCGGATACGTCGGCGCCTTACCGCGGTCGATGATGCCGTACTTCAGCACGTCGAGTTTCTTCATCAGCTCTTCGCCGATGCCGAAGATCACCTGCTTGTTGCTGCGGTCGTAGAGAGGAAATATGCCGAGCACGAGGCCGCCCGTCGCGAGGCCTCCCAAATACCCGTACCTTTCCACGAGAGTGACGTCGACTCCCATCCGCTTGACGGTGAAAGCGGCCGCCGTTCCCGCCGGGCCGCCTCCGACGACCAAGACGCTGGTCTTCTGCAGGACGGGCAGTTCCCGGCGCGGCTGCACTACCTTGCCGTCAACGAGCGTCGCGGGAACGTGAGCGCCGGTTTGCACGGCGGATTTTTCGGTGGCCTGGCCGGCCAGCGCCGACGAGACCGGCATCAGCGATCCGGCCGCGAACAAACCGCCCGCGGCGAGCGAGCGGCGCATCAATTCTCTTCGTGTCAGGTCTTTTGGCATGTTTTGACTCGTCTGGCGGTGGCCGATTCGAGCCCGACTCCTGGGTTCTCGATCCATTCGGCGCAATACTATCCCAACGCGAACGGGCAGCCAACTCCCGGCGGCTGGAGTGAGCGGAGAAGTACCCTGGCGACTTGCCCTGACTTTTGCCGACGTGAACGGGCGTTTCTGTGATAAAAGCGCGGGTGGATGAAGGGCGAAGTAAGGGGACGCGCGATGACCAAGGGCTGGTGGGGCAGGATCGGGCAACTATTGGCGCTGGGGCTATTACTGGCCGCGCCGCTGGGCCGTCCTGCATTCGCGCAGATCGACCCGTCCGGCATGTGGGCGGTCACGTTCTTCGAGGACCGCACAGAGCGACTCGCTGGCGCCGAGATAGGCGACTATCTGGGCCTGCCGATCAACGACGCGGCGCGGCTCAGGGCCGACAGCTGGGACGCTGCCCTGGTAGAGCTGCCGGAGAACCAGTGCCGACAGCACGGATCGGACTACGGCTGGCGCGGCCCTTCGAATCTGCACATCTGGAAGGAAGTGGACCGCGCAACGCAAAAGCTAATCGCCTACCACACGCACCTTTCCGCGTACGGCGCGGAGCAAACGATCTGGATGGACGGTCGGCCGCACCCGCCCGATTACGCGGCGCACACGTACGCCGGATTTTCCACCGGCTCGTGGGAAGGCGACATGCTGGTGGTGCGTACGACGCACCTGAAAGAAAACTGGCTCGGGCTGAACGGAGTGCCGCGCAGCGATCTGGCGACGGCGAGCGAGCACATCATGCGGCACGGCGATATTCTGACCGTCGCCGTGATCACGTACGATCCCGTCTATTTGACCGAGCCTTTGATTCGCACGGTGGACTTTACGTACGCGCCGCAGGCCGAGATGGCGCCTTGGCCGTGCGAGCCGGTGGATGAGGTCGACCGGCCCGAAGGGGTGGTGCCGCATCACCTGCCGGGCGGGAACAAGTTTCTGACGGAATTCGCCGCGCGGTATGGGGTCCCCTACGAAGCGACGCGCGGCGGCGCCGAGACGATGTACCCCGAATACAAGCTGAAGGTGAAGGACATGAAGCTGCTGCCGCGCCCTCCGAAGCCGCAGCCAAAGCGGTAAAACCTCCATTACTGCGACTCTAACTCTCCTGTTTTGTTTCGCATCGGAGTAATCCAGAGAGAACGCTATCGTTCCAATCGAAATGTCGAATTGGACAGCCGTGGTGCGCCTTGCTAGCCTCTGCCGATGCATGTACTAATACCGTTGGACGAAGGGTGCGGCGTGCTGGATCCGGTCGCAGGTCCGGTCTCTCCGGTAGTCCGGGCAGACGAACACCTGGGACGTGCGGCCGATTTCGTGAGCGCGCTGGTGAAGAGCGGCGCTTGCAAATTCTATGAGCTCGAAAGCGACCAGTGGATTCTGGAAGTTCGATTTCCAACAATCGCCGGTCCGCGACAGTGGACGCACTGACGCCGCACGCGCCGACAGTGCGAGCGGTCTGATCAAACGAGATTCTCCGGGCACGAACACCTCTCCGATCAAGATCGGTCGATCGGCCGCTTGGCGCTACGGCATCAGTCTCCTGTTTGTGACCGCGGCATTCGTGTGCACGCTCCTGATACAGCGGTTTTTCCCGTATCCCTTTCTGTTTCTATTTTTCGCCGCGGTGATGGCGAGCGCATGGTTCGGCAGGACATCGGGTGGGATGTTCGCCGTCCTCGTCTCCACGATTCTGGTTGACTACTATTTCGTCCGTCCTTACAAGTCGTTTGCGATCAATGCGACGGACGTGACCTATTTCGCCGGGTTCGTGGCGTGCGCAATCGTCGCGAGCTGGGTGAGTGCTTCGCAGAGGAAGAGCGAAGAGGCGCTGGAAGAGGCGCGGGACGAATTAGAAATCCGCGTCGCCGAACGCACCGCGGATCTGAAGAAATCGAACGCCGACTTGCGACGGACGATGGATGAGCACGAACAGGCGCAGCAGGCGCTGCGGCAAACACAATCGGAGCTGGCTCACCTTTCGCGCGCTCTCACCATGGGGGAGCTGACTTCCTCCATCGCGCACGAAATCAACCAGCCGCTGACGGCGGTCGTCGCGCACGGCCATGCCTGCGCCGGATGGCTTTCGGCCGATCCGCCCGAGATCGAGAAAGCGCGGCAGACAGTGAACCGGATCATCCAGGACGGCACCCGGGCCGGGCACGTGCTCGGGCGGATTCGCGCGCTTTTTTCGAAGCAGGCTCATTCCAGCGATTGGCTCGACATCAACGAGGTGATCCTGGAGCTGACCGTCTTTCTCCGCGACGAAGCGAACCGGCAGAGGGTGATTCTGACGGCCGATCTGGCTCCCGATCTGCCGCGGCTCCGGGGCGACCGCGTGCAGCTGCAGCAAGTGGTGCTGAACCTGATGATGAACGCGCTGGACGCCATGCGGTCCATGCCGGGCGATCGCCGTGAACTGACGGTTCGCTCTCGCCATGAAGGCCCGGACGGAATCCGGGTGAGCGTTGAGGACTCCGGCGTGGGCCTCACTCCGGAAGTCGAACGGAAGATCTTCGATCCGTTCTTCACCACGAAGTCGCAGGGAATCGGTATGGGACTTTCGATCAGCCGGTCGATCATCGAGGCGCACAACGGGAAACTCTGGGCGGCGGCGCGCGCCGATGGCGGCGCTGCATTCCAATTCACGCTCCCGTTGAGCGGACCCAATGAGAACCAGTGAGACGCGCCCGATGATCTTTGTGGTCGACGACGACGTCTCTGTCCGGGACGCGATCGGCAACCTGCTCGAGTCCATCGGCTTCCGATCGGAAGCGTTCGGCTCGACGGAAGAGTTTGTCCGGGCGCGACGCCCCGATGTTCCCAGCTGCCTGTTGCTCGATGTCCGGCTCCCCGGCCTGAACGGGCTCGATTTTCAGGACGAGCTGGCGAAGTCCGGCGTTCGCATCCCCATCGTCTTTGTTACCGCCCACGGCGATATCCCAATGACTTCGCGCGCGATGAAGGCCGGCGCCATTGATTTCCTGACGAAGCCATTCCAAAAGCCCGAGTTGCTGACCGCGATCCACCAGGCGCTGGACCGGGACCGAGTCGCGCGAAAAGAAGAGGCTGCCCTGCGGAGCCTCCGGGCCCGGTACGACAAACTCACACCGCGGGAACGGGAAGTGATGGAATGGGTGGTCACGGGACTCATGAATAAGGAAATCGCCGTTCGTCTGGGCGTTACCGAAATCACCGTGAAAGTGCACCGCGGACGGGTGATGGAAAAGATGGAAGCGGACTCGCTCGCGGAGCTCGTTCGGATGGCCGAAAGACTCAAGCCAAAACTCCGCCGCTGAACTTCCCCCGCCGCCGGCCCTTATACCAAGGGATAATTGCCCGATCCGCCGCTGCTTGTTAGCGTTTCTGCATGGCCACCCCGTGGATCGTGCCTTCATCTGCCGCCCGGGGTGCATCCTCGCGCGCGCCCGCAGACCATCCGACCGTTCGTCCGGCCGACATCTCCGACATTGCGCTGCTCAATCGGGTGGCCGATCGGATGTCTGCTGCGGCGCCTCTGTCCGATGTGCTTCGCGACGTAGTCGAAGTCGTGTCGTCGGTAGTGAAGTGCGATTCCTGTATGGTGTACGTCCTTGAAGGCGAGCACCTGCTGCTGCGCGCTTCCCAGAATCCGCACCCGGACGTGTTGGGCCGATTGAAAATGAAAGTCGGCCAGGGGATCACCGGCTGGGTGGCGCAACACCGGGAACCGGTGGTGGTCACCTCCGGAGCGTACAACGATCCCCGATTCAAGCTCTTCAACGAGCTGCCGGAGGACCGCTTCGAGGCCTTTCTGTCGGTCCCGCTGGTGAGCGGCGGACGACTGGTGGGCGTGATCAACGTGCAGAATCGCGCCGAATATTCCTATAGCCCGCGCGAGATCGGGCTGATCACCGCGCTCGGGTTCCTGGTCGGCGCGGAAGTGGAGCGCGCGCGGCTGGAAAGCGAGAATCTGCAGCTTTCCGACCGGCTCGAATCCCGGAAAATGATCGAACGCGCCAAGGGCATCTTACAGCGGGATCTGAAGCTGAATGAAGAAGAGGCCTACCTCACGCTGCAGCGCGAGAGCCGCAGCCGGCGGAAGTCCATGAAGGACGTCGCCGCCGCCGTGATCCTCAGCGACGATTTGAGGCGGGGGCGATAGGCTCCCGCGAAACCTGCAGCAGAGTCAGAGCACATCCCCGTAGCGACTGATCTCCACGCCACTTCCCACCGGCAGCAGAACTGAATCGATCCGCGGTTTCCCGTGTACGTGCCTGCGATAGGCCCGCGCGGCCGCCCGCGCGCCTTCCGGCTGAAGCATGTTGTCTGCAGCCACGAATGCGCCCGCGCGGAGCTTCGGATAGAAGAGATCGAAGCACGGGATGTAAAGGTCCTTCCAAAGATCGAGCAGGACGAAATCGAAAGGCCCGGGAAGAGAAGCGATCGATTCGCGGGCATCGCCGAGGCGAAAGTCGACGTGCGCGGCCAGGCCCGCCTTCGCAACCATGCGGCGGGCGTACTCCTGTTTGTTCGCTTTCTCGTCGAGTGTCACGACTTTCCCGCCGGTGGCGCGCGCGGCCTCCGCCAGCCACACCGTAGAGTGTCCGTAGGAAGTACCGACTTCCAGAATGTTTTTCGCGTTGGCGCCTTTGATCAGAATATTGAGGAGCCGTCCCGTATGGCGGCCAATCGAGATCAGGAATTCGTCGCGATGGCCCATCCACTCTTCTTCCGACATGCGGTCGCGCAGTTTCCACTCTTCGGCGCCGCGGCGCTCGTATTCGGCCAGAACGGACTCGACACTCTCGTCCATTTCGAACTCAAGCCTCCAATTCGCGAATTGCCTCAGGAACTCACCCTAGGAGCAGGTGAGAATACCGGGGCGGGCAGCTGCCGCATACAGCTCTTCGACCAGCGCAGCCCGGCGCTCGAGAACGGCCCGCTGATTGAACGATCCTTTGTCGGTGATCTCGCCGGCGTCGAGCGACGGCGGCTCATCGGCGACGACGGCGCGCGCGACGCGGTTCGAACTGCCCGTGGCCTGCTGCGCGAAGCTCTTGAGCAAAGCGTGAAATCGGGCGTGCACAGCCGGATGGTGGACCACCTCGGCCAACGGGGCGCGCTCCGCCAGCTCCGGCGCGAGCGAGCGGCATGCATCGGGATCCGCGAAGATGATGGCGCTGATGAAATCACGGTCCAGGCCGGCGATCACTGCGTCCCGAACGAACGGCGCGAAATGAGCCACGATACGGGCCCGCAGCGGTCCGACGCTCACCCACGTGCCGTTCGCAAGCTTGAAGTCCTCGTTCAGGCGCCCGTCGAAGAGAAGCCCTTTGTTCACATCGTTCGGATCGATCAGCTTGACAGCGTCACCGAAAGAATAAAATCCGTCCTCGTCGAACGCCCTTCGCGTCAAGTCCGGTTCGCGCCAATAGCCCGGCGTCACGTTCGGTCCGCGCACACGGGCTTCGAGCTTGTCGCTACGCGGGACGAGCTTTACGGTTACGCCCGGCACTGGGATGCCGATGGTTCCCGCGCGATCCGTCTCCCAGGTGGTTTGGATCGACATGGGAGCCGTCTCCGTGGAGCCCAGGCCGGTGGCCATGACAATGCGTTCGCCGCATGTCTCAAATGCGAGCTCGCGATAGGCGTCCCAGACGGGTTGCGAAAGCCCCGCGCCCGCGTAAAACATCAAGCCGAGCCGCCGGAAGAATGTTTCGCGCAACTGGCGGTCGGCGCGCAGGAAGGGGAGCAGATCCTCATAGCCCTTCGGGACATTGAAAAAAACCGTCGTTGAGATTTCGCGGAGATTGCGGACGCTCTTCTCGATCCAGCCGGGCCCCGGCTTGCCGTCGTCGATGTAGAAAGTGCCGCCGTTATAGATCGCGATGCCGACATCATGATTGCCGCCGAACGTATGGTTCCACGGAAGCCAATCGACGATCACGGGAGGCTCGTCTTCGAGAAAGCCGAAAATCTGCGCGATCATCTGCTGATTGCTGCAAATCATGCGGTGCGTATTGATGACCGCTTTCGGAACGCCCGTCGAGCCGGACGTGAACAGAAACTTCGCCACGCCGTCCGGATCGATTCGACTGTGCGCCGCTTCGACATCCGAGGTCGGCGCGGTTTCGAGGAGGTCGGCAAAGAGACTGGCCTTGCGCCGGTCCGCAGGAGCCGTCGTGGCCGTGACTTCGATATGCGCGTCGACAGCCGTTTCAATGGCCTGCGCGTAGCGGGTGCCGTCCGACACGAAGACGAGCCCCGGTGTGATCGTCTTCAGCGTGTGGCGCAGTTTGCCGAAATCTTTCGATACCAGGGAGTACGGCGGCGAAATCGGCGCCGTGGGGACTCCAACGTGCTGGCCCGCGAGCGTCAGGAGAAAATGTTCGAGATCGTTCTCCGAAAGGATCGCGACCGGTTGTTCGGCCGAAAGGCCGCGGTCGAGCAGCGCCTGTCCGATGCCGCGCACGGATTCCCAGACTTGCCCGTAGGTCAGGCTGCGCCACTCGTCGTCGGGGCCGCGCTTCGCAATGCAGATCTTCTGAGGACAAGCCTCGGCCCAATGCTCGATGCGATCCGTCAGAACCTTCGGGCAGGGCCGCAGCGCCTCATCCGGCTTAATGAGAAAGCCGCCGCCCGGCAAGGGCTGCATCGATGCGCCGGACGTGCGCATGCGAACTTTTCTGACGCCTGCGGCTCCGGCTCGGCTCTTCACGCTCATCGGCGGCCGATATTCTGCCACAGTTTGTTGAGGCGCTCTATGTTCGCCGCGGCGGGTGAATTGACGGCCCGGGTGACAACCGCGGGGAGCCTCACCCGCGCGGTGCGCCGAGGGAAGTCCGCAGTTTCTCTGAAGTGATTGTCCAGCCGAAGAAGGACTCTACGTTGAAGAGGGTCGCCTCGTACAGGCTGCGCCCGCCGGCGGCCATCGTGCCGTCCGCCAGCAGGATCGGCCAGTAGTCGAGGAAGTAGGCGTCGCGCAGGGTCGATTCGACGCAGACGTTGGCCGCGATGCCCGCGAAGAAGAGATACTGGATGCCGCGAACGCGAAGCTGCGAGTCGAGCGTCGTGCCGGCAAAGCCGCTGTAGCGGGTCTTGGTGACGACGATTTCGCCCGGCAGCGGCGCGAGCTCGTCGATCACGGCGAAATCCCAGCTCCCTTCGGTCAGGAGCTTGCCCTTCAGTTCCGGCCGCGTGCACATCAAGTGCATCGCGGTCTCTTTGTAATGGTTGGGAGAGCGCGGGCCGCCAGCGTTGCTCAGATCGGGTTTGTATCCCACCTGAAGGTGCACAACTGTGAGCCCCGCCGCTCGCGCGGCGTCGAGCACGGATCGAATCGTGCGCACCACGCGCGGCGCGTCGGAAAGATCGGCGCCGGCGAGGTCGAGCGTGCCGCCTTTGCTCGCAAACGCGTTCTGCATGTCGACGATGACGAACGCGGACTTGGCGACATCGACTTCAATCGCCTCGGGTTTTGTGTCCAGTTTCAGCACGGGTCTCCGTCCGTCTCCGCCGGGAGCCTCAATCGCGACCCGCTTCCAGAATCTTCTCCGCCAAACCGGCCGGATTCGTGTACATCACTTCGTGGCTGCCCGGCATTTGCACCAGCCGGTGCAGCCCCAGCCGGCTCGACATGCGCGGATGCCAGCCCCACTCGCCCGGCGGCAGCGCCGTGTCTTCGGTGCAGTTGATGAAGCTCCGCGGCGTCTGCAGAGAGTAGAATTTCTTCAGATCGAGTTTGTCTTTGCACGGCTGGTACGGCTCGGGCGAAAGCCGCTCGTACGTCCACTTCGCCGTTTCCAAATCCGCATCGTTGATGAACGATTCGCGCCAGATGGGAAACGGGATCATGACCGTGCCGTCGCTGGATTCGCCGAACAGCCTCTCGAAGAGTTCCACATAATGCGGCGGCGATTCATCCATCAGGCTGTCGCCGTCCTTCAATACGAAGGCGTTCAGAAACACGAGCCGCTTGATCCTGTCCGGGATCGCCTCCGCGATCTTGCAGATGATGGTGCCGCCGAAGCTATGGCCAACGAGGACGATGTCGCGCAGCGAGCGCTCGACGATCGCGCGAATCACGGAGTCGGTGCATTGCGCGTGATCGACGTTTCGCGCGGCAGACTTGCCGTGGCCCGCCATCGTCGGTGCCAAGGTCCAATGGCCCTTGCGCTCCAAATGTTGGGCAACCGAATCCCAAGCGGACCCGTCGTGCCACGCTCCATGCACCAGGACAAACGTTTCCAAGGACGATTCTCCGGCGTGATGTCCGAAATCTCGAAAAAGGAGGATGTCCGCCAGCAGGAATTGCCCCCTTCTTGAGGGGCCGAAGAATACTACCGGGGCAGGCCGCGAACAACAGCTGCTGTGTCCCGCAGAGCCCGCGCAATTCCAGGAAGAACAGCGCGAAAAAAAGAAGGCCGGGCTTGCGCCCGGCCTTCGGTAGACCGTCGTGATTGAACTTTGCGACTAGAACGAGAACTTCGCCGCGAACTGGAACTGCCGCGGGTTCAGCATCGTCCTCGGCAAGCCGAACGTCACATTCGGGTTATTCGGAATAAACAAAGTTGATGGTTCGAAACCGGGGCCAAGACCTGGTGGCAGAGTGTTAATTGGCGTATTGGCAAGGGATCCGCCAGGAACCACGGTCTGTCCGACAGGGCATGCCATGGACCCCGATCCGGCTTGGATCGCCCGGCTCGTGGCATCGCGGTAGTGGCGCGGAATGACGCCGCCACAGAAAACGGGCGAACCGTAGATCGACGTTACCTCATCCACGTTCGACCGGTTCAGCAGGTTGAACGCGTCCATGCTGAGATCCATCTTGATCTTCTCGGTGAGTTGGAAATAGCGTCCAAGGTGCAAGTCCCAGGCATACAGCGGATCGCCGACATAGGTGTTCCTGGCAATCATCGTCGCGCAGGTGCTCGCTGATGCGCAGTGGCCCACGACGGGAGCGCCGCCCACGCGGTCCGTTGCTCCGCCCGCCACGTCGTTCAACGTATTCGCTCCGTAGAAGATCGTGAAGGGGCGTCCGGACTGGAGGGTGACGATGCTGCTGAGCGTGAAGTGCCGCGCCCAAGTGTCCTCGGGTCCCAGCGCCGTAAAGTTCGCTACGAGGCGGTGGCGGGCATCCTGGTTCGAATTCGCGCGCTCATCCTTGTAGTCGAACTGGTTCACCGGCAGGTTAATGAACGTCGTGAAGTTCCCGTTGTCGATTGTGTGCGAGTAGGTGTAGTTGGCCGTCAGGTTGAAGTTCTTAACCCTCTCGATGACGGTCACGGTGCCGCCGTGATACACGGCATTGGAGACGTCGTTGTTGTAGTCCTCCAGCCCAGAGCTCATCGTCTGCAAACCGCTGGCGGGACCAGCGCCTTGGAACCACGGCCCGAGACCAGCGAGGGCCCCCGTCCCAAGTGTCGGAACGCCATCGGCGCACGTGGAGAAACTGCCGTTCGGATTGACCTTGCCCGGAACCCAGTCCGTAAAGCCGAGGAACGCCGGTGCAAGAGGCCACAGGTTCGGGTCGGTGGCAGTGCCTCCCTTGGTGGGATCTTGGCCGTCATCCGTCGTACCCACAGGGCAGGGCACGTTGATGTTGTTACCTCGGACCAGCTTGTGAGCACCGACGAACTGGTAGCCGAGATTGATGGCGAACCCCCTTCCAAATTGCCTGTCAATCTGCAAGCTCGCCTGCTCGGCATATGGAGTTCTGGAATTGTGATCCATGCCTCCTTCACCGATGCCGCAGGCAAAAGTCGTGGCGCAAGTGCCCGACATCGAGATAGCCGGGAATGCGGAGTTGTAGGCGCCCGTGGCGATGATGCTCGCCGCATTGCCCGCCGCGTTAGCTGCAGCCGGGAATCCGAAGATCTGATAGCCCTGCTTGGACTGCCCGAGATTGGACTGGATGTTGGGGAATTCCTGCGGCAGCGTATCGGACTCCTGGCAAACACTAACGATGTCCGCTGGCGCGTGGTTGCCGCACTGGTAGCCGGCAATGATCTTCTGTGTATTCGGCACGAAGAAGAAGGTCAGATTCTGCCGGTCGAAGAATAATCCGAATCCGGCGCGAACGACAGTCTTGCTGTCCGGTGACCACGCCAGGCCGACTCGCGGCTGCCATTCGTTGAAGTCCTTGTTCACGTATGACGCCAGGCCCGTCTCGTAATCCCATCGCAAGCCGTAATTCAGGGTCAGCTTTGGCGTGATCCTCCACTGGTCCTGAGCAAAGAGGCCCCAGTAGCCATGGTCGATCTGGCGAGTGTAACCGTTGAACAGCGAGGGGGGATACGCGTTTGACCATGTCGAAGTGTTCAGAGTATTGGACGTCGTCGTGATTGCCGGAGCGCAAGGATCGGTACCGGAGCAGGCATTGGGATCTGTCGGCAACGACACACCGGCGTACGTGAACACAACACCATTGTCGCCATTGACCGGGCAGGTTGCGGTTGCGTCCTTGACGGGACTGGCAGGGGCCGTTGCCTGCCAGGTGTCGCCGAACGCGAAGAATTCAGAAAAAGCCGCAAGGCACGCCCCGGCATTGCCACCTCCCGTCGGCACCAGCATGCGCACGGGCATGAAACCGGGGAAATTCTCCAGGCTGAAGAGATAGTTGCCATCGAGTCCGAATTTCGCTACGTGATTGCCCTTGACCCACGACAAAGAATCGGCGGCTTGGAGGCGCGTCTCGTACAACCTGTCGTTCGTACCGAAGTTATGGCCGAGCTCGAGGTCGTTCAGAATGCTGAAATCCGGCTGGCCCGTAGCGCCATAGAAGTTGTAGTGCCGTCGCGCATACTGGAACAGCGCGGTATTGATCAAGCTGGGTGTCAGAGAAGAATCCAGGCTCGCGACAACAGACTGATCGCGAATGAAGAGGTCTCGCCCGCCGCTGGGGACGCCGATGCCGCCGCCGTCAAGCGTGTTTCCGATCAGTTGCCCGAGAGCGCGCGTGTCCTCCACGTTGTAGCGGACCGCGAGGCGATTGTTGGCGCTTATCTGGTAGTCGAATCTCGCGAAGCCCGTGTCGTCGTCTCCGGTCTTGAGAGTGGTCTTCAAGAACGACTGTGCCTGAGCTTGCGTAATGCTGTTCGGGTCGCCGGTGTAAGCAGGAAGACACGTCGCGAGCCCGGCAGTGCAGCCCTCGGGGGCGAGCCCCATCTGCGCTTTTGCCTGGTCGATCAGCAGGATGTTGTTGACCAGGTCGGGCGGGAACAGAGGTGACTCCGCGCGGCGCTTGCCTTCGTAGTTGATGAAGAAGAAAGTTTTGTCCTTGCTGATCGGACCGCCGATCGTGGCGCCGAACTGATTTTGGCGGAACGCGTCGGGCAACTCCACCGATTGCAGCCCCGGCTCCGGCTTCTGCAGCAGGTTGCGCGAGTTGAGCGCGCTATTCTGGAAGTATTCGTAGACGGAGCCGTGGAAATCGTTCGTGCCGCCCTTGGACACGATGTTGACGATGCCGCCCACCGCCCGGCCGTATTCAGCGCCGAAGCTGTTGTTCACCACGCGGAATTCCTGCACCGATTCCTGCGGTGGCGTGGAGCGCTGAATGCCGCTGGCCGAATTGACGTAGTCCGCGCCGTCCACCGTGATCTCGTTACTGAACGAGCGCATGCCGCCGAACGAAATCTGCGTGACTTCGAATTCCGTAAACGTGGTGCCCACGCTGGTGCGGCTCGTGGCCACGCCGGGCGTCAAGAGGGCGAAGTCCGTGAAAACGCGGTTGCTGATCGGCAGAGATTGAATCTGCTGTGTCGCGACCACCTGGCTGATCTCGGTCTTCGTGGGCTCGATCACGGGCGCTTCGGTCGTCACAACGATCTTCTCGCCTTGTGAGGCAACCTGTAGCGCGACGTTCACGGTCGCGACTTGGCTGACTTCCAGCACGATCCCCGTCTGCGTATAGTTGGCGAACCCGCTGAAGGAGGCCTTCAATTCGTAGGTGCCCGGCGGCAGGTTCGCGATCGCGTAGAACCCTCGGTCGTTCGAGGTCGCGCTATAGGAGAGATTGTTCGCCGGATTGCGCACCGTGATCGAAGCGCCCGCAACGGCGCCCCCGCTGGCGTCTGTCACCGTGCCGTTCAGTTGCGCATTGGCAGTGCCCTGCGCGAACGCGGAGTTAACGCAGCCAAAGAACACCACAACCGCGAGAACAACAAGCAGTAGGGAACGTACCCTCATCGTGCACCCCTTTCGAGATTAAGCCACCCGCCGACCCCCAAACGACGCCCCACAGCGCCGTGTACATGGGCATGGAAGTGCTGCATGTGTAACGCCCATGTCACGATTTGTCAAGCTTTTACTCGGGTTGGCCGCTCCAGTGTCGGCCCAACCCACCCGTGAGCCCGTGACACCAATTGCGTCGTTCGCTTTGCGAAAGGGTAGCGAAACGGCTTTCCCGGGGTCTCTCCCCATGGGGAAGAAAAACCTATCTCAGAGGGAAGTAGCCGATCAGGCCCCAGGGCAGGCTGGCGTGGGGCCGCCGCGTTCAAGCGAGTATGCGGCGAGACTTGCGCTCTACCTCGGAACCGGCCAGACGGGGTGCAGACTCTGAGCGCAGGCGCCTCGGCGAGGCGCCAAAGGACTGCTTAAAGCACCGGCTGAAATGGTTCGAGTTGTTGAAGCCCCACGAATATGCGATGTCGGTGATGGACCGCTGCGCGCAGGCCGGGTTGAGAAGATCCTGCCGGCAGCGGTCCAGCCTCTGCCGGAGAATGTAATCGGAGATCGAAACGTTCTCCGCCTCGAAGGCCATGTGCAGATAGCGCTTGGTGCAACCGGTCACGCTGGCGAGCTTCGCCAGCGATAGATCAGGGTCGGCCAGATGGCCGGCAATGTAGAGCTTGATGCGGTCCCGCAAGACGGACTTCGAATCCACGGACGATATGTCACCGGAGGAGTCGCCGAGCGCGAGCCGGGTCATCTGAATCACGATGCCGGCCACATCGTGGCTGGCCGCCCCCAAGATCTGGGGAATCTGATCGAACGTATTCGACACCAAATTCCAGATGAGCTTGCCGATCCCGGTTCGCCCGGAAAGGCGCCGGACGACGAGATTCTGCAGGCCGACGTTTCGAGCCACGAACCGGTCCCTTGGAATCAACATGATGAACATCTGCGCTCGACCGGGGATCGTCATCGTGTATGGCTGCGCATTGTCGTAGATGCTCCACTCCCCGGCGCGCAGGTAGGCTTCGCGGCCATTCTGTTCCAGAAGGCAGCTTCCGCCCGTCAGGAGCACGGCTTTGACGAAATGTCGATCCTCTCGACGGGCCATCGGATCCGTTCGGATTACCCGGTGTGCAGTCTTGGTGTCGATTCGCGCGAGAATCAGATCGGAGACTTCCGCATGTTCCAGCTCGGCGCGGAAAGGCTCGCCGCCGAGAAGTTCGACTTCGTGGGAGCCGCAGACGGAGCTTGTGCTCGTTTCCCAGAATTCGCGCCGATCGGAGAGCTTCACGCCGTCCGTCGAAACACACCTGATCGGCAAAGGAGCCGGCGGAACGGCGAGAGTGGCACTGGCTGGCATCGAAAATTACGACCGCATAGTATCCAAAACGCCGCGAAACTGTCTAGCAATTTGACTTGCTGCGCCGGTCCTAAGTCCCAAAAGGAGCCTTGGGTCCAAAAGGAAACCGTGCGTCCAACGAGACTAAGAACACGCGGCCAGCGGAGCCCATGCCGGCGCCTGCTGACAACTCTGGATGCCCGAGCGCATTCGGAAGATGTCCGAGGCGTTCAAAGGCGGCGGGCCGGCAGCGGGTTTCAGCGCTTCAGCTCCTTGCGCACCATCTTCGTTCCCTCCACCATCGCGCGAAGTTTGGCGAATGCGATGTCGCGCGGCAGATGGAATAATCCGCAGTCCGGCAGGACGACGATTTTCTCGGCGGGCACGAACTGCATCACCTTTCGAATTCGTTCCGCCACGATCTCGGGCGTTTCGACCGCCTGATCTTTTACATCGATCACGCCGGCGCCGAGCTCGAACGGCGGCGGGAATTCACGAAAGAGATCCAAGTCTTCGCCGCCTCGCCGCGCAAATTCCACGCTGAGCTGATGAATCTTGGCGTCCAGAATTCTCGGGAAGAGATACCGGTAGCTGCCTTCCCACGATGGCTTGCCGTAGCGGTTGCCGTAACAGATATGCAGCGCGATCTTCGCGTCCACGCCATCGACCAGCGTGTTCAGCACTGACACGCCCCACGAGAGGTCTTCCGGAAAACCGGAATAGTAGGGTTCGTCGATCTGAATCGTTTTCGCGCCGGCCTTCACCAGTTCCTTCAACTCCATGTTCATCACGCGCGCGATATCCGTGGCGAGGGCTTCGTCGCTCGGATAGTACTTGTTGCGGACGCGCTTACAGAGCGAATGAGGACCCGTGATGCAGAATTTCGTCTCGCGCTCGGTGTTCGCGAGAAGAAACCTGAAGTCGTCGACCAGGCCCAGCGCCGCCATCGGAATCTTGCCGAGCACCTCGCTATCGTAAAAGTCGTAGTAGAACTTCTTGGAGGCTCGGTCGACGTGGATTCCGGGCAACCGCTCGACGAAATAGTCGATCATGTTGTCGCGGCGCAGCTCTCCGTCGGTGACGATGTCGAGGCCGGCGATTTCCTGGTCCTTGATGGCGGACCGGACGGCGCAATCGTGGATTTCGTCGAGATCGTGGCGGGTGATCCGGCGGGCGAAATAGTCCGTCTTCAGCCGCTCGAGCCATCCCGGCATCGAGTAGCTGCCCACCATCGTCGTAGGAAGAGTCGGAAGAGTCATTCGCGTTACTCCCGTTGAGTCGTATATAAGATCGAAGTCTTCGAGCCTTCACGGTATGGAAACGGAGCGAAGTGCAGGTCATACCCTGCCCGCTCCGCCACTTCGCGAAGCAGCGCGCCGTTGACCCAGTTGACGATCGAACCGTCGAGTTTTCCCGGGCCGTAGAATCCCATGCAGTAGTCGTGCAGATCGGTGACGAAAATGTCCTGCACGTGCAGATAGCCGCGCGGATGAAGCAGCGGCAGCGTGTTGCGAAAGCTTTCCAACGCCCCGGAGCTGAGATGGAAACGCAGATCCCCGGGAGCGTCCCGCAGAAAGTCCTCCATCTGTACGTAGCTCAATCCGGCCGGGAGCGAAACTTCGGGCAGATCGGCGGCGTCGATCAAGCGCTCTTCCAGCCGAATCGATTTCCAAACCTCCATCCAGAACGCCATGCCTTTGTCGCGATCGGGCAGGGCATCGGCGCCCACTTCGAGAAGGCGCCTTATGGTCCGCAGGATCTCGCTCGGCGCCACGCCGCAACTGCTCCCGATCTGCCCGGCATCGGCGTCGGTGATGTAGGCGCGCACCTGCACCCAATGCAGGCGATTGTCGCGCCAGACCACTTCCTCGTCCGGCAGGTTGTCGTACATGTTTGTAGAGTGCACGTGAAGGATCTTGTGGCGCAGGAATGACAGCGCCTTCGTGGGGTCGAGCGCGTCAAGCGCGATAAAGCTGCAAAGGTCGATGTGCTTCTTCACGGCAGGCCGGGAACGTTCGAGTGTGGAGAGCGAATAGTCTCCCAGCAGGAAACGCAAGCGGGGGTAGAAATTGGTGCCGCGCTCCTGATCGAGCGCGCAAAAGCGGTCGAGCCACATGGCGGCCCGCGTCGCGAGCCCTACTCCGATTTCCAGAATAAAAACTTCCGCGGGCAGCTGATTGCGCGCGTCCAGTTCCTTGAGCAGTTTCCAGAAGTGATCGGCCGAATCCGCGACGGCCTGCGGATGATGGCCGTCAGACGCCCCGCCCGGCAGCGCCCGCTCGTAACTCTTGCCAGTGGCTTGTTCCCAGTCTTTCAGCCGCTGCCAATAGAGTTGATTGAAGTCCCAAACGATGCTGGAACGGAGCGAACGAAAATCCTCCAGATAGATTCGGCCGCGCCTCTCGCCCTGGGGGGCCAGAGCATCCGGCGCGATTGCCTGCTGCACCAGTGCCCTCAGGGAGCCAGGCGCGATTTGCCGGGAGTCGATTCGAACTTCAATGCGGGAAGAATCTCCGGACGCACCTGACGTCCCATTCATCACCGTGATTGGCTCGCGAAAACTCTGCTTGTACTGGAGCCAGTCCAGGTAGACCTGCATGCGCGCGAATTGCGCCGGGCTGAGGTGGCCTTCTTCAAGGAGCGTCAGAAACGTGCTGACGACTTCGCTGGCGCTTGCGGCGGCGGACTCTCGCCGGGTGTGGTTAAGGTGAAAGATCATCGCCGAATAATGGATACCCTGCCGGTGGCCCGCACACTATACGCCGGGCCACTGAGATTTCATCCTCCGATTGTCGCGGCGGTTTGTTGAGAGGATCAGTGCCACACGCGCCGCGCCGTGTTCACGACCAGCTTCAGCTTCGCCCACTGCTCGTCCTCGGTCAGCAGGTTTCCTTCCGCCGTCGAAGCAAAGCCGCACTGCGGACTAATCGCCATGTTCTCGAGCGGAAAATATTTCGCGGCTTCCTGGATGCGCCGCACGATCTCGTCGGATTTTTCCATCTGCGCTTTCTTGGTGGTGATCAGCCCTAGCACCACGACCTTGTCTTTCGGCACAAGGCGCAGAGGCTCAAACGTGCCTGCACGTTCGTCGTCGTACTCCAGCAGAAATCGATCAACCCGCAGCGAATTGAAGAGTTTCTCCGCAATCGCGTCGTAGCCGCCTTCCGCGTACCAGTGGCTGCGGTTGTTTCCGCGGCACAGGTGAATCGCCACCGTCACTCCCGGTCGGCGCGCCGCGTCGAAGCACGCGTTGTCGGCCGCAATCGCCTCGTCGAGGGCCTCCTCCGGGTCCTGATTCATCTCTTTCTTGATCCACTCGCGCCACTTCGGGTCGAGGTAATAGCTGTAGCGCGGCGCATCCATCTGAATGTACTTCACGCCCTCCGCGGCCAGCTGCGCCGTGTCCTGCTTCATGATTTCGACGAGGTCCCACAGCAGCGCGGAGTGATCCTTGTAGACCTTGTCGGTTACCCCGCGCTTGAACGCAATTGCCGGAAACTGCGTCGGGCTCGGCAGCAGCATCTTGATGTCTCCGGGGCTGTGCAGTTTCAGGAACGGCAGCTCGCGCTCCGTCAGCGGGTGCATCCGCTTGATTTTTCTGTTCACGATTCCCGTCACCGACGCCACGTTGGGCTTTTCCCGCGACGCGTCCCAGTCGCGCGCGATCGAATCGTGCATGTCGAATCCGTCGACGGCGTCCGTCAACTCGCTCATGAAATTGCGGCGTCGCAGCTCGCCGTCTGTGAAGATCTGGAATCCCAGCTCCTTCTGCCTGGCCAGGACCTCCAAAATGTAGCGGTCCTCCATCGACCGCAGGCGGCTGGAATCGGCTCCGCCGGCTCGCGCAGAAAGAAGATCGGGCGGTCGCAAGAAGCTTCCTACGTGATCGGCTCGGTATGGCTGCGCCATGTCTGCAAATCTCCCTTCGGTGGTCTTGCCCGTGCGCCACTGCGGCACTCAAATATGATAACTGGTTCAGGATGGCATTCTTAAGTTGCGTTTTGCGACCACTCTATAGCTCGATCGAGGAGGCCTCGTAGTTGCCGAGGCAGCTGGCGATTTTCGCAGCTGTGTCTTTGGTCAGTGCGATTTTCTGAGCCAACTCCTTCCCGCGAAATCGCACCGTGGGACCGGTCATCCCGACGGCCGCAATCACTCTGCCGTCCCGCGCCAGCACAGGCGCCGCCACGCCGCTCAGACCTCGCTCCACCTCTTGACTGTCGAGCGCGTACCCTCGTTGGGCGACCTCACGCAGCTCCTGTTTCACATCTTCGAGGCGCGTCTTCGTAAAGGCCGTGTAGCGCGGCATGCCGCTCGAGAGAAGAATTGCGTCGATTTCGTGTTCCGGCAAATGAGCCAGCGCCGCCTTGCCGACGGCCGCGGCGTGCGGCGGAAACAGCGAACCGATCGCTGTCCGCACGATGATGATCGTTTTCGGGGAATCCACACGGTCGAGGCACAGCGCTCCGCCCGGCCCCGGAACGGCGAGGCTGACCGTCTCTTTCGATTCCCGCGACAGTTCCAGCAGAAATCGGTGCGCCTCCGTCCGGACGTTTCTAGACTCAACGGCTTTGCTGCCGAGTTCGTGCAGTTTCAGGCCCAGCCGGTAGCGGTCGGTTTCAGCGTTCTTCTCGATCAGCTCGAATTTCCCCATCGCGTTCAGGAGGCGGTGCACCGTCGTCTTGTTCAGACGGAGACCGGTGGCGATTTGCGTGACGCCCATCTCAGGGCCGTGCTGCCCCATGTGCAGCAGAATTCGGATCGCTTTCTGAAGGGACTTGCTCGATCCAATCTCATTCCGGGCGCGGCTGCGTTTTTTTCGCGGACGGGAAGCGCTGGCCACTGTCTGTACCCGCAATCCTGGCGCGGATCGACGCGCCGAGTGAGCGATCAATATGGAAGCTTTTTTCACATTGTAAAACAAATCGCCCAGCTGGAGACTGGAATCTCGGCGGTGTGTCGGCGGGAACCCTTCCAAAAGGAAAAGGCGGGTTGCCGGTACCGCCAACCCGCCTTTGATGAACCGTGATGAAACGGCTTGCGTGTTACTTGTGGGCCGTGCGCCAGCCTTCCGCGTACGTCTCGCGGACGACCTTCGAGTACGGCACAGGGCTGACCACCACTTTCACTTCGAGCTGCTTGTGGCGTTCCACGGTTGCTTTCTTCGTCCCGCCGTTCTCTTCGCCCCACACCAGCGTGAGTTCCGTCCCGATCTCCACGTCCGGGTCCACCACTCCGAGCGACAGCTCCGACCGCTCGTTGAAGCTGTATCCGGCGAACATCGAAAGGCCCACCACCTTGCCGCTCTTGTTCACGACCTTGTCGTAGGACGAGGAAGCGTAGTTCGAAATCGGCAGGTCGAGGAACTTATAGGGATCGCCGGGTTCAAAGAGCGACTTGTAGGTCTTCGCGGCGTCGTCGCCGTTCCACGCAAACGTCACCTTCTTGCGCAGCGGCTGCTTCGACATCTTCTCCAGCGCCTCGCGGCCGATGAAGTCGTGGTCGAACTTGACGAAAATCCCGTAGCCCAGCTCATACGGGTTGTTGTAGTAGTCCTCGATATTGTTCGAGACGAAGCTGCCGGCCAGCGAGCCCGTCGCTTCGTAGCCCTTTGCAGGCAGCCACTGGCGGTACGACTTCATTTTCTCGCCGGTGTAGACCGCCGGAAGCGGCGAGGGAATCCAGCCCGATTCGCAGGTGTTCGACGCGTACGCGCGCGAGCCTACTTGCTTCAGCCCGAATTCCGCTCCTGCTTCCACGATCGCGGCGCGGATTTCGTCCCGCTCTTCGTACGGTCCCCAGATCTCCAAGCCCGGAGCGCCCGCCATTCCGTGACGCAGCGCCCGCACGGTGCGGCCCTTGATCTTGATCTCGCCCATGTTGAAGAACTTGATCTCGGGGAACGGCCCGCCGTTCAGTTTCTCGATTATCTGCTTGGCGTTCGGTCCCTGAATCTGGAAGCGGTACGTCATGCGAACCACCGCCCGGCCGCCCGGATTCGAAGGTGACCGGTCGTCGCGCTTGATCTCCACGTTGAAACCGCCCGTCGTGGCGTGGAACTCAAGCCAGTTTGCCACCGGCGCGCGCCCCACGTAGACCAGGTTGTTCTGTTCCAAGTGAAACAGTATGCCGTCTCCGATGATGTATCCGTCGTGGCTGCAGGGGGCGATCTGCTTGGCGCGATTCACCGGGAAATTCGCGAAGCTGTTCGTGCCCAAGTACGAAAGCATCTTCAGCGCATCCGGCCCCTTCACGTATAGGTTGGCCATGTGATGCGACTGGTCGAACAGCACCGCCGTCTCTCGCCAGGCCTTCTGTTCGTCACGCCAGTTCGAATATTCGGACGGGACCACCGGGTACACGTATGCTCCGATCGGCGAGTTGCGGAGCATGTTCACCGGATTCCCGGCAGCCTTAAGTACGTCCTCCAAGCTTTGGCTCATGACACTATTCTCCCAATAAGGATTATCTTGTCCCCCCCGGTATGCTGTCCGGGACCTTACCTATTGAATCCGAAAGCGGGGCCAGATTGTACACCTGTTTTCTCGGTCGGGGATTCGTTTCGAAAAGCGTTCCGCAATATGGAACGAAAGATTTCCAATAGCCCAAGCCGCCCGGCCGGCGACTGTTAGGAATAGATTTTCATTTTCGAGAGGCCGTGTGATTCCAGTGTCCTCAGAATCTCCCGGTGGCCGAACGCCGCCGCGGGAGAAGCATAGCCAACCTTTTGAGGCGGCTGATGGATCAAGCTGTGCGCCGCGAAGGCCTGCATCAGGCCGGTCTGCTTGTAGCAGCAGGTTCCGAAGAGGACCACCTGCGCCGCCTCCAGGGTTCCCCGGCCGACCACCACATCGATCGTCCGCTGTTCGCGTGAGTTTTCGCGAGGTGGAGTGCCTGTCTGGACAGAGTTAGCCATTTCGGCCAGCTTCTTTTCCTGCTCCGCCTTCGGAAGCGGACGAATCGCTTCCTCGAAGTGCTTTTCCGTGGCCAGAACGCCTTCCATGATCTGGCGGTTCAGCAGCCCGCCAAATGATTTCACGTTCGCGGCCTGCGGATGGTCTTTGTACCAGACCGGGTGCGGGAAGCCTCCCCAACTCAGCGCGAGCTGCGTGCGTATATAGCCCGGCACGACCGCCTCATAGCCGACTGCGCGCTGCCACGGCTTGTACTTATTCTGGTCCAGATAGAATCCCTCGGTCTGAATCACGGCAAAGATCGTCTGCGTCGACCCGAACGTGGGCATGCCGTCGAACATCGTCAGGATTTCGAGGCTGTCGATGCCGCCGGACTCCAGCACCACGCGCGCCGCCGCGTCACTCGGCGCGGACATGAAGGCCGTGCCCGCGGCCAGCACGAGTCCCTTTGCCGCGAATTTCGCGCTCCACTTCTCTTCGAGTTCACGATGCCAAGCCTGTTCGCCCGCGATATCGAGGTAGTGGCATCCCGCCTGCAAACATGCTTCGACGACCGCCGGCCCGTAGTAGATGAACGGTCCGACGGTGTTGCAGACGACCTTCGCTCCCGTGAACAGTTTGACGAGATCGGCCACCGAACCCGCCGTCTCGACGATCTCATAGTCGGCGGTCTCGACGCCGGGGACGCGGCTCATCACATCTTGAATCTTCGCTTTGTTCCGCCCGGCCGCAATGAACGGCACGTTGTACTCGCGCAGATACTCCGCCGTGAGACGCCCCGAATATCCGCTCGCGCCATAGACGACCACGGGTCTTTTCGTTGTCATCGCTGCCTCCGTCGTACGATCACAGATTTCCGTTTTCCTGGCTGCTGGGTGCCGAACGCTAGCCAAAGGGGTCGATTCTAGGCTAGAGTCTCGGATTCGCCAGTAGGCACCTCTTGGTCACCAGGTACCTCCGGAGGGAACCATGAACAGCACCGATTGCCCCGTCAAGCTGACGGCCGAAGTGATCGGCGGCAAGTGGAAGCCGCTGATCCTCTTCTATCTCGAGGACAATACCCGCCGGTTCAGCGAACTGCAACGGTTGATTCCCGGCACGACCAAGAAAATGCTGACGAAGCATCTCCGCGAGCTTGAGCGGGATGAAGTGATAAACCGAAAGGTATTCGCGCAGGTGCCGCCCCGCGTCCAGTATTCGCTCACGCGGCACGGCCAGAGCCTCCGGCCCATCTTGAAGCTGATGTCCGCGTGGGGCCGAAGGCATCGCGCACGGTATGGCAACAGCCGAAAGTGAGATCCGCTCGCCCGCAAAATCGTGTTCGCGCGATCCCGGACTGTGGTGTAGACTTCCGCCGCCAAGGGGGAAGGTCTTGGCGGTAAGCGGAACGACCTCTGTTTTTCCGCATGCACGCGCTGCATCTGAACGTCCCGATACGCGCCGCACTTGACCGCTCCTGAAACTTTCTTCATTCGGGGAGGAATTCATGCCACAGGCCGTCGCAACTCGCGAGGAGAAGCAATTCATCAACGGCGAATGGACCGGCTCGGTGGACGGGAAGACCTATGAGAAGCGGAATCCGTACACCGGCGGAATCGCCTCGACCGTGCCCGCGGGAAAGCGCGAAGATGCGCGCCGCGCAATCGAGGCTGCTGCAGCGGCGTTCAAGACGTGGGGCACGACGGCTCCTTCGCTGCGCCGCAACCTGCTGCTGAAGGCCGCGGACGCGTTGGAACGGCGCATGCCCGACATCGCGAAGATCATGGCGGCGGAAACCGGCCAGACCTTCGGCTGGGGAATGTTCAATTGCATCTACACGGTCGGGATCTTGCGCGAGGCCGCTGCGCAAGCGTACGGCCTGATCGGTGAAGTGATTCCCACCGATCTCCCGGACACAACGGCGATGGCGATACGCCAGCCGGTCGGGGTGGTTGTCGGAATCGCGCCTTGGAACGCGCCGATGATTCTCGGCATGCGCGCCGTGGCTGCGCCCATCGCGTACGGAAACACCGTCGTGCTGAAGGCGTCGGAAGAGTCCCCGGGCACGCACCTCGCCATCGCATCCGTATTCGAGGAAGCCGGTTTCCCGAAGGGTGTGCTCAACGTCATCACGAACGCGCCGCCGGACGCCGCCGAAGTCGTCGATGAGCTGATCTCGAGCCCGAAAACGCGGCGGATCAGTTTCACCGGCTCGACGAAGATTGGCAAACTCATCGCCGAAAGCGCCGGCCGGCATCTCAAGCGCGTCGTGCTGGAGTTGGGCGGCAAGGCGCCGATGGTTGTGCTCGGCGACGCCGATCTCGACGCGGCCGTTTCCGCGGCGAACTTTGGCGCGTTCATGAACCAGGGACAGATCTGCATGTCCACCGAGCGTATCGTCGTCGAGAAACCGATTGCCGACGAATTCGCGAAAAAGTTCGCGGCCAAAGGTCAGGCGCTGAAGATGGGCGATCCGATGGATCCGCAGTCGCAGATCGGCTGCATGATTACGCCGGCCGCCATCGAGCGCGTTCAATCGCTGGTGGACGACGCCGTTGCGAAGGGCGCCAAGGTCCTGTGCGGCGGCAAGGCCCAAGGCCCGTGCTATCCACCGACGGTCGTTTACGGCGTTACGCCCGCGATGCGCATCTATCACGAGGAATCATTCGGTCCGGCGAAACCGATCGTGGTCGCCAACGACGCCGAAGACGCCCTGCGCATCGCCAACGACACGCCGTACGGTCTGTCGAGCGCCGTTTTCAGCCGCGACGTAAACAAGGCGCTGCGAATCGCCGAGAAGCTCGAATTCGGAATTTGCCACATCAACGGCGCGACCGTTCACGACGAGCCGCAGATGCCGTTTGGCGGCGAAAAGGACAGCGGCTACGGGCGCTTTGGCGGCAGAGCGGGCCTCGACGAGTTCACCGAGCTGCGCTGGGTGACGATCCGCCGCTCGCCCACGCCCTACCCGATCTGATGAGACGTGTGGGTCCAGAGCGGATTGAGTCGTATTGATGTAGCGATCTTAGTTGTACTAAACTGCTTATTCGAAAAGACCCACAGCGGTCGGCCGTACCATTCTGCTGGAGTCTCTTGGGGGGAATGATATGAAGAAGCGTACGTTCCGAACGGCTGCGATTGTGCTCTGCTCCCTGCTTCTGGTTCTGGCCGCGGCTCGCCTTGAGTACGCGGATCCGCGCGCGGGCGGCGATTCGACCAGCCCGTTCACCGATTTCCACGGCGAGGCGCCCGGCAACGTCCATCACATCACGGTCGCCGATCTGCCGGAGCCGTACGCGACGAAATCGGCCGCTGTCTTCACGCCGCCGATTCCGCAGCCGGAGGGCGCGTGGCCGCAGGCGCCCGCCGGCTTCAAAGTGCAGCGCTACGCCGAAAAACTGGATGGCCCGCGGCTGATCCAACGAGCGCCGAACGGAGATCTCTTCGTCGCGGAGTGCAATCCTGGAAAAATTCTGGTCTTCCGCGGAATGACGGCGGACGGCAAGTACGAAAACATGTCGGAATTCGCCAGCGGCCTCGTTCTTCCTTTCGGCATCGCCTTCTATCCACTGGGACCGAATCCCCAGTATGTGTACGTGGGCAATACGGACTCGATCGTTCGTTTTCCGTACAAGAACGGCGACATGAAAGCGACTGGTCCCGCCGAAATCGTGATTCCGAATATTCCCGCGGGCGCTCAGCTCGGCCAGACACCGAAGCCGGGCACGGGCGGGCATTTCACGCGCAACGTCGTATTCTCGCTCGATGGCAAGAAACTGTTCATCGCCGTCGGCTCGCGCACCAACGTTCCATCGATCGATCCCGATCCCACCGAGCACAATCGCGCCGACGTTCTCGTCGCGAATCCGGACGGCTCCGACCTGCACGTCTACGCGTCGGGAATTCGCAATCCCGTTGGACTCACGGTTCAGCCCGGCACGGGCGACGTGTGGGTGTCGGTGAACGAGCGAGACGAGCTCGGCGACAATCTGCCGCCCGACTACATTACCCACGTGCAGGAAGGCGGCTTCTATGGCTGGCCATGGTATTACACGGGCGGACATCCCGATCCGCGCTTCAAGAATTCGCCGCATACGGACCTCAAGGACAAGGCCATCGTCCCGGACGTGCTGATGGAGCCGCACAACGCGTCGCTGCAGTTGATGTTCTATCAAGAGAAACAGTTCCCGAAGGAATACCAGGGACAAATCTTCGCGGCGGAGCACGGCTCGTGGAATCGTTCGGTGCGCACGGGCTACGAAGTGGTGTTCGTGCCCCTCAAAAGCGGCAAGGCGACCGGCGAGTATCGCGACTTCCTCACCGGATTCGTCACCGAAAAAGGTGAAGTGTGGGGCCGGCCGGTGGGAGTCGCGGCCGCGACGGATGGCTCGCTGATGGTCACCGACGACGGATCGAACTCGATCTGGCGTGTCACGTACGGAAAATAGCCCGGCTGCATTTGCCGGATCAAGACTGGGAGAATCGATATGAATTCCGCAATCGCTCGCATACTGGCTCTGACGGCGTCCCTATTTGCGGTAGCAACCATCGCCGCGGCGCAGCAAGCGCCGCCCACACCGCCGCCTGGCCCGCCGCCTTCGCTGGTGATATCGAGCACGTCGTTTGGCGACGGCACCCGAATCCCGCAGAAATACACGTGCACGGCCACCACGCCGCCCCCGAGCGGTCCGCGCAACATTTCCACGGGTATTTCTCCCGAACTCGAATGGAGGAACGTTCCCAAAGGCACGGTGACGCTCGCGCTGATCATGCACGATCCGGACGCCCACATCGCGAAGGCCCCAACCGACATCACGCACTGGCTCGTCTTCAACATTCCTGCGGATGCAACCTCGCTGCCGGAAGGCGTCGCGCCGGAAGCGCCGCTGCCCAATGGCGCGCTGCAGGGCACGAACATCACCGGCAAGGCCGGCTTTCAGGGATCGTGCGCCGGTCCCGGATCGCCGCATCACTACACGTTCGAATTGCTCGCGCTGGACGCAAAACTCGACTTGCCTCAAGGCGCCACGCGGGAGCAGATTCAGGACGCGGTGAAAGGCCACGTTCTGGGCAGCGCAGTGTACATTGGACTCTTCAACCGATAGAATCCACAGCGCGCAAGGCGCACCGTTTCGCAATGGATGGAAGTTCGAAGGAGGAAGCAAATGGCTACCGCAACGCAAGCGATTCCCGTCGACGAGAATGTGAGCAAGTACGTCGCGAAAGCGCGACCCATGTTGATCAACGGAAAATGGGTGAACGCGGCCTCGGGAAAAACGTTCCCGACCTACAACCCGTCCACCGGCGAGGTGCTGGCGCACATCGCCGAAGGAGACAAGGAAGATGTGGACCGCGCCGTAGTGGCCGCGCGCGCGGCCTTCGATAAGGGTCCATGGCGCAAGCTGCCTCCCTCGGAGCGCGCCCGCTTGATGTGGAAGCTCGCGGACCTGCTCGAAAAGCGTCTGGAGGAATTCGCGCAGCTCGAATCGCTCGACAACGGCAAGCCCGTGGTGATGGCGCGCCTGGCCGACATTCCGATTTCCATCGACCAGCTCCGCTACTATGCGGGCTGGGCCACGAAGATCGAGGGCAACACGATTCCCCTCTCCGCGCGCCCCAACGGAAGCTTTCTCGCTTACACCCTGCGCGAGCCGATCGGCGTGGTAGGCCAGATCATCCCCTGGAACTTTCCGATGGTCATGGCCACGCTGAAGCTGGGTCCGGCGCTCGCGGCCGGTTGCACGGTGGTGCTGAAACCGGCGGAGCAGACTCCTCTCACCGCGCTGCTCCTGGGCGAGTTGATCCAGGAAGCCGGGTTTCCAGAAGGCGTCGTCAACATCGTCACCGGCTACGGCGAAACCGCCGGCGCCGCTCTCGCCGCGCATCCGAACGTCGATAAGATCGCTTTCACCGGCTCGACGGAAGTCGGCAAGCTGATCGTTCACGCCGCCGGCGGAAACTTGAAAAAAGTCTCGCTCGAGCTCGGCGGAAAATCTCCGAACATCGTCTTCCAGGACGCGGAAATCGATAGCGCCATTCCCGGAGCGGCCAACGCCATCTTCTTCAACCAGGGCGAGGTCTGCTGCGCGGGCTCGCGGCTCTACGTCGAAGACAAGCAGTTCGACAAGGTCGTCGACGGCGTATCGAAGATCGCGTCGAGCCTCCGCATCGGCCCCGGCATGGAAGCCACCACGCAGATTGGTCCGCTTATCTCCGAGGAGCAGATGAACCGAGTCTGCGGTTACCTCGACGCCGGATATTCGGAAGGCGCGAAGGCCGCCACCGGCGGCAAGCGCCACGGCGAAAAGGGCTATTTCGTCGAGCCGACCGTCCTTGTGAATACGAACGCGAAAATGAAAGTCGTGCGCGAGGAGATTTTCGGGCCCGTCGTCACCGTAATGCCGTTCAGCGACGTCGATGATCTCGTGGCCCAGGCCAACAACACGCCGTACGGTCTCGCGGCCGCCGTCTGGACGCGCGACATCCAGAAGGCTCATCGCATCGCCGCCGAGCTTCGGGCCGGGACCGTCTGGATCAATTGCTACGGCGTTCTCGATTCGGCGATGCCGTTCGGCGGATACAAGCAGTCCGGCTGGGGCCGCGAGATGGGCCACCAGATGCTTGATCTCTACACCGAGACCAAGTCGGTCTGCACCCCGATCGCGTAGCCGAACCCGTTCGGTTGCGCTATCCCGCTCTCTCTATTGTCAAACCGCGTCGGGCGGACTTATGATACGCCCCGCTCAACGCGGTTTGGCGAAGGTGCATCCCACAATGTGTGGGTCAGTCCCCAGTACCGGCTTCCGTTCCATTCGCCGCCACACTCGCATGCAGAGACAATCTCGACCCAAACGGATTCCGACGGTTTGAATTGAAGGAGGAAAGAGATGGCCACAGCCACCCAGGCAGTACCGCTCGTTGAGGACGTAACGAAATTCGTAGCGAAAACCCGGCAGATGCTGATCAACGGAAAGTGGGTCAACGCCGCGTCCGGAAAAACATTCCCGACGTACAACCCCGCAACCGGCGACGTGCTCGCGAACGTGGCGGAAGGCGACAAAGAAGACATCAACCGCGCGGTGGATGCCGCCCGGGCCGCGTTCGACAACGGCCCGTGGCGCAAGCTCGCGCCATCCGAACGCGCGCGCATGATCTGGAAGCTCGGCGACCTGGTCGAGAAACACGGCGAGGAATTCGCACAACTTGAATCGCTCGACAACGGCAAGCCGCTGACGGTCGCGCGCGTGGCCGACGTTCCCGGCACCGTGAACATGTTCCGTTACATGGCCGGCTGGACCACGAAAATCGAAGGCAACACGATTCCGCTCTCCGCGCAGCCCAGCGGAAAATTCCTCGCGTACACGATGCGCGAGCCGGTGGGCGTGGTCGGCCAAATCATTCCGTGGAACTTCCCGCTGCTGATGGCCGCGTGGAAGCTGGGACCGGCGCTCGCGGCGGGATGTTGCGTGGTGCTGAAGCCGGCCGAGCAGACTCCGCTGACGGCGCTGCTGCTGGGCGAGCTGATTCAGGAAGCGGGCATTCCGGACGGCGTCGTGAACATCGTGCCCGGCTATGGCGAGACGGCGGGCGCGGCGCTGGCGTCGCATCCGAAGGTGGACAAGATCGCGTTCACCGGCTCGACCGAAGTCGGCAAGCTGATCGTGCACGCCGCCGCTGGCAACCTGAAGAAGGTTTCGCTCGAACTGGGCGGCAAGTCGCCGAACCTCGTGTTCGACGACGCGGACATCGAAACCACGATTCCCGGAGCGGCGATGGCCATCTTCTTCAACCACGGCCAGTGCTGCTGCGCGGGCTCGCGGCTGTATGTCGAAAACAAACAGTTCGACAAAGTCGTCGAAGGCGTTTCGCAGATCGCGTCGAAGATTCGCGTCGGCTCGGGTCTCGATCCTTCAACCGACATGGGGCCGCTCGTATCCGAGGAGCAGATGAACCGCGTTTGCGGGTATCTCGAGTCCGGCTACTCGGAGGGCGCGAAGGCGACGACAGGCGGCAAGCGCCACGGCGCGAAGGGGTACTTCGTCGAGCCGACGGTGCTCGTCAACACGAACGAAAAAATGAAGGTGGTACGCGAGGAGATCTTCGGGCCTGTCGTCACCGCCATCCCGTTCAAAGATGTCGACGATCTCGTCGCCAAGGCCAACGATTCCGAGTATGGCCTCGCGGCCGGCGTCTGGACGCGCGACATCGCCAAGGCGCATCGCGTGGCTTCGCAGCTCCGCGCGGGCACGGTGTGGATCAACTGCTACAACGTATTTGACGCGACGCTTCCGTTCGGCGGCTACAAGCAGTCCGGTTGGGGCCGCGAAATGGGGCACGAAGTTCTCGAGCTCTACACGGAAGTGAAGTCGGTCTGCACGCCGATCGCGTGATTCGGTTTGGGTCTCCGCAGGGTTGCCCGCCCTTCCCGGCGATTTGGGAAGGGCGGGTGCCTCTTTTTAGAGCCGGTTTTCAGCTGAAGTTATGTAGAGGAAGACTTCGATGGCATCTCAAGTCGTCAGAAACTTCATGAAGCAGCAGGGGTTCACTGAGGAGCCGCCGGCAACCTGCGACATGCACTTTGCCGGGCTCTATTTCCAGCCGCGGATTGTTGGACCGCTTGTGGTGGTCGGAATCGTTCTTAACGTGTTGGGCTTGATCTTCGCTGCAGCGGTGCTGTTCTTCGCGCTTTCTGCGGTGCTTTGGTGGAATGTGGCGTTCCCGGCGGTCAATCCGTTCGAGCGCTTCTACAATGCCGCAATCGCGGCACCGCGCGGGAAAACGGTCCTGCCGCCCGCGCCGGGTCCGCGCCGATTCGCACAGGCCATGGCGGCGGCTTTCATGCTCGTCGTGGGCGTGGCGCTGCTGCAAGGCTGGACTTTGACCGCGTATGTCTTCGAAGCGGGACTCGTGGCGGCGTTTTCAATGTTGCTATTCGGAAAATTCTGCCTCGGCGCCTACATCTATCATCTTCTGCGCGGCGAATTCGCGTTCGCCAACGCGACTCTTCCGTGGGCGCACCCTTCGAACTGACCCGCCCGATGAGTTCCGAGTCAAGGAAGCAAAAGCCGGAATGGCCGTGGCCGGATTCCCTGGACGCCGTGATCGCGGCGCCTCGGCACCACAAGCTCATGTTCGAAAACGAGCACGTCCGGATCCTCGAGGTCCGCATTCCTCCGGGCGACTTCGTCCCCGTCCACACGCACCGGTGGCCCAGCGCCATCTACGTCGCCCGGCAGAGCGATTTCGTTCGGCGCGACGGCGAGGGCAACTTGCTGTTCGACAGCCGCATGCAGGGGCCGCCTCCGACCGAGCCGCTGGTCCAATGGGCGCCACCGCTGCCACCACATTCGGTCGAAAATATCGGCAGCACCGAGATTCTGTTGATCTCCACGGAACTGAAGCAGGTCAATTGAGCGACGCGCCGTCATCAGCCTGAGTGGCTCGCACGGTTTTCGCAAGCCACTGTAAATGCTATGCTTATCGGTGCGGCCAGAAGCTTCGCTTTGCAATCGCCTGTAGTGTCAATTGCGAAGCATGAGGCGCCATCGCGGTTGCGACAACGCGGAGCTATTGCTATAAGTAATAGGCTGCCCTAACCCTGAGGAAATTGTGCCTTTCATTAATTTTCCCGCGCGGGAGATCAACTGCAAGCTTGTGTACTACGGGCCCGGCCTGGGCGGGAAGACCGCTAACCTGCAGTGGATCTACGACCACACCGGAACCGGCCAGAAGGGCAAGATGGTCTCTCTGGCCACAGAGACCGACCGCACGCTCTTCTTTGACTTCCTGCCCCTCGATCTGGGCACCGTTCGCGGCTTCAAGACGCGCTTCCACCTTTACACCGTGCCCGGCCAGGTGTTTTACGAAGCGAGTCGCCGGTTGATTCTCAAGGGAGCGGACGGAGTTGTGTTTGTTGCGGACTCGCAGGAAGAGCGGCTGGACGCCAACATCGAAACGCTGGAGAACCTGCGAGAGCATCTGAAGGATCACAACCTCGACTTCAATACGATTCCCTACGTCTTGCAGCTCAACAAGCGCGACCTGCCTAACGTCCTGCCCGTGGAGGAGCTGCGGAAAAGTCTTAGCGTCAAGGGAGAGCCGGCGCTCGAGGCCGTCGCCATCACCGGCCAGGGCGTGTTCGACACGTTGAAGGAAGTCGCGAAGCTCGTGTTGAACGAACTCAGAAAGAATTCCTGAGAAATCAGCCGCAGTTCAGCAGCTGCCTATTTTTTCGGACGGGATTCCGGCGGCACGAGACCGTTCGCGCGATAGTACGCGACGAGCAAGCCGTAGTGCTCGGCGGAGTGCTCGGTCACGTCGAGCCACGGCTCTACCGATTTCGAGAATGAATCGTCGGGCAGCGCCTTGATGGACGCCGAGGAGTCAGCGATCGCCTTTTCCAGTATGGCGACAACGTCGGCCTTGGTCTTGTAATTCTTTGGATCGAGCTCCGTCCATTGGACGTTTTCGCCGCGCCCCTTCTTCGCCGCAAACACGATTCCGGACGCTACGTGCACGATCACTTCGCTGAACGACCGCATTTCCGGCTTCAGCCGGAAGCCGCATTTGTCCTCCGGAAAATCTTTCGCCATTTCGAGGATCTTCCGATTGATGTCGAAGAAATCGTCCCGGACGTCCTTGGCGGGGTTGCCTGAAGGCGTCTGGCCAAACGAAACTGCGGCTGTGGCGAGGACCATGGCGACAATTACGGAGAGGAGCAGGGGCTTGCGAGCGTTCATGGATACCTCCCTAGCGGAAGATTGCGGGCTGGCCTGATAGACGATTTCGGACACTAAAGGTGAGCCGGGCCATAAATCAACGGCCTACCCGTACAAATAAAAACGGGAGGCAAGAGCCAGAGGCTCTCACCTCCCGGGGTGGGTGGGGTTTGTTGCCGAACGCCTAGTAGGAATTTTGGAGTTCCCGCGCCTAGGCGCCTCGGCAAACCGGCGTTAAGCCGGTGCCACGTATGAGTCATGCTTACCACCCTCGCAAAGGGGTGTCAACATCATTCGTGGGGCGCCACGCGGGCGCGCTGATCGAGCGTTTCACGCACTTTTCGCGCGAGCGCGCGGGAGGTGTAAGGCTTCTGGAGTACCGGCCAACCTTTCCGCTCCACGGTCTGGAGGAGCGAGATATCGGGGCTGTAACCCGTGGCAAAGATCGCGGGCAGGTCCGGCTTCAACTGCCGGATTCGTTCGTATACCTCCGGGCCGCTCAACTTCGGCATCACGACGTCGAGCAGAGCCAGATGAATCTGGTCCCGGCGAACGTAAAACTCCTGCACAGCTTGTTCTCCGTCCGCCGCGGCCACAACTTGATAGCCGAGGCCCATCAAGGTCTCCAGCGCGAGCTGGCGGAGGCCCTCGTGATCCTCGGCCAGTAGAATCGTCTCCGAGCCTCCCTGGAGGGGACCGGTATCTTCGGCCCTTTCCGGAGAAGAGACGGGCGCGGTGCTCACCGGAAAGTAAGCGCGAAACGTGCTGCCATTGCCCGGCTCGCTGAAGACCTGCAGAAATCCGCCGTGCTGGCGGACGATGCCGTACACCGTGGCCAGTCCGAGGCCGGTTCCTTTGCCGAGCTCCTTGGTGGTGAAGAACGGTTCGAAGATGCGGTCGAGCGTGGCGGCATCCATTCCGATGCCGGTGTCCGTCACGGACAGGACCACGTGATCCCCAGGGTGCGCCAGCGGCTGCATGGCGCAAAACTGGTCGTCGAGGTGGGAGTTCCTGGACTCAATCAAGAGCGAGCCGCCCTCCGGCATGGCGTCGCGCGCGTTGATGCACAGATTCATCAGCACCTGTTCGACCTGGGTCGGGTCGGCCCGGACCACGGCGAGGTCCGGCGCCAGATCGGCCTTGATCTCGATATTGCTGCCGATCACTTTTTCGAGCAGGCTCACGGTTTCGATCACGATTTGATTCAGGTCCACGTTACGGGGTTCCAGAATCTGCCGTCGGGCGAAGGCCAGGAGCTGCCGAGTGAGCGCGGCGGCGCGCTCCGCCTGCTGATGCACTTTGTGGAAGTGCCGGTGAAGGCGGGAATTGATTTCCGTCTCCTCAATTCCCAAGTCCGCCCAGCCGAGGATGGCGCCGATCATGTTGTTGAAATCGTGAGCGACGCCGCCTGCGAGCTGGCCGATGGCCTCGAACTTCTGCGCCTGCACGAGCTGTTTTTCAAGCGTCTTGCGCTCGGTGACGTCCTCCACCATCACTTCGGCGCACTCCGCCTTTCCGTCGGGGCTGAGGACTTCGCGCCCGATCATGTGCACCGTGATCACGGTCCCGTCCTTGCGCTTCCAGTCCACGGTCGCGGCCGCGCGGCGGTTGTTCATGTATTCTGCGACAGTCCTTTCATGGTCCGCCGGATCGCAATAGAGGGGCGCGGTGAAGCCGAGGCCTAGAAGCTCCGCAGGGGATTCGTATCCGAGCATCCTGGCAAGCGCCGGGTTGAGATCGAGAAGCCTGCCGGACGGCTCTTCGGCCCAGAAGATTCCATACGTCAGATGCTCCACGAGCCCGCGATATCGCGCTTCGCCGCGCCGGAGCGCCTCGAGCGCCCGAGTTTCCGCTTCTCGCAGGAGCCGTTCCTCTCTCGCGCGTTTCAGGGCCATCGGCAACCGGGCGATCTGATCCTTCAGCACGTAATCCGCGATGCCGAGCTTGATGCACTCGACGGCCAGCTCATCGCCGAGCGTTCCGGTCAACAGGATGACAGGCACTTGAGGACAGTCCGCTCTGACAATTGCGAGCGCGTCCATTCCCGTCCAGCCCTTCATTCGGTAGGCGGACAGGACGACGTCGACGGGTCCCTCCCGCAACCGTTCGATGAATTCGTCGCGAGCCGAGACCGTTTTCGCGTCGAACGCGAGTCCGGACATCTTGAGGCCGCGAAGGCAGAGTTCCAGGTCGTTCGGATCATCGTCCGCAATCAGCAAGCGGAGCGGCCCCTGCGGCGGCGCGGACTGCGTGGGTTGGTCTGCGTCCATGAGCACCAATCCTACTGACGTGTGCATGCGGATGCGGGCGCCGGGCTGTTGGCGGGCGGCCGATACTTGCCAGGCTGCATGGGCGTCTCGGTCCAGAGACAGCCGTAACCTCGGGACATGAAGTTGCTCGTCCCCGTTGCTCTCGCGAAAATGTTCATTGTGTCCTCCGGCATTTCTACGAGTCCCGGCCCGACCGCAGGGGCCGGAATCGGCGGCGTTCGGCAAGAGCGAGAGGTGGTTTCTTGCGCGTTTGTAAGTTGAGTTCCGCCGGGACAGACGAGCGCGCCCGCGCGAAATTTTCGGAAGGGAATTCTATTTTGCGGCAATTGGGCCGCAGGTCAAGCTCTGCCGAACGTGCCTTTGCCGCAAAGTGAACCCGTAGGCCGGGGGCGCTTGGTTGAAGCCGGGGGACGACCGCTACCGCGCGGCGCGGGTGCCGAGGTATTGAGCGATACCGGTCGTGATCTGCTGCATGCCTGCCTGAACGTTGGTATCGAGCGCCTGAACGACGTCCTCGACCTTCTTGCCCTGAACGGGCTCGTCGTGCGAATAGGAGGTACTCCAGACGATGGCGCCGCTGCCGGGTTCAAACAATTCGACCTGGATGGAGAACCGGGCCGCGAGGCTCGGCTTGTCGACTTCGTCCAATGCCTCGAGCCGGGTGCGCACAATGTAGTCGCCGCGCGAGCTGCTCCCAATGCGCGAGACGGAACGGTACTGCCCGCTCGAGCGCAGCGAGGAGACCAGCAAGTCCTGAATCATATCGACCGGGGGCTCGGACCAACGCTCGTATTCGTATGTTCCCAACTGGAACGGACCGGTGCCGTAAACGAGCCGGTCGTCCCGGTACAGGTGCGAAGCCGCGACGCGCGCCACGATCAGCCTGGCGGGATACTGCACGGGCGCCGCGGGCGCGGCGGCGTGGGCGTCCAGCACGTAGTATTTCGTGGGACGCGCGGCGCCGCAGGCAGCCAATCCCACCAGGGCGCAAACCACGGCTAACTGCGAAACTCCGCCAATCAGTTTCATCGCTCCGTGCCTCGCTTCAACGGTTCTCTCTTCCGACATGACGTTGCCGGCGCTCCTATTTTGGCGGCGCGTCGCCCGGGTTGCGCGGTTTCATTCCGGGCGAGCGAAGCAGCGTATACGGCCGCGTCTTGATCGTATCCGTGAACGAATTCAAATTTTCGGTCGCGTGGCGCAGGCCATCGAGTATTTCGTCCAGATTCTCCGAATTGGCGGTCAGGGTGCGGTCGAGCTGATCGGTCAAACTGGCCGCCGATGCAAGCGACTGGCGGAGCTCCTCGATCGACTTGTGGAGATCGGGACGATCCTCGGTGATCGTGGCATCCAGATGCGCCAGGGCATCGTTGGCCTGCGCCGACGTCTTCCGGAAGTCATCGATCAGCGGGCCGAGCTTCGCACTCGCGTCATTCATGTGCTGGAGCGTGCCGTGAATGTGCGGCCGGTCTTCGGCGAGCATGCCGTTGACGTTGGCGAGCGATCCGGAAATATTCTTCCGGTTCTCGTCGCTCAGGAGATCGTTCACACTGTCGAGTGTCTGCTTCAGCTGGGTCGTGCGGTCGTTGAGGTTGACGATCAGCTGATTGGCGGACGGGCCGAGCTGGCCGACGAGCGTGGCGATGTCCGCAAAGCTCGTGTATTCCTTGGATTGAAGAGTGGCGCCGGGCGCGGCTCTGGGAGCGGCTTTGCTCCCCGGGTCGATGCCGAGAAAATTGTCGCCCAGCGGACTCACGCTGGTGATCTCGACGAGGCTGTCCGTCTTTACCGGAACACCCGGCTTCACTGCAAAATCCACTTCCATTCGCGTGCTGTCGCTCGGATCGCTGGCAACTTTATCGACGTGGCCTACGGGGGGGCCGCCCGCGTAACGAACCTGCGACCCGGGCTCGAGTCCGCCCGCATTCTTGAAATAGGTGTGATACGTAACTTCGCCAGCGTTCATGCGGCCCGACATCAAAAAGATCGTGACGACGATCAGCACGATCGCCACGATCACAAACAGTCCTACCAGCGCTTGTTCTTTCTTCGAATCCATTGAGTGCTTTCGATCTGAGCCTCGGCGTGCCCCTCAACGTCCGGCCGGTGCCCTCAAAGTGGGGCGGAGTATATCACGCTATGCTCCTGCCGCCATTTCATTGCCGTCCGGGCGGGATCTCCCCGGTAAGCATCTGAAGATAATCGATTTCCGCCGTCAATTCCTTTTCAGGGACCCGGTCGAGAAACTGCCGCACGCGCGGCTGATCGCTCGCCTGCAATTCAGCGGGGGTTCCGTCCGCGACAATCACGCCCTTATTGAGCAAGATCATGCGGTCGGCGATCAGGAACGCGCTGGCCAGCTCATGCGTGACCACCAGAATCGTGATGTGAAATGCCTTCTTCAGCGCCAGGATCAGTTCGTCAATGCCCGCCGCGATGATGGGGTCGAGGCCGGCGGATGGCTCATCAAAGAAGAGCACTTCAGGATCCATGGCCAGTGCGCGCGCAATGGCCGCGCGTTTTTTCATTCCGCCGCTCAACTGCGCCGGCATGTAGTTCTCGAAGCCGGAAAGGCCGACCTGATTGAGCTTCAGGCGCACCATGATGTCGATGGTCGATTCATCCAGTTGCGTGTGTTCGCGCAGCGGCAATGCGACGTTTTCCGCAACCGTCATCGAGCCGAAGAGTGCGCCGCCTTGAAACGACATTCCCATTTTCTTTCGGAGTTCATCCCGCTCGGACTCCCGCATCGCCGCGAAATCCTTGCCGCGGATCCAGATGCTTCCGCCGCTTGGATCTTCAAGGCCCACCAGAGTGCGCAGAAGCGTGCTCTTGCCCGACCCTGATCCGCCGAGGATTACCAAAGTCTGGCCGGCGGGCGCGTCGAAATTGATGCCGTGCAGAATCTCGCGCTCGCCGTACTTGACCCGCAGGTCACGCACGGAGATCGCAGGAGCGCCGCGTTCGGCGGCCGATTCGCCTTTCGGAATGAAACCTTTTGCCATTCGTTCCGCTCCGCTGTTCTAGCGGGGTGCCGTGACGTAAAAGATCGAGGTGAAGACCAAATCCATCACGACTACGAGGAAAATCGATTTGACCACCGCAGCGGTAGTCGATTTGCCGACCTCCTCGGAGCCAAGCCCCGTGGTGAAACCTTCCTGGCAGCCAACGGCGGTGATTACGATTCCGAAGATCACGCTCTTGATCAGGCCGATGAAAATGTCGCGGCGGACCAGCGCGTCGATCGTGGCCTGAAAATAGGTGTGCCAGGTGAATCCGGCGCTCATCACGCCAAAGAGGCCACCGCCGGTGACGCCCATCAAATCGGCCCACGTGGTCAGGCAGGGCATCATGAGAAGCATCGCCACCAGTTTCGGTGCGACCAGAAAATGCACCGGTTCGAGGGCCATCGTTTCCAGCGCGTCGATTTCCTCATTCACCTTCATCGTGCCGATTTCGGCGGCGAAAGCGGAACCGGACCGACCGATCACGACGACAGCCGTCATCAAGGGTCCCAGCTCGCGCGTCATCGATAGAGCGACGGTGGCGGCGACGAGATGAAGGGCCCCCAGGCGACGCAACTCGTAGGCGGCCTGCAAAGCGAGTATGAGTCCGACAAAGAACGAAATCAGAGACACGACCGGGATGGCACCCACGCCGACGGCCATGGCCTGGTGGACGGCGCGGGCATATCGAATCTTGCGGCCGCGAAAGGGATCGATGAAAACAGCCTGGGCCGCTCCGCCGGTCAGACGCGCGAGGTTTCCCACGTACGCGAGGCCGTCGATAGTCGCAGCGCCGATGCTTTGTGCCAGTGGCATCCTGTGTCCGGAGGGACTTAGCGAACCGAACCGATCACACCGCCGCGGCGCCGCCCTTGCCGCGCACGGCTTCCTCTTCCGTTTCGTACACTTCGAACACCTTGATCAGACGCGTCAGTTCCAAGACTTCGCGCGTGGTTCGGGTCAACCCATAAAGGGCAAATCCGGCCTTTAGATCGCGAGAGAGCTTGAGTCCCTCGACGAGGGAAGCGACGCCGGCGCTATCGATGTAGCGGACTTTTTCGAGATTCACGATCACGCGCGGTGCGCGCTTGCCCTTGAGAAGATCGAGAAGAGTCTTTCGGACGGTGGGCGAGTTGTACAGCGTGATGTCGCCAATTACATCGAGAATGGTGGCGTTTTCCAGCTGTCGAGTAGACAGTTCCATGGGCAGTCCCCGGAAAGCATGAGCAGTGTTTTTGCCAGAGATTCCGCTGCGATGCAACCTATTTTGCCGCGGCTCCGGCCACGTGAAGGGGCGAACTCACGGCGCGCTCCGAAGGCGGCGAGCTATTTCCGGTGGTCGAGGGGGATGTAGCTCCGCAAGTCGTAGCCGAGATAGACCTGGCGCGGGCGCGAAATCTTCTGCTCCGCGTCGAGCAGCAATTCTTCCCACTGCGCAATCCAGCCCGAGGTGCGCGGGATCGCGAACAGCACCGGGAACATCGTGACCGGGAATCCCATCGCCTGGTAGATGAGGCCTGTGTAGAAGTCGACGTTAGGATAGAGCCGCCGCGTGACGAAGTACTCGTCCTCGAGCGCGATACGTTCGCACTCCAGCGCGATGTCGATCAGCGGGTTGCGGCCCATCACGTCGAAGACTTCATAGGCAATCCGTTTGACGATCCTGGCGCGCGGATCGTAGTTCTTGTAGACGCGGTGGCCGAAGCCCATCAGCAGCTTTTCACCTGCCTTCACGCGCTTGATGTACGCGGGCACGTTGTTGACCGTGCCGATTTCGAGCAGCATCCTCAGCACCTGCTCGTTGGCTCCGCCGTGCAGCGGGCCGTAGAGTGCCGCCGTGGCTGCGGCCGTCGCCGAATACGGATCGACGTGGGAGCTGCCGACGCCGCGCATTGCCGTCGAAGAACAGTTCTGCTCGTGGTCCGCGTGCAGGATGAACAGGATGTCGAGCGCGCGCTCCAGCGTCGGATTCGGGCGGTACTGAAGCTCCGTCGTACGGAACAGCATGTTGAGGAAGTTGCCGGAATAGCTCAGGTCGTTATCCGGATACACGTACGGCATTCCCAAACTGTGCCGATAGGAGAAGGCCGCCAGCGTCGGCATCTTTCCGATCAGCCGGTACGTCTGCTTGCGGCGCGATTCGGGATTGAAGATGTCTTTCGCGTCCGGATAGAACGTCGAGAGCGCAGCCACCGTGGAAATCAGCATGCCCATCGGATGGGCGTCATAGTGAAAGCCGTCGAGAAACTTCTTGATGCTTTCATGGATGAACGTGTGGTGCGTGATGTGGTAGGTCCAATCCCGAAGCTGCGCCTGCGTTGGCAATTCGCCGTAGAGGATTAAGTACGCCGTTTCCGGGTAGGTGCTCTTTTCAGCCAGCTCTTCGATCGAGTATCCGCGATACCGGAGGATGCCCTTGTCGCCGTCGATGAAGGTGATCTTGCTGGCGCACGACGCTGTGTTGGAAAACGCCGGGTCGTAGCTCATCATCCCGAAGTCTGTGTCCTGGACCTTGATCTGACGAAGATCCATCGCGCGAATCGTGTCGTTCTTTATCGGGACTTCGTATTGGCGGCCATTCCGATTGTCCGTGATCGTAAGAGTGTCGCGGCGCGTCTCTGCGCCGGATGCTGGCTTGCCTGGATTCATTCCGTGATCCTTCTCGGCGGTCGTGGACACCGGCACCACCTCAACATACGCACCTCACTGTACACCAAAATACGCAGCGGGCGAACGGTTTAGAGGCGACTCTGGAACGCTCAACCGCGGCAGAACATACGCGTCCGTATGGCAGGTCCTCCTCATTGGCATGGCGCCCTGGCGATGAAACAGCACTTCGATCATTTGGGCAGACTCTCACCGCTTCAACGGGATGAAGGCTTGGCAGGTTCGTGCTTTGGCCACGTAGCAGGGGAGACCGACGAAGGACGCTCCTCCACCAGGTAGGATCGATTTCGACCCTTATCTTTCGCCTGGTAGAGGGCTTCGTCAGATTTCTCAAGAATCGCCTTCGAGGTCGTCAATCTGCCATGACCGCCGACGCAGACGCCGCAACTGGCCGTGATCTGCACGGGTCCCGCGTCCGTGTCCACGGGCCGAGCGGCGATCGCTTTGCGGATTCTCTCCGCCAGGTTGAGTACATCGGATTCGCTGCACGAAGGCGCGACAATCAGGAACTCTTCGCCGCCGTAGCGGCCCACGATGTCGTACGGACGCAAGGAACCAGCGATCCGCCTGCCCGTTTCCTTCAGAACGGCGTCTCCGGCCAGATGCCCGAAGGTGTCGTTCACGCGCTTGAAATGATCGAGATCCATCAAGATGACGCCGAAGGAGCCGCGTTCGCGAGTCTGCCGCGACGCTTCGCGATCGACGGCGTCGACGATCGCGCCGCGATTCCAGAGGCGCGTCAGCGGGTCGTGGGTGGCCTGAAAGCGCAATTTTTCTTTTGCGGCGATCAGGCCGGACTGCAGATCAAGAATGCGTTGTCCCACGTGAAGGCGCGCGCGGAGCTCCTGCGAATCGAACGGCTTGGTGAGATAGTCGTCGGCACCGGACTCGAGCCCTTGAAATACGTCCGCCTTCTGCGTGCGCGCCGTCAGCAGCATGATGTACGTATAGGGACGGCCGGCGTTTGCCCGCACTTGCCGGCAGATCTGGGGACCCTCCATGCCTGGCATCATCCAGTCCAGAATCGCGAGCTGCGGCGCATCGGTGCGCCCGAGAATCTGCGCCGCTTCCAAGCCGTCGGCGGCGCCTACGACTTCGAATCCCCACTTCGTGAGAAAGGATTCCAGAACGCGGCGCGACACGGGATCGTCCTCGGCCACGAGGATTCTGGTCTTGGGCGGCGTCTCTTGAGTCATAGCGCAGGCTCGCGATCGAACGCGTGTCCAAATTCAACGGAGGGCTGCGCCGAAGCGTCCCTCTGGCTCGAGAAGGCCCGGCCCATCGCAGCAATCACGTCAGCGATACGAATGGGTTTCGCCACGTAGTCGTCGGCTCCGGCGGCAAGACACCGCTCGCGGTCTCCCTTCATGGCGTGGGCCGTCAAGGCCACGATCGGTATGTGCCCTCCTGTGGCCCGCTCCTTGGCGCGAATAAGCCGGGTCGCCTCCAGTCCGTCCATCACCGGCATCTGCACATCCATCAGAATCAGATCGAACTTCTCGCCTTCGAGAATCTCCAAAGCTTCTTTCCCGTTCTGTGCTGTCGCTGCCGAGTAGCCGTGTTTTTCGAGAAGCGCGGTCGCCAGTTTTCGATTGACCGCATTGTCTTCCACCAAAAGCACTCGCTTGAGACGGATCTTCTCCGGCGCGGTCTCGCTCGGCTGCGCGCTTTCTGCTGGTTTGGCGCCGGGTGCGGCCAGCAGACTGAGAATCGCGTCGAGGAGATCAGACGGCTGCGTCGGCTTGGCCAAATAGGCCGAAATGTTGACCTGGCGGCAACGGATCGCTTCGCCGGGCTGGCCTGTGGAGCTGAGCATCAGGATCGGCAGCTTGACGAACTCCGGGGTGTTTCGGATGCGCTGCCCCAATGCGCATCCGTCCATGCCCGGCATGTGCATGTCGGAGATGACGAGGCCGAATGGCCGGCCCTCGGCGTAGGCCGCGACGAGCGCCGAGAGGGCGGTAGAGCCGCTCTCGGCGGCCGTCGGTCTCATTCCCCATCTGGAGAGGAGTTCGACGAGGATCTTGCGGTTCGTGTCGTTGTCGTCCACCACGAGAACCGGCAACTCGCGGACGACCTCGGGCTGGGCGGCGGGAGCTTGCTGTTCCGGATCTTGCGCGAGCCCCAGTCGAACCGTGAAATGGAACGTGCTGCCGCGTCCGACGTCGCTCGCGACCCAGATTCGCCCTCCCATCAACGCGACGAGCCGCGATGTGATGGCGAGGCCGAGACCCGTACCTCCGTACTTTCGCGAGGCCGAGCTGTCCGCCTGGGTGAAGGCGTCGAAGATCATTTGTTGCTTCTCTTTCGGAATGCCGATCCCTGTGTCGCGCACCTGAAAATGCAGCGTGACGCCGCGCTCGTCCTGCGTCTCCTTTTCGACGCTCACCACGATCTCGCCGCGTTCGGTGAACTTCACTGCATTGCCGACCAGGTTCACCAGAACTTGCCGGAGACGGCCGACGTCTCCCGTTACGAATTCGGGAACATCGCGCCCGACCGACCAGGCCAGCTCCAATCCTTTCTGATGGGCGCGGAACGCCAGGGCCTTGAGCGCTTCACCGAGACTTCGCAGCAAGGGGAAGTCGACCGCGTCGATATCAAGTTTGCCCGCTTCGATTTTCGAGAAGTCGAGGATGTCATTGATGACAGTCAGGAGCGAATGCGCCGACGCTTTGACCATGTCGAGGTACTCGCGCTGTTCCGACGTGAGCGGGGTATCGAGCGTCAGCTCGGTCATGCCGATGATCCCGTTCATGGGTGTGCGGATTTCGTGACTCATGTTGGCCAGGAACTCGCTTTTGGCGCGGTTCGCCGCCTCGGCCGCCTCCTTGGCACGCATCAGCGCTTCTTCGGCCCGCTTGCGTTCGGTGATGTCCTGGTACAACAGCACACCGCCGGTCGGGTGCCGCGCGGGTCCCAGCGGCACGGAAAAGGCCTCGACGTCCAGCACGCTGCCGTCGCGGCGTTTGCGCTTGGTGATGAGATGCGTTCCCCGGCCGGCCCACAGCGCCTCCGCGTTCGCGGCGACCTCCGCGCGGAGCTCCTCCGGCGCCACCAATTGAGGCAGCGATTGGCCGACGAGCTCCTCTTGGCGATAGCCGAAGAGGTTCTCGAAGGCCGCGTTGCACATCTGAATGCAGTGATCCGGGCCGATGGCAACGATCCCGACGGGAGTGTTCTCGATCAGCGAGTCGAGAAAATACTTGCGTTCCTCCAATTCGCGTTCCGTCTGTTTTCTTTCCACGATTTCGTTCTGGAGCTCTCGCGTCCGCTCATTGACGCGCGCTTCCAGCTGATCACGCGCGAAACGCAAGGCGGCTTCGTGTTCCTGAACGCGGGCTACCATTTCGTTAAACCGATCGACCAGCGAGCCGATTTCGTCGTCGCTTCGTTTCATCGCCCGCAGGGAGTAGTCCTTTTCGAGCGAGATGGCCGTTGCGGTCTCGGCCAGCTCGACAATCGGCTCGGAAACGACGCGCTGAAGCCGCGAGGCCAGCAAGTAGGCGGCTACGAATGAGAGCAAGCTGACGACGGAAATGATGGCGACAAAACGCGCGGTGCGGGTGTGCAGCGCGCCAACATCCGATTTCATTAGGATCGTTCCGATCACCTCGTTGTTAAGCCAGATCGGCTCCTGCGCCGAGACCAACCCGGACGAATACCCGCCGTGGCCCGCCGGCGGCGCGCTGCCGGCGCACGCGGAATCACGGCCTTCGCGCCTGTATTGCGCGAACAATTTTCCGTCCGTCGAATACACGCAGGCCCCGACGATGTGGGGCTCGGCGCGGAGAGAATGCAACATTTCGGTGGCGGACTCTGAATCGCCGAACTCGAGAGCGGCGGTCAGGTTGGATCCAGTGATCCGATCGAGCATCACCAGCTGATTCAGAAGCTCTCCGCGCAGCGTTTCGATGTCGTACGCCGCGATCACGGTGCAAGCGAGGAGTATCGACGCGCCACACGTCGCCAGAACGATCAGCGTCAGCTTCTGCCGGATCGAATGGGGTCTGGCGATGCTCATCTCAGTTCCTTCCGCTTTCAGTCGCGTGGACAATCTTTGCCAGCGCGAGCAGCTTAGAGCTGATCCGCAGGCCCGCACCGTCGGCCGCGCTGGTGTTGATTGCAAACCGGACGTGGTTTTCCTCCAGAGTGAGCTGGATGGTTCCTCCCAAGTCGGCAAATCGATCCGTCTCGCCGACCACCAGTGTTTTCGCACCTTGCAGCGACGCGATAATCTCAGGCAGTCGCTGCTTCTCCGACGAACTGACGAAGACGATTTGGCACTGCCGCGCTCTCCAAGGCTCTTTCACGCGCTCGATGACGACGGTACGGTCTCCGATGCTTTTGCCGCGCAGGGTGTCGTCGATGGCCGATCCAAAGGGGTCTGCCCCGAGTATGCAAATCTCGAAGGGAGACTGGGGTGCCGGGAAACTGCCCGGAGGCCAGTCGATAAACTTCGCGAAGTTGTAGAGAAATGCGGCTTTGATCTGGTACTCAGTCGGCGCGCTCCCCTGCGCTGGCGCGACCGCCGCTCCGCCGAACGCCATCATGAAGAGGCAAATCAGCGGAGATAACACGTGCGCCACGGCTCCCCGCCGCCGGACTTGCGGAGCGGACGCAGGCGCCAGAAGCATGGAGCGGTTTGTGCGCGTGGTGCTCACGGTGCCTTCCCGAGCGTCAGAACCTCCAGCTCAGCTTGGCGTATGCGCTGCGCTTGATCAGCGTGGTGCGTGCGCTCTCCGTATCGTCGACGAACTCCGCGTGATGGTCCTGCAACAGGTTCTGGCCGACCAGGCTCAGAGACGCCCGTTCGGCAAACTGCCACGAGAGCTGAGTATCGAGGCGCGTGTAGGACGGCACACCGATCGCCACCAGACGATCCACAAAGTAGGCGGAGGAGTCCCACGCGAACCCGTGCGACAAATCGAGATGAGAACGAAGCTGTGCGGCATGGGCCGGCGTGCTCCCCTCCGCTTCTGCGGCCGATGTGGTGTCCTGGCTCGTCGGAGCGACTCGCATGTGGAGCCTCTCGAAGCCGTAACCGGGACTCAGCGTCCAGCGATTGGTCACCTTCCAATTCGCGGCAAATTCAATTCCGTGCGCCTCTCCGTGCATGAGGTTTTCGTAGGTGATGGGCATTACGAGATGGGGAGGGGCAGGCGTGTTCTCGAAAAAAGGTGCGGCCGGCTCGATTGTTTCCTGGTGATGGTAGTCGTTATAGAAGGCCGCGCAGTCGAGGGACAGCCTATCGGCGATTGCCGTCCGGTAGCCCAGCTCGTAGGCGATCAAAGCTTCATCATCGAGGCGCGGATTTCCCAGGAAAGCGAGAACGACAAGTGTTCCGTCCGGTTCGAAAAAACTCCCGCGGTCCGAGCGGATTCCGGCATCCTTCGCGGAGGGAGAGCGAACCGCATCGGAAACGGCCGCCCAGATCGTTTGACGTTGGCCCGGCGTCCAGGCCACGCGGGCGCTGGGCATCACGTTGAAGCCCGTATAGTAGTTGTGCTCGATCCGGGTCCCCATCGTAAGAATCAGGCGGTTCGGGAGCAGAGTGATTTCGTCTTGACCGGAAGCACTGTACAGATTCGTTGCCAAGCTGGCCGGAACAAGCTCACTGACGAGGGTCCCGTGGGAATTCGAATCAGACCTTCGGTATTCGAAGCTCCAAAGAAGGTTCTGCCGCCGCCAACCCGTGAAGTGGTGTTGGAAATTGACGTCGAGCGTCCCGCGCTCGTCGCCCAGCGTGTCGTGTCGTTCGTATCGGTCGTACGAAATCTCGAGAGACGTACTCGAGGCCGGGGAATACGTGTGGTCCCAGACGCCCTGAATGAAGCCGCCAGAGAGATTCACGGGAAGTTGTGTGGGCACGGGAGCCGGTGACGTAATCGACGGAACCGTGAGGGTCGGATCGCCCTCGAGCCCCGTATAAAGATCCCCTTGGACCATCAGGGTATCGCTGGTCGTGAGAATGCTGTCCGTTCGAAAGCCGCCGCGCAACGAATGCCAGCCGTCGCCGCCGTCCTGGCCGCTCGCACCGGCAAAATGATCGTTATTGAAATACTTCACGTACGCGCGGTATTGCGTCGATTCGCCGGCCTTCCCGCCATACTGGAGAGTTCCAAACGCCTGCTGGATGTTGCCGCCGCCCCCATCGAGGAGCACTCCCTGCGTTTCGGCCGCCTTCTTGGTGATGATGTTGATGACACCATTGACTGCGTTGGCCCCCCAGACCGACCCGCCCGGACCGCGGATTACCTCGATGCGCTCAATGTCTTCGAGCGGAACATCCAGCGTGTCCCAGTAGACGCCGCCGAACGCCGCTGAATAGACGCTGCGGCCGTCCACGAGCACGAGCAGCTCGTTGGCGAATCGTTCGTTGAGACCGCGCACGCTGATGGCCCAGACGTTCGCGTCGATTTGAGCGACGTCGATGCCGGGCACCATCCGCAGGAGATCCGGGATATTGGTGGCGCCGGAGCGGCGGATGTCTTCCTGCGTAATGACGAACACCGCCGCAGCCGCGCGCGAGAGCTTCTGCTCCGTCTTGGAGACCGAGACGACCTGCAGGTTCATCAGGTCTTCGAGGCTAACGTTCGTGAGGTCGCCCGGCTGCTTTTGCGGCCATGCCGGAAGCGCCAACGCAACAATCGTAAAGAGCACGCCGCCCGCCCGCGCGATGATCCGGGCACGATTCGCCCGGGAGGCATTTTTCACTGCCACTTTTCTTCGATCTCCCACAGATTCAAGATCGGCAAACACGAACGGGAACATCTACCATTTCGATGGCGTGCGACTGCGGCGAATGATCGATTCGACAAGACACGTGTCAAGGTCTAAGGCATGATGGCTCAGCGTGTTGTGGATGTTCCGAGATGGAGCAGTTCGCAAGTTCATCCCGAAACGGCTCTCGGTTCGTCCCTACCCAGTCCGAAGGGTGATGTTACTGCCGGGTTAAAAGCCGTCTTCCGTATCATCGCTCCCTTGCGTCCGGGCCGGGAATTCCCGTATGTTGAGAGCGAAATCCCTGAAAAAATAATCGATGAAACGCATCCTCGTCGTCGAAGACGACAAAGACATTGTCGAGCTGGTGAAATACAACCTGGAAAAAGACGGCTTCCAGGTGACTGCTACCGGAGATGGAGCGACTGGACTCGCGCAGATCCGCAAGGCGCCGCCCGACTTGCTGGTTTTGGATTTGATGTTGCCGAAGCTCTCCGGCCTGGAAATCTGCAAGGAGGTTCGCAAGGACGTCGGCCTGAATCGCCTGCCGATCTTGATCCTGACTGCGAAGGGCGAAGAAGCAGACCGCGTTGTCGGTCTGGAGCTTGGCGCCGACGACTATGTGACGAAGCCGTTCAGCCCGCGTGAACTGGCGGCGCGCGTGAAGGCGTTGCTGCGCCGCGCGGAACCCGGGTCGCCTTCCGAGAAGATGATCGAAATCGGCCCGCTAAGAATCGATCCCGCCGCCTACCGCGTGACGCGGGCGGGAAAGCCGGTGCCGATGAGCACTCTGGAGTTCCGCCTGCTATACTTCCTGGCTGCCAGGCCCAATCGCGTGTTCACACGCGACCAACTGCTCGACGGCGTGTGGGGCACCGAGCGGTTCGTGACGCCGCGAAGCGTGGACGTGTACGTCCGGCGGCTGCGGGAAAAGATCGAAGCCGATCCGCAGCATCCGTCCTACATGAAAACGATTCGGGGCGCTGGCTATCTTTTCGAGACTCGTGCGAGCTAGGCTTTTCTGGAAGCTCGGGCTTACCTATCTCGGCCTGCTGCTGGCGGTTCTTCTCGCGGTAGGTCTCTACTCTTCGTATGTTCTGCGCCGCGATTATATCCGGGCGGCGGACGATCGTCTGGCCTCGCTGCTCGAAGTGGCCAGAGCCCGTCCGCCCGCATTGGACAATGCGGCAGAACTTCGCGCCTGGGCGGAGTGGATGGCGCGCAGCGGCGCCCGCGTCACGGTGATTGACCACTCCGGAGAGGCCATCGCAGATTCATCTCCCGACGGCGAAACCGCGCAGAATCATCTCGCCCAGGCGGAGGTGCAACAGGCGTTTGCTTCGGGCGTCGGCCGCTCGGTTCGCCACAGCTCGGCGCAGAGTCTGGATCTCATCTATCACGCAGTGCGTTACGAACGTTCGGGCGAATCCCCGGTCGTCATGCGCGTGGCGCTTCCGCTTTCAGAAGTGGACACATCGGTTGATGAGCTTCAGCGCAAGGTCGCGGGCGCCTCGCTCTTGATTCTCTTGTTCGGCGGAGTGATTTCGCTCGTTTACTTCCGGCATCTGGCGGCACGCATCGAACGCCTGACGCATTTCGCTCATCGAATCGCGGAGGGAGATTTCCGTCCCCTGCCGGGAGAAAACCCGCACGACGAACTTGCCGACCTGGCGCGCGCCCTGAACGAAACGGCGGGGCGGATGGACCAGACGATCCGCTCGCTGAGCGGCGAGCGAAATCGATCGAGCGCGATTCTGAGGAGCATGGTGGAGGGCGTCGCGGTGATCGACGCCCATGAACGGCTCGTCTTTTCGAATCGAGCGTTCTTAGAGGGCCTGAACCTGGACCCGGCTTCGACCGAGGGGCGACCGGTGATCGAAGTGGTCCGCAACTCCGACCTGTTGGGTTTGATGCGCCGCGCCTTGCTTGGCGAAGAAGGTCTTCGGACCGATATGGCGGTCGGCATCGTTCAGCAGCGCACCTTCTCAATCACCGCGACGCCGATCCAGGCGAGAGAGTCCGGCTCCTCCCTGAACGGAGGAGAGCCTTCGGGCGCGGTCGTCGTGTTGCACGACGTCACAGAGTTGCGGCGCCTCGAGCGCGTGCGACAGGACTTCGTCGCGAACGTTTCGCATGAATTCAAGACTCCTCTCACCGCCATCCAGGGATTCGCCGAAACGCTCCTGGCCGGAGCGCTGGAGGATCCGGAGCACAACCGGCGCTTCCTCGAAATCATCCGCGATCACGCGGCGCGGCTCGCCACGTTGACGAACGATCTGCTGAAGCTGGCGCGGATCGAAGCGGGGAAGCTCGAAGTGGACTTCGGTCCGGTCAACTTGCCCGACGTAGTCGAGCGTTGCGTGGAAACCGCCCTGTTGAAGGCCAGTCGAAAGCAAATTTCGTTGGAGACAGAAGTTCCGCCCGGCTTGCCCGCCGTGCGCGGGGATGCAAGCCTGCTGCGCGACGTGGTTCAAAACCTGCTCGACAACGCCGTCCAATACACGCCGGCTGGCGGGCACATCAAGTTGAGTGCCACGGCCGCGGCGCGGGAGGCGGTCGTCACCGTCGAGGACACGGGAATCGGTATTCCGCTTGCCGATCAGGAAAGAATCTTCGAGCGCTTCTACCGCGTGGATGCCGGCCGTTCCCGCGAGGCAGGCGGCACCGGCCTTGGCTTGTCGATCGCGAGGCACATCATCGACGCACACGGCGGCCGCCTATGGGTTGAAAGTGAAGTCGGCCACGGCTCGAGATTCTCTTTCTCTCTCGCTCTGGCCACCTGATCCTCGGCTGTTTCGAAACATTCACATGCGCGTTACAGGCTTGCAATGCTCTGGCCGAATCCTGCAAACGGAGAGATGGATGAAGCCGGGCGGCCGACGCCCACGGGAGACAACCAATGGCGGCAACGAAGACCAGCGGCGACGGAATCCTGCAGACGGTGCTGATGAACTATCTCGTTTCGCAGGCGCGTACGGTCGAAGCTTCGGTCAACCGAGCACTTGCAGCCGTGCTTGGCAAGGAAGAGCGGCTCGCGAGCGGAGTCTTTCTCACCGAGCCCCGAATCAACGAAATGGAAATCGTGATCGATGAGCATGCGATTCGGATGCTCGGCCAAGGGAACCTTCCGGAGGCGGATGTCCGCCTGGTTGTCGCGGCGCTGAAGATCAACAACGACCTCGAACGAATGGGCGATCTCGCTGTGAATCTGGCGGAGCGCGCCGTTTCCTTGTCCACGATGGGCGCCTTTGAGGCTCCCGCAGAATTGGAGCCGATGACCGCCGCGGTTCGCGCCATGGTGTCGAAGTGCCTGGGCGCGCTGATCTATGAAAACGTCGAGCTTGCCACGCAGGTGCTCGAAAGCGACGACGTGGTCGACCACTATCGCGACCAGGTCTTCGAGGTGCTCCTGGCAGGAATCGGGGAGAATCCGGCAGCAGCGCCGCCGCACCTGCAATGGGTGCTGGCTTCGCGCCATTTGGAACGGATCGCGGACCACGCCACGAACATCGCGGAAGACATCCTGTTCTGGCTGCGGGGACTCGAAGTGAGGCACGGGAGAGCGCGAAGCGCGGGAGTGCGCTCTGAAAGCGCCGAGAGGAGTCACGTCTAGTTACACATTTATTTCATTCCGTTAACAACGCAGAAATCTGCCGCATGTATGGCTTCATGACCGATGCGAGGGTCGGGTTCACGCGGAAAACAAACGAGATAGCGGCCGCCACCGAAGGCGGTCCGGGGCGTTTTCATCCCGAATTCTCGTCCATGTAATCCGGTTGTAACAATCTGGAAACGATAATTGGGACGAAGGAGAACTCTCCAACCATGAAAAAGACAGTACTGCTGACCCTGCTCGTCTTGTGCCTCGCCGCCACCGCGAGCGCACAATCCGGAACCGTTCTCTTGAACGCGGCCGGCGCCACGTTCCCGGCTCCGATTTATTCGAAGTGGTTTGACGTGTACCACACGGCTCATTCGAACATCCAAATCAACTATCAAGCGATCGGCTCCGGCGCCGGGAAGGCGCAGCTGACCGCAGGCACGGTGGATTTCGGCGCTTCCGACATGCCGATGACGGACGACGAGCTTTCGAAGCTGAAGGTGAAGGCTCTGCATTTCCCGACAGTGCTTGGCGCGGTCGTACCGACGTACAACATCCCGGGAGTTACCGCCGACCTGAATTTCTCGCAGAAGGCGCTGGCGGGAATCTACCTGGGCACGATCACAAAATGGAACGATCCGGAGATCGCGAAGGCAAACCCCGGCGTGAAGCTCCCGACTGACGACATCGTCGTTGTGCACCGCTCCGATGGCAGCGGTACGAGCTTCATCTTCACCGATTTTCTTTCCAAGGTGAGCCCTGATTGGAAGAGCAAAGTCGGCGCGGGCACGTCGCCAAACTGGCCTGTGGGCTTGGGCGGCAAAGGCAACGACGGCGTCATGGGCCTAGTGAAGCAGACACCGGACTCGATCGGCTACGTCGAGCTGATCTACGCCTTGTCTCAGAAAATTCCGTACGGCGCCGTGCAGAACGCGGCTGGAAAGTACCTCAAGGCGGATCTCGCGGGCGTGAGCGCGGCGGCTGCGGGTGCGGCGAAGGAAATGCCCGAAGACTTCCGCGTTTCGATCACGAATGCGCCGGGAGGGGCGGCCTACCCGATCTCCAGCTTCACGTGGCTGTTGATCCCGTCGCATTTCGATGACGCGACCAAGGGGCAGGCTGTGAAGGGATTTCTCACTTGGATGCTCGGCGACGGCCAGACCTACAACGAAGGCCTGTCCTACGCCAAGCTTCCGCCGGCCGTGATCGCAAAGGAAAAGAAGGCCCTTTCACAGATACAATAGGCTGGAATGTCAACGGCAACTACACCCATCGAGCACGCGGCTCCGCCCGAAACGGGGCCGCGTGCTTTGCTTCACCGCCTGCGCCATGGTGACGAAGTCGCGCACGTCGTCACCCTCACGTTCGCTGCGCTAATCCTGCTGATTACGTCGCTGCTGGTGTTTGAGTTGTGGATTCGCTCCGGACCCACCCGCGGGAAGTTTGGCTTGAGCTTCTTCTGGTCCGGCGTTTGGGACCCGATCGGCGGCGACTTCGGCGCGATCCCCTTCATCTACGGAACCTTGGTTACAGCGCTTCTAGCCTTGATGATTTCGGTTCCGCTGGGCGTGGCCGCCGCAATCTTCCTGGCCGAACTCGCACCGCGGAAGATGAGCGACACAATCGCGTTCCTGATCGACCTGCTGGCTGCGATTCCCAGCGTCATTTACGGACTATTGGGCATTTTCGTGGTTGTACCCCTGATGCGCACGACCATTGGCCCCGCGCTCAAGGACGCGTTCGGATTTCTGCCGATCTTCAAGGGGCCGAACTACGGGGTCGGCTTCCTGACCGCCAGCATTGTGCTGACCATCATGGTCGTGCCTTTCATCATCTCCGTTTCGCGCGAAGTCCTTCTCACCGTGCCGCGCGAGCAGCGCGAAGCCGCGCTCGGACTGGGCGCGACACGCTGGGAAGCGACTTGGAAAGTCGTGGTCCCATGGGCTCGCACGGGCATCATGGGTTCCGTGTTCCTGGCTTTGGCGCGCGCGCTTGGCGAGACGATGGCCGTCACGATGGTGATCGGCAACGATCCGAAAATTCGTGAATCGCTCTTCGCCCCCGGATATACGATCGCGGCCGTGATTGCCAATGAGTTCAACGAGGCTACCAGCGACTTGCACCGCAGTGCTCTCATCGAGCTGGGACTGGTGCTCTTCCTGATCACGTTCATTCTGAATGGCCTGGCTCGCCTCCTGATGGTTGCGACGGAGCGCGGCGGAGGTCACAGCTGATGAACCGCATACGCCTGACTTGGCGCAAGTCCTTGAACGTGGTGATGCTCACGCTCACGGGCGTCGCGGCGTTCGCGGTGGTTTCCGTCTTGTTCTTGATCCTGGGATACTTCATCTGGAACGGCGGCACATCGCTGAATCTCGATTTCTTCCTCAAACTGCCGAGGCCGGAGGGAGAGGTTGGCGGCGGCGTGGCCAACGCCATTGTCGGCAGCCTGAAGCTTCTGTTGCTGGCGGCCGTGATCGGCTTGCCGGTTGGGTTGCTGGCGGGCGTCTACCTGGCGGAGTTTGGGGGCAAAACGTTCTCGTTCGTGGTCCGCTATACCACGGACTTGCTAAACGGCGTGCCTTCGATCGTAATCGGCATGTTTGCCTATTCGCTGGCGGTGGTGCCCGTCAAACACTATTCGGCGCTGGCCGGCGGGGCTGCGCTCGGGGTCATGGTGGTTCCGATTACCGTGCGGGCGACGGAGGAGTTTCTCCGGGCGGTCCCCAACAGCATGCGCGAAGGCGCGATGGCGCTCGGGGCGAGCAAGTGGAAGACGATCGCGACGGTCATTGTTCCGGCTGCCAGCGGAGGCATTATCACCGGAATGCTGCTGGCTTTGGCCCGCGTCGCCGGCGAGACCGCGCCGCTGATCTTCACGGCCCTGGGGAATCAATATTGGAGTCCCGGTTGGAGCCAGCCTATTTCCGCGCTACCCCTGGTGGTCTACAATTACGCGATTTCTCCTTACGATGATTGGCACAGGCAGGCTTGGGCTGCCGGGCTTGTCCTGCTGTCTTTGGTGCTGCTCGCGAATATCGGCTGCCGGTTCGTCATTAATCGCAAAGGCGTGAGGAGTGTCTAAGATGGCTTCTGCCGCCCATGAAAAAAACGAAGCAACAGCCGCGCGACTCGCGCCCCAGGTTCGATCCATGGACACCACAGCCGCAGGATCACAGAAGGAAGCGCCCTTGCGCTTCCAAATCTCCGATCTCAATTTCTACTACGGCGCCAGGCAGGCCGTTTTCGGGCTGAACCTCAAGATTCCCGCCAACCGAATCACCGCCCTCATCGGCCCTTCCGGTTGCGGTAAATCCACGTTCCTCCGCAACCTGAATCGAATGAACGAAACGATTCGCGGCACCCGGTATACGGGCGACATCCTGCTCGACGGGCAGGACATCCTGAGGATGGATGTCGTCAAGTTGCGGCGTCGCGTCGGAATGGTCTTTCAGCGGCCGAACCCATTTCCGAAGTCGATCTACGACAATGTTGCGTATGGGTTGCGGATCAACGGTTATTCGGGGCGCCTCGACGACTTGGTGGAGAAGAGCTTGAAACGCGCGGCGCTGTGGGAGGAAGTGAAGGACTCTCTTCACAAGTCGGCGTTTGCCCTGTCCGGCGGGCAGCAGCAGCGGTTGTGCATCGCGCGGGCGCTGGCGGTCGATCCGGAGGTTCTGCTGCTTGACGAGCCGTGCTCGGCTCTCGACCCGGTGACCACGGCGAAGATTGAGGAATTGATGTTTCAGCTGAAAGACAGCTGCACGATGGCGATCGTGACGCATAATATGCAGCAGGCCGCTCGAGCGAGCGACTTCACGGCGTTCATGCTCGACGGCAAACTGATCGAGCACAACGAGACGCCCAAGCTCTTCACCACGCCTCAGGATCCACGAACCGAGGCGTACATCACGGGCCGCTTCGGATGATTCGCCGCGGGGTTGCGGCGCCGGTCGAAAAGGACTGAGATTCCATGGAACGGCATTTCGAACGCGATCTCGAAGAATTGAAGCAGCGGCTGCTGTGGATGGGGAGTCTTGCCGAGCGCGCGGTCCATCAAGCCGTGCACGCCGTGCTCGACGCCGACGAACATCTTGCGGAATCGGTGCTGGCCGAAGAAGACTCAATCAACGAGATGCAGATCGAGATCGACGATCGCGTCCAGCGTTTGCTCGCCCTGCAAGCGCCGATGGCGGCCGATCTGCGGTTCTTGCTGGCCGTCTCCCGCATCAATGGCGACCTGGAACGGATCGGTGATCAGGCGGTGAACATCGCGCAGTCATCGATGCGCATCCTGCGGCATCCGCAGGTGAAGCCGTACGTCGATCTCCCCCGCATGAGCGAGCTCGCCGAGGGGATGGTGCGCGACAGCCTCAACGCCGTCGTGCGCGGAGATCCGGAACTGGCTCGCAGCGTTTTGCAGCGCGACGACCAGGTGGACCGCCTGCGCGATCAGCTTTTCCGCGAGCTGCTCACCTACATGATGGAGAATTCGGCGGTTGTCTTCGCCGCGTTCGAGCTGATCCTCGTCGCGAAGAACCTGGAACGCATCGGCGACCACGCCACGAACATCGCCGAGGACGTGATCTACTTCGTCGCCGGGCGCGATGTTCGCCACCCGGCGCTCGACCGCCGCTAGCATCCCGATCCGCGCAATCGTGGCGCTGGATGGAAACAACTTGTAGTTTTTCTGTGTTGTAGTATCTTCCCGCCGTCCATGCAAAGGGGGAAAACCATGCGAACGAGGCTTTTGGGCGCGGGTGTGTGTATGGCGGCTGTCGTGGCCGTTCTATCGGCTTATCCGAGCCAGGCTCGCGCGGCTGGCGCCACGGAAATAGGTGTGCCGCCGAGCTGCGACCGCCAGTGCCTGTACGGATTCCTGGACCAGTATTTGACGGCGCTCAAGGCGAAGGACCCGTCCCGGTTGCCGCTGACCAGGAAGGTCCGGTACACCGAGAACAACGTTGAAATGCCGATCGGCGACGGCGTCTGGGGCACAATCACGGGTCTGGGCGATTACAATCTCCGCACGGCCGATCCTGCGAACGGCGCGGTGGGCTGCTACGGAATCATCCAGGAAACCAACGCCGTTTCGATATTTGCGCTGCGCTTGAAAGTGACCGACTCGAAAATCGCCGAAGCGGAGGTCTTGATCCGGCGCAGCGGGGGCGAAAGCGGCCCGTTCCCGAACAAACCCACGCTGGCAAGCAATTCCGTTTTCGAGGAGATCGTTCCGCCCGCGGAGCGGAGCCCGCGCGAACGCATGATCGCGCTGGCGGACGGCTACTTCAGCACGCTGCAGCTCAACGACGGAGCTCTGTTCACGCAGTTCTACGATGATTGCGACCGCTGGGAAAATGGCTTGCTGACAACCCACAATCCCGATTTGGCCAAGACGATTCCAGTGGCGAGCCTGGGGTGCGCCCAGCAGTTCAAGCTCGGCAACTACCGCTACGATGATCGCGTGCGCGACCGCCGATTCTTCCTCGTTGACGAGGAACGAGGACTCGTGATGGCCGCCGGCTTTATCGACCATGCGGGCCGGCTCGAGAATTTCACGCTCACTGATGGCACGCCGATCAAATCGCCGATGCGAACTCCGAGCACGCTCTGCCTGCTGGAGCTTTTCAAAATGCGCGGCGGGAAGATTCAGAAGATCGAGGCAGTATTCATCGGCGTGCCCTACAACATGCCGTCTCCCTGGGTGGAATACTCGTCGAAGTGAACCGGTTTGTCGTCAATTTTGGGGGGAATCCGATGTCGCTCAAATCCAGAACTCTGTCCGCGGTCGCCGCTGTAACCCTGGTTCTTGTGCTTGGGAATTACGCCGCGCGGCTGGCGCGGGCCGGACAGGACAAGTCGAAAACAGCGGCTGCCGGCCAAATCGATACCAAGCGGCTGATGGCTGCTGACAGGCACCCCGAGGAATGGCTGACCACCGGACGTGATTTTGGCAAGAGCCACTACTCTCCTCTGGCGCAGATTAGCAAGGACAACGTCGCGCGGCTCGGCCTCGCGTGGGCGTACGACACAAACACGATCCGGGGTCTCGAAGCGACGCCGATCGTGGTCGACGGCGTGATGTACACGTCGGGCTCGGTCGGGCAGGTGTACGCGCTGGATGCGAAGACAGGCAGAGAATTGTGGACCTACGAACCGAAAAACGACATGCGCGTGAATCAGCGCTCGTGCTGCGACGAAGTGAATCGTGGCGTGGCCGTGTGGAAGGGCAAGGTGTACGTCGCCTCGTTCGACGGGCACCTGATCGCGCTCGATGGCGCGACAGGCCACGAGATATGGCGAGCGGATACGATCGTGGACAAGAAAAAGGCGTACACGAGCACCGGCGCGCCACAGGTGGCGGGGAAAGTTGTGGTCATCGGAAATGCAGGCGCCGAATACGACGCGCGCGGCTACGTGAGCGCGTACGACCTAGACACCGGCAAGTTCGCATGGCGGTTCTACACGGTGCCGGGTGATCCGTCAAAGCCGTACGAAAACCCGGAGCTCGAAATGGCGGCGAAGACCTGGGATCCGAAGAGCAAGTGGGACATGGGCGGCGGCGGAACGGTCTGGGGTGACATGGCGTATGACCCCGAACTCAATCTTCTCTATTTCGGTACGGGCAACGGCACGTACTACGACCAATCCCAGCGCAGCCCTTCCGGCGGCGACAATCTTTTCATCGCGTCGCTTCTCGCCATCAATCCGGATACGGGCCGCCTTGTCTGGCACTACCAGGAAGCGCCGGGCGATCAATGGGACTACGACGTGGTCCAGCAGATCGTGCTCGCCGATCTGAAGATCGGCGGGAGGGTGCGCAAGGTATTGATGCAGGCGCCGAAGACCGGCTTCTTCTACATCATCGACCGAAAGACCGGCCAGGTCCTCTCGGCCGAGAAATACGTTCCGGTGACGTGGGCCGATCACGTGGATTTGAAAACGGGGCGCCCGGTTGAGGCGAGCGATGCGAGATCGTACCGATATTCTTCCAACGGGAAGCGGCTCATTGAGCCTTCTCCGATGGGCGGGCACAACTGGAACCCGATGTCGTGGGATCCGCAGACCGGTTTGGTTTACATCCCGGCGACTGAAAATGGGCAGGAGGGAATTTTCAGCGGCAAGTCGTTCGTGCGCGCTTGGGATCCGATTCGCAGCAAGATTGTTTGGGACGTTCCCAGGCCGGATTGGTGGGACCGTGGAGGAACGCTGGCCACCGCAGGAGGATTGGTCTTCGCGGGCACGGTGACCGGACATTTTTACGCATACGACGCGCTGACGGGCAAGACGCTCAAAGACATCAACACCGGCAGTTCGATCATGGCGGCGCCGATGTCCTACAGCGTCGACGGCACGCAATACGTGGCAGTGATGTCCGCGTGGGGCGGCGGCGGCTGGAACTTCGTGCATCCGGAGAGCGCCGCCTACCAGCGCGGAAACGAAGGCCGCATCCTCGTCTTTAGGTTGGATGGCGGCGCGACGCCAATGCCGAAACTGCTGCCGCCAATTTCGCCGATTCCGCAGCCGCCTGCGCTGACGGCGTCCGCCGACACCATCAAGAAGGGATCGGATCTATTTGGAGCTCACTGCAGCACGTGCCATCTGAACCAGCCAGGCAGCCTGGCTCCCGACCTGCGCCGCATGACTCCGGAGACGCACGACGCGTTCAAGCAGATCGTGCTCGGCGGCATCCTGCAAAATGCCGGAATGCCGCCATGGGACGACGTCCTGACGCCAGCAGATGCGGATGCGATCCACGCGTATCTGATTTCAATCGCCTGGGACGGCTACAACAAACAACAAGCAACACCAAAGAACTGAAACGGACTTCGGGCCCTGAATGTGAGTTAGAATCGCGCTTAAGATGGCTTCCGAAGCGAAAAAGCCCGTCATCGCGGTATATCCCGGCTCGTTCGATCCGGTGACGAACGGTCATTTGGACTTGATCGAGCGCGGCGCGCAGATCTTCGATCAGTTGATCGTCGCCATTGCGCGGAACCCGGAAAAGGACCCTCTCTTCCCGGTTCCGGAGCGCGTCGAAATGCTTCAGGCCGTCACATTCGAACTGAAAAACGTCGCAGTGGACGTGTTCGAAGGTCTGCTTGTCAACTACGCCCGTGCGCAGGATGCCAGCGTGATCCTCCGCGGGATTCGCGCCGTCTCCGACTACGAGTATGAGTTGCAGATGGCGATGATGAACCGCAAGATCGAGCCCGAAATCGAAACGATCTTCATGCTTCCCGCCGAGGCCTACAGCTTCCTGAGCTCCCGCTTGGTGAAAGAACTGGCCAGATTGGGAGGCCCCATCAAGGGGCTAGTGCCGCCGCTCGTGGAAGAACGGCTGCGTACGAAGGTCGGTTAGTCGTCGCGGCACGCCGCTGCTTTCCAGCCAATTTGGTTCCGCCTGCTTTGGCTCCTTTGATTTTCCGGCTTCGGCTGGTTGAGCTAGAATAGACTGGCTGATACATCCAGAAAGTTTGCCGAAGGGATCGAAGATGGAACCGGCTGCGGTAGTGAAGACAGAACTGGCGGCTCGCCTATCCGACCGCGTAAATCGAATCGCCGCTTCGCCGACGATGATGGTGGTGCAGGCGGCGGATCAATTGAAGGCCAAAGGCGTGGATGTCGCCGACTTCGGCGCGGGTGAACCCGATTTTCCGACGCCCGAGCATATCAAGCGCGCCTGCGTCCAAGCTCTCGACGAAAACCGCACGAAGTACACGCCGGTTCCGGGCATCACGCAACTGCGCCAGGCGATCTGCGACTGGCACAAGCGCGAGCTGGGCTCGTCCTACCAATCGGCCGAGTGCGTCGTCACGGTCGGCGGAAAACAGGCGATTTTCAACGCGGTCTGCTCGCTCGTGAATCCGGGCGAGGAAGTCGTGATCGCGGCGCCCTACTGGGTGAGCTATCCCGACATCGTGAAGTACGCAGGCGGGAAGCCCGTGGTGGTGGAGACGAGCGCCGACGATGGCTTCGTGATGCGCGCAGCGCAGGTGGAAAAGGCGATCACGCCGCGGACGCGCATCGTGATCGCGAACTCGCCGAGCAATCCGACCGGCGGCGTGATTCCCACTGGCGAGCTGCAAAAGATTCTCGAAGTTTGCCAGCGCCGCAACGTCTGGTTGATGTCGGACGAATGTTATTCGCATTTCGTCTACGGCGACGGGAAGCCGTATTCGATTGCGAGCGTGCCCGAATCGAAAGCAGGGCTGATCATCATCGGGTCGATGTCGAAGACATTTGCGATGACCGGCTGGCGCGTTGGATATGCTCTGGCGCCCCAGCCCTTGATCGCGGCGATGACGAAGCTGCAGAGCCAGTCCACGTCGAATCCGACTTCGATCGCGCAATATGCGGCGATGGCGGCGATGAACGGGCCGATGGATTCCGTGCCGGTGATGCTGGCCGAATACGCACGGCGACGCGAACGTATCGTCGCGGGCCTGCGCGCGATTCCCGGCGTGAGGTGCACGGCGCCAGCGGGCGCGTTCTACGTCTTTCCGAACGTCTCTGCCTGCTTCACGAGCTCGATGCCGAGCGCGGCGGCGGTCGCGAGCCAGCTCCTCGAGCGCGAGCACGTCGCTTTGGTTCAGGGCGAGGGATTCGGCGCGCCGGGATTCCTGCGGCTTTCCTATGCGACGTCGATGGACCGCATCGACGAAGGCCTGCGGCGGATGACCCGCTTCTTTGCCCAAGCCAAGTGAGCGATCGCGACACTCGATGACGCTGTGCCCAGCGCGCCTGGAGCCTGTTTTCAGTCCGCGCCCGTGGGGTTCGCGTTCGCTCGCACCGTTTTTCCCTGAAATGAAGAATCTCGCTGAGCCGATCGGCGAGGCCTGGATGACCGGCAATGAGTGCCGGTTCGCGAACGGTCCTTTCGCCGGGCGCAAGCTCGGCGAAGTTTGGCCCCAGATGCCGCCGGAGTGGATCGGCACGCAGGTCCCACGCACGGGCGATTTCCCGCTGCTGGTGAAGTTCATCTTTCCCGAAGACAAGCTTTCCGTGCAGGTCCATCCTGACGATGCCTACGCCGCCCGCCACGAGCAAGCCGCGGGCGGACGCGGCAAAACGGAGATGTGGTACGCCGTCGACGCGCGGCCCGGCGCGGAAGTGCTGGTCGGGCTGAAGTCGAGCGTCACCCGCGAGAGCTTCAAGCGCGCGATCGCCGAAGGCACCGCCGAGGATTGCCTCCAACACATTCCGCTTCGCTCCGGGGACGCTGTCTTTGTCCCCGCCGGCACAGCGCACACGATCGGCCCCGGGCTCGTATTGTGCGAAGTGCAGCAGAACTCCGACCTCACCTATCGCGTCTACGACTACAACCGACGCGATACAAAAGGCCAGTCGCGCGCGCTGCACATCGACAAGGCACTCGACGTGATCCGCTTCGGCGAGCAGCGCGGCGGCAAGATCGAACCGGTGCCGATGCGGCGCGGCTCAAATGTGGAAACTCACTACGCAGTTTGCGAGTATTTCGCGACGAGCCGTTGGACAATCGACGAGCGAATCCAGGCTGCCAGCTCGCCGGAGCATTTCGAAATCGTAATCTTCCTCGAAGGCAGAGGGGATATTTCGTGGGGCGGCGAACGCGCAGCGTATGCGCCGGCGCAGGTGTGGATAATTCCCGCGGCGCTGGGCAAGTTCGAGCTCGCACCCGAGAATCGAACGATGCTTTTGCGCACGTTTGCTCCCGGCGATCTGGGCAAATTGAAACGCGACTTTCACAGCCAGGGCATCAGCGAAGAACAGTGGGCGCGGCTGGCGCACTGATGGCGCAGAGTGCTTTCGCAGACCATGGCCGATAAGACGAAAGCTCATTCGAGGCGGCTTCCTGTTTGCGCGGTCCTGCTGGCCGGAGGGCGCGGCACGCGATTCTGGCCCCGCAGCCGGACGCGCACTCCGAAGCAGCTGCTGAATATCGTCGGCCACGAAACGATGTTGCGCCAGACGGCTGCGCGGCTCGAATCGATCGTCCCCGCGCGCAACATCTGGGTGGTCACGAACGCGGAACAAGCGGCAGCGGTGCGCCGCCAGTTGCGCGGTGTTCCCGCTTCGCAAATCCTTGCTGAGCCCGTGGGGCGCAACACGGCTGCGGCGATCGCGCTCGCCGCCTTTCACTTGGCCAAGGCGCACGGCGATGCGTTGATGGCCGTGCTGCCGTCGGACGCTTTCGTTCGCGACGTGGCGCGCTATCGCAAACTTGTTCGCGCTGCTCTCGACCGAGCGATGACGCCCGGCAACCTTGTTGTGCTGGGAATCCCTCCGACGCGCCCCGAAACGGGCTATGGCTATATCGAGCGTGACGCGGCGGCGGGCCGCGCGCGCGGCATCGCGGCGTACGCTGTGCGCCGCTTCACCGAAAAGCCCGCACTGCCACAGGCGCGAAGATACGTAGCTTCAAGGCGATATTACTGGAATGCTGGAATGTTCTTCTGGCGCGTGTCGACATTTCTGGAGAACTTGAAGCGATTTCTTCCCGCGACGCACGATGCTCTCTTCGAACTCTCGGAGACGATCGGCACGCGGCGATATGCGTCCGGTCTGCGCCGCGTCTATCCGCGCCTGGAAAATATCTCCGTCGACTATGCCGTGATGGAGCCCGCGACGCGCTCCCGAAGCAAGCCGCAGGTGTTCGTGATCCCGGCGGAGATTGGCTGGAGCGACATCGGCTCGTGGACCGCCGTTCACGAACTGCTTGCGAAAAGACCCGGAGAGAACGTGTCGGCCGGGCCGTCGTTCGCGCTGGACGCAACCGGCAACTATTTGTGGAGCCCGAAGAAACTCGTCGCTGCGATCGGCGTGCGGGATCTGTTGCTAGTGGAGACCGACGACGCGGTGCTCGTTTGCTCGCGTGACCGCTCTCAGGACGTCGGCAAGATCGTCAAATGGCTCGAGGAGCGAAGGCGGACCGATCTGCTCTGAGGCGGGCGCGTAACCAAGATGACTTCGATCAAGTTCGGCACAGACGGCTGGCGCGGCGTAATCGCCGAGGACTTCACGCACGAGAATCTTTGCAAGGTGGTGCACGCGATCGTGCGCTACGCCGTGCGCGCCGAGAAACCGGGCAGCGGCATCCTCGTTGGCTATGACACCCGCTTCGGCTCGGAGCGCTTCGCGCGCGTTGCGGCCGAGACCGTGGCGGCCGCCGGCACGCCCGTGTGGCTCGCGGAGCACGCGTGTCCGACGCCGGCTCTTTCTCTTCTCGTCCGGCTGCGCGGCGCGGCTTGCGGGATTCAGATTACGGCGAGCCACAATCCCTATCCGTGGAGCGGCGTAAAATTGAAAGCGAGCTACGGAAGCTCCGCTTCAGCGACCATCGTCGCACAGGTGGAGGCGGAACTCGGCAAGGTATTGCGCGACGGCGTGCCCGCGCTTCCGCCGCGTCCCGAACTGATTCGTTCGCTCGACCTGCGCACCCCATATCTCGAGACCCTCAGCGGCCTGGTCGATTGGGATCGGCTGCGGACTTCGAAGTTGCGGTTCCTGATCGATCCGATGCACGGCGCGGGCCGTGGCCTGTTGGTCGAATTGTTTCGCAGGCATGGCATCGACGGGGCTGAGATCCGAGGCACGCGCGACCCCTTATTTGGCGGCGTAAATCCCGAACCGATCAAGCCTCATATTGGGGCCTTGGAAGAGGCAATGCGGCGCGGAGGCTGCGATGCCGGTTTCGCGTTCGACGGTGACGCGGACCGCATCGGCGCCGTCGACCACGACGGCACGTTCATCACGCCGCATCAGATATTTTCGATTCTGCTGTGGCATCTCGCGGGCACGCGCCGGCTGACGGGCGGCGTCGTGAAATCGTTCACGACGACCAAGATGATCGACAAGATCGCGGCGAAGCTGGGCCGGCACGTGTGGGAAACTCCGGTCGGATTCAAGTACATCTGCGACCGCATGCTGGAAAGCGACATCGCGCTGGGCGGCGAGGAGAGCGGCGGCATTGCCACGAAGCTGCATCTGCCCGAGCGCGATGCAACGGTGAGCGCGTTATTGCTGGCCGAAGTGATGGCGTGGCACGGCAAGCGGCTGGGCGAACTGGTCGCGACGCTGCATCACGAGTTCGGCGAGCATCACTATGGTCGCGTCGATCTGACTCTGAGGGATGGCCAGAAGGAGAAGGCGATCGACCGCTTTGCCGATCCGAAACTGACGCGCTTTCTCGATTGGCCGATCGTCCGGCGGGAGAACCTCGACGGCGTGAAGGTGTATCTCGGTGAAATCGGATGGGCGATGCTGCGCGCGTCGGGAACGGAGCCGATGCTGCGCGTCTATGCGGAGACGACGCGAGCGGAAAGCACGCGCCGGATCCTCGATGAGATCACTGCGTCGGTGCGGAAACTGTAGGGCAGGCACTACTTTGCGAGGGCCTTGAGCGCGGCGTCGAGGATGCCATTCAGGAACGCAGGGGCTTCCGCCGAAGAGAACTTCTTCGCAAGCTCCAGCGCCTCGTCGATCACGACCTTCGGCGGCGCAGTGGCGGTGCGCAATTCGTAGATAGCCAAACGCAGGATATTTCGGTCGATGGCGGCCAGGCGGTCGAGCCGCCAGTTTTCCGCAAGCCTGCCCACCAGTTCGTCGGTTGCGTTTGCCTGCGCAACAGCTCCTTCGAACAGTTCGTTCGCGAAGTCGCGCGTGGAAACCGCGGCGTGTGCGGATTTCCAGAAGAGTTTTTCGACGCGCGCGGTATCCTGCCGAGCCATGTCCCACTCAAACAGCATTTGCAGGGCGAATTCCCGCGATTTGCGGCGGAGCGTCATCGGCGGCGGGGCTTGCGGGCCGGAGGAGCAGCAGCGCGTGGAGAGTTCTTGGATAGTTTGCGGGAAAGATGCGCCATTTCGACAGCGGCCAATCCCGATTCGTAGCCTTTGTTGCCGCCTTTGAGCCCGGCGCGGTCGATGGCTTGCTCGAGCGTGTCGCAGGTGAGAACGCAGAACGCCATGGGCACGCCTGTGTCGAGTTGGGCGAGCTGGATGCCGCGCGCGGTTTCGGAGCAAACGTAGTCGTAATGCGACGTTTCGCCGCGCAGCACACAGCCGATGCAGATGATGGAATCGAACTGGCTCGTCAAAGCCAGTTTCTTCGCGGCGAGCGGAATTTCGAACGAACCGGGCACGCGGACGATCTCCATTTGTCTGTCCGCCGCGCCAGCCTGTTTCAGAGCGTCGAGCGCGCCCGCGAGCAGCCTATCCGTGATGAAACTGTTGAACTGGCTGACCACGATGCCGAAGCGCAGTCCGGCTGCGCTCAATTGGCCGCGAAGTGTGGTTGGTTTGTTCTGTTCCGAGGTCAATCCGCACCCGTCATTCTAGGGAGTCGCGAGCTGGAGGAGCGTATCTCCGCCGCGCTGGCGCGCGTCGTCGAGGCCCGCTTCCGCGCGATTGATCCATTCGGTGACGCGGTCTTCGGTGTCGTCGCCCGGCCGGGACGACGCTTCGGCCACCACCGCGCTCACGGTAAGGTCGGGCGCTCCCCAGCTCGGCCGCACGGTGGCGGCAACCTGGCGGAGTTTTTCGGCGAGAGCGCGAGCGTTATCAAGCGATGTATTGGGCAGCACAAAGACGAGAGACCATGCCGTGTACTTGACCGCTATGTCCGTCTGGCGCACGGCCGACGAAAGAGCGCGAGCCAGCTGCTCGACATACTGCTCCAAGGCTGCGTCACCGTGCTGGCGCAATAGATCGCCGCCGCGATCGATATGCAGGACGATCAGCGAAAGCGGAGTGCCCTGCGCGCGGGCCCGGTTGGATTCAACCAGCAGGCAGTCGATGTACGCGCCCCGGTTCAGCAGCCCGGTTTTTTCGTTCGCGACGTTCAGTGAGCGCACGAGAGAACGCAGCCGCGTATGGCTCACCGAAAGCACAAGCTGGTCGCCGACGGCCTGGAGGAAGAAGCTCTCATTGGGCTTCCACTTTCGCTTGCCGGCATCGCCGACGAGGAGCACTCCCGAGGCCCCTTGTGTCTCCTTGTCTGTCAGCGGCGTGGCCAAAGCCGACTCGAGGCCGAGCTCGCCCAGCGTCGGGCAGCTCGATGCTTGCAAGTCGATTCCACCGAGTGCGTCCGGCGTCGCCTTCGAGATGAAGCCCACGATCGACGCGATCTTGGAAGCGCCGGCGGCGGCAACGCCGGGCGCGGAGTACTCGGCGCTCAATTGGGGCGCTTCGCCCGCGGAACCGATGGAGATCAGACACCGCGTCACGCCCAAATACTTTCCCACTTCCGTAGCGGTCGTTCCGATGACTTCGCGCGGTGTGGACTGGCGGTACATAAGCCGATTGATCTCCGCGATCGCCGCCAGATCACGATGCGTGTCCGCGGGCGCGGGCGCCGCCACCGGCTGCGGGGGTATCTCAGCCGGAACCGGAATTACCGGCGCGGGTGCAGGCGCCGGAGGCGCAGCCTGCTTGACACGCGCGCCCTTGGGCCACCAGTTGGCACGTTCATAAAGGGCGCGGAGCCGCTCATTTCGCTCTTCTTCGCTGGGGAAGAGTTCGGCGATTCGTTCGAGCCGTTCGACAGCTTTGCTCTGCAGCGAATACTGCAGGAAGATCTCCACCTGTACGATGAGGTCTTCCAACGCCTGCTGCGCGCGAACTTCCTCCGATGCAGGGGCTGCCGTCGAGCTATCCGCTCCCGCTCCCGTGAAGCCTTCCGTGCGCGTCGAGACGGTGGCGGCTTTCGCGGCTCGCGAAAGGATGTTTTGCAGAAAGGCCGCGTCGACATTCCCTTCCAGCTTCGCGATGCGTTCCTGATTGCGGTAGTCGTACGGGTCGATATCGACGAGCCGGTCGAGCGCTTCGCACGCTTCCTTCATGCGCCCGGCGGCGAGGTAGAGGTCGAAGAGCCGCACCAGCGCGTCGAAGTATTTCGTCTCGCGGTTCAGTTCTTCGTAGGTGCGCGCCACCGTTTGCGCCAACGGCAGAGAATTCGGATAGGAGGAGGCCAGGCGGTCCATGTGCGACGCGAGCTGAGCTTCGCGACGGCCCGCGCGCATCCAATCCTTCACTTCCACAAGCAGCGCGGCGGCCTTGGCGTCTTGCTCGCCGCGAATGTAGGCGCCTGCGAGCTCGAAGAGCTTTTCGAAGCCGTCAGGCTTCTGCCGATAGTACGCCTGGAACATTTCCTTCGCGCGATCGAGGCGGCCGGTGCGGAGCAGCGCTTCGCCGAAGAGCGCGAGATAGGTCGTATCCTTGTCATTCGGCGCGAGTGGCTCCAGGAGCGCGACCGCTCCTTCGGCATCACCCTTGCGGGATTTGGCGTCGGCGAAGAGCAGCGAGCCGGTGCGATCGTTCGGTGAAAGCTGGTGCGCGCGGCCGAAGTAGTCAAGAGCCTCGTCGAGATTCCCCACCGCTTGCGTCAATTGGCCTGCCCGCAGAAAGCTCCGCGCGGCCAGGTCCGCGTGGCGAAGTTTTTCCGCCAGTTCGGCAAGGATAACGTGCCGCGAGGCATTCTCCGGATCGAGGACGGCCATGCTCTCGTAGCAGGCCAATGCCTCGATCCCGCGCTGCTGTTGCAAGAAAAGTTCCGCCGCGGCGCCGAACTGTTCGAGCGCTTCCGCGGGACGATTCTGCTTTTGCAGCAGGGTGGCGTAACGCATCAGGCGGTCGGGCGGCTGCGGGAAAGGGCGCAGGAAGCGCGTGAAGATGGCGCCGGCCTTGGTGTGATCGCCCGCTTCGAGCAGCCGGTCAAACTGCGCGCCGTAGTACTGCGCGGCGACCGCCGGTTCGTTTAGACGGATATGGATGTCGGCGAGGGCCTGGAGAGACTCCTGGTGGCCCGGGACTTCGCTGAGGACGGCTTGGTACTCGGGCACGGCTTCACGGAGCTTGTTCTTTTCGAGGCTGCGCCGGGCGCGCTCGAGATGTCTGTTGATGTCCGCAGCCATTGGGATTCGGGAATCCTCCGGCGCCGCGAGCGCGACGATCAGGAGGCCGCCAGGCCCCACCCAGGGACTGGGCGGCCGTATCCGCGTGCGCGAGGACCCGAAACCCAAGTGTATAACGGACGCATCGCGAGCCTTCAAACGAAATCGAGGGCGTGTGCCGATGATAGCCGTCCGGCGCGACCGGATGTGCCGCCTCAGCTCTGCGTGCTGGGCTTGAGGGCCTGCCGCGGCAGTCCGCTGACCTTCTCGCGCATGGAGCGGAAGGAAAGGCCGCTTCGCACAAGAGCCACGAAACCGAGAAAGGCGAAGGGAAGAGTAAGCGCCACGAAGGCAAAGACGGAAAAGTTCGTGGCGGTTGTTTTTTCGATGTCGAACACGCTCAGCCCCAAGACACAAAAGAACTGATATGCGCCCACATTGGCCGGCGCGTTGGGCAGGGAGACGCCAAGATTGATCACCAGCAAGACGACGACCGCCGCGAGGAACGACAAGTTCAAACCGTGGCCGTACGCCCGCATCATCGCCCATAAGCCGAGGACCTGGCAGGCCGGGATTAGCAGGGATGTCAGCACTGCGGCATAGAAGCTTGGAGCTGTTCCCATCGAGTGCAGGTCCATGAGCGCGCCCATTGCCTTGCCTGGCAGGCGCCGGCGCGCGACCGTGGGTTCCGTGTTGCCACCGAGCTTTATCTCGAGATAAAGGATCAGGAGGACCAGGATCGTCACCAGAACCAGCGTGACGATGCCGAGCGTGTCAGCTGCTTTCTGAAAGCGGCGCGGCAGTTCGACGAAAAGTGAAACGACGGCCAGCGCCGCCGTCGCAACCACGAGATCGACCAGGCGTTCGATTCCGACGGAGCCCAGCACGCGTCCGATCGTGATGCTTTCGGAATTCGACAGCAGATAACTGCGAAGGAACTCGCCCGGCCGCAACGGAAAAACGAGATTCGTGAACAGACCCGCGTAGACGGCGCGGATCGAATGCGTCACCTTGACTCGCCCGAACGGCGTTAGCAGGAATTTCCAGCGCAGCCCTTGAATGCCGTAGCTGATCACGTCGAACGCCATTCCCAGCAGGACCCACTTCCAGTCCACTTCCGCCATCTCGCGCAGGAAGCTGACCACGTGGAAATAGCGCAGAACCCACGCCAGGCAAACAATCGCGAGGCCGTAGCCCAACAGCCGGAGGGCCCTCGATCGTCGTGGATTCTCGCTGCGGATGGGATCACTCACTGGGAGTTTTCCGTGGCCGGCTCTGCGTCCTTTTTCAGCACGCTCAGTTTCCCGGAGGGCTCCAAGATGGCCGCCCGCACATCATCCATTGCGAAGACGCCTTGAGAACGCAAATTGGACATCAATTCTTCCCGGCTAATGTTGGCCCGCCTGAGGTTTCCTTCCACGAATCGGCCGCCGTGAACCAGGACGATCGGCTCGCCCTCCACCGTTCGCTCAAACCAGCGATTGGTAAAGGCGGCGCGTCCGACGATCCAGTTGACCGCCAGGATCGCGGTCGCGCCGATCAAGCCGCCGGTCACCGAGTTGTCCGGCCCGATCATCGCGTTCTGCAACACGTTGCTCAGAACCAGCAGCACGATCAAGTCGAACACCGTCATCTGGGCTACCTCGCGGCGTCCGAGCAGGCGAAACATGATCAGCAGGAAGAAATATACGATCAGCGAGCGGAGAATCTTCTCGCCCACGGATATTTCGGGTAGCCACCAATGCATCGCGGCTCCTCTGCATGCGGAGTATCGGAGAGATCCGGGCCGCCGACCGCTGTTCCCGCGCCGTTGGACCCGTGCCGCGTCCGGGATCCGGGTTCGGTCCGTTCATTTGGAACTGCCGCCCCGCAAGGGCGCCGAACGGGGCCCGAAGCCCGGTACAGCCTACGACATCAGACCCTGCCAAGCAATCCGAGACTCGTGCGGTCAAGGCCGGTCGCGCCCTGGCGGCTGGCCGGCGTATAATTCGATTTCATATGCGAAGTAGGCTCCGCACAGTTCACCAGGCCTCCTTGGGCGCCGCGCGATGAAGTCCCCCCAAACCGTTGACCGAAGAGAGCGCGTCTTGCTTGTCGGTGTAAACCTTAGGGGACCTGGGCGCGCGCACGCGGGCTCTGGGGGCGAGGGCCCCACCGTGGCCAGCCGGGATTCGTTGAACGAGTTGCATGAGCTGGCGGAAAGCGCCGGGGCCAACGTCGTCGGCACGGTCATGCAGACCCGCAATGTGCTCGATCCTGCGACGCTGGTGGGGCGAGGCAAGCTTGACGAAATTCGCGCGGATGCCGAAGCCCGCCGCGTTCCGCTGGTGATTGTCGATCACGATCTCACGCCGGTCCAGCTCCGCAACATGGAAAAGGGAATCGGATGCCGGGTGATCGACCGGACGCAGCTGATCCTCGACATCTTCGCCACGCACGCGAGAACACGGGAGGGCCAGCTCCAGGTCGAATTGGCGCAGCTGAACTATTTACTGCCGCGCTTGACCGGACGGGGCGAGGCTCTTTCCAGACTCGGCGGCGGCATCGGGACCCGTGGACCGGGCGAGCAGAAGCTTGAGACCGACCGCCGGAGAATTCGCGAACGCGTGAAGAGAATCCGCGAAGCAATCGAAACGGTACGAGGACAACGAACCACCAGGAGGCGAGCCCGGCAGGCGGTGCCGCTGGGAATGGTCGCTCTGGTTGGATACACGAATGCTGGAAAGTCGACGTTATTCAATGCTCTGACGGGCGCGGGCGTGCTCACTTCGTCGAAGATGTTCGCGACGCTCGATCCCACGATTCGCGCCGTGAGGTTGCTATCACGGCGGCGCGTCCTGCTTTCCGATACGGTGGGATTCCTTCGCGATCTGCCGCCCGGGCTGATCGCGGCCTTCCGCGCCACGCTCGAGGAAGTGCAGGAAGCAGCGCTCATCGTTCACGTCACGGACGTCTCGAATCCGCACCACGCGGAGCAGGATGAAGAAGTGCTCAACGTACTGCGGGAACTCGGAGTCGAGGATCGTCCGCGCATCCACGTTCTCAACAAGATCGATCGGCTGAACGAAGATGAACTAGGCGCTCTGAACCGGTCGAACGGGCACGGACGCGACATCGTACTCACGTCGGCCGCGACGGCCCAAGGGTTGGAGGATCTGCTCGCACGAATCGATGCGGCGATGCCCGTGGATCCGCTGGTGCGGCTGCGGCTCCGCATGCCTGTGACGGATGGACGTCGTCTCGCGCTCGTGAAGGGACGTGGCCGCATCGTGAGTTCTGAACTTCTCGACGATCATCTGGTGCTGGACGCGGAGCTGCCTCAATCCGCGGCGCGGCAGCTCAAGGACTTTGTGCTCGAATAGATCTGCGCCTGCTGTTTTGCATCCTCAGCCTTTCTTCTGCGCGTTGAATGCCACCTCAGAAATCAGAGTCCACAGGAAATTTCCCCGCGCTGATGGTCGACGCGAAGCTACCTTGCTGAAAGAGCAGCGAGAGGCGCCCGTAGAGCATTCGGCGTTTTCCGCGTGCGAAGAAAGGAGCAGCAATGAAGCGAATCACCATGACAGTGGTGTTTGGATGCGCCTTGTGCTCGCCCACTGCGCTCGCGCAGCGCAGCGTGAAGCTGACCTGGCAGCCGAGCCCGGACGCGGGATCGAATCCGTCACTGGGCTACAACGTGTATCGCGCATCGGCGTGCGCCGGACAATTCTCCAAGTTGAATTCATCAGTGATCTCGGGCACGACGTATTTCGACACAGCCGTCGCCACTGGAGCGGCCTACTGTTACCAGGTCACCGCGGTGCTCAGCGGCGTTGAGAGCGCACCCTCGAATCGAGTCGTGGCCGTGGTCCCTCCGCCATCGAATCGTCAAGAAACCTGCGATCACAGAGGCTCGCTGATCGCATGGATACGTTGCGTTGGCTCTCGGCCGAAGAAACCTACACCCTAGCTGCCTATCCCGCGTTCACCGAGAAGAGGGAGCTCCCGAGGTCGCGAGGCGCTCAATTCTTCCTGTGAAAAACACTGTGGAAAAGAGACGCCAAATCGGGCCGCTGGTCGGCACCGAAATGGCTGACGGCGTAGTCTGGCCGCGCCTCCTATTCTGCAAGATGCCCATAATCTGTAGGTTAACGACTGAGGGTCAGCGAAGTCGGGCCTTGCAGACTGGGCGCGGGGCCTCGCTTCGATTCGGATAATTTGCACAGATTTGGGGCACCTGCGTTGTTAACAGCCAAACGAGGAAAGACTTACCGATTCGGCTTCGGATTCGCCGGTTTGTTGCTTAACAAGCTGTTTCCTCGCGTACGGTTGACTCGTTCAGAATGGGAGACTATATTCTCAGCGATGGCAAGGCGCCGAGGCGTCTGGCCGTGTCTTCCTTTCCCCGAGCCGAGAACGCAATGAACCTGCCGAACAGCCTCACGGTTCTCCGAATCTTCTTCGTTCCTCTGCTCGTTGTCGTACTGCTGACGCGCCAGCCGAATTGGAGCTTTTTCGGTCTACCGTTCCGCTTCGAAGTATGGGGCGTGCTGATTCTGCTGGTGGCGGCGGCGACAGACGCGATGGACGGATACATTGCTCGGAAGAGGCGGGAGATCACCACTCTGGGAATCCTGCTCGATCCGATCGCCGACAAGCTGCTGATTTCGGCCGCGTTCATTCCGCTGGTTTGGATGCACCTCGTGCCGGCGTGGATGGTGGTGATCATCATCGGGCGCGAATTCGTCGTCGTCGGTCTGCGCGAGATTGCTTCCGTGGAAGGCCTGGTGATTCCCGCGTCGCCGCTTGGGAAAACCAAAATGATCCTGCAGGTGCTGGCCGGCTGCACCGTCATCCTCACGGCCAACCATCAGGAATTGAAGACGCTTGGCACGACGCTGCTATGGCTCGTGGTGGTGAGCGCGGTTCTTTCGACGATTCACTATTTCCAGATGTTCTGGAGCCAGATCAATTTCCGCGTCCAAGAGCGTCACCGCCGCAGCCTCGTGATCGTCGACCCCAAAGATAAGCCGCAGGATGTTCTCACTCGATAACCGCGAAAAACATCTCCTCCTGACCGTCGCGCGCCAGGCGCTGATCGCTGCTGTCGAGACCGGCATGTCTCCTGAGAGCTTTCCTTCGAGCACGAATACGCTCGAATGCGCTGGCGTCTTCGTCACGCTGCGGAGGCGCGGACGATTGCGCGGATGCATCGGACAGCTTGGCTCGAAGGAGCCGGCCGTTGAAATCGTGGCATACGCCGCGCGCTCGGCCGCTCTTCACGATCCTCGCTTCGCCGCAGTCGAACGCCACGAGCTCGCGGAAATCGAGATCGAACTTTCAATTCTCTCCCCGCCTGCGGAAATCGCGCCCGAGGCGATTGAAGTGGGCAAGCACGGCCTGATCGTGAGCCTGGAAGGGAGGCGCGGCCTGTTGCTGCCTCAAGTGGCTGCGGAATACAGCTGGCAGGCCTTGCGATTTCTGGAGGAAACCTGCGTGAAAGCGGGGCTTGAACGCAATGCGTGGAAGAATCCGCAGACGCAGATTCTGGGATTCACCGCGCACGTCTTCAGCGAATCGGAGATCTTGAGCGAATCCGAAATGGGAAAACTCGGTCCCGCGAAATCCGGCTATTCGAGCTCGACGTAGTCACCCGAATAGACTTCGCGCAGCGCGAAGGTGATCAGCACGGTTGCCGAATTCGGGCCCGTCCGCAGGACGATTCCTTCCCCCAGGTCCTCCCGAGGCACGTTGTTCCAGTTGTACTTCTTGGGGGAGCTCCCAAAACCATCCGTTGGTCCGAGAACGCCCTCGACGTCGAAACCGTAGCGAGGGGTCTGGTAGGCCGTCTCGTGTTCCGTACCCTGATAGCGGAAAATGCGGAAATAATCGCCAACCTTGACGCCCTGATTCGTGCCGAGATTGACGTAGACGATGTCGTTCTTGCCTGTTTGCTGCTGGAAGCTTCTGCCGGTGATCACCATCGCAAGCGACTTCCCATTGGCCGGAGCGAAACGGTCATAATTCGCACCCGACTTGAGCGGCGGCGCCGGCCGCACGCTGAACGGTAGAATCACGTCGCCTCGCTGCACGTACTCGCAGGCGTGTTCGACCTGTGCGATCGAGATGTCCGATTGCGCAACGACGACCTTTACGCGGGCTTGGTCTTCCCACAGGGTGCCCATCTTGCGGAAGATGGCCGTCTGCCACTTGGTCCAATCGACCTTCGTCGGATCGTGAACGGGCCGCACGACCAGGAACTCGTCCCCGACTTTCGCGCCCTGGCTCGCGCCCTTGTTGATGTAGACGTAATCGCCTTCGTCGAACGTGACTTTGTAGTTCGACTGTTCGCCGGAAACGATGTACGTGTCGCGCGGAACGGACTCGGTTGTGACGACGCCCGAGCAATAAAGCTGGCCTTCGCTTGGCGTTTGGGGATTAGTGCTCTGCGCCGCGGCCACCGCAGCGGACATGCTCAGAATCAGACCAGCCAAAAGGATCTTCGGGCGCATGACACACGCTCCTTATCACCAACTGTGGCGCCTTAGAATAGACGCGCCTGCCGATGAGCCGACCGTAACAGGAGCAACGGTAGACCGTCAAGACAGTGGTCCGCCAGGCTTTACACATTGTGTACCACATGGTAGAAGCAAGAATTCCCTCTTCTGCAGCGGACCGAACACCCCTCGGAAGAATCCGGAAAAGATAGGAAACAAAAGGTGTTAGGACGCGACAAGATTTGCGCTGTAGCTGCCGCCGCTGATGCTGCTTCCATGCACCGGCAGCTCGCGCGGGCGCTGCGCGAAACAGGGACCGTGGAGTTGCGTCTTGACTGGCTCGCCGGTGACTGGGAAATCGCTCGGTTTCTGAAGAAGTTGGCGGCGCGGCCACCACAGGCTACTCTGATCGCCACCTGCCGCCGGGGCGAAGCGGGAGGCCGCTACCGCGGCACGATTGCGAAGCAGTTGGTGCACTTGGCCGAGGCAATTCGCGCCGGCTGCGCATGGTACGACCTCGAGGTCGAGACAATTCGCAGATGTCCGGCGGAACTGATCGACGCCTTGCTAGGCGACGGCTGCCAGCTTCGGTCCGCGCACTTCTTCCGGCGAATGCCGAGGGATTTGAAACGAGTCTATCGCGACTTGGCCGCCGGCGGTCCCGACGCTATCAAGATCGCCGCTCAATGCGGATCGTTTGCTGAGGCGCGACGGCTGCTGGATTTCGCGGGGGAACGGAAGAACCTCGTAGCGATTCCAATGGGCGAAGTGGCGCTGCCCGCCCGCATCCTGGCGCTGCGGACCAATAGCGGATTTGCCTACGCACCGGTGGAAAACGCAACGGCTCCGGGCCAAACCTCCCTGGAAGACATGAAGACTGTGTACCACGCGCACCGGATCGACCGGCGGACGGAAGTGTACGGCGTAATCGGCGACCCGATCGCGCATTCGCTTTCGCCCGCGATGCAGAACGCCGGATTCGCCGCGCGCCGCATGAACTCCGTCTATCTTCCATTTCTCGTTCGCAACCTGCCGGATTTTCTCGCTTCGATCGATGCACTCGGCGTCCGGGGATTCAGCGTGACGCTGCCGCACAAGGAGCGCATCATGCGGCACCTCGCGGATTGCGATCCGCTCGCGGCCCGGATCGGCGCGGTCAACACGGTCGTGGTGCGCGCAGCGGGGAAACTCTACGGCTACAATACCGACTACGTCGGGGTGCTGCGGACCCTGGAGCGACGAATACCACTGGCGGGCAGCCGAGTATTGATCGTGGGAGCGGGCGGCGCGGCGCGTGCGGTTGCCTTTGCGCTGGCCGAGGCGGGATCGAGTGTCTGCGTGTGCGCCCGTCGCCGCGCGAAGGCGGAAGCTTTCGCACGGGACGTGAATGGCGAGGCGATCGCGCGGTCGCGCCTGCGGCGGGAATTCTTCGACGCGATCGTGAATGCGACACCCGTCGGAATGCATCCGAGGGTCGGTGAATCTCCGCTCGAAGCGGCCGAATTGAATTGCAGGCTCGTCTTTGACACCATTTATAGGCCGCGCGTCACGCGTTTGATGAAACTGGCGCAGCGGCGAGGCATTGAGACCGTTTCCGGCGTTGAAATGTTCGTCGCGCAGGGCACCGCGCAGTGGGAAATCTGGACCGGCGAGCGCGCTCCCGTTGACGCTATGCGCAGGGCCGTGACCGCCGCTCTAGAGCGCGAAGAAAAAACCGAGAAGCGACAATCCGGAATGCGGGCGACCCGATGATTCAACCTGATTTCAAGACATTCAGCCGGTTGGCGAGCCAGGGAAATCTCGTCCCCGTCTGGGACACGTACACGGCTGATCTGCTGACTCCCGTCGGCGCTCATCTCCGCATCTCGCGGAAGGCGAAATACTCGTTCCTGTTGGAAAGCGTCGAAGGCGGCGAGACGATCGGCCGTCATACATTCACCGGCGTGAATCCGGAGGAAGTGTTCCGCGCGCGCGGCCGTGCTTGCACGCTGGAAGCGCGCGGCAAGAAGACGCGGTTCGAAGGGGACCCGGTCCGCGAGCTTCGGAGGCTGGTGGAGCGGTACAAACCCGTGCGCGTTCCCGGTCTTCCTCCGCTGACTGGCGGCGCGATCGGATATTTCTCCTACGACATGGTGCGCCTGATGGAGCGCATCCCCGATACGGGCCGGGACGACGTGCATGCGGACGATTGCGTGATGATGTTCTATCTCGGCCTGATAGCGTTCGATCACGTGCAGCATCGCGTCTCGATCATTCGCAACGTGTTTACAGAAGGGCCGGGCAGCCTGCGCAAGAAGTACGACGACGCCGTCCGCGAAATCGAGCGCACGCGCCGGACGCTGGAAGGCCCCTTGCCGCCACAGCGGCGCCCGAGCGGATCGAAGTCTCTGCGGATCGAATCGAACATGACGAAGCAGCAGTTCGTTTCTGCCGTGGACAAGGCCAAGGAATACATCCGGGCGGGAGACGCGTTTCAAGTGGTCGTGAGCCAGCGCTTTTCGGCCAAAACAAGCGCCGAACCTTTCGAGATTTATCGCGCGCTGCGCGTCGTCAATCCCTCTCCGTACCTCTATTTCCTGAAGCTTGACGACGTTTCGGTGGTCGGCAGCTCGCCCGAAATGCTCGTGAAGGTGCAGGACCGGGACGCATTCTACAAACCCTTGGCCGGCACGCGGCCGAGAGGCCAGAGCGAGAAAGAGGACCGCGAGCTCGAAGCCGAGCTCCTTGCCGATCCGAAGGAGCGCGCCGAGCACATCATGCTCGTCGATCTGGGGCGCAACGATCTGGGGCGCGTCTGCGAATACGGTTCTGTGAAGGTGGACCGGCTGATGTTCGTCGAGCGGTTTTCGCACGTCATGCATTTGGTTTCGGGTTTGAGCGGCCGGCTGCGCAACGACGTCGATTGCTTCGATGCACTAATGGCGTGTTTTCCCGCGGGCACGCTTTCCGGGGCGCCGAAGGTTCGCGCGATGGAAATCATCGACGAGCTGGAGCCGACGCGGCGCGGCATCTACGCGGGCGCGATCCTGTATCTCGATTTTTCTGGCAACGTCGATTCGTGCATCGGGCTGCGCACGCTGGTGGCAAAAGGGGGCCGCGTCTACATTCAGGCGGGTGCGGGGATCGTGGCCGACTCCGTTCCGGAGCGCGAATACGAAGAGACCGTGAACAAGGCGCGCGCTTTGACGAAGGCGCTGGAAATCGCGCAATCCGGCGGCGAGAGTCGCGGCAGATGACAATCTGCGCTATGCTGAAAGTGAAAGATGATTCTGCTTCTCGACAACTACGATTCGTTTACCTACAACCTGGCGCAGTACCTGGGCCAGATGGGACAGCGGCTCGAGGTGCGCCGCAACGATCAGATCACGCTCGAAGAGATTGAAGAGCTCGGGCCGGAGCGGATCGTGATTTCGCCCGGGCCGTGCACTCCGGCCGAAGCGGGCGTAAGCGTTCCACTGATCGAGCGCTTCGCGGGCAAGATTCCGATTCTCGGCGTTTGCCTGGGGCATCAGTCGATCGGAGCTGCTTTCGGCGGCCGTGTGATCCGCGCGAAAGAAGTGATGCACGGCAAGACAAGCACGATCCATCACGACACCAAGACGATCTTTCGAGGTTTGCCGCAGGATTTTCCGGCCACGCGCTATCACTCCTTGATCGTCGAGCGCGAAACGCTTCCCGCGTGCCTTGAGATTTCGGCCGAAACTGTCGATGGCACGATCATGGGATTGCGCCACAAAAGGTGGAAAATCGAAGGCGTGCAGTTCCATCCCGAGTCGGTTCTCACCGATGCGGGCTTCCGTCTGCTCGAGAATTTTCTGTCAATTTAGCCGCGAGCTTGCGCGGCGCGCTTTTTCTCGGCTTGCGAGAAGGCAACGAGCGCCTCGAGGCGTTCCCGAGCCTCGCCGGAGTCGATTGATTTCGCGGCGAGCACCACTCCGTCAAGGAAATCTTTCGCACGACCGGCGGTGACGAGCGCCGCGGCGGCATTGGCGAGGACGATTTCGCGGTGCGGGCCGTGATCGCGATAGAGCATCGAGCGGCCCAGAATCTTGTGCACGATTTCGGCGTTCTGCGCGGCATCGCCGCCCCGAATTGCTTCGAGCGGCGCGCGTTGCAATCCGAAATCCTCGGGAGTCACCGAATACGTTCGCACGGCGCCATCCCGCAGCTCCGAAATCCGCGTTTCGCCCGAGATCGAAATCTCGTCCAGGCCGTCCAGTCCATGAACCACGAGGGCGCGCTGAACTCTCAGTTCTCCAAGGGCTCGCGCCATGGTCTCCGTCACGCCCGCGTCGTAGACGCCGACCACTTGCGCGGAGGCTCGGGCGGGATTCGTCAGCGGTCCAAGAAGATTGAATACGGTTCGGGTCTTCAACTCGCGGCGAGCCGCTGCGGCGTGACGCGTGGCCGTGTGGATCGCCGGGGCGAAGATGAATCCGATTCCGACTTTTTCGATGCAGCGCGCGATGCTTTCCGGCGGAAGCTCGATCTGCACGCCGAGTTGTTCGAGCACATCGGCCGAGCCGCAGCGAGAGCTGATCGAACGGTTGCCGTGCTTGGCCACGCGCACGCCCGCCCCAGCAACGACGAAGGCGACGACCGTGGAGATATTGAACGTGCCGCAGGCATCGCCACCCGTCCCACACGTGTCCACCAGGGCTTCATCGGCGTGTTTATGACCCTGCGGGAAAATGGGCGGAGCGTGCCGGCGCATGGCGATTGCAAAGCCGACGAGTTCATCGACCGTTTCGCCCTTCGCCCTCAAGCTGGAGAGCAATCCGACAATCTGTTCGTGCGATGCGCGGCCGGAAAGGATTTCCTCCATCGCGGCTTCGGCTTCGGTGCGCGACAGATTTCTTCCCGCGGCTATTTTTTCGAGCGCTCGATGCAGCATGATTCAGGACCGCGCCTTGCCCCTCTTGCGGGTTCCAAGTACACTGAGATGCTTTTGTCGGTTCATTAATTCTAGCATTTCTACGGCTGGCCTCTGACCGGCAGCGATGTCCGCATGAAAATTCACGAATATCAAGCGAAGTCGATTCTCGCCAAGTTCGGAGTCCCGGTGCCGCGGGGAGAAGCTGCGTTTACGAAGGACGGTGCCCGGGCGGCCGCAGCCCGGCTGGGCGCGCAGGTCGTGGTCGTCAAAGCGCAGATTCACGCCGGTGGAAGAGGCAAGGCGGGAGGCGTGAAGGTCGTCAAGTCCGTCGACGAGGCCGCCGCCGCGGCCGAGCGCATGCTCGGCTTGAAGCTCGTCACGCCGCAGACCGGCCCCGAAGGGCGCGTGGTCCGCAAGCTGCTGATCGAAGAGGGCCTCGACATCAAGCGCGAGCTGTACCTGAGCATCCTGGTCGATCGCGTGGCTGGTGCGCCGGTGTTCATGGCGAGCGCCGCGGGCGGGATGGAGATCGAGGAAGTCGCGAAGGACCGCCCGGAATCGATCCTTCGCCAGGCGATTCGTCCCGAGACCGGTTTTCAGCCCTATCACGCGCGCAAGCTGGCGTTCGGACTCGGACTTTCCCCCGAACTCGTGAACGCGGCCACGCCGTTCTTGCAGTCGCTGTACCGCGCATTCATCGAGACGGACGCCTCGCTGCTCGAGATCAATCCATGTGTCGTCACGGGGGACGGGCGGCTCGTTGCGCTCGACGCAAAAGTGAATTTCGACGACAACGCGCTCTTTCGCCATCCCGAGCTGATGGAATTGCGCGATTTGGATGAAGAGACGCCGCTCGAAGTCGAGGCTTCGAAGTACAAACTGAACTACATCAAGCTCGATGGGACGATCGCGTGCATGGTGAACGGCGCGGGTCTGGCCATGGCGACCATGGACATCATCAAGCTGAACGGCGGCAGCCCCGCGAATTTCCTGGACGTAGGCGGCGACGCTTCGGAGACACGCGTGAAGAATGCGTTTCGTATTCTGCTGAGCGATCCGAACGTGAAGGCCGTGTTCGTCAACGTGTTCGGAGGTATCTTGCGCTGCGATATGCTGGCGAGCGGTATCGTGAATGCGGCGAAGGACTTGAACGTCAAAGTACCCGTTGTGGTTCGCATGGAAGGGACGAACGTCGAGCAGGGGCGGGAGATTCTCCGCGCTTCCGGAATGAATTTCTCGATTGCGAACGGCATGAAGGACGGCGCGGAAAAGGCCGTCGCGCTCGCCGGAGGCTCGCGATGAGCATCCTGGTCGATAAGAAGACGCGCGTAATCGTGCAAGGTCTGACCGGGCGCGAAGGCAGCTTTCATTCGCAGCAGATGGTTGACTACGGGACGAAGATTGTAGCGGGCGTGACGCCCGGCAAGGGAGGAACGAAGCATCTCGGCTTGCCCGTCTTCGACACGATGGCCGAAGCCGTCCGCGAAACGGACGCGAATGCGGCCCTGGCCTTTGTTCCGCCGCCTTTCGCCGCGGATGCGATTCTGGAAGCTGTTGACGCGGGAGTGCCGTTCGTCACCTGCATTGCGGAAGGAATTCCGGTGCTGGACATGGTCCGCGTCGCCGCGGCGCTGAAGAATTCGAAGACGCGCCTGCTGGGGCCGAATTGTCCTGGTGTCATTTCGCCCGGTCAGTGCAAGCTCGGCATCATGCCGGGATTCATCCACAAACGGGGCAACGTAGGCGTCGTCAGCCGTAGCGGAACACTGACCTACGAGGCCGTGGGCCAGCTGACGGGGCTCGGGATCGGGCAATCGACGTGCGTCGGAATCGGCGGCGACCCGATCATCGGAACGAACTTTCTCGACGTCATCCGCATGTTCAACGACGATCCCGATACGCACGCGATCGTGATGATCGGCGAAATCGGAGGCAACGCCGAAGAGACGGCGGCGGACTTCATCCGCAAGAACGTGAAGAAGCCCGTCGTCGGATTCATCGCGGGACAGACCGCGCCGCCGGGCCGCCGCATGGGGCACGCGGGCGCGATCATCAGCGGCGGACAGGGCACGGCCAAGGAAAAATACGCGGCGCTGCGAGCAGCCGGCATTCACACGGTTCAGAGTCCCGCTGAGATCGGCGAAACCATGGCGAGAGTCCTCGGAAAATCGAGGACGCGGTCGGGAGGCGTGGCCGGCGCGGCGAAACCCGCCCGGAAGCGCTCCAGACAGGCGAAGCGGCGCGGAAGATAGTTTTGAAATCGATGTCCCTATCCTCAGGAGGATGAATTTTGGCAATCGAACGCACTCTCGCAATTATCAAGCCCGATGCCGTGAAGCGCGGAATCGCCGGAGAAATCTTGAGCCGCATCCACGCGGCGAAGTTTCAGATCGTGGCGATCAAGTCGATCTGGTTGACGAAAACCGAAGCCGAAGGTTTCTATGCCGTTCATCGCGAGCGGCCCTTTTTTGGCGAGCTGACCGATTTCATGAGCTCCGGGAAAGTGATCGTGATGGCGCTCGAAGCCGAGGGCGCGATTTCCAAGTGGCGTGACACGATGGGCGCCACGGATCCCGCGAAGGCCGCGCCCGGCACGATTCGCCGGGACCTTGGCACGAGCATTCAGAACAATTGCACGCACGGCTCGGACGCGTCCGCGACGGCGGCGTTTGAGCTCGGCTATTTCTTCGCGGGCTCTGAACTCGTATAAGCTGCGGTCTTCGATCCTGCTATGGATCCGTTCCGCGAAATCGGCAGATTGCTGCTCGTCCTCGGTGTCGTTCTGGCGGGCGCCGGGCTGCTCCTGATGCTCGGAGCGAAGCTGCCGTTTCGTCTGGGCCGCCTGCCGGGCGATATCGCCTACCAGGGCCGCCACGGCGGCTTCTACTTTCCGATCGTCACGTGCATCGTGCTGAGCCTGGCCCTGACGCTGATCCTTTGGATCGTGAACCTCTTCCGCCGCTGATGCCATGAGCCAAAAGTCGCTCTTCGATCTCACGCCCGAACGCCACATCTGGAAGGTCAGCGAGCTGACCGAACAGATCAGCGCTCTGCTCGAAGGCGCGTTTCGCGACGTGTGGATCGAAGGCGAAGTCTCGAACTATCACGCCGCGCAATCGGGGCACCTCTACTTCACGCTTAAGGATGCTCGTTCGCAAATCCGCTGCGTCTGCTTCCGGGACCAGGTGCGCGGACTGAAATTCCGCCCCGAAGACGGATTGCAGATCACGGTTCGCGGCTCGCTCGGGGTGTACGAGCCGCGCGGCGAATATCAGGTGTACGTCAGCTACATCGAGCCGATGGGATTGGGTGCGCTGCAACTCGCCTTCGAGCAACTGAAACAGAAACTCGAGGCCGAGGGCTTGTTTGACGAGGAGCGCAAGAAGCCTCTGCCCATCCTGCCGCGCTGCATCGGCATCGTGACATCGCCGACAGGCGCGGCGATTCGAGACATCCTGCGCGTTTTGAAGCGGAGATTTGCCAACGTTCGCGTGCAGCTCTATCCCGTGAAAGTGCAGGGCGAAGGCGCGGCCGGCGAAGTCGCGGCGGCGCTGAAGTATTTCAACCGCGAGAAGATTGCGGACGTGCTGATCGTCGCGCGCGGCGGCGGGTCGCTCGAAGACTTGTGGGCATTCAACGAAGAAGTTGTCGCCCGCGCGATTGCCGCGTCGGACATTCCCGTGATCACCGGTATCGGCCACGAAACGGACTTCACGATCGCCGACTTCGTCGCGGATTTGCGAGCGCCGACGCCGTCGGCCGCAGCGGAGATCGTCGTGCGGTCGCGACAGGAGTTCGAAAGCCACATTCAGGCTGCTTTTCGCGACCTGGTGAAGGAGATGCGCTACCTGCTCTCGGAGCGGCGTCACCGGATGCGCGATTTGCAATCGCATCGCGGCTTCCGGCAGGTGGAATTGCTCGTCCGGCGGCGCCATCAGCAAATGGACGAGTTTTCCGCCGCGCTCGGCGCTTCTCTGCGGCGCCAGTTGGCTTCGGCTCAGCAGCGGCTGGCGACGGGAAGCGCGCAGATTCTGTCTTTCGACCTGCGTGCGCGCGCCGCCGTGCTGCGGCGCCGAATCGAGCAGCAGCGCGAATCCCTTCGCGCGGGGCTTGAGCGAGTGGTGACGCGGAAGCAGCGGCGATTCGCCGCCACGAGTGTGGATTTCGCTCAGTCGGACTTACGCGCCCGGGTCGGCAGACTGCGCCATTCTCTGGATGAGCGATCGGCAGACCTGCGCGCTCGAATCGACCGCGCACTGGTCGCGAAACGGCGGCGCCTGGAGGCCGCGGCGCTGCAATTGGAGGAGCGCAGCCCGTTCCAATTGCTCGAGCGTGGATACGCAATCGCCTACGATGCCTCGGGTAAAGTCCTGCGGTCGGCGGATCAGGTGGCGACTGGAGAGGACATCCGGGTGCGAATCGCACGCGGCGAACTGGACGCCACAATCCGCCGCAAGCGGGATCTTTAACGGAACTGTGGCGCGGCCGCTTCTCTCCTCTTGATCTTCATCACCTGGTCTACGAGATCGTCTGCCATTCTCAGATCGTTGGCTCGCGCACTGGCTGAGATTTCGGTGTCCGCCTTTTGGCGATAGAGCAGGTTCAGATAGGCCATTGCATCGGTGTAGTTCGGCTTGAGGTCGATCGTCTTCTTCAGATTCGAAATGCCCTCATCGATTCCCCTCCCGAATCCGACGTTGAATCGCGCCGCCAGGTCCGGAGTCAGCGGATCGGCCGGTTTGATCGCCTGCCTTGCGTTTCGGTTGTACTCGTTGCGAATATCCTGGTTCGAGCGATAGGCGATCGACCAGTCAATCACTCCGACCCAGTAGTAGGGTTCCGGGTCATCGGGCCGCAGGCGAATGTGCAGCTCTTGATATTCCTTTGCCTTTTCTAACTTCTCGACATCGAACGGAGTGCCGCCCATGTTGTAGAGGATCGAACCGATTCCGTCGATCGCCGAGATATTCGTGGGATCCTTATCCAGGATGGCGCGGAACTCCTGAGTGGCCAGTTCGCCGTAGTGCAGATTCTCCGGCGAGGTCGCTCCGGGGACGTATTGCGACGCGTATGCCACCGCGAGATAGATCTGCGCATTGACAAGTGAAGGATCGAGTTCCTTCGCGCGCTCGAAGTCCGTTACGGCGTCATCGAACTTGGCGTGCTTGTACGCTTCGACGCCTCTGTTCAACATCGCGCGCGCCTCGACGCGATCATCCTCAGAAGTCTCCTGAGCGGGTACGGGACCGGCCAAAGCTAGAACCCAAAGGACCGCGACCAGAGAACGGAGAAGAGCGCCTGCGAGCGCAGGATGGGAGATCATGCAGCCTCCTAGAGGCTTCAAGGGCCGAGGGAAACTACGCTAGATAGACACCGACGGCGGCCAGTAGGTTGCCGGACGCCCGCGCCGCGAGTCTACGGCGATGCGCGGAATGAAACGGAGAGAGCCGGGGCGGCTATTCCTCTTCGTCGCCGCCACCGGCGACCTTCAGCACAGCGAGGAACGCTTCCTGCGGAATATCGACGCGGCCCACGCGCTTCATGCGTTTCTTGCCCTCTTTCTGCTTCTCCAGCAGCTTGCGCTTGCGCGTGATATCTCCGCCGTAGCATTTGGCCAGCACGTTCTTGCGGATGGCGCTGATGGTCTCGCGGGCGATGATCCGGCCGCCGATCGCCGCCTGAATCGGCACCTCGAACATTTGCCGTGGAATCAGCTTTCGCAGCCGCGCGACCAGCTCACGGCCGCGCTCGTAGGCCTGCTCGCGGTGACAGATGATGGTGAGCGCGTCCACGGGCTCGCCGCCCACAAGCACATCGAGTTTTACAAGATCGGACTCTCGATAGCCAGAAAGGTGATAGTCGAGCGACGCGTAGCCGCGCGAAACGCTCTTCAGCCGGTCGTAGAAATCGAGCACGATTTCATTCAGCGGCAGTTCGTAGGTGAGCATGATCCGCGTCGGCGAGAGATATTCGAATTTCTTCTGTACGCCGCGCTTTTCCTCGCACAGCTGCAGCACGCCGCCGACGGACTCCTCCGACGTGATGATCATCGCCGTCAAGATCGGCTCTTCGATCGTGCGAATGGATGAGGGCGGCGGGAATTTCGTCGGATTGTCGACCTCGAGCACGTCGTTAGCCGTGGTTGTGATGCGATATTGAACGCTCGGCGCCGTGGTGATCAGATCGAGATTGAATTCGCGCTCGAGCCGTTCTTGGACGATTTCCATGTGGAGCAAGCCAAGGAATCCACAGCGGAAACCGAACCCGAGCGCCGCCGAGTTTTCCGGCTCATAGAAGAACGCCGCGTCGTTGAGCTGCAGCTTGCCGAGGGCGTCGCGAAGGACTTCGTAATCGGTCGCATTGACCGGGAAGAGGCCAGCGAAAACCATCGGCTTGATGGCTTCGAATCCCGGCAGCGGCGGCGCGGGCCGATCGGCTTCGATCACGGTGTCGCCCATGCGCGCGTCGGCCACGCGCTTGATGTTGGCGACCACGAAGCCGACGTCGCCCGCTGCCAGCTCGTCGAGCGCCACCGGTTTGGGCGTCAGCGCACCAAGAGTTTCCACTTCGTAGACCTCGTTGCTCGAGCAGAGGCGGACTTTCATGCGCGGAGTGATGCGCCCCTGGACCACGCGCACCAGCACCACCGCGCCGCGATAGATGTCAAACCACGAATCGAAAATTAGCGCCTGCAACGGAGCGCCCGCCGTGCCTTTCGGCGGTGGCACCCGCTTGACGATGGCTTCCAGCACGTCTTCGACGCCCAGCCCACTCTTGGCGCTGATCGGTAGCGCATCCTGCGCGGGGATCGCGAGCACGTTCTCGATCTGTTCTTTCACGTACTCAGGCTGGGCGGCCGGCAGGTCGATCTTGTTGATGACCGGGATGATTTCGAGGTTATGCCGCGAGGCCAGAAACGCGTTAGCGACAGTTTGAGCCTCGACGCCCTGGCTTGCGTCCACGACGAGCAGAGCGCCTTCGCACGCCGAAAGTGCGCGAGAAACTTCGTAGGAGAAGTCCACGTGGCCGGGCGTATCGATTAAATTCAGGCGGTATTCGTGGCCGTCGCGCGCGTTGTAATGCAGGCGGATGCTTTTGGCCTTGATGGTGATGCCGCGCTCGCGTTCCAGGTCCATCGAGTCGAGCACTTGGGCCTGCATCTCGCGCTGGCTCAGGGCGCCCGTCAGTTCCAGCAGCCTGTCGGCCAGCGTGGATTTGCCGTGGTCGATGTGCGCGATGATGCAGAAGTTCCGTATGAATTGGGGATCCATGTATTTTCGTGCGGGTTTCCGTGTGGGCGGGATGCCGCGCGCCCGGCGCGCTGCCGCCGCTTCCCTTGAATTATCGAGTGTGCCACAGTTTGCAGCATCCGGCCAGCATCCGGAGGCAACGATGGGAGCCGAATGCCGATTCGGAGTACGGAGATTCGCCAGGCGGGCGGCTATCGATTCAGTCCGGAGGTTCGTGCGGAAGCCGCGAGGATCATTTCGGAAAGCAGCTCGCCGAGGCTTCGATTCGCCAGCGCGAACTGAGCGTCGCGCGTCGCGCGGTCGGTCCATCCCAGACAGACCAGCAACACCATCTCGGACCAGGATTCCGCTGTCGATCCGGCAAACCCGATGTCGCACAATACCTCCGCAACGAGGCTCGCGCGTTTCCTTTCCATCGCGGCCAGGCGCACCGCGACGCCTTTGTCCATGCGCGCCCAAGCCCGGAGCGCGACTTCGAGGCGAGTTCGAGTGGGATCCGTTGCCCGCGCAATCAGTTTGGCCCACCGAGTGGCCGCTGTGGCGTCGGCGGCCTGCGAATCGAGCCAGTGCAGCTCGGAACGTTCCCAGGAGCTGAGCATTTCCTCCAGCAATTCGGCGTGATCCCGAAAATGCCAGTAGAAACTACCCTTGCTGACGCCCAGGTCTCGCGCCAGAACCTCAACGCGGACCTCTTGGATGCCGTGCTGAGCCAAGCGCGCCAACGCCGCTTGAATCCAGTCGCTTGGTTGAAGTGATCCGGTTCTAGCTGGAGCGGGAGAGGCCATACGGTAGCGTATGCGCCCGAAGGTTAGCCGAAGCTGATCGAAGCGTCAAGGGAGTTGCGTTCTTACTTGGGCGACCTTGAGGGCGGCGGCGAGGATTTCGGGTTCATCACCGAACCCGGTCAGCCAATGGACGATGGGCTCCTTGCGAAACCAGGTGATTTGTCGTTTGGCGAATCGCCGAGTGGCCTGTTGGATGGCCGGAATTGCCGCCTTCGGGTCTTTCTCCGCCTCGACCCGGTTTCGCAACTCGGAGTAGCCGATGAACTGGAACGGCTTCGAGCTGGCCGGAACCCCTCTGTGAATCAAGCCGCGAACTTCATCAGCCCATCCCGCAGCCATCATGGCTTCGACGCGGGCGTCGATTCGCGCGTAAAGCCGGGTGCGCGGCGGCAGCAGCCCGATCTTTCTTATGTCGTAGCCCTGCAACGGGTTTCTTCCGCTGCCGTGGATCTCACTCACCGGCTTGCCCGTGAGCACGCGCATTTCGACGGCGCGGATGATCTTTTGCGTGTCGCGAGGCGCAATTCTGTCCGAGGCCTCGCGATCCAGGCGCGCAAGCAGCCGGTGCAAACTGGCGGCACCGTGCCGCTCGGCTCTGGCGCGCAGGCGCTCGCGCAACTCTTCGGATCTCGCCGGTGCATCCGCGAGACCCTCCAGGAGTGCGCGCAAATAGAGACCCGTCCCCGCCGCGATGATCGGAAGCTTCTTCCGCCGGCGCAGGTCTTCGAGCGCCTTGATGGCTCGCTGGCGGTATTCGCCCGCCGTGAAGATTTCGTCCGGCTCAACCAAATCGGTCAGGTGATGCGGAATGCCGCCCTGATCCTTCGGGGGCACTTTGGCTGTGCCAATGTCGAAGTGGCGGTAGACCTGCGTCGAATCGCAGACCAGGATTTCACCGTCGAGTTTCTCCGCCAGCCTGATCCCGAGGTCCGATTTGCCCGATGCCGTGGGCCCGAGAACGACGAGAAGCCGCGGGAGGCCGGTCATCGGGAGAACGTCCAATATCGCAGCAGGAGCGCGACCAAGACGAGGCCCGCCAGCAAAAGGGCGCCCACGACTTGCGTTCGATTCAGGTTCAACGCAGGTTAACTTGCTCCGGCGGAATATTGTAGATGAAGATGATGCGCAGCTTCAGATAGGGGCCATGAAACTGCGATGGCAGAGGCTCGAACGGATTCGACGCGTGAATGGAGGCCATCGCCGCGTTATCCAGCGGCTCCTTGCCGGATGTGCGCTCCAGCTGCGGATCGGGCACCGGAACGCTGCCGTCCGGATTAATTTGGAACGTCGTTGAAACGATGCCTCGGTCTCCCATCAGGGCTGACGTCGGCATGATCGCATACCAATTCCTCTTGAGCGTGGCGAGAAGGCGCTGAATGTAAGGAGTGAAATCGACGCCTTGCGTGTCCGAGAGGATTTGATATCCCTCGCCCATTCCTGGACCACCGGCGCCGGGGGTCGCGGGGCCGCCGCTATACACTCCGCCTTGCCGTGGCGCGCGGCTGATTGCGTCGCTGATCTGGTCCTGTATCAACTTTCCGGGCGACGACTGCGGCAGCTGCAGATTCAGGCGGCCCTGATTCGTGGGCGCGGCGGGTATCACAGGCTCCAGATGCGAGGGCGCCGGTGTTGTTGGTACCGGGTTCGCAGGCGCTGCCGCGGCGGGAACCTGCGGGCGCGGCGCCTCCGGCAGGTCAACCGGCGGTCGCTCCGGAGCAGGAGCTGGGGCGGTGATTTCCGGCTTCAATTCCGGCACGACCCTCTTGAGCATTTCCCGATTCATGTTGAGCCTCGGCGTCGGTGCAGGCGGGACAGGCTTTTCCGGCGGCAGGTACACGAAACTCAATTCCTTCTGCGCGAGAGCGACATCTTCTTGGGATGGTCCGTGGTACGGGAAAATCTTCGGCCACAGCAGCAGGAAGGCGACGAGCCCCACGTGCACAACCACCGAGGCGACGCGCATCAGCGCGTCCCATTTTGGATCTTGCTTTTCGTCCGGCCGAATCAGCAGATTCGGGTCGCCGGTGATGAAGATATCCGGCTCGACCACTTCGCGCAGCTCCGGCGTCATTTCCGGCGCGCGCTTGAATTCCCGAATCTGCTCGGGAGCGGCCGGCTCCACGAACGCCGGGACGACAATGCGCGAGTCGAGCACCGCGATCGGGACGTGCTCGGTGATCGATTCAAATCGCTCGATCGGCTTGGCGGGCATTCCGCGGGGAACCAGCGTGCGGTCCAGCAGCACGCCCAGCGGCAGGTGCGCCGGTATGTTCGTGCGGCCGTCGAGCGGCGGCAGATTCGCGTCCGGCAGCCCGGAAGGCACGAGCGTACGCTCGTCCATGTATGTTTCGAGGCGGCGCGCGGGGGGCTTGGCCTCCCCGTTATTCAACGGGCGTACGTCTATCGGAACCAGAGTGCGCGGAATCATCGAACTTCCTGCGGAGTGAACGAGTCCAGTTGGACGCGGCGTGCGTGATCAAGGATGCCTGCCATCACGCGGTCTGCAAGCTCTAGAGCGCGCCGTCCTGCGGCGCCATCGACTACCGGTTGTTTGCGCGTCCGGACCGATTCGGCGAACGCGCGCAGCTCTGCACGCAGCGGTTCTTCTGGCGTCGCGGCCAGCTTTTCGAATCCGATCTCCGGCTGCGGGGCCGTGCCCGGCTTGACGCGAATCCGCAGCGCATCCTGGCGGGTGAAGTCGAGCGAAATGTACTCGTGTTCCTGAAAGAAGCGCATCTTGCGGACGCGCTCCGTGGACACGCGGCTCGCCGTGACGTTTGCCACCGCGCCCGTCGCGAATTCGACGCGCGCGTGCGCGATGTCGACTTTGTCCGTGATGACGGGTATCCCGACGGCTTTCAGGTCCACCACCGGGGCGTTCACCAGCGAAAGCAGAATATCGAGGTCGTGGATCATCACGTCGTAAACCACGTCCACATCCAGGCTGCGCGGCGTGAAGATTCCGAGCCGGTGAACCTCGAAAAACATCGGCCTCGACACAATCTTCTGCGCCGCAACGACCGCTGAATTGAATCTCTCCACGTGGCCAACCTGCAGCACGCGGCCCCCGCGCTTCGCTGCGTCGATCAACTCGTCGGCTTCGGCCAGCGACGCTGCCATCGGTTTCTCGACCAGCACATCCAGTCCCGCTTCGAGCAGCCGGCAGCCGACGCGCGCATGATCTTTGGTCGGCACCGCCACGCTGACGGCATCGAATCGCTCTCGCGTCAGCGCTTCCAGGTCCGGAATGACCTTGGTCCCGAATTCGCCGGCCAATTGCTGTGCGCGCCCCGCGTTTGCGTCGAGAATGCCCGCAAGCTCGACGCCTTCCAGCTCCTTCCAGACGCGCACGTGGTTCTTGCCGAACTCTCCGGCGCCCACGACGGCCACGCGAATCGGTTTGGCGCTCATGAATTTGTTTTCGATTCGGGCGGAAAAGCCTGGATCGCGATGCCGGCTTCGTCGGCGGCGCCAAGCAAGGCGTCGCGCTCGAAAAGCAGCGTGCGCCCCGCGTCGATCGCCAGCGCCGTAGCATTCGCGTGGCGCATCACCGCGATCGTCTTCGTCCCGATCACCGGCACGTCGAATCGCATGTCCTGACGCGGCTTGCTCACTTTGACGACAACCAGCCTTTGCCCGCCCGCGATCCGCGCCGCCCGCTCGATCGTTTCGTCCGTGCCCTCCATCGCCTCGATCGCGACGCACGCGCGATCGCGCACGACGACGGTTTGTCCCAAATCGAGCCCCGCGATCTGCCGCGCGATCTTGCGCCCATACTCAATGTCTGCGGCCTCCGCGTCATCCGGCGAACGCCGCGTAAGAACTCCGGCCGCCGGGAGCAGCGGTCCCAGGAATCTTGTCGAGTCCATCAGCTCGATGCCTTCATCCTGCAGGACGCGAGCGATCGCCCCGATCAGCGAATCGGTATTCTTCGCCGGGAGCGACAGCAGCAGCTTTGCGAGACGCCAATCGGGCCGGATCGAACTGAAGATCTTGTTGTGCTTCACCTGCCCGGCCATCACCGCGTGTTTCACGCCTTCCTGATGCAGCAGCTCGATGCCACGACTCAGCTCCCCGAGGCTGATCCAATGCAGCCGCTTGGCTTCGCGTTCGAGCGCCGGAGAGGCCTCCTCGCGGATGGCGATCACAGCCATTTCGATTCCGCGGCTCCTCGCCCCCTCCAGCACGAGAAAGGGGAAATCGCCATTGCCGGCGATCAGGCCCCATCCTCCCGAAATTTGCTGAGTCGTTGAGGCCACGCCCAATCCTATTTCGTCAGTCCGCGGTCAGTGGATTCGATGAAGCGTATCAATGTTTGGACGTCCTCGGACTCGGCGAGGGTTCCCTTCATTTTCTCGATGGCCTGCGACGTGTTGAGCTTGGAACGCAGCAAGTACCGATAGGCCTGTTCGAGCGGCTGAATCCGCTCGGGCGGAAATCCGTGCCGTTCCAGCCCGACTCGGTTCAGCCCGTAGCACTTTGCCTCGCGCGGCGCGACAACGAGTGAGAACGGCGGCACGTCTTTCATGATCACGGTTCCTGCGGCGATGTAGGCGTAGCGTCCAACGCGCACAAAGGGGTGCAGCAGGCAGAACGCGCCGATCGTTGCGTAGTCCTCCACGATGATATGCCCCGCCACCTGAGCGCCGTTGATTAGGATCACGCGGTCGCCGACCTGGCAATCGTGCGCGATGTGAGCGTGCGTCATCACCAGGTTGTGGCTGCCGACGCGCGTCACGCCGCCGCCTTTGATCGTGCCGCGATTCACGGTCGAATACTCGCGAAACTCGTTGTCGTCGCCGATCTCGACCGACACGCGCTGGCCCGTGTACGTCAAATCCTGCGGATCGCCGCCGATCACCGAGAAGGAGAAGACGTGATTGTTCCTCCCCAGGCGCGCCGGCCCTTTCACTACCGCATGTTCGTCGAGAACGCAACCGTCGCCTATTTCGACTTCGTCGCCGACGATCGCGTAGGCTCCGATTCGGACGCCGCTTCCCAGCTTCGCCGCAGGGGAAACGATGGCGCGAGGGTCGATCTGCGTCATCGAGCCTTCTCGGCAGGTTCCGCGGCCGGCAGTTGTTCCGTCGCCATGTCGACCATCTTGCACATCATGGTGGCTTCGGCGGCGAGTTCGCCGTTGACCGACGCGCGGCCCTCCATCTTGCAGAACGTGCCTCGACAGGAAGCCACGATGAGTTCGATTTTCAATTGATCGCCGGGGATCACAGGCCTGCGGAATCGCGCGTTATCGATCGCGACGAAGTAGATCGTCTTGTTCTGGCGGTCCGGCACCTCGTTGAGGAGCAAGACGCCGCCCGTTTGCGCCATCGATTCGATGATCAGGACCGCCGGCATGACCGGCCTGCCGGGGAAGTGCCCCTGGAAATAGCTCTCATTAATGGTGACGTTCTTGATTCCCACAATCCGCTTCTTCGGTTCCATTTCTTCGATCGCATCAACCAGGAGAAAGGGATAGCGGTGGGGCAGGATTTTCTGGATCCCGTTGACGTCAAGCAGCATCGTTAACCTCGCCGTAGCCGGATATTTTCAGACCTGTTAAGTCGAACAATTCTATACGAATCCACCGCACGGGGGAATCGGCGCCGAAGCCGCCGTTGTCGCTCGTGCCCACGGCTGCTACGATACCGCGCCATGACTGACATGGGGCCAATGATGCGTCAGTTGCATCGCGATTTGCACGTCCGCCAGGCGCGACTCGTCCGGCTGCTCGGGAAGTTCGTCCGGTGCGAATCACCGAGCCACCACAAGCCTTCCGTGGATCGTATGGGTCGCATGGTGGCGGGCGAGTGGCGTCGCCGTGGAGCCCGCGTCAGCGTCTTGCACCAGAGGAACCGCGGCAACCATGTTCGGGCGGAGATTTGGCTTGGCGCTGGACGCCCCGCCGGTCAGATTTTGATCCTGGGCCACCTCGATACCGTCCATCCGCTGGGCACGATCGCGAAGATGCCTTTCCGTGTTTCGGACGGCCGAGCATGGGGGCCGGGCGCCTTCGACATGAAGGCCGGGCTGGTCATGGCCCTCGCGGCGGTGGACGCCTTGCGATCAGCGGGAGTTCGACCGAAGAAGCGGCTCGTCTTCCTCTGGAATTCCGACGAGGAAATCGGCAGCGACACTTCCCGCGCACGGATCGAACGCGAAGCGGCGCGCAGCGACGCTGTCCTGGTGCTGGAGCCTTCCTATGGCCGGGAAGGCAAGCTTAAGACCGGACGCAAAGGCGTAGGCACGGCGGAGATCTCGATCGGCGGGTGGGCGGCGCACGCGGGATTGAACCCGGAGGCAGGCGTCAACGCAGTCCATGAGCTGGCCTTGCAGATCGCGCGGCTGATGAAGATGAATGACGCGCAACGGGGAATCTCCTTGCAGGCAACCGTCATCTCAGGCGGGACGGTTTCCAATGTGGTGCCCGATCACGCGCGCGCGCAGGTGGACATCCGATTCATTCGGACGGCCGACGCGCCGCGGATCGAGAGAAAGCTCCGCAGTCTGCGCCCCATCTTGAAAGGGGCGCGCATCGAGGTTCGCGGCGGAGTGAACCGGCCGCCCCTCCAGCGCACACGCGCCATTCACAGTCTTTTTCGTCACGCGCAAACCTTGATGCGCCATCTCGACCTGCCCCTCGGAGAGTGTTTTGCGGGAGGCGGTTCCGACGGAAATTTCACGGCCGCCCTGGGAGTCCCGACGCTGGACGGGCTTGGCGCGGTCGGCAACGGCGCGCACACGCCGCGCGAACACGTGATTGTCCACTATCTGGCGGAACGAACTGCGCTGCTCGCCGGACTTCTGGCAACGCTTTGATCTCGATGTCTCGATTGCTTACCGCAGGTAGGCGCGCTTGAGATACGCGATCGTTTGCTGATTCAACTCGTCGTAGTTCAGGTGGAGAGACTCCTTGAGAGCTTCTTCCGTTGATGGTGCGGTTGCGATCCGATCGAGCAGGCGCGTGATGTCGCTGACGCCGCCCGTGTCGATGATCGACTCTACCACCGCGAGCGACCACGCATAGGCAAACGTCGCTCCATCACCCGAAAGTCCCATCCACGATCCGCCCATCGATCCGAGTTGCGGCGTCATGCCCTGGATCGCGGCGTTGATCAGAGCGCCCGCGTCCGAACTGCTTCGGCGACCCTCCATCCACTGCGCGATGCCTTCCTGGAGCCACGTGGGCGCACGGTTGTGCGACTTCTGCCCGACGAAACTGTGCGTCAACTCGTGCTTCAACACACGCGCCAGCTCCGGCGTCACATGGGTGAGTCCCTGGACCGGAATGCGGAGTCGCCCATCGTTCAGCGCGCCGACCCATCCCGGTGCGCGGGTGATGTCGGCAAAGGTCTGCTCCGTATAGAGGATCACGGCGATGCGCTCCGGCGGCGTGTAGTCGAGTTGCGATTCGAGGTCGCGAAAATCGTCCTCCAGCGCCCGCAAGATTCCGCGCGCCAGATCGGGCGTCGCGCCGCCGTAGTATTTCAGATCGAAGTGCGCGGTTTCGCCTTCGCGATAGCTGTCCTCTTCCGATTTGTCACGTTGCGCCTTGGCAAGAGCCTGCTCGACCTCCGGGTCGGGGCGCAATCGTTCGGCACGCTGCCATTCCGCAATCGCCAGCTCCATCTTGTTGGCGCCGTAGTAGGCCCAGCCCGTCAGCTTGGCCACATCCGCGGAATCGGGCGCCACGCGGCGCGCCCGCTCCAGCGGATCGAGCGCCGTCGTGAACTGGCTTTCGCGCAAGTACAGCATCGCGAGGTTCAGCAGCAAGCCGGCATTTTCCGGGGCGAAGACGAGCGCCTGGCGGTACTGCTGGATCGCGGCGTCCGGATCTCCTTTGCCGAGCAGAAACTGCGCCGCAGCGTGGTGCGCCGCGGCAACCTTCGCAATCGACGTCGGCGAACCGGACCGCGCGTCGGTTTCGAGCTGGGCGATGTACGCGTAATCTACCGCGTCATCGTGGATCGTCCGCGACGCCACATCCTCGTACCCTCGAACGGGTTCGATAGGAGGCGCGGAAACCGGCGCTTCGAAAGAGGCTCGAGACGCCGATGAATATGCGAAGTCGTCGTGCTCGATTCTGGCGACAATCGACTTGGGAATGGAAAGCTGTCCGGCGGGTGTTTGATACGTCACGTGCGTGCCGTCGTCCGTCACGCTTTCGGCTGTGATCCGGCGGCCGTTCCTGAGAACAATCGTATCGGCCGCCGCGGACGACGACACGGCGAGCGCAACCAAAGCCATCCATGGCGAGGCGGAACGCACGCCTCAATTTTATCAATCGCGCCGCGGGCGCTGTCGGCCGTGGTGTCCGAAGATGTCGTAAATCGAACAGCGCCTCCGAATGAATTGACGCGGCCGAAGCGGATGGTCGATTCACGCCGGAAGACGAGAATTAGCGGCTCCTTAGACAGAATAGAATTTTTCGATTTGAACTTGCGTAAGAGCGATTCCGGTTTTATGCTATGGCGTCCTAGATACACCGGCGGTTGCAGTGACGCTGGTTGAATTGGCTTGTGCAGTAGCGGCAACGCTCGGCGCAAACAGCAATCCATTGTTTCTTCGTACTCTAGTTGTTCGTCCGCGCAGAGCGCGGGGCGACGTTTCGCGAAACTCTTACGCCCCTTCGACTAACACTGAAGCAACATGATGCACTTCAGGGGATACTGAGTGGGCTCTGAGGGCTCTCAGAACAAGCCTGAACCGATTATCGGTCCAGGTCACACATTTGAGACTGTAACCGACAAGATCAGTTCCATCGTGCTGACGCGCGGCACGACTCCGGGCTGGGTGTTCGGTCTGCTGATCGCGTTTTCCCTCCTGATGCTCCTGAATCTGGTGATGACCCTGCTCTTCATCAAGGGTGTGGGAATCTGGGGCATCCGGATACCCACCGCCTGGGGCTTCGCGATCGTCAACTTCGTCTGGTGGATCGGTATCGGCCACGCCGGTACCCTGATCTCCGCCATTCTTCTTCTCCTCCACCAGAAGTGGCGCACTTCGATCAACCGGTTTGCCGAGGCGATGACGATTTTCGCGGTCATGTGCGCGGGTATGTTCCCGCTGCTTCACATGGGCCGTCCCTGGCTTTTCTTCTACCTCATGCCGTACCCCAATCCGATGTGGCTGTGGCCGCAGTTCCGCAGCCCTCTGGTCTGGGACGTTTTCGCGGTTTCAACGTATTTCACGGTTTCGTTGTTGTTCTGGTTCGTCGGATTGATCCCGGACTTGGCCACCCTGCGCGATCGCGCGAAGAGCAAAGCTGCGAGGATCATTTACGGAATGCTTTCGATGGGCTGGCGCGGCTCGGCGGTCCACTGGTCTCGCTATGAGATGGCTTCGCTTTTGCTCGCGGGCCTGGCGACGCCGCTGGTGCTCTCTGTTCACACCGTTGTGAGCTTCGACTTCACGATCGGCATCATACCGGGCTGGCATAGCACAATCTTCCCGCCCTATTTCGTCGCGGGCGCCATCTATTCGGGCTTCGCGATGGTGCTGACCCTGGCGATTCCGATCCGCAGGATCTATCACCTGGAGGATTTGGTGACGGATCGCCACCTGGACATCATGGCGAAAGTCATGTTGGCGACCGGGATCATCGTCGCCTACGGCTACATCTCGGAAACGTTCATGGCGTTTTACGGCGCGAATGAATATGACCGCTTCCAGATGATGACGCGCCTGGCCGGCCCGTATGCGCCTTTGTACTGGATGTTGATCGTCTGCAACATCGTGCTCCCGCAGACGCTCTGGTCGCGCAGGATGCGGCGCAGTGTTCCCTGGCTGTTCTTCATATCGATCGTCGTCAATATGGGCATGTGGCTGGAGCGGTTCGTGATCGTGGTGATCAGCCTGCACCGCGACTTCATCCCTTCGTCCTGGGCCATGTATTACCCGACGAAGTGGGACTGGGCGACGTATCTCGGAACCTTTGGATTGTTCTTTACCTTGTTCTACCTCTTCGTGCGTTTCCTGCCGATGATCTCGATCGTCGAGGTCCGGTCGCTGGTTCACGAAACGAACGAAGAAGGCGGGCATTCATAGAGAGACGCGCGAAGATTCGATGGCACAGATTTTTCATCGCAGCACGAACCTGATCTCGCGGGTGAGCATCTTTGGCGGGGTGCTGCTTGTCGCGCTGCTGGGCGGCGCTCTCTACGCGATCGCGCTCTCGCCCTGGTACACCGGCCAGAACATGAAATTGCAGCAGCCGGTGCCGTTCAGCCATCGTCATCACGCGGGCGAGCTCGGTATCGACTGCCGCTACTGCCACACGACGGTCGAGAAGTCCTCGTTCGCCGGAGTTCCGCCGACGCAGACCTGCATGACGTGCCATTCGCAGATCTGGACGAATGCGTCGATGCTCGAGCCGGTGCGCGCCAGCTATCGCGACGACACGTCGCTCGAATGGCAGCGCGTCAACGCTCTTCCCGATTTCGTCTATTTCGACCATAGCATTCACGTGGCAAAGGGCGTCGGCTGCACCACGTGCCACGGGCAAATCGCCGAAATGGCTTTGACCGAGCGCGCGGGCACGCTCTACATGTCCTGGTGCCTCGATTGCCACCGCCAGCCTGAAAAATACATCCGGCCGAAATCGGAAGTTTTCAATCCGTTCTACCAGCCGCCTTCGAGGCTCCATCCCGTGACGCTGAACGGCAAGGAATACACCGATCAGATTGCGATGGGCCGGCAGGCGGTCAGGGACTACAAGATTCAGAAGCTCGAGACGTTGCAATCCTGTTCCACGTGCCATCGGTGAAAGAGAAGCGATGAACGAAGACTCCACGCTCAACAACTCGATCGACCTGGCGGCGGCGCGAGAGAAACTCGCGGGGCCCGACGCTCCGCGTTTCTGGCAGAGTCTCGAGGAGTTGTCGAACACGAAGGACTTCCGGAATTTCCTCGAGAACGAGTTCCCGGCGAATACCGAGCTTGACCGGAAGACGTTCAGTCTCGAGCGGCGCGACGTTCTGAAGTTGATGGCCGCCTCGGCCGCCATGGCCGGGATGAGCGCCTGCACGAAGCTGCCGACGGAGAAGATTGTCCCGTACGCCCATCCGCCCGAGGAAATCATCCCCGGTCGCCCGCTCTTCTATGCGACATCGTTTACGCAGCATGGCGTGTCCTCGGGCGTGCTGGTCGAGAGCCATACCGGTCGTCCCACGAAGATCGAAGGCAATCCGGATCACCCGGGCAGCCTCGGCAGCACGGATCTCTTCACGCAGGCTTCGGTATTCGGACTGTACGATCCCGACCGCTCGCAGACGGTGCTGAAGGAAGGCGGCGTCAGCTCGTGGGCCGATTTCGCCGCCGAGTTGGGGAATACGCGGACACACCTGCTGACCACCAAGGGCGCGGGCCTGCGGATTCTCACGAAGACGGTCGGTTCACCGACGCTCTCCGCGCAGTTCAAGAATCTCCTTGCGCAATTCCCGCAGGCCAAGTGGCATCAGTGGGAGCCCTGCAGCGGAGATTCCGCGCGTGAAGGCGCACGTCTCGCGTTTGGGCGGCCCGTCAACACGATCTATCACTTCGAACAGGCGGACGTTGTCGTTTCGCTCGATGCGGATTTCCTGACGACGGGCCCGGGGCACGTTCGCTATGCGCGCGATTTCTCTTCGCGCCGCGATCTGGCCGCCGGTCCCGCCTCGAAATTGAATCGCCTCTATGTGGCCGAAAGCATGGCGACCAGCACGGGAGTCGCGGCGGATCATCGCTTGCCGCTGCGCTCCTCGGATATCGACGATCTCGCGCGACAGTTGGCGGCAGCCGTTGGCGTGGCCGTTCCGCCGAGCGCGAACGCCAGCTCGAAGATTCCCGCCGGCTGGGTCAGCGCCGTGGCGCGCGATCTCGCGGCCCATAAGGGCTCAAGCATCGTGATTGCCGGCGAGCAGCAGCCGCCATTGATCCACGCGCTCGCGCACGCGATCAATGCAGCGCTCGGCAACGTAGGAAAGACGGTAACCTACACCGAATCGCTGGAAGCGAATCCGGTCAATCAGATGGATTCGCTGCGCGAGCTGGTCAACGATCTGAAGTCGGGCCAGGTCGAGACGCTTCTGATGCTGGGCGGCAATCCTGTGTACGACGCGCCCGCGGATCTAGGTTTTGAGTCCGCCCTGCGCAACGCCATCAGCTCCGGCAAGCTCACGCGGGCGATTCATTCCGGCCTCTACAACGAAGAGACGGGCGAACTTGTCCACTGGCATGTGCCCGCAGCCCACTATCTGGAATCCTGGAGCGACGGCCGGGGCATTGATGGCACGGTCGGCATCGTGCAGCCGCTGATCGCGCCGCTCTACGATAGTCACACGGCGCACGAGATCATCGCCATCTTGACGGGCGACGGCGGAAAGTCGCCTCACGACATCGTCCGCGATTACTGGCAGAGCCAGCGCCCCGAAAGGGATCGCTCATTCGAGAACTTCTGGGAGACATCGCTCCACAACGGCACGCTCGCGGGAACAGCCCTGCCGACGATTTCTGTCGCCGTGCACGCGGACTTCGTCGGCCAGGCCGGCGCCCAGACCGCTACCGACCCCGGTGCGCTCGAAATCGTTTTCCTTCCCGATCCGACTATTGGCGACGGAGAGATGGCCAACAACGGCTGGCTCCAGGAGTGTCCGAAGCCGGTTACGCGAATCACGTGGGATAACGCCGCGATGATTAGCCCGGCCACCGCGCAGCAAAAGAGCCTGACGACCGGGGATTACGTCACGTTGCGGTTGGGCGGACGCGAAGTTCAGGCGGGCGTCTTCATCGTGCCGGGCCACGCCGAGAATTCGATCACGCTGCACCTCGGCTATGGCCGGCGGCGCGCCGGAAACGTGGGGACCGGTCCCGGATTCAACGCCTATCTCCTGCGTTCATCGTCCGCTCCTTGGATCGGGCGCGGCGTCCAGATCGAACCGACCGGCAAGAAGTATTACTTCGCGTCGATTCAGCAACAGTACACGATCGACAGGGAAGGGCACCCGAGCGAAAAGGCGGATGAAGAGAGCGTCGCGGCGTTCAATCCCAATCGCGACTTGGTGCGCATCACGACTCTCGAAGAGTTTCATAAGAATCCGGACTTCGCGCGAAATCCGGAGTTTGAAAAGGATATATCGATCTATCCGAAGCATCCCTACGACGGTTATTCGTGGGGCATGTCGATCGACCTGAATCGCTGCATCGGCTGCAACGCCTGCGTGATCGCCTGCCAGTCGGAGAACAATATCGCCGTCGTCGGCAAGGATCAGGTCGCGCGCGGCCGCGCCATGCACTGGATTCGCATCGACACCTACTTCCGCGGCAATCTCGACAATCCCGAGATGTATTACGAGCCGATGCCGTGCCAGCAGTGCGAAAACGCGCCTTGCGAATACGTTTGCCCGGTCGGAGCCACGACGCACAGCTCCGAAGGCCTGAACGACATGGTCTACAACCGCTGCGTCGGCACGCGCTATTGCTCGAACAACTGCCCGTACAAGGTCCGGCGCTTCAACTTCTTTCTCTACTCGGATTTCAAGACACCGAGCCTCTATGGCCTGCGCAACCCGAACGTGACCGTTCGCAGCCGCGGAGTCATGGAAAAGTGCACCTACTGCGTGCAGCGCATCAATGCGGCGAAGATTCGCTCGGAGGTTGAGGGCCGTACGGTTCGCGACGGCGAGATCGTCACGGCATGCCAGAGCGCGTGCCCGGCGGAGGCGATCGTTTTCGGCAACATCAACGATCCCGCGAGCCGCGTATCGAAATTGAAAGCCCAGTCTCGCAACTATGGCTTGCTGGAAGATTTGAACACGCGTCCGCGGACCACGTATCTCGCGCGCGTGCGGAACCCGAACCCGGAGATTCACGACTAGGAGCGTTGGGAGCCGCAGTCGCAACATGGCGCAGACACGCATTTACGGAGTGATGGCCGAGTTCGAAACGCCCGAGCAGGTGCTCGAGGCGGCTCGCCGCACCCGCGATGCGGGCTACCGGCGCATCGACGCCTTCACGCCGATTCCCGTCGAGGGGCTGGCCGAGGCCGTCGGTTTCGATTGGACCGCGCTTCCGGCGCTGGTCTTTTTCGGCGGGCTGGGCGGTGGCTGCACGGGTTTCGGAATGTGCTGGTATGCCAACGTCATCAGCTATCCGTGGAATATCGGCGGCAAGCCGTTCAACAGCTGGCCGATGTGGATTCCGATCACCTTCGAGTTGACGATTCTGGGCGCCGCCCTGACGGCCGTGATCGGCATGCTGGCGCTCAACGGGTTGCCGACCCCATATCACCCGATATTCAACGTCGAGCGCTTCGAACTGGCCTCGACCGATCGTTTCTTTTTGTGCATCAAGGCCAAAGACAAGAAATTCGACCTGGCGCAGGCGAAATCGTTCCTGCAAGGTCTGCGTCCGCATGGTGTGTATGAAATTCCGGTCTGAATTCGGTTTGAACGCAAGCGGATTCTTCAGCCAACCGCTCGCGCGCGGCATGCGAGCCGCGTGCCTGGGCGCGCTGGTGCTGCTGTTCGCCGGATGCCGTCTCGACATGCACTTGCAGCCGAAATATCTGCCGTATGAGAAGACCGATTTCTTCGCCGACGGGCGATCGGAACGCCAGCCCGTGCCCGGCACGGTTGCACGCGGCCAGTTGCGCACCGACGAGCTGTTCTATTCCGGACGCGAGAACGGTGTGGTCGTGGACAAGTTTCCGTTCCCAATCACGCACGCCGATTTGGAGCGCGGCCGCGAGCGCTACAACGTCTATTGCACCCCCTGCCACGATTACACGGGCAGCGGCCGCGGCATGATCGTGCAGCGTGGCTTCCCGCAGCCGCCGTCGTACCACATCCAGCGGCTCCGCGAAGCTCCGGTCGGCCACTTCTACGAAGTGATGACCAACGGTTTCGGCGCGATGTACAGCTACGCCGCGCGCATCGAGCCCGCCGACCGCTGGCGCATCGCGGCCTACATTCGAGTTCTTCAGCTGAGTCAGAACGCCACGATTCAGGATGTTCCTGAATCCGAGCGGCAGAACCTGTCCCATGCCGCGACGTCACATTCGGCCGGGCAGGCAACGGGGCAAGAGCCATGACTTCGTCGGACGCAATGCGGCCGCTGATGGATCGCGCGCAGAGGCGCGCGCTGGCGCTGGGTGTGCTCGGGGCCGCGGGGTTTGCGATTTGGGGCTTCATCGATCCGCACAAAGTCGCGGGGCACCACTGGGATCACTTCTTCCAGTCCTACTTGTTCGCTTACATGTACGTCGTGGCGATTCCTCTGGGTTCGCTGGCGTTCTTGATGCTTCACCACCTGACGGGCGGCCCTTGGGGTCTTCCGATCCGCCGCATTCTCGAAGCCAGCTCGCGGACTCTCTGGGTGATGGCCGTCCTGTTCATTCCGGTTTTGGTTGGGATCTCGCACCTCTATTCGTGGACGGAACCGGGCGAAATATCGGACGAGCCCGTCAGCCATTTCAAGCACCTATATCTGCAGTCCGGATTCTTCATCACGCGCGCGGTCGTCTATTTCGCGATTTGGGTGATCCTCGCGCATCTGCTGAACAAGTGGTCCGCCGAGCAGGACCGCACGGGCGATTTCAAGTTCAAGGCCAACATGAGCAGCCTGTCCGGGCCGGGCCTGGTGATTTGGGGCCTGACGGTCAGTGGCGCCGCAATTGACTGGGTGATGTCCCTTGAGCCGCACTGGTCCTCCACCATCTACGGCATGTTGTTTATGGTGATTCTGGCGCTGGCGGGGCTTTCCTTTTCGCTCGTCACGCTCGGCAGGCTTTCGCACGACGCGCCGTTGAAGGATTGCGTCGCGCCCAAGGACTACAACGACCTCGGCAACCTGGTCCTCGCGCTGACGCTGCTGTGGACCTACATGTCCTTCTCGCAGTTCCTGATCATCTGGGCCGGAAACCTCAAGGACGAGATTCCGTGGTACCTGGTGCGCGCACACAAGCCTTGGGTGTATGTGGCGATCGTGCTGCTGCTGTGCCACTTCTTCCTGCCGTTCTTCGTCCTGCTGCAGCGGCGCTTCAAGAGGAAGCTCGCCACGCTTTCAAAGATCGCCGCATGGATGCTTGCGCTGACGCTCATTGACATCTACTGGCTCGTCGTGCCGGCCTTCGAGCACGAAACGCGCACGCCTGGCCTTCGCCTGATGGACGTGCTCGCGCTAGCGGGCATCGGCGGACTGTGGCTCGCGGCTTTCTGGGGTCAATTGAAGAAGCTGCCGCTGCTTCCGTTACACGATCCGCGATTTGAAGGAGTCTTGGAGCATCAGCATGGCGACTAAGGAACCGACAAACACGCCAGTTGATCGCGGCCCGGGCTACGAGACTCGCGACGCTCACGTCGGAGCGTTGCTGCAATTTGCCTTCTGGATGGCAGTGGTCCTGGCCTTGACGCTTGTGAGCATGAAATTCATGTTTGATTACCTCAAGAAGTCTCAGCCGCTCGGCGCCACGGCGTCACCGCTCGTGAAAGCAGGCGAGCGCCCGAAACTTCCCAGCCTGATGTTGCAGGTCCACCCGCATCAGGAACTGGTGGACTACTGCTCGGCGCAGCAGACCGCCGTAGGTTCGTACGGCTGGGTGAGCCAGGAAAGCGGCGTCGTGCACATTCCGGTGGATCGCGCGATGGATCTTGTAGCCGTACGCGGGCTGCCGACTCGCGCGGCGAGCGAAGTTCCGGCGGGTTCTCCAGCCGTGGCTCCTCCCACTGTTGCGGGCGATACCGACGTGCAGGGTCAGTGCGGTTACCTGTCCGAGCCGCAGATCGTCGTGCCGAGCGAAGGCGGCGAAGAGAAGAAGTGAATATGCGCAGCAAGTCAAACTCGTTGCGAATGGGGCTGCTGGTGGCTGTGATGGCCGTCGGCGCGCTTGTGCGTCCGGGCGCAGCCAAGGCGCAATTCACCGACCCGACCCAGAACGTGGGGGTCCGCCCGGAGCTGTTGAAAGACGTTGGCATCGACCAGAAGCTCAACAACTCGATTCCGCTCGACCTGACGTTTCGTGATGAGCACGGCAAGGCAGTTGTGCTGGCACAGTATTTCGGCAGCAAGCCTGTCATCCTGACGCTCGTCTATTACAACTGCCCGATGCTGTGCACGCAGGTGTTGAACGGTCTCGACCGCAGCCTTCAGCAGATTCCGATGAGTATCGGAAAAGACTTCGATGTCCTGACGGTCAGCATCGATCCGACGGACCAGCCCGTTCTGGCCGAGGCGAAGCAGGCCGTTTACACGGGCATGTATCGACGGCCGGGAGCCGCCGAGGGCTGGCACTTCCTGACGGGCGAGGATTCTCAGATCAAGCAGCTCGCCGCGGCCGTGGGATTCCGCTACGCGTTCGATCCAGATTCGAAGCAGTACGCCCATGCCAGCGGGATCATGCTGCTCACGCCGGAGGGAAAGATTTCGCGCTACTTCTACGGCGTCACGTATCCCGAGCGCGACATGCGGCTCGGGCTCGTGGAAGCCTCCGAGGGGAAAATCGGGTCGCCGGTCGACCAGGTTCTGCTGTTCTGCTACCACTACGATCCGCACACGGGAAAGTATGGATTGCTGATTTCCCGGGTGATTCAGATCGGCGGAGTAGCGACGGTCGTGATCGGCGGGATTTTCTTGATCATGCTGTTCCGCGGTGAGCACTACGCGCTCGGCGAGCGCAGGGCCTAGGCAGGCCGCGCGGGCGCGTGTTTTGCAAAGGATTGTGACGGAACTTTGATGATGGGTCTCATACAATCTGGAATCACTTCGCTGGCGGATATGATTCCGATCCAGCCTCCCGCGGCGTCCTCGGTCGCCGAGGGCGTCGACAAGCTTTACTTCGTTCTCTCCGGCATCACGATCTTCTTCACGGTTCTCATCTTCTCGATCATTTTAGTTTTCATGATCAAGTACCGGCGGCGGTCGGACGACGAGAAGACGGTCGAGACGCACACGCCATTGGTCGTCGAGTTGACGTGGACGATCATTCCGTCGCTGATCTGCGCCGTCCTGTTCGTCTGGTCGGCGGCTCTATACGTCCGCAACGGCCGTCCGCCTCAGTCGTCCACGGAAATCTTCGTCATCGGCAAGCAGTGGATGTGGCACCTGCAGCATGTCGAAGGGCCGCGTGAAATCAATGAACTTCACGTTCCGGTAGGCGTGCCCATCAAGCTGACGATGACCTCGCAGGACGTAATCCACGATTTCTACATCCCGGCGTTTCGCGTGAAGAAAGATGTGCTTCCAGGGCGTTTCTCGTCGCTGTGGTTCCAGGCGACCGAGACGGGAACGTATCACCTGTTCTGCGCCCAGTATTGCGGCACGAGCCATGCCAACATGATCGGCTGGGTCTACGTGATGACTCCGACCGATTACGCCGCGTGGCTCTCGGGCGGCGAAAAAACGGAATCGCTGGCGCAGCAGGGCGAGCGCCTGTTCAGCCAGTTTGGTTGCAACAACTGCCACACGGCGGAAGGCAACGGCCGCGCTCCCTCGCTCGTGGGTATCTACGGCAAGCCTCAAAAGCTGCAGAGCGGAGAAACGCGCGTCGTCGACGAATCGCTGATTCAGGCGGCGATCTTGGCTCCGGCCACGGTTCACTTGCCCAATTATCAAGCGATCATGCCCACCTATCAGGGGCAAGTCGATGCCGAACAGATGACGCAGCTGGTGGCCTATGTGAAGTCGTTGGGCTCTGAAGAAAGGAACGGGAAATGAGCACGGGGACTGCGGATCGGCATGATGCTCCGGCCGAATCGGGCGTCAATTATCTGAACGCCAGCTACGGCATCCGGTCGTGGCTTCTGACCTTTGATCACAAGCGGATCGGTCTGCTTTATCTCGCTTCGATCACGGTGATGTTTCTGGTCGGCGGAATCGCCGCTGTCCTGATGCGCATTCACCTGATCGCTCCGCAGGGTGCGCTGTTCGAACCCGAAACGTACAACAAGATGTTCTCCACCCACGGCATCATCATGGTGTTCTTCTTCCTGGTCCCGTCGATTCCGGCGACCCTCGGAAATTTCCTGATTCCATTGATGATCGGGGCGCGCGATGTCGCCTTCCCGAAGCTGAACCTGTTGAGCTGGTATGTCTTCATCACCGGAGCTGCTCTTGCGCTCATAGCCACGCTTTCCGGCGGCGTCGATACCGGATGGACCTTCTATCCGCCGTACAGCAGCATGTACTCCCACTCGAACGTGGTGCTGGTCGCCCTGGGCGTTTTCATCGCGGGCTTTTCGTCGATTTTGACGGGCTTGAACTTCATCGTGACGATTCACAAAATGCGCGCGCCCGGCATGACCTGGTTTCGGCTGCCGCTGTTCATCTGGGCCATGTACGCCACGAGCCTGATCTTCGTGCTCGGCACGCCGGTCATCGCTATCACCGTCTTCCTGCTGGGACTCGAGCGGATTCTTCATGTCGGCATCTTTGACCCGGCCGTCGGCGGGGACCCGCTGCTCTTCCAGCACATGTTCTGGTTCTATTCGCACCCGGCCGTGTACATCATGATTCTGCCCGGCATGGGCGTTGTCAGCGAGCTGATCACCGCATTTTCGCGCAAGAAGATCTTCGGCTATAGTTTCGTCGCGTTTTCGAGCTTGTCCATTGCCGTGATCAGCTTTATCGTCTGGGGCCACCATATGTTTGTCACCGGCCAGTCGATCTACGCGGGGCTGGTCTTCTCGGTGCTCAGCTTCCTGGTGGCGATCCCTTCGGCCGTGAAAGTCTTCAACTGGACGGCGACTCTCTACAAAGGTTCCATATCGTACGAAGCCCCGATGCTCTACGCGCTCGGTTTCATCGGCCTATTTACGATCGGCGGCCTGACGGGCCTTTTCCTCGCCTCGCTCGCGACCGACGTTCACGTGAACGGCACGTACTTCGTCGTCGCGCACTTCCATTACGTGATGGTGGGAGGCGCCGTGATGGCTTATCTCGGCGGCATCCACTTCTGGTGGCCGAAAATCACCGGCCGGCTCTATCCGGACATGTGGGCGCGCATTTCCGCGGCCATCATCTTTATCGGATTCAACCTGACCTTCTTCCCGCAATTCATGCTCGGCTATTTGGGCATGCCGCGGCGGTACGCGGTCTATCCGGCGGAATTTCAGGTGCTCAACGTCATGTCTTCGGCGGGCGCTTCGATCCTGGGCATCGGCTACGTAATTCCGTTGGTCTATCTGATTTGGTCCATGCGCTATGGCCCGGTGGCCGGCGCGAATCCGTGGAAGGCGAAGGGCCTTGAATGGACGATACCGTCTCCTCCGCCGACCGAGAATTTCGCGGAGATTCCGATCGTGACGGAAGATGCCTACAACTATCCGGTCGCGGAAGCGCACAAGTATCCCAACGTTCCGGGGGTGGCCCGTGTCTGAAATGGCCGCCCACGGCGCTCATCCTCCCGGTTTCGCGCACCAGTTCGAGACGATCGAACAGCAGCGCGAGGCCGGCACGCTGGGAATGTGGACGTTCCTCGTCACCGAAATCCTGTTCTTCGGCGGAATGTTCACGGCGTACATCGTCTACCGCGAGCTGCACTTGGAGTCCTTCATCACGGGCAGCCACTTGCTGAAGGTTCAATTCGGCGCCACGAACACCGCCGTCCTGATCTTCAGCAGCTTGACGATGGCTCTGGCCATCCGCGCCGCGCAGACAGGCAAATCGAAGGGCCAGATCATCATGTGGCTGGTGCTCACGATGATTCTCGGCGCGGCTTTCATCGGAATCAAACTTCGCTACGAGTGGTATGCCGACTACGTGGAAGGCATCATCCCTACGGTCAGCTGGAGCTATGCGGGCCCGCACGCCGCGGGTGTGAAGATGTTCATGTGCTTCTACTTCTTCATGACCGGCCTGCACGCTCTGCACATGGTCGTCGGCCTCGGCATTCTCACGGTCCTCGTGATCATGACGGCGCGGAACAGATTCTCGGCCGAATACTACGCGCCGCTCGAGATCAGCGGGTTATACTGGCACTTCGTCGATATCGTTTGGATTTTCCTGTTCCCGCTTCTCTATTTGATCGGCGGGCGCTACCCGGGGAGCTGATAGGAAATGTCTGATCACGCCGAACACGCGAGCCACGGGCACGTCGTCCCGATCGGCACCTACATTCTCGTCTTTCTCGCGCTGATGGCGGGTACGGCGCTTACTACGTGGGTCGCGTATCACAACTTCGGCGTGTGGAATACGCCTCTGGCGCTCATTATCGCGTTCACGAAGATGCTGCTGGTAGTCCTCTTCTTCATGCACGTGAAATACGCCACGGGTCTCACCCGCGTCGTCATCCTCGCCGGATTCTTCTGGCTCGCGATTATGGTCACGCTTACCTCATCGGATGAGCTGACCCGCCACTGGGAAATCGTGCCTCAGGGTTGGCAGATGATCGTCCCCTTGCTTCCCCGCCCGTTTTAGATCCGACGCCGCACATCTTCGTGCTTCGCACAGCTGCGGTGCGTCCTTGCGTTCTCTGTCCTTTGACGTAGTGGAAGAACGCTCGCGAGATCTAGCGTGGAGCGGCGCGGAAAGCGACGACGGCGTTGAGTCCGCCGAAGGCGAACGAATTTGAGAGAGCGGCGCCCACCTGCGCCTTGCGCGATTGGTTCGGAATGTAATCGAGGTCGCATTCCGGATCGCGCTCAGTGAAATTCGCGGTGGGTGGGAGAATCCCGTTGCGAAGCGCCAGCACCGTGGCGATCGCTTCGAGCGCCCCGGCGGCTCCCAGAGCGTGCCCGTGCATCGACTTGGTCGAGCTGACGCCGATCTTGTCTGCTTGCGCGCCGAACACCTTGCGAATCGCGCGCGACTCGACGGGATCGTTCCCCGGCGTGCCGGTGCCATGCGCGTTGATGTAGCCGATCTCTTCAGGCGCCAGGCCCGCTTCGCGCAGCGCCCCGCTCATCGCCCGTGCCGGGCCCTCGACGGTGGGCTGCGTCAGATGGTGCGCGTCCGCGGTCATTCCAAAGCCGCAAATCTCGCCGTAGATCGTCGCCCCGCGCGCCTCGGCCGCATCCAGCGGCTCGAGAATCATCATGGCGCCGCCTTCGCCCAGAATCATGCCTTTGCGGCCTTTGCTGAACGGCCGGCATGTGTCGGGCGAAATCACACGCATGGCTTCCCAGGCCTTCAGCATTCCCACTGTAAAAAACGCCTCAGCGCCGCCGGTGACGGCCATCTCGGCCAGGCCGTCGCGAACGATCCGGAACGCCTGCCCCATCGCGTGGTTGGCGGAAGAGCATGCCGTCGAAATCGTGTACGCCGGTCCGCTCAATCCAAGGTCCATCGCGATGTGGCTCGCGCCCGCGTTGGCCATTGTTTTGGGAATCGTCAGCGGGTGGACTCGGCCGCGTCCGTTCACCCAGAGGTCCTCGAAACCCGCCTCGATCGCCGACTGGCCGCCGACCGCCGACCCGCAGACGATGGCGCAGTTTTCGCGCAATTCAGGCGTCAGCGTCAGCCCGGAATCCCGCATCGCGTCTCGCGCGGCCACCACGGAAAACTGCGCGAAGCGGTCCAGTTGCGCATCCTTGCCGCCCTCGAAGTGCTTCAGGGGATCGAAGCCGTGGACCTGCGCGGCGTTTTGAACCTTGAGGCCGACACGGGAGCCGTCGACGCCCTCGAGCGGACCGATGCCCGAGCGCCCTTCGCAAAGAGCCTTCCAGTTGTCTTCGACGTTGAGACCCAGAGCGGAAACGATTCCGAGACCCGTAATGACAACCCGGCGCGGCGCCATCAGTTCGCCGGGCTGGTCGAGCCTACCGACGCATCGGGTGGGGCGGCGGCGAGGAGCTTCTTCACGCCCTCCACGATGTCGTTGACGGTCTTGATCGAGCGGACTTCATCGTCGGGAATGGAGATGTTGAAAGCGTTTTCGAGCTCGAAGAGGAGGCTGAAGACGTCGAGCGAATCGATGCCCATTTCCTGCAGGTTCGTCTCGAGCGTGATCTTGTCGGCCGGAATTCGCTTCACCGACGCGAGCGTCGCGATCACTTTTTCCGCTACAGGATCAGCCATCCGATTCACCCCGTTGGCGCAAAGAGAAACCTTGCGCGTGAATGTGCCCGCAGAAGTCCGGCTGTGCGGGCTCCTGCACATGTAGGCTGTAGTCTAAACCAAACAGAAATCGAAATTCTAGCAGGAGTCTCCATCACGTCCATTGATCTTTTCCGGTTGCGGAAGGCGTTTCGGTCGCTCGTACGCGCCGGCCGGTTGCAGCGGATGCGGCCAGATCGCTGTGGCATAATATTGCGTGCCGTCCGGTGGTACGCTTGGGACCAAGCCAGTGACATTTCGGCGCAAAATTCGGCGAAAAGTGCGCGCGGCGCACCGCAAGCTGCGGGAAGCGCGCATGCTTGTGAAGGGACTCGCCTCGACGCGGCACCCGCTGCTCGTTCACATCATCCCGATTCGCCGCTGCAATCTTTCCTGCACGTATTGCAACGAATTCGACGATTTCTCCAAGCCCGTGCCGACCGACGAAATCTTCCGCCGGATCGACGCTCTCGGCGCCATGGGAACAGCGATCGTCACGATCAGCGGCGGAGAGCCGCTGCTGCATCCCGATCTCGACGCGATCATCGCGCGCATCCGGAAAAACGGCATCATGGCCGGGCTGATCACGAATGGCTACCTGCTCGTCGCGGACCGCATCGAGCGCTTGAATCGCGCGGGGCTCGAATACTTGCAGATCAGCATCGACAACGTGAAGCCGGATGAGGTCTCGAAGAAGAGCCTCAAGGTGCTTGACCAAAAGCTCGCGCTGCTGGCCGAGCACGCCGAATTTCAGGTGAACATCAATTCGGTGCTGGGCAGCGGCGTTGCGAGTCCCGAAGACGCGCTGGCTGTCGCTCACCGGGCCCAGCAGCTTGGTTTCACCTCCACGGTTGGCATCATTCATGACGGCAACGGCCAGCTCCGCCCGCTCGGCGCGCGGGAGCGGGAAATTTTTGAGGAAATCATGTCGCTCGGGAAGCGTTCCTTCTCGCGCGTGAACGGCTTTCAGCACAATATCGCGGCGGGCCTTGAAAACGACTGGCGCTGCCGCGCCGGGTCGCGCTACCTCTACATCTGCGAGGACGGCTTGGTGCACTACTGCTCGCAGCAGCGCGGCTATCCCGGCATTCCGCTCGACCAATACACGCCCGAGCGCCGCCAGCGCGAGTTCCTCACCAAGAAAGGTTGTGCTCCGGGCTGCACGATCTCCTGCGTCCACCAGATCTCGACCATGGACCGATGGCGCTCGCCGCAGACCCTCGAATCAGGCCCGTCGGCGCCCACGGGGTCGCTCGTGCAGCTCACCGGTCCGGCCTCTCGCAACTAGCGTTCGATTGCTTCCGATTTTTCTCCGCAAATCACTTTCCCGCATTATCATTTTGTGACTTTCGAGAAAGCCACAGCCGTGTTGAAGCGCCTCTTCTCACATTACATCGCGGACGAAGTGCGGCCCATGGTCGTGCTGGCCGCCCCGATTGTCCTCGCCGAGCTCGGCTGGATGGCGATGGGTGTCGTGGACACGATGATGGTGGGCCGTCAGGCGGAAAGCGCCGTCGCGATCGGCGCCGTCAGCCTCGGCAGCATCGTCTATTACGTCGTCGCAATCTTCGGCACAGGACTGATGCTCGGTCTCGATACGCTGGTGTCGCACTCCTACGGTGCGGGCGATTTGGAGGATGCGCACCGGTCGCTCGTCAACGGCATTTACCTTAGTCTCGGCATCGCTCCGGTGCTGATGTTGCTGGTTCACTTCGCGGAGCCGCTCCTGCGCTCGCTCGGCATTCAGCCGGCAGTTCTGAGCCAGGCGATTCCCTATCTGCGCGCGATCAACTGGGGAACGCTGCCGTTGCTTCTGTACTTCGTCTTCCGCCGCTATCTGCAGGGAATCAATCTCGTGAAGCCGGCGATGTTCTCGCTGTTTTCCGCGAACGTCGTGAATCTGGTGGGAAACTGGGCGCTGATCTATGGTCACCTGGGCCTGCGCGCGATGGGCACGGTCGGCTCCGGCTGGTCCACCTGCATCGGCCGCATCTACATGGCTGCTGTGCTGTTCGTCTACTGCTTGTATTACGATCTCCGCTATAAGATGGGCCTGCGCCACGCCTCGCGCCGCCCGCACCTGCCGCGCGTGTGGCGGCTCGTCCGGCTCGGCTTTCCAGCGGCGACGCAGCTCGGATTGGAAGTCGCCGTCTTCGCGGCCGCCACGGCTTTGATCGGACGCCTCGGCGCGGTGCCTCTCGCGAGCCATCAGATCGCGCTGAACACTGCCAGCTTCACGTACATGGTGCCGCTCGGAATTGGCTCTGGCGCGGCGGTGCGAGTTGGCCAGGCGCTCGGCCGCGGCGACGCGCATGGAGCCAGCCGTGCGGGCTGGACCGCGCTGGCGCTCAGCGCCGCGTTCATGACGTGCACGGGAATCGTCTTCTGGCTCGCCCCGCAGTACATCGTTCGGATTTACACGCCCGACCCGGTCGTGATTCGCGCCGCGAGTGCTCTCTTGCTCGTCGCCGCTCTGTTTCAGCTGTTCGATGGTTTTCAGGCGGTCGCCACCGGAGCGCTGCGCGGCGCGGGCGATACGCACACGCCGATGATATGGTCCGTGGTTTTCTATTGGCTTGTGGGACTGCCCGTCGGCGCCTACCTGTGCTTCCATCTTCATTGGGGCGCGTCGGGCTTATGGACCGGACTCTGCGTTGCTCTGATACTGATCGGCTCCACCCTGCTCTACATTTGGCACCGAAGGGAAAAATCGTTTGCTGCCGCTTTCGCATCGCGATCTTCCGTGTCTTGAGCGCGCCGAAGACCCGGTGATATCCTCCCCTGGGGGACGAGATTGCCGCTTTCGGTCGTCGGTTCGATTGCGTATTCCCGCGAACATTGGCGCTGCAATTCTTCGGCCAGGCTTTTCCGTTTGAATCCTCGCCCCTGACGCTCAATGGCTGCCGCTGCCGATTACGCCCTGCCCATGCCGCGCGTGAATCCGTGGCTCATTGCTGCCACCGTGATCTCAGCGACGTTCATGGAAGTGCTCGACACGAGCGTCGCCAACGTCTCTCTGCCGCACATCGCCGGCAGTCTCTCGGCGGGTGTCGACGAAAGTACGTGGGTCCTCACATCCTATCTCGTCTCGAACGCGATCGTTCTGCCGCTCACCGGATGGCTGTCCGCTCTGTTCGGCCGCAAGCGATTTTTTCTTGCCTGCGTCCTGATTTTCACGATCAGCTCGCTTCTGTGCGGCATGGCTCCATCGCTCGGCGCGCTCGTTTTCTTTCGCGTGGTTCAAGGCGCGGGCGGTGGAGGCATGCAGCCGCTTTCGCAGGCGATCCTCGTAGACAGTTTTCCCCGCGAAAAGCAGGGGATGGCGATGGCGATCTACGGCATGGGTGTGGTTGTCGCGCCCACGCTGGGGCCGACGCTCGGCGGGTGGATCACGGACAACTATTCGTGGCGGTGGATTTTCCTGCTCAACGTCCCGGTGGGCATCATCTCACTGCTGATGATCTCGCTGCTCATCTCCGATCCGATTCATCTGGTGCGCAAGACCTTCAAGCAGGGGTTGCGGATCGACTTTCTCGGCCTCGGGCTTCTGAGCGTCGGCTTGGGGTTCTTGCAAGTCATCCTGGACAAAGGAGAGCGGGACGATTGGTTCGGCTCGTCCTTCATCACTTGGGCGACGGTTGTCTGCGCGGTCGCGCTGATCGCGCTCGTGTTCCGCGAACTGCGTACCAAGGATCCCGTCGTCGACCTGCATCTCTTCAAGGACCGCAATTTCGCGATCTCCACGTTCATGATGTATACGCTCGGCGTCGTGCTCTACGGCACGACCCTCCTGCTCCCAATCTGGCTTCAGACGCTGATGGGCTACACCGCGATGCAAAGCGGCATGGTGCTTCTGCCGGGCGGGCTTGTGCTGCTGGCCATCCTGCCGTTCGTGGGCGCGCTGCTCGACCGCTTTGAGCCGCGATGGATCGTCGTGACGGGCCTGCTGATCATGGCGGCGGGCCTGTTCCAGCTGTCGCATCTCAGCTTGACGGCAGGCACGCGCGCGCCGGTGAACGACTGGATCATCTCCCGCATGGGCACGGCGTTTCTGTTCGTGCCGATCAACGTGATGGCATTCTATTTCGTGCCGCGCGGCAAGATGAACAACGCCTCGGGCCTGATCAATCTCGCTCGCAACGTCGGCGCCAGCACCGGCATTTCCTTCGTCACGACGATGCTCGATCGCCGTGCGCAATTTCACCAGAATGTTCTCGCTGAAAATCTGCAGGCGGGCAACCACCACTATCGAACCGCGTTGCATTACATGTCCGGCGTCCTCGCCACGCACGGAGCCGACGCCGGTCACGCGCTGTCTCAGGCGCAGGCCCTTATCTACGCTGAAATGCAGCGGCAGGCCACGATGCTGGCCTTCGTCGACGATTTCCGCATCAACGGAACCATCTGCCTGTGCGTGTTGCCGCTGTTGTTCGTGATGCGGGGGAGAAAGAGATAGGCGCTGCGCTGGGCCGAAGCGCGGCGATCTACGCCTGCCGCCGCCCGAGGATCGCCAGGAAACTGCCGCCGCGAATCTCCGCCGCCGATAACGTCGTCAGCCGCTGCACCTCGTCCGCGGTTAGGGCGCCACAATTGATCGCCTGCACGAAATAGTTGAGCAGGCCCTGCGCCATCGCCGCGTCGTCGAACACCTGGCCCACTCGCGTCGCTTGCGCCGCCTTTTCAACGAAGTTGCGAAGGCGCTCGGCTGACGAGTCCTGATTCTCCAGGAAAAAGGAATAGACTGCCGCGTAGCGGGCGGGAAGCTGTGCCGGATGCAGATCCCATCCCTGAAAAAACCCGTTTCCAAGCGACCTGCGCACGTTGTCGAAATGGATCTTCCAGCCCCGATGCACCGCCGCGCGATTCTCTTCGGCCTGTCTCGTGCTGAGCGCGGCTCCATCCTTCGTTCGGTGCGGCGGAATCGGCATGATGTTCGTCGGACCATCCCCGATTCGGATGCTCGTTCCCGCCAGAGCCACCTGCATCACGCCGCGCGCGAAATCCGAAGCGAAGTGCGCGATCGGCTGATATGTCGAGGCGATGTGCAACGATGCCGTGTAGTCGTAGGGCCCGAAATGGACCGCCGTGCACCGGCCGCGCGCCGCGCCCACGAGCGCCAGCAAGCTCGCCTCGCCGCGCTCGTTGAAGATGGCGTGCGGCGTCTCAACCATGATTTCGATCCGCAATGCGCCCGGTTCGAAATCGAGCATGGGCTCGAGCCGAGAGCAGATGTCTGCGAGTGCCGCCACTTCATCGGGCAGGGCGACTTTCGGCAGCGTGACGCAGAAGTGTTTCGGCAGCGCGCTGCGCGATTTCTCCGCCAGTTCCGTAAGGAAAATGTCCAGCGTGCGAATGCTTCGCTCGCGCAGCTCTTCGTTGAACGGCTTGATGCGGATGCCGATGAACTGCGGCAACTCGCCCGCGTTCAGGCCGCTGCTCACCTCCGCCGCCGCTGTGGTCGCGTGCCCGTCTTCTTCGTCGTCCGGTCGATTCCCGTATCCGTCCTCGAAGTCGATGCGCAAATCCTCCACCGGTTCGCGGCGAAGCTTCTCGCGAATTCGGCGATAGACGGTGTGCGCAAACCAAGCCGCGGGATTTTCGCGGCGTGCGGCCTCCGGGTCATCTTCGATCGATTTCGCCACCCCCGCCGTGGCGGATGCGTCCGGCAGCCTGTCTGCACCGGATAGGCCGACGGCCTTCGCAAAACTGGCGAAATCCGGCGCGTAGTCGTCGAGCGATTTCAGCGCCAGATCGCCGAGCCGCCGCGCAGTGCCCCCGCGAAAAAGGTGCGCGCCGCCATAGACCACATGAATTGGCTGGCGGTCGCTCGGCGGACCCGGGTAGCGCCGCAGCAGAGCCTTATGCGCCTGTTCCAGGCGTGCCCGGATCTCCTGGAGCGATTCGGCTGTCAGAGTTCTCTTCATCAGTTCTCGCGTTTTCACTGCCGGCGCCGCCTTTGCAGCACCCGCGCGCGGCGATTCCCGGTTGTCCTGACGGACCGGACAGGATACATTTGTTTGCCCGTGCCGCGGAAGTTCGAAGGCGACTTCGCCGCCACCAACCGGGCGCCACCGCTCAGCGGCTCCCGTCATGCGGGCGTTCGTCGGCGGCTAGGTACGGCGGTCCCCATCGATGCCAGGAAGAATTCTGATCGTGGACGACGAGTCGGCGGCGCGCGTCCCGCTTGCGATGTTGCTGCGCCGCGAGGGTTTCGACGTCAGCGAGGCCAGCGACGGAGCCTCGGCGCTCGCTCAATGCGCTTCCGTCCGCCCCGATCTGATCCTGCTCGACATTCTCATGCCCGGCGTGGACGGCTTCGAAGTCTGCCGCAGCATCAAGGCCACACCGGGAACGCGGCTGACGCCCGTGGTTCTTATCACGGGGCTAAGTGCGACCGAAGATCGAATCAAAGGAATCAACGCGGGCGCGGACGACTTTCTCAGCAAGCCGATCGACTTCAACGAGCTTCTCGCTCGCACTCGTTCGCTACTGCGCCTGAAGCAATTCACCGACGAGCTCGAGAATGCCGAAGGCGTGCTGTTCAGCCTGGCTGAAAGCATTGAGGCGCGCGATCCTTACACGCGCGGCCACTGCGATCGCCTCGCCGCGATGTCCGCGCGGCTCGGCGAGCGGCTCGCCCTGCCGGAGGACCAGATCAAGGCGCTTCGATGGGCTGGCATCGTGCACGACATCGGAAAGGTCGCCGTGCCCGACGCGATTCTGTTGAAGCCCGGTCCGCTCTCCGCTGAAGAAACGGCGGTCATGCGGACGCATCCGGTAGTTGGCGAGCGGATTTGCGCGCCGCTGCGGGCGTTTCGGCTCGTCTTGCCCATCATCCGGCATCATCACGAGCGGCACGACGGCTCAGGTTATCCGGACGGGCTGCGCGGTTCGCAGATTCCGTTGACCGCCGCGGTCCTGCAGCTGGCCGATGTTTTCGATGCGCTGACCACGGACAGGCCCTATCGCCAGGCGTCGCCTGCCGAGGTGGCGCTCCAGATAATGCATGAGGAGTGCGCGCGAGGTTGGTGGAACCGCGAACTGCTCGGTGCGTTCACCGACATGGTTGGCAACGGCCATCCCGGCTCGCCGCTTAAGTCGGTGGGAAAGGTTGCGCGCTAGCCGCCTTTGATACGATCCTCTCCCGAGTAGATCACGAACCGCCGGTCGCGTAGGAATCCGATCAATGTCAGCCCCAGTTCGCGCGCCAGTTGTACGGCCAGGCTGGACGGCGCCGAAACCGAAGCGACCACCGGCAAGCCTGCAACGATCGCTTTCTGCACGATCTCGAACCCGCCTCGGCCACTGACCAGCAGAACCACGTCAGCGAGCGGGATTCGATTCTCGAGCAGCGCCCAGCCAATCACCTTGTCCACGGCATTGTGCCGGCCGATATCCTCGCGCAGGACTAGCAGCTCACCCTTGGCGTCGAATAGCGCGGCCGCGTGAAGGCCGCCCGTGCGTCCGAAAACGGCCTGCGACGCGCGCAGCGCCTCCGGTAGCCGCAGAAGGACTTCAGCGTCCAGCCGGAACGCTGGATTCGGCGGCTCGAGCGTCCGCGTGCGCACGGAATCGATCGATGCCTTCCCGCAAATGCCGCAGCTCGATGCCGCGAAGAAGTGCCGCCGCATTTTCTGGAGGTCCGGCGCGGCCTCGGGCGCGAGCACCGCGCGGACCACGTTGCCGCGATCCCGCTCGCTGTCTTCCACGACGTTCTCGAGTGTGACGATCTGCGCTCGCTTGGTCACCAGCCCTTCGGTCAGCAGGAATCCCGCTGCCAGCTCCAAATCGTTTCCCGGCGTTCGCATCGTCACGCTGAGCGGATCGCCGCCGATTCGGATCTCCAGCGGTTCTTCCGCGGCCAGGTAGTCTTCCTTGCGGCGGACCGCGCCGTCATTCCACTCGGAAACTTGCGTCAGGTCCAGGCTGCGCGGTTTTCGGGCCAACGAAACTCCTCCGGGCGCACCACCGCTGCTGCTTGCGGGTCGCTACAGAATACATCCCAGCTGGCGGTCGGAGGGCACCCAAAAAACGGTCTGGCCCGTCCCGGAGGATTTCGGGACGGGCCAGGGGGGCGTTGCTTGGTGTGAGGGACTGCGGAGAATCTCCTCGCCGCCCTAGTGCGGCAGCAGTTGAGGTATCTCGCCCGTCGATGGGTCTAAGAACAGCGGCGGCGCGTTATTGAACGGGTTGAGGTCGAAGTTGAAAAACCCGTCGAGCGTGCCGGCCTTCGCGTCGGTCGAGTTTCCGCCGATGCGTCCCAGGCCCCAGTTGTCCTCGATGAAGCGAAGGACAGACGACTGGTCCGTGACTCTGTGATCGACGTAGTTAACCTTTGCGTAGGGCGAGATCACAAGCAGAGGCTGGCGCGGGCCGTAACCGCACTGGCCTTGCGTGTTCGTGGTGGCCGCCCCGCACCCGTCCACGCCGGCAATCGCGTCGTCCGCCACGGCGGATTGGTTGACCACGGGCCCCATCGCGTGGTCGTACCATCCGTCGGAGTCGTCGTACAGGATGATGATGGCCGTGTCATTCCAGTACGCGCTGGCCATGATCGCGTTCACGACGCCCACGACGAAAACCTGCTCATCAATCGGATCGGAATATCCCGGATGCCCGTCCTGATAGGCGCCCGCCTTTAGATAGGTGACCGACGGAAGCTCGCCCAGCTTTAGCGCCGTCCAGAAATCGCTCAGATCATATTGGTGGTTGGCCCGATCGGTTTGACCGATCGCCGAAGGGCTGCTTGGCCTCAGATGATGCTGGTTCGTCGATTGCGAGAAGTACTCGAAGGGTTCATGGTGAGGGATGTAGTCGCCGCTGGTCGTCACGGCATCGTCTCCCGCCAGGCCAACGTGGTGCGCGCCGCAAATCGCGCGGCCCTGTACGTCGACGCCAGTCGGCGCGAAGCCACCCTGGAACCATCCCCAGGTGATGCCTTTCGCATTCAACAGGTCACCTACGTTCGTTCCCGCAACGCTGATCCGGATCTTCGTAAACAGCTTGCTTGTCGTCGGATCCGTCGCGACGCAATCGTCGTAGAACGGCCGCGGATCGCCAATCGCGGGTCCCGTCAGCGAAGGCCCTGCGATGTTTCCACTGGCATTCTTCACCGTCGCCGCCTTGCTTCCGTCAGCGGACGGCTGCAGGGTTGCGAGAGAAGTCGTCCCGGCAATCAGGTTGAGAGCGCCAACGGTTGAAGGACCGAACATCGTGCCGTAGGAGTTATCGCTCATCGCGAAATGCTGCGCGTAGTTCCAAAAGGCTGTGACGGTATTTCCGTCGAAGTAGCCCATCGTGACGCCGCTGCCCTTGCCGTAGTCGTTGCACGGGAAGGCCGCCGAGTTCCCGCTCCCCACGAATTCGGGAAATTTGTCCATCAGACCGTGGTCCGCGGCCTGCTGTTCCGGCGTGTAGTTATGATTCTGGTCGCAGGTTACGGACGCCACACCGGTGTCCATGCGAAACGGTTGCGTCGAATTGGGATTCTGGTCAAGCAGGCCGCCGCTCAGAAGATTGTTGACGCGCGGTGTGCCGGCCTTCGCGAAAAACGCAGGCTCTCCCGTTGGATTCGTCGCGTAAGGATACGTGGCGAAATAGTGGTCGAACGAAATGTTCTCCTGGAAGATCACGATGACGTGTTTGATGGGCGTCGTCGTTTGGACAGCCGCGGCAGGGTCGCGAAACCCCCAGTTGTCGCCAAACGATACGCTCGGACTCGCCAGGATGAGATTGGACGCAACGAGGACTGACGCTATCCATCGCAGATTCTTACCGATCATGAATTCTCCTTGTCTGGGTGCGTGTCTCGATCCGGTGCCGCCCTCTTGCCGCGGACGGCGCTGCGCACTTTCAGTGCCCAAGATTTTGCGGAGTCGGACGCACGAGGAATACGCCGCCGTTGTTATTTCCAGATTACACGCCCGTTAAAAGCCGTTGGGCGGGCGCGTTTTTCCGGCTGCAGTGGGCGAATGGCTCTTCTCAGCGTTTCTTGGCGCGAAGGTTACAACCAGGTTACTGCACGCGAACCGACGAGACCCGCGCCGAACTGCCGCAAAGCCTTTGCTTGGGTGAGACCCAACGTGCAGAAGAGTTCGCCGCCGGGTGTCGCGGCTCGACGCGAATCAGACCCATCATGCCGCCGTCCTCGTGCTCGAGCAGGTGACAGTGGTAGACAAATGTGCCCGCGACGCCCGGATCCCGGAAATCCATCCGCAGCTTCACGCTCGGGTAGACTCGACTTACCCCGTCCCAGTACGAAACGTTGACAGTGTCGCGCAGAAACGGCTCATCGATGGGGACCCCATTCCATTCGAGCATCATGAAATGAATCTGGTGGATGTGGAACGCGTGCAGCTCTCGCGTGCGATTCTCGATGACCCAGTCTTCCACGTCTCCCTGCTGCACAACGATGTTGGGCGTCATGGAGCCTGGATCGAAAACTCGTGGTTCCTGGCCATCAACCGTGATGTAGAAGTCGGTCGGGCTGTTTGGATCGTTCGGGTTCCGGGCCTTCTCGGAGAAATACAGCTTCCTTGTCCTGACAGGCATTACGTCGCCGAGCCATGCCGTCCTCGGCGTGCCGGGTGGCGCAGGTGAGTCGGCGAGCTTCGCACGTGGCTCCGGAGCGTCCGGCGAGGCGACGACCGTCGCGAGCGGCCTGGTCGGATCGTTCTCGCCGGCGGGGCCCGTATCGACGGTTCGCGTCACGAAACTTGCGATTTGGCCCGCCGGCAGTCCTCTAACGACGAACTCCGCGCGTCCGCCCGGCGGCACGAGAATGTGGCTCTGCCAGATCATGCGGTTGTCCGCTCGCCCGTTCTCGTCGATGGGAACGCCGTCGAGCGCTACCACGCCCAGCGGCTGTGGCGAGTTGTTGATCAGAAGCTGCAAATCCAGGTAGGTGATGGCGCAAGCGTTCAGAATCCGCCAAAACTGTCTTTGTCCCGGTCTTATCTGAATCACGCCGGGCGTGTATTGCGGAAACGGGACCGGGACAAAGTTGATTGAAAGATCCTTTGCCGGCTTGCCGCCGCCCGTTCCCGTATTCAGAATGTCGCCTTCCGCGTCGCGAAGTACGATCGGCGGAGGAACGTTGCCCGATTGAACAGGCTGAGCGTCCGGATTCTCCAAGTCTTCGTCTCGGACCACGAAAACGCGCTCTGGCAGTCCCGCCAAGTCAGGGTCAGCATGCTCAACCCCCTCGATGATGATTGCACCCGACGCTCCGCCCAGGACCTGCGTCTTGGTGAGTCCGTGAACGTGCGGGTGGTACCAATACAAGCCCGGCGGCTGATTCTTTGGAATGCGTATCCTGTATTCGAACGGCGGATCGTCCGGCTGGATCAGCGTCTTCAGCACGTCGTCTTCATGGCAATCTGCGGGGACAGACAGCCCGTGGAAGTGAAGGTTTGTGGACAGCTCCGTCATATGTCCGTCCGCGCAGGCGCCCACGACCATCATTCGCATCGGATCGGAACCGGCAGCCGGGCCCGTTTGGCTGAGGCGTCTGAGCTCGTTCTTCAGGTGCAGGACGAGTTCGTCGCCGGGCTTCAAGCGCAGCGTCGGCGCTTCGCTTCCGTCCTTGGAGACGTAGCAATAGCGCGTCCGCCCATTTGCATCGACGGAATTCTGGTAGGCCAGCTCAAGGGTCAGCAGACCGTTCTGGCTAGGGAGCTCTTCCGGCTCGGGAACGGCGCTGCCAGCTGTGGGTCGTGGACACGCCCCTCGCTCCGCGCGCTGGGCGGCGGCTCGGGTCGGCACGCAAGCCACCGCGAGTAGCAAAAGAGGCAGCCAGTGATTTCGTCTCACTCCGTTCACGCACACCAACCCGCCCGCACGATAGCGGGGGAATGTTAGGCTCCTGTGACAGTCCGTTGAAAAGCCGATCGAGCGGCGTTTCCGGAGACTCGGTTCTTGCCTGCTTTTGGGCCTATGCTAGAATGTGTTGGCTAGAGCTGGATTTCCGCTCCTGCCACACTTCCCGTAAAGGTTTGTTCCATGTCCGGACACTCGAAATGGGCCACGATTAAGCATAAGAAGGCGGCTACCGACGCCCGCCGAGGTAAGATTTTCACCAAGCTCATTCGAGAGTTGACGATTGCCGCCCGCGTGGGCGGCGGCGATCCGAATACGAATCCGCGACTTCGGACGGCCATTCTTGCCGCCAAGGGCGAGAACATGCCCAACGACAATATCGAGCGCGCCGTTCAGCGCGGCACGGGCCAGTTGGAAGGCGAAACGCTCGACGAAGTCATGTTCGAAGGCTATGGCCCCGGCGGAGTCGGCGTTCTGATACAGGTCGTAACCAGCAATCGCAATCGCATCGTCAGCGAGATTCGTCATCTCATGTCCAAGAACGGCGGTAACCTGGCCGAATCCGGCGCTGTCGGCTGGATGTTCCAGCGCAAAGGCGACATCGTCGTGCCCAAGGATCAGGCGGACGAAGACAAGATGATGGGCATCGTGCTGGATGCGGGCGCGGAAGACCTGAAGGACGACGGTTCATCCTGGGAAGTCATCACCCCGTCCGAGAATATGGACAAGGTTCGAGAGGCGCTCACGGCTGCCGGAATCAAGCCGGCCTCCGCCGAAGTCGCTTGGCTGCCGCAGAACTACGTGAAGCTGGCGGGCCCGCAGGCGCAGCAGATGCTCAGGCTGGTCGAGGCGCTCGAGGATCACGACGACGTGCAACACGTCTACGCGAACTTCGATATCGACGAAAAAGAGATTCAAGCTGCTGTTGCCAGCTAGCTCCTGGCTCGCCACATCCTGAGAAAAAGTGCTTTCTTCGGCTTCTGCGGCCCACGTACACTTGTGTCCGCCGATATGCCCTCCCGTCCGGCACAGTCTGACGTAAAGTCGCGCAAGCTGAGGATTCTCGGTGTGGACCCGTCCGTTGCGGGCGCCACCGGCTACGGCGTAATTGAGGTGGAAGGTTCCGCGGTTCGGCCGATGCGATTCGGCGCGCTGCGGCTGCCCGACAGCGTCACCTTTGCGGTTCGCCTCCGCGAAATTCACTTCCTGATCTCCGGCATCGTCGAGCAGTTCTCGCCTGATGCCGTCGCAGTCGAATCCGTGTTCGCCGCGCTGAATATCCGCACCGCTCTCAAGCTGGCCGAGATGCGCGGCGTGGTCCTGCTCGCCGCGGCGCAGGCGCGGATTCCGGCGCACAGCTATGCTCCGCGTGAGGTGAAGGCCAGCGTCGCAGGCTTCGGCGCTGCATCGAAACACCAGGTCCAGCAAATGGTGAAATCGCTTCTCGGCCTGCCGGACGCTCCTCAGCCGACCGACGCGGCCGATGCGCTGGCCGTCGCGCTGTGCCACGCGCAAGCGTCGCGTGCGCGCGAACGATTCGAGGCCGCCGCCGGACGATGGCGCGTGGCAGCGGCGGGCTCCAGGGCCCGCGCGGCAGGCGTTTCCATCTCGCGGGGGCGATGACTTCCGTGACGGCCCGCTCGCGGCTCCTCGCTTTGGCTTTTCTTGCTGTCGCCGTATGTCCGATATCTCTCTCCGGTACTCCCGCAACTGGAGCAACGGTCACATTTCGCAAGGTGTTCAAGACCAGCTATCCCGAATTCGTGGAAATCAAAGTCGACGAGTCCGGCGCCGGCACCTGCGACATTCGCCAGCTCGACGAAGAGTCCAATCCGCAGCCGATGAAGATCGGAGCGGCAACGGCGCAAAAGATCTTCGACCTGGCGTCCAAGCTTCACGATTTCGACGGCATCGATCTGGAAATTCATCGTCGCATCGCCAACCTCGGAGAAAAGACCTTTCAATACAATCGTGGCGGCGAGGTTCACGCGGTCACTTTCAACTACACGCTGGACCGGTCCGCAGCGGAGCTGCTGGATATCTTCGAAGCGATCTCACGCCAGCAGACCGACCTTGCCGATCTCGTGCGCACCATGCGCTACGACCGCCTCGGAGTCAACGACGTCCTCGTGCAAATCCAAAAAGACTATGATCGCAAACTGCTGCCGGAGCCCTCGCAGCTTCTCGGTCCGCTCGACCAGCTTGCTGCGGATACCCACTTCATCGATATCGCCCGCGAGCGCGCCCGCACTCTTGCCAGCCGCATCCGGGCCGCCGGGCCGTAGTGCTTGCGTTTCAACGGGGCTGACCGCGCGTACAGGCGAACACGCGGCGCATCGCGCGGCGTGCGTGTGATGCTTTCGCCACAGCTGCGTCCATCCTTTTGGAACCCTGTTAGCATCTGAGCGGAATGAAAAACATGAAACCCAAACCTCTATTCGCACTCATCGTCGCCGTAGTATCCGGCTCGCTTCTGGCGATGTCGGCGTTCACACACGCACAATCGGCGGGCGTCCGCCCGCTCATCACGCAACCGATTGACGAGCGACACCTGGTCGTGCTCCACGGCAATACGCATCCGCTTGCCCGCGCCGAATTCGACCGTGGCGCGGCGCCCGGAGATCTGCCGATGGATCGCATGTTGCTCGTCCTCAAGCGCAGCCCTCAGCAGGAAGCCGCGCTCGAGAAGCTCATGGCCGAGCAGCAGGACAAGTCTTCGCCGAATTTCCACAAATGGCTTACCCCGGAGGAATTCGGCCAGCAATTCGGCCCCTCCGATCAGGACATTCAGGCCGTGACGCGCTGGCTCGAATCGTACGGATTCGGCAATGTGAATGTGGCGAAGGGCCGCACGACGATCGAGTTCTCCGGCAACGCCGCCCAGGTGCAGCAAGCGTTTCATACCGCGATTCACCAGTACGAGGTGAATGGCGAAATGCACTGGGCGAATTCGACCGATCCCTCGCTCCCGGCGGCCGTTGCGCCCGTGGTTGCCGGCGTTGCTTCGCTTCACAATTTCCGCCCGAAGCGGCAAAGCCGCGTGCAGCCGGCTGCGTCGCGCGTCGGTGGCCCCGCGAACCCGAATTCGGCGCATCCGCAAGTCACGTTTACCACTAACGCGCCTTGCGCCCTCACGAGCGTCCTTGCATGTTTCGGATTGGGCCCCACCGACTTCGCCACGATCTACAACGTGCTGCCCCTTTGGAACTCGGGCATCGATGGCACCGGCGAAACGATCGCTATCCTCAACGACAGCAACATCAACATTCAGGACGACCGCGATTTCCGCAGCATCTTCGGGCTACCGGCCAAAGACCCCGTCATCACTGTGAACGGCAGCGACCCGGGCAAGACCGACGATGAGGTCGAAGCGATTCTCGATGTCGAGTGGTCCGGAGCCGTCGCCAAGAATGCGACGATCAACCTTGTTGTGTCTCAGACGAAAGCTAGTTTTGGCGGCGACCTCTCCGCAACGTGCGTCGTCAATGGAACTCCCCCTTGTTCGGCCACTCCTCCTCCGATCATGAGCGAGAGCTTCGGACAGTGCGAGCTCTTCCTCGGCACAACCGAGAACGCATTCTTGAATTCGACCTGGAAGCAGGCCGCCACGGAAGGCATCTCGGTCGTTGTCTCGAGCGGCGACGACGGCGCGGCCGGCTGCGATTTCGTCGCGTCCAACAGCCCGCTGATCGACCCGGCCCAGGGTGGCCTCGCCGTCAACGGCCTCGCGTCCACTCCCTACGACACCGCGGTCGGCGGCACGGAATTCAACGACGTCGCCAATCCGACTCCCTTTTGGAATTCGACCAATGCGACCGGAACCCAGGCGTCCGCGATCGGGTACATCCCCGAGATGACCTACAACGACTCCTGCACTGCCACTGCCGTGATCAATTTCTTCTCCGACCCGGACGCCTTCAGCGCCTGCAACGATGGGACGGTTCAGGCGGCAGGTTTCGTCGAGCCTTCCGGCGGTTCCGGCGGCAAGAGCTCCTGCATCGGCTCCGACGGGACGAATGTTTCCAGCTGCACGGGCGGCTACGCCAAGCCTTCATGGCAGGCCATACCGCGCACGCCCAATGACGGGGTGCGCGACGTGCCGGACGTGTCGCTGTTCGCCGGCGACAGCACCATTTCAGGCAGCTTCTACGTGCTTTGCGAGCGCGACTTTTCCGGCATCAACGGCGCCGCCTGCAACCTCAACAACACCAAGTTCCTCTTCGCCGGAGGAACGTCTGTTTCGGCGCAGGTTTTCGCCGGAATCGTCGCCCTGCTGGATCAGAAGTACGAGGACAAGCAGGGCCTCCTGAATCCCACGCTCTACAACATGGCGGCCGCCAACGCGAACAATTGCGCCTCGGTCGCCAACCCGGTGAGCACCTGCGTCTTCTACGACATCACAACCGATACGATCGCGATGCCGTGCGACGTTTCTCTGTCCGGCTTCACTCCCAGCCCGAATTGCACCAGCAGCGGCGGCGAGCCGATCGGCGTGCTCACCGGATACGCGGCGGGCGCGGGCTACGATCTGGCCACCGGCCTCGGCTCCATCAACGCGGCGAACCTCGTCGCCTCGCCAAGCGTCTGGGCGACGAACTTGGGCGGGGACGATTTCAGTTTGTCGGTCGTCGGCACTCCCGCCGTCACAATCGCGTCCGGCGGTCAGGGAAATGTCACGCTCCTCGCCACGGCCGATGGCGGTTTCAATGGAGCGGTCACCGCGTCCTGCCCCAGCGCGCCGACCGGAGTCACCTGTTCTGGCAGTCTGACTCTCGGGACGGACAGTTTCGTGACGATCAAGTCGAGCAGCACGGCCACGCTCACGCCCACCGGAGTTCCGGCCCGCGTCGGCCCGCTTGGCACGGGCGCGCTCGTGGCGTTTTTCTCCATGCTCGGCCTCGTTCTGTTCCTGATGCATTCCTCGGGCGCGCATCGCCGCCGCTTGCGAGCGGCTTTGGCCATGGCCGCGTTTGCGGTTGTGATCGCGGCCTTCGCCGGTTGCGGAGGCGGTAGCGGCGGAGGCGGAGGCGGCGGTGGCTTCACCGGCACGACCAATCTCGTGGTCACCGCCACGAGCGGTTCGATCCAGCGCTCCGTCGTCGTGACGCTGACCGTGAACTAGCTCACGACGCTGAATCGCAGCTACGTCAAGAGAATGCCCGCGTAGCCGACCACGCGGTCGCGATCGCCGTTGATGTCCGCCGAGGTGGCGTAGCGAATCAGCTGCGCTTCCTTCGCGCCGATCTCTCGCGCGGCGATGAGCGTCGCAACTGTCGCCGCGTAGCCGCACATCGTGATTCCCTCCGTGCGCACGGTTTCGTACAGCCCCTGCGGATCGAGCGCCAGAATCCGGTCCACCGCTCGCCGGTCCTTCGACCGAGTGACGGCATCGTTCTCGTAATGATTCATGTCGGAGCTTGCGATCAGCAGCACGGGTTCAGACCGCGCCTTGACCACTTGCGCCACGGCGTGCCCGAGCGCCTCGATCGCGCCGTAACGGTCCGTGGCCAGCACCACGGGCACGAATGTGAAGTCCGGCCTCAGCTTTTGCAGAAAGGGAAGCTGCACTTCCAGCGAGTGTTCCTTCGCGTGCGCCAGTGCGTCTTCTCGCAGCAGCGGACACGCGCGCGCCAGCTCCGCGGCCATCGGCGCGTCGATGGCCGCCTCGCCCAGCGGAGTCGAAAAGCTTCCTTCCGTCAGGATCGCCATCGGCTGGCCCTGCGGAAAATGCCGGGGTCCCAGCAGCACGCATCGCCGGGGAATTTCGATCGCGGCATACACCGCGCCCGCCACGTGGCCCGAGTACATGTATCCCGCGTGCGGCACCACGCACGCGCACGCCGCTTTCCTCGCGCTGGCCCCGCAGAGCGAATCGATTTGTCGTGCCAGCTCCTTCGGTTCAGCGGGATAGAACAGTCCGGCAACGGCGGGCGGGCGAACCATCAGCAGTACTTGTAGCACAAAAGCGCCTCAATCGAATTTCACGGTGGGAGCGACTCAACGAACGAAGCACTTCGGATGGAGCAGCGTCAGTTCGGCTTGGAGGGCTTGCCGTGGATCTTCAGCGCGACCGTCTGCCCATGCGCGTGGAGAATCCTTACTTTGTCGCCGTATTGATATCCGCCCGCATCGAGGGTCGCCTGCATCGTGTCTTTCAGCTCGGGCGAAAAAGTGAACGTGTGAATCATCATGCCGTTGTCCTGCTCGCGCACGACCATGGAATTGGAGTCCGCGCGAATCACTTCGGCCTTGAGCCATTCGGTGCCCGGCGGCTTCGGCTTTGGCTTGACGGCGCCGACGGCCTTGGCAATCACCGGCGCGGCGACTGCCGCAGCGGCGGGCTCCGCCTGTCCCTGCGCGGGGGCAGCCGAGAACGCCAGCGTTCCGGCGAGCGCCATCACTACCGCGGCTATGCTATAGCTCTTCATCGAAGGAAATCTTCAGCGACTTCAGAAACTTGATGTCCTGCGGAGTGATCTCCACTTTCGGCTCCGCGCTCTCTTCATCCAGCACTTCGTCGTCCACCCGTATGTGCAGCGACTCGAGGAATCGACGGTCCTGCGAGGTCATCCGGGCGTCATGCGATGGCCGCCGGGCCAGGCCGATCGTCGCGTCGAGTTTCAGCACGATATCGAAGCCCGCCGCGCGAACATTCGCAATCGCTTCCGCGATGCGCTCGGAATCAGACACCGTGTCGTTGATCGCGTGCCCCAGCTCTCGCAGCAACTGTTTCATGTGATCGTCGAGTTGCAACGGGTGCTACCTCCTAAGAGGTTTTCCTACCCTAATTCTAAAGCGGTGGCAAGCCCGAAACAAGGTGCGCCCCGCGGCGCGACTCGCCGGGGTTACCTGCCCTTGCGCACGGGCTCGATCTGGCCACCCGTCGCGGCCCTTGGGCGCGCGTCTTGTAATAGAATCCGGGGTATGTCCGGCGGCATGATTCTCGCTCTTTGGCGCTCGATCGTCGTCACGATGCGTGCGCTTTGGCGCGTCGCACGCCAGCTCTTCCACGAAACCACCGGCGCGCTTTTCGGCGTGTTCGCCGCCTGGGCCGCGTTCGCCGCCTGGAGGCAATGGAAGCAGCGCCCCGCCCTGTGGCTGATGGGCCTCGCAATCGCCTATGCCATAATGATGGCCGCGTTCTCGTTCGCGTCGTTCCGGCGGGCGCGCCGCGTCCGCTGAACCGGAAGGTCCGTACTGCATCGCGATGGCCAAGGAAACCAAGATTCAGCCGGCGCTGGACGCCAAGCGCGCCTCGACCGCGGGCCTGCCGATGGAGCCGGTAATTTCGCCGAAGGATCTCCCCGCTTGGGAAGCTGAGCGCGAACTCGGTTATCCCGGCCAGTTTCCGTTCACGCGCGGCATCTACCCCACGATGTACCGCGGCCGCCTCTGGACCATGCGCCAGTACGCCGGCTTCGGCAGCGCCGTCGAATCCAATAAGCGCTACCGCTACCTTCTCGAACAGGGCCAGACCGGCCTCTCCGTCGCCTTCGATCTGCCGACGCAGATCGGTATGGACTCCGACCACGCGCTCGCGCAGGGAGAAGTCGGCAAAGTCGGCGTCGCCATCGATTCGCTCGAAGACATGCAGGCGCTCTTCGACGGCGTTCCGCTCGAACGCATTTCGACGTCCATGACGATCAACTCGACCGCCGCGATCCTGCTCGCGCTCTACGTCGCCGTCGCGAAAAAGCAGGGCGCCAGCCTCGCGCGCATTTCCGGCACCGTGCAGAACGACATACTCAAGGAATACATCGCGCGCGGCACGTACATCTACCCGCTCCGCCCGGCCATGCGCATGGTCACGGATATTTTCGCCTGGTGCCGCACCGAGCTGCCCAGTTGGAACGCGATCTCGATCTCGGGCTACCACATCCGCGAAGCCGGTTCGACCGAAGTGCAGGAAGTAGCGTTCACGCTGGCCAACGCGATCGCATATGTCGAAGCAGCCGTCTCGGCCAGGCTGCAGGTCGATGAATTCGCGCCGCAGTTGTCCTTCTTCTTCAACGCCCACAACGAATTCCTGATGCAGATCGCGAAATTCCGAGCGGCGCGCCGGCTGTGGGCTCGCACGATGCGCGAGCGTTTCGGCGCCCGCGATCCGCGCTCGATGATGCTGCGCTTCCACGCGCAGACGGCCGGCTCGGCCCTCACCGCGCAGCAACCGGAAAACAATCTTGCGCGTGTCGCGATCCAGTGTCTCGCGGCCGTCCTGGGCGGCTGCCAGTCGCTGCATGCCAACGCGCTCGACGAGGCCCTCGCGCTTCCCACCGAGCAGTCCGCGCTTCTCGCTTTGCGGACGCAGCAGATCATCGCCCACGAAACCGGTGTCGCGAACACGGCCGATCCGGTGGCAGGCTCCTACGCCATCGAGAAGCTGACGGGCGAGATCGAGTCCGGCGCGCAGGACTACATCTCGCAAATCGACGCGCTCGGCGGCATGTTACGCGCCATCGAAACCGGTTACGTTCAAGCCGAGATTCAGAAGTCCGCGTATGAGTATCAGCAGTCGGTCGAAAGAGGCGAACAGGTGGTCGTCGGCGTGAACCGGTTTCAGGCCGGGCAGGAGACGCAGATCCCAACGCTCCGCATCGATCCCGAAATCGAGCGCTCCCAAATCGAGCGGGTCCGTGCTTTGCGCGCCCGCCGCGACGCTGCCAAAGCCCGCGCTGCCGTGGATGAAGTTGAGCGCCGCGCCCGCTGCTCCGAAAACCTGATGCCCGCCATTCTCGGCGCTGTCGAAGCCTATGCGACCGTCGGCGAAATCTCCGACGCGCTCCGCCGCGTCTTCGGCGAATACCGCGAGTCGGTCGTAATCTAGCGCCAGGCGCTCGACGCTTCCTTGGTGCTCTCTGTGTTTCTCGGCGTCCTCTGTGTTAGCTTTTCCCGCGCATGGGATCCAAGAAGAGACTCGAACATGAAATCCGCTGGCCCCGCCGCGTCCTTGCGCCCGCCGAAGCCGTGAAGTACGTCGACGCGCTCGGCTTCTGCGTCCTCTTTCCCGTGAACAACGTCCCGCTGCCCTCTCTCTACTACGCCGTCACGCGCCGGGATTGGCGCGATGAATTCATCTGGGACAAATATTCGCAGATGGTCTGGCGCTGGAAGGACGAGCTACCCCGCAGGCGCCGCATCTTGTACGCCAAATATTTCCGCAGTCGCGGCACGTTGATTTCCCTCGCCTGCGTTCCCTATTTTCTGGCCATGTCCGAAGCGCCTTCCCGCCCGGGCGATCACGAGCGCTTCTACGCCGATGGCCGTATTCGCGACGACGCCCGCACGGTCTGGCAAGCCCTCGAGCAGCACGGCCCGCTCGCCACGCTTGAGCTTCGCAACGCGTGCAGGATGGATACAAAGGCGGGAAACGTCCGCTTCAAGCGGGCGATTGTCGAACTGCAATGCCTGCTCGCGGTCGTCCATTTCGGCGCGGAACAGGAAACGGGAGCATGGGCTTCTGGCCGCTATGAATTGACGTGCCGCGCCTTCCCGAAGCAGACCGCCGAAGCTTCGCGCATCACTCCGGAACAGGCTCGCAAGAAGCTCGCCGCCAAATACCTGGAGTGGTACCCGAATGCCGCTGCCTCACAGCTGGCTCGCCTCTTCGGCTGGTCCAAACTTCAGGTAGAGCGAGCGACGTCATTCTGAGCGGGTCGGAACGCGGGGTCGAGGAATCTCTCTTGCCTCGCGAGAAGTGCCGAGAATTTGGGGAAAAGCAGATCAGTGTTGTACTAGCTAGAATGCCTCTGATGAAATTGATCCTCGCATCTGAGTCTCCGCGCCGTGCGGAAATCCTTCGCAACGCCGGCATCCCCTTCGAAGTCCGTGCGGTCCTCTTCGATGAATCGCGGCGTCCCGGGGAGCTTCGCGCGGACTACGTCCGTCGCGTCGCGCTCGGCAAGGCACGCGCGGCCGCCAACGAATTCGGCGACTCCGGCGACTGCCTGTTCATTGGCGCGGATACCGTGGTGGTCGCGGATGACCAGATTCTCGGCAAGCCCTCGTCGGAATCGGATGCCCGCCGCATGCTTCAGCTCCTCAGCGGCAAGACCCACGACGTCCATTCCGGGCTCGCAGTTGTCCATTCGATCGGCGCCTCAAAGGGGAGTCCCGGTGGAGCAGCAGCGGCATCCGGTGGTGCCGAAGGCGTCATCGACGAAATCACGCGAGTCACCTTCGCGGCTCTGTCCGATGAGGAAATTGACAGCTACATCGCCACCGGCGAGCCGTTCGACAAAGCCGGTGCCTACGCCATCCAGGGCATCGCAGGCCGCTACATCACGCGCATCGAGGGCTGTTACTTCAACGTGGTGGGCTTGCCGCTGGCGCGCCTCTGGTTCCTTCTTCGCGACTTCGGTTGGCGGCACGCCCCAAAAGGCTAGTTGGGTGGCATGTTTGCTCGAGAAACGAAAACGGCGGCCGAGTGGCCGCCGTTTCGATAGTCTCTTCCGAAATCTGCTAGCTCAAATCCGCAATCGTCGCGGACGCTACTTCTGTTCCGTCGGCGCCGACGTGGGCGCGTTCGTGGCGGGCGGATTCGCAGGCTGGCTCGTCTGAGCCGGAGGTGTCGGCTCGCCGCGCATCCCTTCCTTGAATTCGCGGACTCCCTGCCCGAGGCCCTTCATCACTTCAGGAATCTTCCGTCCGCCGAAAAGCACAAGAATGACGATCGCAATAATCAACAAATGCATGGGGCTGTCCCACATGGGTGCCTACCTTTCGCGTCCAAGCCTGGATGGCCCGGATACCCCCCGAAATACGTCCCTTTCCGTCACAGTATAACACGCTCCTCGCCCACCCTGCGCGTCACGTGCTCGCGGTCGAGGAACTCCAGCAGCGGGATCGCATACTTCCGGCTCACGCCCGCGACGTCCTTGAATGCGACCACGGTGATCCGGTCGCCGCGCTCCTGCCGGTATTTCGCGATCAGCTCGCGCAACCGCGCCACTGCCGTTCGATGGAAGACGAAATCCTCCGCCACTTTCACCAGCGTGCCCTCGCGGATCAGCATCTGCAGGATCTTTCGCGCGCGCTCCGCTTCCACCGGCACTTTGCTCAGCGCCGCCGAAAGGCTCGGCACGGCGAGCCCTGCGCGCTCGAATTCCTTCTCGATCAGATCCTTCGCGCGCGCTTCCTCCGGCGAAAGCGCGATCGACCGGCCCGCGCGCTGCACCAGCCCGCCCGCCACTGCGATCGCCCCGGCCCTCGTCAAGTCCGCGAGCGCCGCCTCGTATAGCTCCGGCCGCGGGTTGCCGGCGCGGCCCCGCAGTTCCTGCTTCGGTATTCCCGGCAGCAACGGATTCGCTGCATGGAATCTCTCCACCGCTTCGCGCAGGACCTTGCCGCACTGCTCCACTGCCCCTGCCGCGGCCATTGTGAAAGGCTGATCGCCCAGGACGTGAAGGCGCTTCTGCTCGATCAGCTTGGAAGCGGCGCCTCGGATCTCGCCCTCCATCCATCCGGTCCGTGCACGCACCTCTTCCAGCGTCAGCCCGCGCGGCACGGCCTCGACCAGCGCCGCCAGCAGGTCTTCGGGGTTCCCGCTTTCGAGCCTCTCCAGCAACTCGAGCGCGTCCGAATCGTCGCGCCGGTGCCGGCGCGCCCGCGCATCGATCACTGCGCCGCCGCCAATCGTCACCACGGGCGAAAACTGCCGCAGAATGAACCGATCCTCCGGCAAGAGCACCATCTCGTTATCCAACTTCAGCTGCGCAAGGGCGGACTCGCCGGGGGCAAGCTCGGCCCCCTCCAGCAGAATCACCTCCGCGACTGCTTCCGCCGACCCCTGATGAAAATGTGCGCGCGCTCGGTTTTTCAGTGGACGCGCCGACGACAATAGCGTGATTCTCGCGTCGAGCTTCCGCGTCGGCTCGAAAACGCCCGCCGCTCCGAGAGTCATGCCCCGCTGGACCTCGGTATGATCGACGCCGGAAAGATTCACCGCCGTGCGCTGGCCGGCGACAGCTTTCTCGATCGCCTTCCCGCCCGAATGAAGTCCGCGGACGCGTACGCGCCTGCCGAGCGGGTAGATCTCCACCTCGTCATCGATCTTAACGGCGCCCGAAATCAGCGTGCCCGTCACCACAGTCCCGAATCCCTTGGTCGCAAACGACCGGTCGATCGGCAGGCGAAAGTGACGCTTCACGTCCTTCGGTGGCGTGGCTTCCGCGATCCGCACCAGCTCCTGCTTCAGCGTGTCGAGCCCTGTTCGGGTGCGCGCGCTCACGGGAACGATCGGCGCGCCTTCCAGGAAGGAGCCGCGCACGAACTCTTCTACTTCCAGTCGCACAAGCCCCAGCATCTCCGCGTCAACCAGGTCCGATTTGGTGATCGCCACAAGGCCCCTTTGGATGCCCAGCAGCCGGCAAATGTCGAAATGCTCCCGCGTCTGCGGCTTGATCGATTCATCCGCCGCGACCACCAGCAGGACGAGATCGATTCCGCCCGCCCCCGCCAGCATGTTGCGCACGAACCGTTCATGCCCTGGCACGTCGACGAATCCGAAATTCACGTCGCCAAGGCTCAGAAATGCAAAGCCAAGATCGATCGTGATCCCTCGCCGTTTCTCCTCTTCCAGGCGGTCCGGATTCGTCCCGGTCAGGGCCTCGACGAGCGAGCTTTTGCCGTGATCGATGTGCCCAGCGGTGCCGACGATGACGTGCTTCGGGTTCCCCATCAGAGAGCGCTTCCTCGCGAATGGATGCTATCGGAGCGAGCGGGCGTGGTCAAATGACGAGCCGGCCGTGATCGTACCGCAGAGAGGAATATGGGCCGCTGGATTCCCTGGCTGGCTAGCCTTCGGACTTGTGCGCGGAAGCAATCTCTCTCGCGATGGCAAGTGTCGCCTCGCGCGGCCTCTTGGCTTCTGTGACTGGCCTGCCGACGACGAGATAGTCCGCACCCGACTCGATTGCCTGCGCGGGCGTCGTGATCCTCGACTGGTCGTTCGCGGCCGCGCTGGCCGGACGGATTCCCGGCACAACAACCAGGAAATTCGACCCGCAGGCCTGCCGGATCGCGCGTGCCTCGTGGCCTGAGGCGACGACGCCATCCAGGCCCGATTCTTGCGCCAGCCTCGCCAGAGCTAAAGCCCGCTCGGCAGGCGTGCCCGAGATTCCGACGCTTTGCAGTGCCGCTTCATCCATGCTGGTAAGGATCGTTACGCCGAGCAGAGCGGGGCGGTTTTTCCTGTTTCCGGCGGCCTCCCGGGCTGCTCGCATCATAGCGGCGCCACCCAGGGTGTGCAGCGTCAGCAGCCGTACCTTCGGCAAGACGGCAGCGGCCTCCACCGCGCCAGCTACCGTGTTCGGAATGTCGTGGAACTTCAAGTCGAGGAAGATCCCGAAGCCCAGGCCCGCGAGCGTCCTCACTGCCCGCGGGCCCTCCGCTGTGTAGAGCTGGCTGCCGACCTTCAGGAGGCCCGCCGCGCCGCGCAGTTGGCGCGCCAATGCGCGAGCCGGCCCCAGCCGGTCCACATCCAGGGCGACGACTAGTTGCGATGATCCGAAGCGGGGCGTGAAGGCACCTCGAGGAGTTCCAGCCGGACTTTGGCCAGCCCGCGCTGGTCGAAGCCGAGTCTCCGGGCGACTTCGTAGGAGACGTCGAGCTCGCGGCCCTGAACGTAGGGACCGCGGTCGTTGATTCGCACCACCTGGCTGCGGTGGTTGCGCGGGTTCACCACCCGCACGATCGACCCCAGAGGCAGCGTCGGATGCGCGGCCGTATCGGCGTACATGTCGTAAGTCTCGCCGTTGGCCGTCGGCTGGCCGTCGAAATCCTCGCCGTACCAGCTCGTCATGCACTCCCACACCGCCAGCGGCTTCTGCTGGTCGTTGCTTTTCGATGTTGAGGCGGGGGTGGATAGGGCAGTAGATGTCTGGGACGGGTTGCTGACCCTGGCACCGGCCTCGGGATTGGCCGACGGCACAAGGACAAGCGCACCCAGTCCTAAAAACACCGACTCGAGAACCACGAAAATCTTAGTTCTCATTTGCGACTAACCTCCCTGAAATCAGTTGATTTTAGCATTTCGGGACCCGCAACCGCAACCGATTTACGTCCGCAACGAGCCCCGCAAGCTGCTGATTTCACGTATGTTTTCGTCCCGGCACCACCCTTCGAGGGCCCCAACCAATCGCTCTGATGCTCTTGGGTCGACGAAGTGCGCTGTGCCGACTTCGACCGCCGAGGCGCCCACGACCATGTATTCGGCCGCGTCACTTGGGCTTTCGATACCGCCTAACCCTATGATCGGTATCTTGATAGCCCGGTACGCCTCGTGAACCAGCCTCAATGTTATAGGCTTGATGCCCGCGCCCGACAACCCTCCCGCCGTACTACCGAGACATGACCTTCGGGTGTGTGCATCTATACACAGCGCGGGGTAGGTGTTGGCGATGACGACCGCGTCCGCTCCAGACGATTCCGCCGCTCCAGCGATAAGTCCAATGTTTCCAATCACAGGCGACAGCTTCACCCAGAGGGGCCTCCGCGCTGCATTTCGAGCGGCCTCGACGACCTCTGCTGTCAAAGTTGGGGTAGTACCATATTCGGCCCCGCCCCTCTCCACATTCGGGCAGGAGACATTCAGCTCGTACGCCGCCAAGCCCTCTGTGTCCTCCAGGACACGAATGACCTCGACATACTCGGAGACGCTCCGGCCAAAGACATTGGCGATGACGGCCGTGTCGTACCTGCGTAGCTGAGGCAGCTTCTCGCTGACGAACTCCCGTACGCCGACGTTTTGGAGCCCGATCGCGTTGATCATTCCGGCGACCGTGTCCCGCATGCGCGGTGGAGGCGCTCCCGCCATCGGCTCGAGCGACAAGCCCTTGACGACGATTCCGCCCAGGCGATTCAGATCGACGAGGTGCGCGAACTCGATTCCATAACCAAAAGTGCCGCTGGCGGCAATTATGGGGTTTTTGAGGGAAAGGGTACCGACAGTGACTCGGAGGTCTACCCCCGAGGGCCGGTCTGAGATGCGAGCCAGCTCGGGCGAACTCACTGGCAGAAATTCTAGCATGCGGGTCAAGCAGACGCAGTGGATAACTTCAGAAAGGCTCGGCGGCGCCCTGCGAACTCACGCATGTCTGTGCTAGGATGATGCGCTCGATGCGCATCGTCGAAAAACGCCAAATCCTCTCCGCCGAAGAACTTGGCCGTACTCTGCAGCGCCTGGCCCATGAAATCGTCGAAAAGACGGGCGGCGCCAAGGATCTCGCGCTGATCGGCGTCCGCCGCCGCGGGGTCCCGCTCTCGGAGCGGCTTGCGAAAGCGATCCGAGGGTTCGCGCACGTTGACGTTCCGGTCGGCATTCTGGATATCACGCTGTATCGCGACGATCTGTCGACGGTCGGCGCACAGCCGGTCGTGCAGTCGACGGACATCGAATTCGGCGTGGATAATCGCGACCTTGTGATCGTCGACGATGTGCTTTACACCGGCCGCACGATCCGCGCCGCGATGAATGGCCTCTTCGATCTGGGCCGCCCTCGCCGCATCCGCCTGTGCGTCGTCGTCGACCGCGGCCACAGGGAGCTGCCGATCGAGGCGAGTTTTATCGGGAAGACGGTCCAGACGAGCGACACCGAAATTGTGGAAGTTCGCCTCCAGGAAATCGATGGAGAAGAACGCGTGATGCTCGTGGATCGCGTCGCCTGAGTTGACCGGCGGCCGTTCTGGAGGCAAAGTCTAAAGGGAAACAGTGCAGCGTCTTTCACATTTGCTCGGAATTGAGTCCCTCAGCCGCGAGCAAATCGATTTTTTCCTCGATCAAGCCAAACCCTTTCAGGAATTCCAGAGGCATCCGCTGAAGAAACTTGCGACCTTGCGCGGCAAGACGGTCGCGGTCGCCTTCTTCGAATCCTCGACACGTACGCGCATCAGCTTCACCACGGCTGCGTCCCGCCTTGGCGCGGATACGATGGCTCTCCAGGCCGAATCCTCCAGCCTCAAGAAGGGCGAGTCGCTGATCGACACGGTCCGTACCCTGGATGCCATGAAGCCGGACGCGATCGTGATGCGGCATAGTTCGTCGGGCGCGCCACACTTCGTGGCGGAGCGCCTCGACATCCCTGTGCTCAATGCCGGGGACGGCACGCACGAGCACCCCACCCAGGCGCTGCTCGACGCCTTGACGATTCGAGACCGGAAGGGAACGCTCGAAGGCTTGCAAATCACGATTCTTGGCGACATCCTGCACAGCCGCGTCGCGCGCTCCAATATCCATCTGCTCAGCAAATACCGCGCGCGGATCACCCTGTGCGGCCCGCCAATGTGGATGCCCGAGGGTCTGGCAACCTTGGCGCCGGGCCTTCGTCGCGTCTCGCGTATCGAAGAGGCGGTGGAGGGCGCCGATGTCGTCATGGCTCTCCGTGTCCAAACGGAGCGCATTCACGAGCCCGGCCTCCCGGCGGATGAATACATCGCCCGCTATCAGCTCACGCCGGAGCGCTTGCGCCGCGCCAAGCCGGACGCGCTGGTGCTGCATCCGGGCCCGATGATTCGCGGCCTGGAGATCGATTCCGCCGTGGCGGACGGCCCGCAATCGTGCGTGCTCGAGCAGGTGACGAACGGTCTCGCCGTGCGCATGGCGCTTCTCTATCATCTTGTCGGCGGTCCGCCCGCGGATGCGCCCCACCCCGCAAAGGACTGACGGATGCTTCTGATCAAGAATGGCCGCGTGTTGGATCCGGCGAGCAAGACCGACGCGACGCTCGACGTGCTTCTCGAAGGCGACCGCATTTCACAGGTCGGTGCGAATCTCCAGGCTGCCGGAGCGGAGGTTGTCGACGCGTCGGGCCTGATCGTCGCGCCGGGCTTCATCGATCTCCATTGCCACCTGCGCGAGCCTGGCCAGGAGCTTTCCGAGACGATCGAGACTGGCACACGCGCCGCCGCCCGCGGCGGATTCACGGCCGTCTGCTGCATGCCGAACACGCAGCCGGTGAATGACAACGCTTCGGTGACGCGCAGCATGGTGGATCGCGCCGCGGCCGTTGGCAGCGTCCGCGTCTGGCCCATCGGCGCCGCGTCGATGGGCAGCAAGGGCGAGGCACTCGCGGAAATATCGGCGATGAAGGCCGCCGGCATCGTCGCGGTCAGCGACGACGGCAAGCCGATCGCCACCGCTCGTCTGATGCGACAGGTGATGGAATACTGCGATTCGCTCGGCCTTCCGGTGATCGATCATTGCGAGGATCCGTCGCTCTTCGCGGGCGGCGTGATGCGCGAAGGCCCGAATTCCCTGCGCCTCGGACTGAAGGGAATCCCCGCGGAGTCGGAATCAATCTGCGTGGGCCGCGACGTCGAAATGGCGCTCTTGACTGGTGCGCGGCTTCACATCGCGCACATGTCCACGCGCCGCTCCCTCGAATTCGTCCGCTGGGCCAGAGAGCGGAAGCTGCCCGTCACGTGCGAAGTCACACCGCACCATTTCGCGCTGACTGACGAAGACGTCCGCTACGACTCCAGCTACAAAATGAATCCGCCGCTCGCTTCGCGCTCGGACCGGGACGCGCTGATCCAGGGTCTGGCGGACGGCAGCGTGGACGCGATCGCCACCGATCATGCTCCCCACCATCCGGCGAGCAAGGACGTCGAATTCGACCGCGCCCCGTTCGGCATCACCGGTTTCGAGACGGCGCTCGCTCTCGGACTCGCGGAGCTGGTCCACAGCGGCAAGATGCCCTTGGTGCGCCTCGTCGAACTTTTCACCACGGGCCCAGCCCGCGTTCTCGGCATCGAACGGAAAATTTCCGCGGGCCAGCCCGCTGACCTCACGCTCTTCTCCACGACCCACGAATGGACTTTCCGCGCCGCCGAATCGGCCAGCAAGTCGCGCAATACGCCATTCGACGGCCGCGCCTTCCGCGGCGCTCCCATGGCCACCGTCGTCGCCGGCCGCGTCGTCTTCAAGCGCTAGGCCCACTTTCGATTTTCCGAATTCGATTCTCGGTTCGTACTAGTGCGCGGCGGGTTCTGCGGCGGGGTGCATTCCATGCTGCGGCACTTCATGGACGCCTCGGGCGGGCGCTTCCTGATGGAAGCGGAACAGCTGATTCAATGGCCCGGGGCCCTTGCCGGTCGAGTAGGATTTCTCGATCGCCTTCGTCACGTACGCCTTCGCGAGGATAATCGCGTCGCGCAGGTGCTGGCCGGACGCCAGCTGTGCGGCGATCGCGGAAGAAAAGGTGCAGCCGGAGCCGTGCGTGTTCAGGCTCTTCACGTGATCGCCGCCGAATGTTTCGATCCCCACGGCATCGCAAAGCACGTCGATCGGCTTTTCCAGATGCCCGCCGGTCACGATCACGGCGCGTGCTCCCATCTCCATCAACTTCTGCGCGGCCGCCTTCATGGCGCTCACGTCTTTCACTTCCAGTCCCGTCAGCAATTCCGCTTCGGCGATGTTCGGCGTCACCACGCTCGCGCGTTTCAGCAATTCATCGCGAAGAAACTTCATGCCGGAAGCATCGAGCAATTCGACATTGCCTGCGGTCGGCCGCGAGATTGGATCGAGGACCACGTGAGTGAACTTGCCCTTGTCGAGGAACTCCGCCACCGCGCTGGCATTCGCCCGGTTCGCAAGCATCCCGATTTTCACCGCGGCGATGGGGCTGTCTTCGCTCAGCGCCTCAAGCTGCGCGCGCAGGATCTGCGCGGGAGTCGCTTGCACGGCCCGCACTCCTTGCGTCGATTGCACCGTCAGCGCCGTAACCGCCGCGACGCCGTAGCAATTGTGCGCCGCGAATGTCTTCAGGTCCGCCGCCACTCCGGCGCCGCACGACGGATCGAATCCTGCGATGGTGAGGAGAATCGACGGGGCGGGGTTTCCGTGGCCGTTGTGAGTCGTGTGCGTGCTCAATTCGCCGTGCCCTCCGCGCGAGGCACAAATGCCGGCGACACCCGCTTGCTGGGCGCACCGGCAAGGAAAAATGTACGCGCGTTACCGCCGCGCACGCAACATTAATTTTTGTGGAGTGGCCTCGCGCCGCGTGGAAAATCGGCGGCGCTTGTTTCGATCACGGGAAAAGTCCGCGCACCAGCGTCGCATCCGCCACGCGGCCCACGGCCAAAACGTACGCGCCGGTCCGCATGTGCGTGCGATGCTTGCGCGCGGCTTCGTGCACTTCCAGAAACGCGCGGCGCATCACGGATTCGAGTTTCGCGTTCACTTCCGCCATCGGCCAGAAGAAGCTCTGCAAGTCCTGCACCCATTCGAAGTAGCTGGCCGTGACGCCGCCTGCATTGGCCAGAATATCCGGCAGCACCATGATGCTCTTTCGCGCCAGCACTTCATCGGCGTGCGGAGTCGTGGGCCCGTTCGCCGCTTCCGCGACGATCTTCGCCTTGATTTGATCGGCGTTGTTCAGCGTGATCACGTTTTCCAGCGCCGCCGGAATCAGGATGTCGCACTTCATCGTCAGCAGATCGTCATTTGAAATCCGCGACGTTCCCGGCATGCCCACAACCGTCTGCGCGCGTTCCTTGTACCGCATCGCTTTCAGCGGATCGATCCCGCGCGAATTGAATACGCCGCCGCGCGAATCGCTGATCGCAACGACGCGCGCCTTCTTCTCCGTAAAAAGTTTCGCGACCAGCGAACCCGCGTTGCCGAATCCCATGATCGCCACGCTCGCCCCGCGCAGCGACATCTTCTTTACCCTGCACGCCTCTTCGGCAACCACCAGGCAACCTCGCGCCGTCGCTTCCTTGCGCCCCTCGGAGCCGCCGATCGAAACCGGCTTGCCCGTCACCACGCCCAGCGTCGAATAACCTTTCGTCATGGAGTACGTGTCCATGATCCATGCCATCGTCTGCGCGTCCGTGTAGACGTCCGGCGCCGGAATGTCCTGCTCGGGCCCGATCACGGGAAGAATCTCGGACGTATACCGCCGCGTCATGCGCTCGAGCTCGGATTTGCTCATGCGCTTCGGATCGCAGATCACTCCGCCCTTGCCGCCGCCGAACGGAATGTTCACCGCCGCGCACTTCCACGTCATCCAGGTCGCCAGCGCCTTCACCTCGTCCGGCGTCACGTTGGGGTGATAGCGGATGCCGCCCTTCGCCGGACCGCGCGCCACGTTGTGCTGCACCCGATAGCCCGTGAAAACCTTCACCTGCCCGTTGTCCATCTTCGTCGGGATGGAAACTTCCAGCACGCGCTTGGGCGTGCGCAGGATCTGCCGAAGGCCTGGATCGAGCTTCAGATACTCAGCCGCGATGTCGAACTGAATCTGCGCAATGCGGTGGGGGTTCAGATCTTCGCGCGGCGCTATTCGCGGTACGGGCTGGGGAGTCGCCTTGGCAACCGTCGCCATCGTGCCTTCCTCCTCGGGTGGGAACCTGCGCTATCGGTCGTATCGAGTGCCGAGTTTTGTCTGGGTACTCGTAAGTCCCGCGAGAGTCGAAGTTTAGCGAAGCACGCACGGATGTCAATGAAAACCAATAACTAAGCAATAGAGTTGGTGCCGTCACAGACAATTCTCCTTTGCTTACAGATTCGCGCTATCTCCACATAAAGCATTGTAAACACAAGACATATATTGATTCGCCGAAGCGCGGAGCCTCTCCAGCCGCGTGCAGCGTCCGGCGCGTCGATGGGCGGCGTAGTCCCAGATTTCCTAGGACTACCGCCAACTCTTCGCTGGCGCCGCCCGCTTCAATGGAGTATAGCTGGAGGGCCAGCCCGGATGCGCCGAGCGATCGCCGGGATGATCGGCTCGCTCCCGCGCATTTAGATTCATGGAAGCTGCCAGCGCGGGCCGCCCGGGCTTCATTCATCGGCGGTTCGTGCAATCGGGAGGAGGGGACTCTGATATGAAGAAGGCACTCAGTATGTTCGGCTTGTTTGCGGTGTTGCTTGCGACGATCAGCCTGTCCAGCTTCGCCGACGACAAGGCGATGAGCTGGACCGGTTGGATCAGCGACAGCCACTGCGGCGCCAAGGGCACCAACGCGGCTCATAAGAACTGCGCCTCGACCTGCGTCACGAAGAACAACGCTTCCTGGGTCTTCGTGAACGGCACGGACAACAAGGTCATCGCCATCAAGAATCAGGACGCGGTGAAGCCCGATGAGGCGCTCGGCCATCCAGTGACCGTCACCGGCCACCTGAACTCCGACGGCTCGCTGCAAGTCGATAGCATCGCCGCAGCGAAGTCCTAACTCCGGTTCACCGGCGCGAGGCGCAGATTCGTTCTGCGCCTCCGCTACTCTCTCGCC
>DATJXJ010000050.1:0-2551 GCA_035500255.1 Verrucomicrobiia bacterium | reverse complement strand
GGTGCCCTCCGCCTTTTCTGTCCACGCACTCTTCTCGGCACTCTGCAACCCGGCCACCGCCTCTTCCCGCGTGCGGCAGACGACCACGCGCCGGTACGCGTGCGCCGTCCGGCCCACCATCTGTGTGTAGGCGACATCGGCAAGGCTGTCCTGCGGATTCTTCTTCAAATGCGCCGCCAGCTGCTCACTTGCGCGTTCGAGCGCCGTCGGCGTCTTCGCCGACACCGCCAAGATTTGCGACTCGCGCGATTCTCCGGACGGCGATGCTGCAGGAGCTTCTTCCACGACGACGTGCGCATTCGTTCCGCCCATACCGAACGAACTCACGCCCGCGCGGCGAGGACCTCCGTCGGGCGCCTGCCACGGCCGCAAAGACGCGTTCACGTAAAATGGACTGTTTGCGAAATCGATTTTCGGATTTGGCTTCTTGAAGTGCAGGCTGGGGACGATTTGTTTGTGCCGCAACTGCAGCACGGTCTTGATCAAGCCGGCGACACCGGCTGCGGCGTCAAGATGGCCCAGATTGCTCTTGAGCGATCCGAGGGCGCAATACTGCCGGTCCCTGCTGCCGAGGCGGAACGCCTGCGTCAGCGCCGCAACCTCGATCGGGTCGCCGAGAGTCGTCGCAGTGCCATGCGCCTCGACGTATGAAACCGTATCGGGCGCAACACCGGCCGCCGCCTGTGCCGCCGCGATCACTTTCGCCTGGCCCTCGACGCTCGGCGCCGTGTAGCCGACCTTCAGCGAGCCGTCGTTGTTGATCGCGGATCCGCGAATGACCGCAAGAATATTGTCGCCATCCGCTTGCGCATCGGAGAGGCGCTTGAGAACGACGATGGCCACGCCGCTCCCGGCTACGGCTCCCTGACCTTTCTCATCGAATGGACGGCAATGTCCGTCCGGCGAAAGAATCCCTTCCGGTTGGTAGTGATAGCCCGCAAGCTGTGGAATGTGAACCGACACGCCTCCCGCAAGCGCCACATCAGAGGCGCCTTCTAGCAGGCTCTGGCACGCCATGTGGACTGCGACCAGGGACGTCGAACAAGCGGTCTGAACGGTGACGCTGGGGCCCTTGAGATTCAGTTTGTAAGAGACGCGCGTGGCAAGAAAATCCTTGTCGTTGCCCATCAGCGTCTGCAGCAACGTGAAATTCCGGCCGTCGCCGAGCTTGCCGTTGAGATTGTTGAGAAAGTAGGTGCTGATCGTAGAGCCGGCGAACAAGCCAATCGGCCCTCGACATGTTTGCGGGTCGCATCCTGCCTTTTCCAGCGCCTCCGCGGCGCATTCCAGAAACAGTCGGTGCTGCGGGTCCGTGATCTCCGCTTCCCGAGCACTGAAGCCAAAGTAGCTCGCGTCGAACATATCGACGTTGTCGAGCACGGTTCCGGCCTTCACATAGTTCGGATCGGCAAGAAGCGCCGGATCGACGCCGGCAGCGATCAATTCGTCGTCCGTAAAGGAGCGAATGGACTCGCGTCCCGCGCACAGGTTTTCCCAGAACTCGTCCAGGTTCTTGGCGTCCGGAAAGCGTCCCGCGATGGCGACAATCGCGATCGGCTCGCTGATCCTCGCCACGGGCGCGGACTGCGTGATCAGCGCCGCAGGCTGCGCCTCTTCGTGCTCATCGCTCAGGAACATGGCCAGCGACTTGACAGTTGGAAATCGGAAGAGGTCCACAATGGCGATGTCCCGGTGCAGGGCTTCCACAAGGCGCGCATGAACCTTGGTGAGGAGTAGGGAGTGGCCGCCCAGATCAAAGAAGTTGTCCTCGATCCCGACGCGCCCCACCTTCAGCAGTTCCTGCCAAATCCCGGCAATCTGCCGCTGCAGCCCACTCTGCGGGATTGCCGACTCCGCCATCTCCTCTCGCTCCCCGCCTTCCCATCCCGGCAGCGCCTGCTGGTCGATCTTCCCGTTCGCGTTCAGCGGCAGTTGATCCATCATCACGAGCGCCGCAGGCAGCATGTAGTCCGGCAGCTTCTCGGCCAGATATCGCCGCAACTCTCCGGCGGTCAGCTTCTTCGCTCCCCTCGGCACCACATATCCAACCAGCCGCCTGTCTCCCTCGCCGGCTTCCTGGACCTGCACCACCGCGTGCTCGACGGCGGGGTGCCGCTCCAGCACCGAGACGATTTCTCCCAGTTCGATCCGGAATCCCCGGATCTTCACCTGACTATCGATCCGGCCGACAAACTCGATCGCTCCATCGCTCCGCCGCTTGCCCAAGTCACCTGTGCGATAGAGCCGCCCCCCCTTCTCTCCGCTGAAGCGGTCTTCAACAAATCTCTCAGCCGTCAGCTCTCTGCGGTTCAGGTATCCGCGCGCGACTCCCGGTCCTCCCACGTACAATTCGCCCGCGACTCCTATGGGAACCGGTTCCCGTCGCTGGTCCAGCAGGTACACCGTCGTATTCCCGATCGGCTGCCCGATTGGAATCGTGACGGCTTCTTCCGCTACTTCCGTCACCAACTGCCACGTCGCGAACGTCGTCGTCTCCGTCGGCCCGTACACGTGCAACAGCCGTTCCGGCCCTCCCGCCTCCAGCACCTTT
>DATJXJ010000049.1:0-13576 GCA_035500255.1 Verrucomicrobiia bacterium | reverse complement strand
GTCCATGTTGTCGCGCGCGGGATGGTGCTCGGGGATGTTGAGCGCCTCGAAGTTGTAGTAGGGCGTCTCGATCTCCGGCCCTTCGACCACGCTGAAGCCGATCGAGAGGAAGATGCCGATCAATTCATCGAACGTCTGCTGGATCACGTGGCGCGTGCCGATGGCGCGCTCGACGCCGGGAAGCGAAAGGTCGAATCGCTCGCGCGCGACACCTCTGATTTCTGTTGAAGATTCGATGGAAACTCTAAGGGTTTCAAGGCGCTCTTCAACATAGATTCGGAGTTCGTTCAATTTCCGACCGACATGAGGCTTCCAGTCGGCACTACAGGGTTTTAGCCAATACTCAACAATTCTAGCGATTTTCCCATTCTTGCGACCCAACCAGGCGTTGCGCAGATCCTGCCACCAGTCCAAATCTTTATGGACGACAGCCTCAGGGTTTGTCTGGTCTTCGAATTCCCTCTGCACGAGACCAAATAGAAAGTCGATCCGGCCCAGACTGGTGCCTTGGAGTTCCGCGAGAGTTTGTGTTGTGGGATCGGTCGTCATGAGTTCGTGGCGGATTGTTCGCAGGGGCATGCCCCGCGCGCGAAAGAAAGGCGCCGGCCCAAAAGGCCGCCGCTACGCAACCGGCGCCAATATTACACTTGATCTCAGCGCCCTACGCCGCGGGTTTTGGCGGCGCGGCAGTGAGGTGCGGCTTCACGGACGCGACCAGCGCTGCAAATCCCTCGGCGTCGCGAACGGCCATGTCCGCCAGAATCTTCCGGTCGATTTCGACCCCGCCGACCTTGAGGCCGTGAATCAACAGGCTGTACGTGGTGCCGTTGGCGCGCGCGGCGGCGCCGATGCGCTGAATCCAGAGCGCGCGAAAATCGCGCTTGCGCGTGCGGCGGTCGCGATAGGTGTACCGCAGCGAGCGGTTCACCGCTTCTTTTGCCGATCGATAGAGCTTTCCCTTGGTGAGGAAAAACCCTTTCGCGTGCTTCAACAGCTTCTTGCGCCGGGCGCGGCGCTTCGTCCCGCGTTTGACTCGAGCCATGTTTCTGTTCTCCTAGAATGATTCCGAAAGACTCAGGTTACGCGGAGAGGAATCGCAGCCGCGCTCCCCGGCCTGGAAAGTACCGGTCGCGCACTGCGCTTGTCTCCGCGGCGTGTTCGTTGAATTCCCGACTTTCCGGCCGAGCCGGAAGCGGAGAAATCGAAGCCGGAAAATCCAGCTCCGCAAACCCTTCGAACGCTTCACTGAAACGCTCTCAGGGTGAACCGGCAGGCCCGCCGCGGCGGGTTTTGCTCTGCCTGGCTCAAAGAAAATCGAAAAAACTACTCGAGTCCGTAGGGAAGCGCCAGACGCACGTTCGGCGCGTCCGCCGGATTCACTTCCACCTTGTTCAACAGATTCCGCATGCGACGCGGTTTCTTCGTGCCGAGCAGGTGGCGCTTGCCGGAGCGCCAGCGCATGATTTTTCCGGTGGACGTGATCTTGAAGCGCTTGGCGGCACCGCGATGCGTCTTCGCCTTCATCTTGGTGTTCTTCTTCACGGTTTCCTCGTCTCGTCGATCTTTCGCTAGGCTTCCGCGGGCTGCGGGCCGCGCGCCTGTGGGGAGGCGCCCTTCTTCGGCGCCAGGAGCGCGAGCAGGACATTGGCTTCCATCCGGGGTCCGAACTCGACCTGCGCGTGATCCAGAATATCCTTCAGCAGCCGCTCCATCTTGGCGCGACCCACATCCTGGTGCGCCATTTCGCGCCCGCGGTGAAAGATCATCGCCTTCACCTTGTAGCCTTCCCCGAGGAACCTGATGATCTGGTTCTTGCGAACCTGATAATCGTGCTCCGCCGTGGCCGGGCGAAACTTCACTTCCTTGATGTGCGAACTCTTCTGGTGCTTTTTCTGCTCGTGGGCTTTCTTGTTCTGCTCGTAGAGGAACTTGCCGTAGTCCACGAGCTTGCAGACCGGCGGAACGGCGGTCGGCGAGATTTCGACGACGTCCAGGCCCGCGTCCCGCGCGGCCTTCATCGCGTCGAACAGCGACATGACGCCAAGCTGATTTCCCGCGTCGTCGACAACTCGGACTTCCCGGGCGCGGATGCGCTCGTTGACGCGAAGACCGCCACTACCACCCCGATCTGCGATAAACCCACCTCCCGGGCGCGCAAGGCTGGTTGCCTGCGCCCGACCGTCTGTCCCGGATGCACAGAAAAGCGCTTTCCGAAGGACAGGGCGAAAAGTATAGCACGTCCCGGCGGGCCGCCCGCAACGGTGTAATCACGGCCCCTTCTTGTCACTTTCCGCGGCGCTTGCGGCGACGGCGCAGGCGTGAAGGGCGGCGTGCGTGGCGGCGGCCCAGCGCGGGATGGCGCGAGCCGGATTGAATTCGATCACCTGCGAGCTGCCGCCCGCGACGGTTTCGTTGATCTCGTAGACGATGGGATTTTCTTCGACGTCATCGTCGTCGCGCGGGCGGACGAACTGGATGTTTTCGAATGCGGTGTATTGCGCGAGGACCGCCGGGCATTGAGAGACCGAGAAGCTCCACGTCGCGACGTGTAGCGAAGGCTTCACATCCGCATAGGACTTCGCCGCGTCCTTTGCATGCAGCGCCGCGAGCTGCTGAAAGAGTGACGCGCCCTGCGCCTCGCGCAGCGTGCCGCGGATAGCGCGCGAGTCCTGCGTGTTCTCGAGAATGAACGAGAATTCCGGCGCCATGTTGCTGCCATTCTGATGCGCGCGGACAGCGATGAAATCTCCTTCGGCGTGGCGGACGGGGAAGAATTCCTCGAAGGCGGCCGCGAAATGCTTGTCGGTCCATTCGCGCGCGGCGTCCGCCTGCGGGCGGCTCGGAACGCAGGCAAGCAGCAAGGCGGCGCAAAGGGCAGCGGATTTCGCGACCGAGATTTTCATGTTGCAGTCGATGCCATCATCGCGGGCTACGCCCGCGCGCGGGAGTCTACCTCTTGGCGGAGGTCGGCGACAAACTGATCGAGCGGGCGCGGTCCAAGATCGCCCTTCGCGCGGTGGCGCACGGAAACCGTTCCGGCCTCGGCTTCCTTGCCGCCGAGGATGAGCATGTAGGGAACTTTTTCGAGCTGCGCGTCGCGAATCTTGGCCTGCAGCTTTTCGTTGCGGTCGTCCAGATGGACGCGGAAGCCCGCATCTTTCAGCTTCTGCGTAACCGCCTTCGCATACTCCTCGAATTTCCCGCTGACCGGAAGCACGGACGCCTGCACGGGCGCGAGCCAAGCGGGGAACGCGCCGGCGTAGTGCTCGATCAGCACGCCGAAAAACCGCTCGACCGAGCCCCAGAGCGCGCGGTGGACCATCAGCGGCTGGTGACGCGCGCCATCCTCGCCGACGTACTCGAGCTGAAAGCGGCGCGGCAGGTTGAAATCGAACTGGACGGTGGTGAGCTGCCAGGGGCGGCCGATCGCGTCGACCATCTTCACGTCGATCTTCGGACCATAGAAGACCGCTTCGCCCGGCATGTATTTGTACGGGACGTTCATGCGTTTCAGGGTGCCGATGAGGGTGCCCTCAGCGCGTTCCCATTCCTCGACGGTGCCACCGTAATCGCCGGGGCGCGAGGGATCGCGCGCGGAAAGCTCGACGATGTATTCGTCGAAACCGAAAACGCGCAGCGCTTCCCACGCGAACTCGATGCAATCCTGAATTTCCCGCTCGATCTGATCGGGCATGCAGAAGATGTGCGCGTCATCCTGCGTGAAGCCGCGCACGCGCATCAAGCCGTGGAGCACGCCGGAGCGCTCGTAGCGGTAGACCGTGCCGAGTTCGGCTAGCCGCACGGGCAGCTCGCGATAGCTGCGGAGGTGCGACTTGAAAATCAAAGTGTGGCCCGGGCAATTCATGGGCTTGAGCTGATACTCGGCCTTTTCGACTTCGATCGGGCCAAACATGTTTTCGCGGTAGAAGTTTGCGTGGCCGCTGGTCTTCCAGAGATCGAGCCGCATGATATGCGGCGTGTAGACCAATTCGTAGCCGCGGCGAGTAAGCTCCGCGTAGATCCAGTTTTCCATCTGGCGGCGGATGATGGCGCCCTTGGGATGCCAGAAGATCAGACCGGGGCCGGCCTCGTCCTGGATGCTGAAAAGATCAAGCTCCTGGCCGAGGCGCCGATGATCGCGGCGCTTGGCTTCCTCGAGCTTATGCAGGTAGTCCTCGAGATCTTTCTGCTCGACGAAGCAGGCTCCGTAGATGCGCTGCATCTGCGGGTTTTTCTCGTCGCCCTTCCAGTAGGCGCCAGCGACGTTCATCAGCTTGAACGCCTTGATGCGGCCGGTGGACGGAATGTGCGGGCCGCGGCAGAAATCGATGAACTTGCCGGTGGTGTAGAAGGAAACCATCGGCTCGACGGCTTTTTCCTCCACCAGCTCGCACTTGAATTCCTGGTTGAGGCGGCGATAGAGATCGAGCGCGTCCGGCTTGGGGATCAGCTTGCGCTCGTTCGGGACGTCTTTCGCCGCAAGCTCGTGCATCTTGGCCTCAATTTTTTCGAGGTCTTCGGGAGTGAACGGCTGCTCGCGGACGAATTCGTAGAAGAATCCGGTCTCAGTGGGCGGCCCGACGCCGAGCTTTACGTCGGGATAGAGTTCGAGAACGGCGGCGGCGAGAAGATGCGCCGCGGAATGGCGGAACACCTGCACCGCGTCGGGATCCTTGGCGGTGAGGATCGAGAGCTTCGCGTCATGATCGAGCGGGCGCGAGAGATCGACCAGCTCGCCATCGACGCGCGCGACGAAGGCATCTTTCGCCAGGCGCGGCGAAATTTGCGCGGCAATCTGCGCAGCGGTGGTGCCGCTGGGCACCTGGCGAGTCGCGCCGTCCGGCAGCGTGATTTGAATGTTCCCCATGGTCTCTGTTGGCCGGGAAACCGGCTCCGCCAATCGCCAAAAATTGGCGATTAGAACCGGTCACGCCTCTTTATTTTGTGTAGTTTAGACCGCCTTCTAATAACGGGGATTGGCGATTAGAAATGCGGAGACGGCCCGCGCCGCTTGGAGCAATCCGTTGCTCTCGCGGCTGCCCGCTCTCGAATTTTCTCGCTTTCAACATCATCACCGTGACCCGCGTTTACCGTAGCACGAACATGCGGCGATTTCACGGTGTTGTTGGTGTGGACTGTTTCTGGGACGTAGGCCGCGCGCTGCTACGAAACCTGCCCGCGGAATGGGTCGGCGCCGATGGTGCCGCGCAGCTCGTCGAGGTAGGCAGGCGAGGTGACGCGGGCCAGCTGCGCGCGGACGAGCGCGAGGCGGCCTTCCAAATCGAGGCTGTTTTCCTCAGAGGTTGAAACCCCTGAGGAAAGGGCTGTCCTGATGGCGGAGCTGAAGCTCCGACCCCCGAACCCTTTGGTTCCTTCCGCAGTCTGCGAAGCCGCGTGCTCACGAGGGACCACCGCCGAATCCCCGCGAGCGGCGCGGAAGTCTTCGAGGGCGCTGAGGTGGCGCTGCCAGAGGACTATATCGCGCTGCTGCTTGGTGCGGAGCCGCTCGGCATACCAGTCGCTCGCCAGCAGCGCTTCGCGCGTGAACATGCCGCGAACCTCGGGATGGTCCGCGCCCATGCCGTAGTAGGAACCGCGAGCCATGATTTCAAGCAGCGCGCGCAGCGGCGGGCAGGCCGCTTCGACGCTGCCGTCCTCGAAGTAGCCGGCGGCGACGCGGCGCTGCGATTCGACAATCGCGTCCACTCCCGCCGCGAACATCCCCAGGTCCTGCAATTCCGGCCGCAGCATTTCCAGCGGGAAGACCGAATCCGGCGTTTCGAAGATGCGGCCGAGAAAGCGGTCCGCGAACGCGACGGTGATGCGGTAGCCGAGGCGGCCGGCCAGTATGCGGCGGCCTTCGAAGGTGAAGTCGTCGATCTTCTCGAGATAGCCGCCGTGGATCAGGAATCGCGGATCGCGTTCGGCGACCCTCATGCGGCACCAAATCTCGGGGACGAGCAGGCTGACGTCGTGATCGACCCGGAAGTGCGGGCCGATGTGCCCGGCGGACGTGGTGAAGCCGGTGTCGCCGGTAAGGATCGCCGAGACGAGCGCGTTGTTCAGGTCGACGATGGGCCAGAGGGCGTTGAACGGTCCCTTCGTTAGCGCGCCTTCGCTGCCGAAGCCGGTGGTGGCGGGCGATTTGCCGGTGAGGCTCGAGATGTACTCCATGAAAAGCTCGGGCAGCTCCTGGTAGTGGATCGGCGCGTAGACGGCGAGGGGCGGAAGCCCGGCGGCCACGTCCGGCGGGCTGTTGCGGCGGCCGGCCAGCACGGAATTGACCGGGAAATAGACAGGACGCGCCGCGGGGATCTCGCGTTCGAGGCGCGCGGCGATTTCGGAGAGATAGGAAGCGCGCGGATCGGCGAGGTCGGGACGCTTCTGCAGGTAGCGCGGATTGAGCGACGGCTTGCCGTTGACCATGCGCGGATGCGAAGAGGCAACGGCGAAACCGTCGCCGTTGCTGCCGGTCTCATGCGCGGCGAAGCTTGCGAGCAGGTGCTTCATCGGCGAAGTGTAGCGGTCGAACTCGACCACGTGATCGACCAGGGCGCGGACCTGTTCGGCGCTGAGCGGCTCGTAGTTCGAGAGGAATGTGCCGGGGCTGGCGATATCGGCTTCGGCCTGGCGATCGACGCCGGGATGGATCGCGTCATCGGGTCGCTGGAATAGCAGCGATTCGCAGTTCTGCACGAGCTTGACGCTTTCGTTCTTGTATTCGCGGTCGAGGTCGGTGAGGCTGGCGCGCGGCAGTACGGCGGAGGCGGTGATGTCGTCCTCGACCTGGACTTTGTCGGCGGGGTAGAAATCGGGCCGGAGCTTGTAGATGCGCCAGGCGCCGTCGCGGTCGTAGCCGACGCGGAGGTAGTTGGCTACCAGGGGCTCGTTGTCGAATTTCAGCTCGTGGCCGAGGAAGCCGTTGATGCGGTCGACGGTGAAATGCTGGCGCCAATCACTGCCCCATTCGGGGCGGTAGTAGCGCTTGACGGTGAAAAGAAGCTGGCGCGTGGTCTGCGGCAACTGGCGGATCCAGTCGTTGTGCTCGTCCGTGTATTCGGGCGAAGCGGTGAAGAGCTGGATCACGGAGCCGAGGGTGCGGTCCGGGCTGAGGATCGGGCGGCGCGAGCGCGCGTCGGGCGGGCGCGATTTGTAGATCGCGGAGAAATCACGCTCGAAGATTTCGGCGACCTTGTCCATGTCGTTGCGGTAATCGCGGACGTAGACGGGGCCCTTGAGCAGCGCGTGGCTGATCGACTTCGAGATTTCGGACTTGCCGCCGCCGGAAACGGTGCAGGGCTTGTGGCAAAGGGTGCCGCGAGGGCGCGATCCGATCAGGCGCCACGCCGCGCCGGAAAGCTGCTTTTCGAGGCGGATGCGGAAGCCTGACGGCAGCACGTACACGGCCGAGGGACGAAGCGTGAGCTGATGCGTCCGGCCGTCGCGCTGCCAGCGGACGAAGCCGTCGCGCAGCGTGAAGACGGAATCCTCGGGGACGTAGAGGACGTCCGGATAGCGCCGGTCGATGGCGTAGCCTTCCGGGCGGCGCTCGACGAGACCGTCGAGCAGGGCCATTCCCTGCTCGAACGAGGCTTTCTTCAGGCTTACGGTGCGGTCCGCGTAGAACTCCTGGCCGAGGACGTAGGTGGCGAAGGCGATCGCGCCGCCGGCGTGCTCTTCCTCGGCGAGGCCGAAAAGGTTCGCGGCGTAGCTGATCTGCGTCTTCACTTCCTTCTTGCAGTAGCCGTAGTAATTGTCCGCCAGGATTGTGACCATGACGCCGCGCCGATCGCGGGCGCAGATCTTGAAGGTGGCGCCGTCGTTGTAAAGCTCTTCGGGATTGGTCCAGCACATGCCGTCGCGGCGTTGGCGCGGCGTCGCGTCGTTCACATGCGGCAGGCCGAGAGCGGATTTCTTCATGCCGACAAGGTGGGGTGCGAGGATCACGCAGCCGGTGTGGCCGGTCCAGTGGGCCACGTCCAGAGCGGCGTCGTTTTCCGGAAGATGCGGATCGCCGCCGTTGCCGAAGATTCCTTCGACGAAGTCGAGATTGCTGACCAGGCTGCCGGGCGCGAAAAAGCGGGTCTCCATGGATTTGGCTTCGTCCGCGCCCGTGGCCGGGCAGACGAGCGGCCGGAGCAGCAGCGAAACGAACAGGCGCGCCGGCTCGTGCTGGGCGGCGGTGAACGGGAGCGTCAGAACGTCGCGCGGCGGGCGGAGAGCGGCGGCGAGCAGAGCGGCGAAAGCCGGTTTCGGAACAGCCAGTTTGTCAGCCGGAACCGGCAGTCCCCCTTCGGCGATGTGAAACACGCCGCGTGTGGTGCGGCGGTCGCTGGCGGGATTGTGGAGCACGCCCTGAGGGACCACGTAGGAGCGCAGATAGGGAGACGAAAAACTCTGCGCGCCGGGCGGGAGCGACATGGCGCGCGCGAGCCCGGCGCGATCGAGGACGAACGTGCTCGCGGGCAGACGCGGGGCGCCGCCGGGACAGCAGTCGCTCAAGTAGGCGTCGAGAAACGATTGAATGCGTGTGTCCGCGGGGCAGAGATAGTCGCCCAGCAGGCGTTCCTTCTCATAGTGATTGCGCAGGAGCGGACGAGCGAGATGCAGGAAGCGCGCGTCGCTGGAATTTCCCGCGGTCGGCTGGCCGAGAGCCGCCAGTTTGAGATGAAGGTATGCGACGAGTTCGGACGCACTTTGGGGCGTGGCCATGACTGATCCCGGCCCCCCATCCCCAAATTACTTCCGATCGTTCGGCGTGCTGCGGAGTTTAGCAGAAAGTAGAGGCGGGGCGCGAGGGGCGAAGCGGCGCGGCGGACTCTAGGGAATGATGACGCCGGGGAGACCGCGGAAGTGAGTGTTCGCGGTAACGAGCTGGGCCTGGCAGACGCGCGCGGTGGCGTAGACGATCGCGTCGGCTCCGGCGAGGCGATGGTCGAGGCTGGCGTTGGCGGCGGCGAGAGCGATGCTTTCGTCCATCGGCACGACGCGGCGATGCATCGCCTGGGAGACGAAGCGATCGGCGAGCGCGCGGCCGCGATGCTTGGCGAGATGTTTGTACACCTCGTAGATCACCAGAGACGGCACGACGACCGCAACTTCGTTTTCCAGATAGTGGCCGAAGGCGGAGGCCTTCGAGTCGTCCGTCATGTACTCGAGCCAGCCGGACGAGTCCACGACGAAGAGTTCAGAAGCGCTCCGGATTGTCACGATACTCCTCTTTCCACCGCATGCCTTTGGCGATGCCGCGAAGCTCCTTGACCGAGCGATGGGGCACCAGGCGCAGCGCGCCGTCGACGGAGTAGATGAGCAATTCCTGGCCCGCTTCGATTTTCATCTCTTCCCGGAGCGATTTGGGAATGACGATCTGGAATTTGGGAGAGACCTTGACCTTTTCTCTTTCCATGGGCATCGACCTCTCGGTTGCCGGCGTCCTGGAGCGAATGCGGGCGGGAATGGTATCGATCGTGAAGCCGTATGTCAACGAGCGATCGATGGCGCCTTCGTAATACGCGGGCTGGATGGTGAGCATATGATCCTGAAACTACGAGTTTTATGAGACAAGATTTTTTGGCGACAGCCAGACGAGCCGAGTTCCTGGCCCGAAGATGCGCGCGACGCGTGCGCCAAATATCGAGCCGAAAAACTGAGCGGGCAGCGCGTGCGATCCGAATTTTTTCAGGAAACGGAAACGCTTTGCCGGATGAGTGCGCGAAAAAATTCTGTCGACGCGCCGACAATTCCAGAAAAATTCGTGCGAGACAGTGCGCCTGGATTTTGTCGCGCGGAAGAAAAACACACTGCGACTGGCAACGACTCTCGCCGCCCGAAACTGCGACTAGCCCGTGACTCCGTCAATCGTGAGGATGGTGCCGGTGGTGTACGCGGAAAGAGGGGACGCGAGAAACGCGACGGCGTTGCCGATTTCTTCCGGGGTGGCCGCGCGGCCGAACGACATGCCGCTCAACAGTTCTCTCCAGCGCGATTCGTCTCCGAGCTGCGCTTTCGCGCGGCCGCGCATCATTACTTCGAGGCGATCGGTCGACACGGGCCCGGGATTGACGGCGACGACGCGCATGCCGTCTTTAACAGCACCTTTGGCGAGCGCTTTCGTGAAGGCCATCAGCGAGGCGTTGCCCATGCTGCCCGCGATGTAGTTCGGATCCAGTCGTTCGCCCGCGGCGCCGATGATATTGACGATCACGCCGGCGCGCTTTTTCAGACTCGGATACAGCGCGCGGCACATGCTGATGTAGCCAAAGACTTTCAGATCCCATGCCGACCGCCACGCATCGTTGCCGATGACGAGAAGATTTCCGGGAGGAATTGCGCCCGCGTTGTTCACCAGAATATCCAATTCGGGAAATTCCGCTGCAACGCGCTCGACGGCATCCTGCTTCGAAAGATCGGCCGGCAAGGTCCGCACCGAAACGGACGACTCGCGGCGAATCGCGTCCGCCGCTGCGTTCAGCGTCGCCGGATCGCGCGAGACGAGTGCCAGGTCGCAGCCTTCCTTCGCCAGGATCGCAGCCGTCGCTCGGCCGATGCCTTTGGAAGCTCCGGTGACGAGCGCGAGTTTGCCGGCCAGGTGAAGGTCCATCATCGAGCTCCTTTGCGAGACGCGCTTCGCGGAAGCGGACGCACGTTATACCGCAAAACGCCCGCAGAGGACACCGGGCGAGTGGCATGGGTCTGAACGTTGTGCTATCAACATGAGCGAGCAGCGAGTCAGGTGAAGGGAGAAAGCGGCATGGGCAAATTCCTGGGTGGGCTGGTGGCAGGGCTGATTCTATTGCCGGTATTGGCGGCGGTCTATTTTCTAGGCGGCTTTGCGCCGGCTGCGGTGGCGGATCGTCCGTTCCCGTTCGAGAAGATCATCGCTGGAGGCGCATTGCATGCGCGGATCAGCCACGAGGCACCGAAACGCGACCTTTCCAGCTTCAGCGCCGCCGACCTGATGGCAGGGGCGCACGCGTACCGCCAGGGCTGCGGCTGCCACGGCCTGCCCGGAGAGGCGAATAACTTTCCCGAGCCGAAAATGTATCCGCCTCCTCCCAAGCTGTTTACTCCCGACGGGCAGGTGACGGACGATCCGGTCGGAGTGTCCTACTGGAAGATCAAGAACGGCATCCGCATGACGGGCATGCCCAGCTTCGACGGGACTTTGAAGGACGAGCAGATGTGGCAGATTGCCGCGCTGCTGGCCAGCGCGGACAAGCTGCCGCCCGACGTGATGGACGTGCTGAAGCAGCCGCTCTTCCCGCCACCTCCGCCGGCGGCTGACGACAAGAAGGGCGGGCAGCCGAGCGGCAAGCACTAGGAGTGCTGCCGAGATTTCATGGGATGGTCAGAAGTCAGTATGGAAGCGCAGGGCGGGGACGGCGACGGGACCGCGGGCTTTGTTGTAGCCGGGATTGTTGACGTGCTGGATGTCGAAGGACGCGAAGAAGCCGCGCCAGAGATGCGCGGTGTAGAAACCCTCAAAGATCTTCTCCGGGCCATACGTCAGTCCGCCATCGCCGAGCAGGAAACCGAGCCCGCCGAGAGCCAGATACCGTTGATGCGCGGCGACGATCCCGTTGGCGACGAACACCACTCCGGCGCGGTCGTTGCGGCGGCGCCAGGAGTTGCCGGCGGAGAACCCGCCCAGCTCGAGCGTGCGATCGTCTTCCGTATAGGCGAAAGACTCGTTGCGCCCGTCGCTCCAGCCCAGGCGGCCGAAAACGCCGGCGTCCGGCGTAATTTCCTGCTCGAAATTCAGGCCGAAACCGTACTTGTGGCGGCCCTGGCGGCGCGTGTATGTGATATCTGGCCGGGCCGTTTCGTCCTCGAGAAAATCGTCGATCGCCTCGCGGTAGTTCCCCATGTCGGCGTGGTTGAGGTAGCCGAGCAGCCGCACGGTGCCATCGCGGTGCGCGATCAGTTTGCCGCGAGCCTCGAGCTCGAGATTCTCGGCGCGTGCGCGCGCGACATCGGCATCGAGATTGATGCCGTTGGCGGCTTTGGGCATGAGTGCCTCGGCGAAGCGCGCCGTCCACCCGTGGTCATCGTATTCGACGATGACGCCATCGGTGTAGCCGCGCGTGTTGGCCGCGTAGTCGTAGGAACCGTTGTTGTCGACGGTCCAGTTCAGAAACTGAAGATGGCTGTCGGTGCCCCAGGAGTTGGCGTCGAAGAAATCGGGCATGCCGAACTTGCCGATGCGAAACTCGATTCGCCGAGCCGGCAGAGACGTGGCGAGATGGAACTGGTCGCGATCCGCGTCGACGCGGTCGTCGCTGAGCGGAATGATCTGCCGCAGCATGATGCGCGCGACGTAAGGATTCTGGCTGAGCGTCGTATTCCGCACGACGTCGAGGTTGGTGATCCCGGCCAGGCCGAGCGAGTTGCTGAGGCCATGGCCGCCGGCGCTTTCGATGTCCAGAAAGACTTCGGTCGTGTGGGTGAGCTCGTAGCCGAGATAAAGCGTGTAGACCTGGGATGTACCGTTCTCGCCCACCGACCGAAGGCTGTTCGGTCCGCTGTACGCGGCGGGAAACGCGGGGTGCCACTGGAGGATGATGTTCGCCTGGCCGGAGATCCAGTAGCGGCTGGTGCTGGAATGAGGGAAAAGCGTGACCGCATCATTCGCCGCCGAATCGTCCTGGCTTGAATCGGCGGGCTGGGCCGTGGATGGCGCGCTGGCCTGAACGTTCTGCGCCGGCAATTGGGCGGAGGCGCGCCGCGCCGCCGTCGCCCACAGCAAGAGGGTGCAGAGGACCGAGAGCGCGAGTTGGTCGAAGCGCAACATTTTTGCAGCGGAGAAATCGCCCGTGCCGGACCGAATTCAGGAACCTCAATAGAGCACGCGGCGGCCCAGCGATTCGTTACAGGAGCGTTAAAAGGGCCGCTCGCCGATTTCGGGCGGGCGCGCCACGCTGGTTCGCGAGCCTTCGTTGCCCTATACTGGGCCGCCTTGCGGCGCTGGATTGCGCGCCGAGGGTTTGATACCATACCCCCCTAGGGTAGTAAAGAGAAATGTCGCACATTTCGCGGGAAAAACTCGATCTCGTTACGCGCACCAAGAAGGTGATCGGGCAGCTGGAAAGCGCGCTGCGCGCGCTGAACGAAGACGAGCCGTGCGCCGACGTGCTGCAGCGGCTGGCGGCCGCGCGGGGGGCGATCAACAGTCTGATGGGCGAACTGCTTGAAGATCACATCCGCAATCACATGCCGCGCAACACGAGATCGTCCGAGGAAGCCGCCAAGGACGTGATCGAGATCGTCCGCACCTACCTCAAGTGAGCTTCGCTTGCGTTACGGCGTGAATGTGAAGACGGGCTTTACAATCTTGCCCGCGGCCTGGTCGTCGATCGCCTGATTGATTTGCTCGAAGGGATACTTCGTCACGAGCTTGTCGAACGGGAAGCGGCCGCTCATGTGCAGATCGATCAGTCGCGGGATGAACGCGTCCGGCACGCTGTCGCCCTGCACGATTCCCCGGATGCTGAGGCCGCCGAGCATGATGGTGGAAAGGCTCGGCTGGAACGGGCTCGCGGGCACAGTGACGAAGCCGAAGCGGCCTTTGGTCGCGAGC
>DATJXJ010000048.1:0-44202 GCA_035500255.1 Verrucomicrobiia bacterium | reverse complement strand
ATCCGGAATCGTGACGGGCCAGTGGTATTGCGCTTCGATCGTCGTGCGAAACGAGTCGAGCGCCGCCGGCTCGCCGTGAACCAGGAACGTCTGCTTCGGCGGAGCCTGGAATTTCGAAAGCCAACGCAGCAGCTCGCTTTTTCCGGCGTGCGCGGAAAGCTGTCCGGCTTCCACAATCTCCGCTCGCACCGGAACCTGCTCGTTGTGAATGCGAAGGAATTTCGCGCCGTCCAGCAGCGCGCGCCCGCCCGATCCTTCCGCCTGATAGCCGACGAGCATCACCGTGTTGCGCGAATCCGGCAGCCGCCGCGCCAGGTGGTGCTTGATGCGTCCGCCGGTGATCATCCCGCTCGCGGAAATGATGATGCAGGGCGTGACCACGTCGTTGATCTTCTTCGATTCGTCCACCGTGCGCGTCATGTGAACTTCGTGGCAGTTCAGAGGATCGTGATTGCCCGACGTTTCCTGTTGCGTGAAATCCGCGTCGTGGTCCTCGTGGTGCCGCATGTACAGGGCTGTCACGTTGATCGCCATCGGGCTGTCCACGAAGACGGGCAGGTGGGGAATTCGCTGCCGCTCTTCAAGTTTGCGCAGGTAGTACATCAGCGTCTGCGTGCGGCCCACCGTGAACGCCGGGATCACCACGGAACCGCCTCGCTTCGCCGTTCGGTTGACGACGTCGGCCAGTTCGTCTTCGATCGAGCCCGTCGGGTGGTCCCGGTCGCCATACGTCGATTCGCACAAAAGAAAATCCGCATGCGTGGGCGATTCGGGATCCTTCAGGATCGGCTGGTCGTAGCGCCCCACGTCTCCGGAAAAGACGACCAGCGTCTCCTTCCCGTTTTCGGTGATCGTCAATTCGAGCCACGACGAGCCGAGGATGTGCCCCGCGTCGTGAGGAAGCACCGAGAATTGCGGGCTGATCGTGAAGCGATCCGCGCGGGGGATGGCGCTGAACTTCTGGAGCGCGACCTGCGATTCCTCGACCGTATAGAGCGGCAGCGGCGGCTTGTGCGCGCTGTAGCCTTTCCGTGCCGCGTATTGGGCGTCTTCTTCCTGCAGGTGCGCGGAATCGGGCAACAGCAGTTCGCACAACTCCTCGGTGGCGGCGTTTGCGTAGATCGGCCCGCCAAAGCCGTCGCGCACAAGCCTTGGCAGATAGCCGGTGTGATCGATATGCGCGTGCGTCAGCAGCACCCAGTCGATGGTGGCCGGGTCAATTGGAAGCTTTTCCCAGTTTCGCTGCTTCAGCTGCTTCGAGCCTTCGAAAAGCCCGCAATCGACCAGCAGCCTTTTTCCTCCCGCTTCAATCAGGTACTTCGAGCCGGTCACGGTTCGAGCTGCGCCCAGAAAAGTGATCTTCGCCATGGGGCGATATTCTAGAACGGGCCCGCCGGAAAGCCCCTTCTTTTTTCCCGCGATATCGCCATTCGCGCGACGAACCCGATCCCGCCGTTTGACGCTCCGCGTCAGCCGGTGCTATAAAATGAGAAACCATCACCGGTGGGGCCGTGGCGCAGTTGGGAGCGCGCCTCGATGGCATCGAGGAGGTCGAGGGTTCGAATCCCTTCGGCTCCACCAGACTTGACGTGATGTTTTCCGTTTACATCCTGCAAAGCGAGTCGAATGCGAGCGCTTGGTGAACGCGTCCCGGTGAAACCGGGAAGGTCGAGGGTTCGAATCCCTTCGACTCCACCAGACTTCGCGATATATTCTTCCGCGCAGAAGTAGCCCACAGACGGCACGTCAAGGATCTCGACATGACCGCGAAATCTTCGAAAGAGAAGTACGTGAAGCGCCACAACGACGGCACGATCTGGGCGAAAGGAACGATGGTCGACGGAGTGCCCGAAGGGTATTGGGAGTGGTTTCGGAAGGACGGCTCCAAGATGCGCTCCGGATTCTTCCGGGATGGAAAGCAGACGGGCAGGTGGACCACCTACGACAGAAACAGCAAAGTCTACAAAGTGACCGACTTCAGTAAGAGCAAGTCGAAAGCGTAAAATTGGTCCACCAGACCCTACTAGCGGGCTACACGATGTAAAGCGTGTAGAATCAATGAGTTACGCGAAGTTCAGCCGTTTCTTCTCTGGTACGTTGGTCATATCACTCCCACGCTCCTTTTCTGCTATGCTTAGGAACATAATCGCGCCCGCGGTGTCTAACTTCGGTAGCAAGCAAAGGCCCGGGAGCGCCACGCAACCGATGGCTGAACTGGCACAAAGCCTCTCGTGGGTACGCGACGAAGCCGAACTCGTCGCGGAGCTGCAAGCCGGCTCTGATTCCGCATTCGAATACCTTGTCACTTACTATCACTCCAACGTCTACAACCTCGTGTACGGCATCCTGGGAGACGCGGCCGACGCGGCCGACGTGACGCAGGAAGTTTTCCTGCGCGTCTTTCGCGGCATACGCGGCTTCCGGCGCAGCAGTTCGCTCAAGACGTGGCTCTATCGCGTTTCCGTGCGCCAGGCTCTCAATCACCGCCGCTGGTTCTGGCGGCACCATCGCCAGCAGATTTCGATCGACGAGGACCGGGAAGCGAACGGCTGCATTCACGAGCTGGAGGACAGCGAAGCGACGCCCTTCGAGCAGTGCGCCTCGCGCGAGATGCAGGCCAAGGTCCGGCGCGCGCTCGCGGAGGTGCCCGCGGTCTTCCGCAGCGCCGTGATTTTGCGCGATCTGGAGGGGCTGTCCTACGAAGAGGTCGCCGAGGTGCTGGAAGTCTCGACCGGAACGGTGAAATCGCGCATTCTGCGCGGCCGGCGCATTCTGAAGGAAGTTCTGGATCCGCTCCTGCACGTGCCGGAGCATTCTTCCCACGAAGCGGGAAATCGCGCGGCCAGGACGGCGCAGCGCCAGCACGAACGAATTCATTTTGCACCCTCGGCCGAGGCCGTGGAAGCGCAGGGGAGCGAGCAGCGATGAACTGCCGCGACGCACGCAATTTTCTCCCCGGCTACATGGACGGTGCCGTCCTGCCGGGAGATCGCGCGCGTCTGCGCAGGCATTTGGATTCCTGCGGCAGCTGCCGCCGCGAGCTCGAGCGTTACCGCGTGCTCGCAGGCCATTTGGCGCAGCTGGAACCTGTCGCGCCTCCTCCCGATCTGGCGATGAAGATTCGCGTGCGCGCGTCGCGAAAGCGCTCGTGGCGCGCTGGTGCCGGTGAGCTGTGGGCTCGCTTTGGCCTGCTCTCGCAGAACATTCTGAAGCCCTTGGCCGTTCCGGCCACGGGCGGCGTCCTCACCGCGATTGCGGCCTTCCTGTTCGTGACGCAGGGCATGCTGGTCGGCATGCCAGTCGCGGGCGCCGCGGACGACCTGCCTTTGAATCTCGTGCAGCCTGCGCAACTGGAAAGCCTCGCTCCGTTCCCGGTGGCGGATATCAGCGCGAGCGATCCCCACGCGAGCTCGGGTGCTTTGCTCTTGGAGGCGACGCTCGACGCTCAGGGACAAGTGGTCTATTACAAGATTCTTTCTGGGCCCACGGATGCCGCCTTGCAGCATCAGATCGACCAACTTCTTCTGTTTTCCCGCTTCCGCCCTCAGTTGGGCTTTGGGCGTCCGATGGGCGGCGGGCGCGTCCTGCTGAATTTCAGTGAAGTTCACGTACGCGGGTGATCCGCAGCCGGCGCGGTTCCCAATTCTTGACTCAGCCCGATCCGCTCGCTAGAGTTTGCTGCAGGGGGATTCCGGCAGTGCCGCGTGCAATTCCAAGGAACTTGCCCGCCCAGCGAACGGAACCGGACTAGGGTCCATCTCTTGAGAAGGCTGTCGATCGAAAGATTTCTGCAAGCAGCGTGCGCGGTTGCTTTCCTTGCCGCCGTGGCCGCGGTCGGCGCGGCTGTCCTCGCGGCGCAGACCGACACGTTCGGCATCAGCGTCGAAGCCAATCCGCAGATTTTCGCCACGATGTGCGCGCTCGACGCGGCGGGATTCGACGCGGACGAAAGCACGCTTTCCGAGATGCCGGACCGGCTCGCCCTCCGCGCCGACCTGCTGAAGATTCAAGGGCCCGCGGCGGAGGCGCTCCGCCAGTTCTACGGGGACCACGCCCGCTCGAGCTCGGCGGACACGCTCTCCCGCTACATCACCTTCGCCCTCGCTGCCGGGCCGCCGCCAAGCTTCACCTTCGAGGCCGACCGCGAGCTCCTTCCGCCGGACGTCCTCTCGCTCGACGGTTTTCAGAGCGTCCTCGCCGCTTTCTACAAGGAAGCGCGCCTCGACGTGCGTTGGGCCAGGATCGCTCCGGAATACGAGCCGCTGATCGCGCGCTATCGCCCGCCCGTTCGCCGCATCGTGACCGTCACGAACGCGTACCTGCGCGAAGTCGAAAGACCCTCCACCGGGCGCACGTTCGCTGTCTACGTCGAGCCTCTGGTCGGTGCGCGCACGAATTTCCGCAATTTTGGCGACCGGTACGCGGTCGTTGTGGGAAACGAAACCGATGATCGCGTCGACGTGATCCAGCACGCCTATCTGCACTTCATGCTCGACCCGCTCGTGCTGCGATACCGCCCGTCGGTGGACATTCGCCGCGGCCTCTTGAACGTCGCCGGCCGCGCCCCGCGCCTCCCCGTGGAGTATCGCGACGATTTCGTGTCGTTCACCGACGAATGTCTGATCAAGGCGGCGGAGCTGCGGCTTCGTCACCTGCCGCCGGATCGCCTCGAACTGGCGATGAAAGATGCGGATGAGTCCGGATTCATTCTCGTCCGCCCGTTCGTCACGCAATTGCAGAAATTCGAAAAAGACGAGCCGGCGATGACCTACTACTTTCCCGATCTGATCGCCGGAATCAGCGTCGACGCTGAAACCAAGCGCCTGAAGGACTTCGCATTTGCGCCCGCCGACGCTGCGCCCGCTCCGGATGAGCACAGCAACGCTCCGGAAGACCCGAAGTCGCAACTCGAACGTCTGCTGGCGGCAGGGGACCGCGAAATCGCCGCGAAGGATGCCGCTGCTGCGACTTCGACTTTCGAAACCGTGCTCGCCAAGTACCCCGACGAGCCGCACGGTCTGTACGGGCTTGCGATCGCTTCGGTGCTATCGGGCAAGGCCGAGCGCGCCCGCGGTTTGTTCGAGAAGATCGTTGCGCTGCCCGCCGCCGCGTCATCCGATTCCGGCGGCTCGAATCAGCCGATCGATCCCGGCATTCTCGCGTGGTCGCATGTGTACCTCGGGCGGATTCACGATCTCGAAGACGACCGCGATTCGGCGGTCAGTGACTATCGGGCGGCTCTCGCCGTGAACGGAGCGCCCGAAGCCGCCCTCGCCGCCGCACAAAGTGGCGTGGACAAGGCCTATAAGGCGCCGGAGCGTCCCGGCCAGAATAGGGAACCGCAACAGTAGCAGGCATCAACCATCCCAGCGGAAAGGTGCAATCGATATGAAACAGTTCTTCCCGGCATGCCAGCTTCGCAATCTGACGCTTGCGCTCGCGGCCTGTGCCGCGCTCGCGTGTCCTTCGTTCGGGCAGGGAACCAACCCGAACTTGATCCCGGAGGAACAGCAGAAGCAGAACACCGATCAGCAGCTGAAGCAGCGTTCGCTCGAGCAAACGCCGGTGGCCAGCGCCCCGAAGGTCGACCCTCAGGAGGAAGCCGCCTACAAAGCCTTCTATGACGCGAAGGCCGCGGACGCGGACACGCGCATCCAGCTGGGCCAGGATTTCGTGCAGAAATATCCGGCGAGCCACTACGCGGAATCGGTGTACGCCGGGCTGACGCAGGCTTATTACATGAAACAGGACTGGAAGGATTTCTATGCGAGCGGCGACAAGGCTGTCGCGCTGAATCCCGACGATGCCGCCATCCTTGTCATGGTCGGATGGGTGATTCCCCACGGGCTCGATCCCAACGATCCGGACGCCGTGAAGAATCTCGACAAGGCCGAGCGGTACGAAAAGCACGCCATCGAAGTCGTCGGCACGATGACGAAACCCGCCAGCATGACCGACGACCAATTCGCGCAATCGAAAGCGGCCCTCCTGAGCCAGGCGCACAGCGGCCTCGGGCTCATCTACTTTCGCCTGCAGCAGACCGACGATTCCGTGAAGGAATTGCAGCAAGCCACGCAGAGCGCGACCGCGCCGGACCCGACCGATCTCTTCGTTCTCGGCGTTGGTCTGCAAAGCCTGAGCCGCTTTTCGGAAGCGGCCGACGCTTTCGGCCGCTGCGGCCAGATTCAGAGCCCGCTGCAGGATCGTTGCAAGCAAAGCGCCGACGCCGCGAAGAAGCAGGCCAAGTAGCGCCCCGAGGCGCGTCCATCATGACCGAAGAGGAGCGTGGAGAACTCGAAGCGGTTCTGGGATACCGCTTCGAACATCCGGAACGGCTGGAACGCGCGCTCACCCATCGGTCTCATCGCCAGAACTCCGAAGGAATCGATAACGAACGCCTCGAATTCCTGGGCGACCGTGTGCTCGGCCTCGTCGCGAGCGAAGTTCTTTTTCAGGCGTTCCCGCACTGGGACGCGGGCAATCTCTCGAAAGGCCTCGCGCGCCTCGTCAGCGCCTCGTCCATTCACGCCGCGGCGCGCCGATTGAAGCTCGGACGCCATTTGCGCCTGGGCCCGGGCGAGGAAAAGACCGGCGGGCGCGAAAAGTCCCGACTGCTGGCCGACGCGTACGAAGCGATCGTCGGCGCGATCTACCTCGACGCCGGCCTGCCGGCCGCCGCTTCGTTCCTCCGCCGCAGCCTTTTGGTGCCCGCCCTCGAAAGCGGCGTCGAGGGCCTCGAGCATCCCGATCACAAGTCGGCCTTGCAAGAATGGCTTCAGCAGCGCGGCTTCGGCACGGTAGACTATCGAGTTAGCAGCGAATCCGGTCCCGAACACCAGAAGACGTTCGAAGTCGAGGTCTGGCACGGCGACCGCAGGCTCTCTTCCGCGCACGGCCGCAGCAAGAAAGAGGCAGAGCAATCGGCGGCGCGCGTGGCGCTGCAGGTTTTCGTAACCCAGGGCGAGCCGAGCTAAAGCGAATTCATGGCGTCCGATTCTTCAGTCCCGCAATCGATCGAAGTGCCGCATGTTGAGCCCGCGGCGGTGGCGCGCGAGTCTCATCGGGGCTCGCTGGTCGACTTTCTCGAGTCGCTCCTGGTCACGATTCTGCTCGTCTTGTTCGGCAATACGTTTGTCGTGCAGGCGTTCAAGATTCCCTCGCAGTCGATGGAGCCGACCCTCCTGGTCGGTGACCACTTGCTCGTCAACAAGTTCATTTTCGGCGGCAGCGGAGCCTGGTATGAGAAGTTCTTGCCGTACCGCGCGGTGCGCCGCGGAGACATCATCGTCTTCCGCTTTCCATACGACGACCACCTGCATTTCGTGAAGCGCGTGATCGGGCTGCCCGGCGAGCGCATACGCATCGAGGACCGCCAGCTCTTCATCGACGGCCAGGCCGTCGCCGAGCCGTACGTTTACCGTGATCCTTCGGCCTACGATCCGCTGAGCGACTATTTTCCGCCGCCTCCCGGGCACTACCAGGTTACCGGCCTGCGTCCCGAATGGGCGCGCCAGATCGCGGGCTATCTGCGCAATGGAGAGCTCGTGGTCCCGCCGGATCATTACTTCGTCATGGGCGACAATCGCGACAGCAGCCTGGACAGCCGCTATTGGGGATTTGTCGATCGCCGCGCGATCATCGGCCGCCCCGTCGTGATCTATTGGTCGGTCCAGGCGACGGCCAACGACTACGCGGACCGCAGTCTTTTGGGCTCGCTGCGCGGCATCGCGGGAACGCTCCTCCACATGCCCAGCGAGACGCGCTGGAACCGAATGCTGCGCGGCGTGCGCTAGGAAACGCCGCGTCGCGACCTTGGCCTGATTTCAAATATGTCCGAGACCTACGCGGAACCGGCTCTCAGCCCGCCTCCTGCGGCGCACGCTTCGCATCACGCCCGATTTTGGCGGCGCTGGCCCCTGCGGATTCTCCTGCTGCTCCTGCTGCTTTGGGTTGCGGGCAAGGGCGTTTCGCTCGCGATGCAGCACACCCGCCTGCATCGCCTCCTGACCGCGCAAATCGAAGCCGCCATGGGGCGCCCGGTCGAAGTGGGAAGTTACAATTTCAGCTTCTGGAATGGAGCCGTCATCGAGGCGAACTCCGTCACGGTCGGCGAAGACCCGCGCTTCGGCTCAGAATACTTTCTCCGCGCGGATTCGATGTCGCTTCGCCTGCGCTGGCGCAGTCTGCTGCGAGGCCGCCTCGATTTCGCCACCCTCTCGCTCGCGCATCCGAGCCTGAATCTCGTTCGCGACTCTTACGGCGACTGGAACGTGGCGGAATGGCTGCCGCGTTCCGCCGCTGCCGCGCCCCTGCCGCGCACGTTTACCGGACCCGTCCTGCCCTCCATGGCCACGCGCTTCCGCCGCATTGAGATCGAAGCCGGCCGGATCAACTTCAAGCTGGTCGATCGAAAGCTTCCCCTGGCGTTTGTCGGCGTCACCGGCACCATCGAAACCGACCGCCCCGGCCGCTGGCGCATGAATCTCCAGGCGATTCCCTGGCGGGCCGCCGTCGTCGCGCAGCAGGTCGGCACGATTCAGTTGTCCGGCGAAGTGGGTGGCACGTCGTCGCGCCTCCGGCCGGCCGCGTTCGATCTCAGCTGGACCAATGCATCTCTGCCGGATGTCCTTCGCCTCGCTCTCGGCGATGATTTCGGCGTGCGCGGCGCTTTGGCGGTCGCGATCAATGCCCGCACGGAAGAGAAAGGCGACGGCTGGACGTTTCAGGCTCACGCGAACCTCGATCAGGTGCACCGCTGGGATCTGGCGCAGCGGACCGATAATCCCTCGCTGCACATGAACGCCCAGCTGGCGTGGAGCCCTTCGGCTCCCTTTGTCGAGCTGACGCAGGTAACGCTCGAGGCGCCTCGCTCACATGTCGAAGCCGGCGGGCGCATCATTTGGGGCCGTGAGAGCAAGCCGCTTCCGCGCGCGATCCCTGCGCCGCAGGTTGTTTCCTCCTCGGGCGAGATCGACGCGGCTGATCTGCTGGCATGGGCGCGCGCGTTTCATCCCGGCGTCGCGGAAAGTCTCGCGGCTCGCGGCACGGCGCAGGTGAACGCAGCGCTGGCCGGCTGGCCTCCTCATATCGCGAACGCGAACCTGTCTTCGAACGGAATCGTTTTGTCGGGCGCGGCGCTCGGAAAGCCCATGCATGTGGGCCGGCTCCAGTTCAAGTACGACAACGGCGTCATCTCACTGCTCCCGGCGAGCCTGTCGTGGGGGGCGGAAGACGGCACGCCCGACGGATCGTTTCGTCTCGAAACTCTGACGAAGCGCTCGCCGAAATCACCCTCGAGCTGGCACGTGGCCGGCAGCGCCGCTCAAATCCGCGATCTGATTGCCTCCGCAAGCGCCCTCGGATGGAATCCCTCGCGCGGATGGGATCTGGCCGGACGGTTTGCTTGCGACTTGCAGTGGCAAGGGTCTGCGGCTGGTCCACTCACGGACGCGCTGCGCGCGCCGACCGGTTGGATCGAATTGGGCGCTGGGGGCAAGGCGTCGGACGGTGCCGCACTGCGCGCGCCATTCCTGAACCTTCCGGTCGAGCAGATCAGGACGCGCGTCGATCTGAAGCCCGGCGTGCGGCAGTTGAAGCTTTCCTCTGCCGAGGCATTCGGCGCGCACTGGTCCGGCACGGCTGAACGCAACGACTCTGGCGCGCCGTGGCAATTCAACCTTTCGGCGGATCGCCTTTCGGCGGCGGATCTCGACCGCTGGCTCAATCCGCGCTGGCGCGAAAACTTTCTCAGCCGCATGCTGCCGTTTCTGACTTCGCCCACGGCGTCCACGGTCTCACCCGGCGAACTTCGCGCCAGTGGCCGCGTGAACGTCGAGCGTTTCGCTCTCACGCCTCTGCTGGTGTCGCGGCTGCAAGGCGAAGTCGATCTCGATGGCCGCCGCGTGTCGCTGAAGAAAGCGGCGGGGCAATTCTTCGGCGGCCAGGTCGCAGGCTCGCTCGACGCGGACCTGGAAGCTGTCCCGTCCTACCATGCCGAGCTCGATTTTTCGCGTGTGGACGTCGGCGCGCTGATCGCATCGACGCCCAGTCTCGCCGGAGTCTCGGCGGGCTCCGGCTCCGCGCACATTTCTCTGGACGCGCGTGGCGCGAGCCGCGCCGATCTCGCCGCGTCCCTTGCGTGCGAGGGCGATGCGCGTGTGTCGAATCCCCGGTTCGTCGATTTCGACCTCTGGAAGGCGCTCGGCAGTCCGTCCGCGGAAGCCGGCGGCGCGCGATTTGCGGCGGCCACGGCGAAGTTTTCCTGCGCGGAAGGCCGCGTCCAGTTTCAAACCCTGCACCTCGCCACTTCGGAGGACGCCGCGGCCGAAGGCTCAGGCTCGGTCGATTTCAGCCGCAAGCTCGACCTGCGTTTCCAGGTGGCGTCCTATTCTCCGGACAGCCCGCCCGCGCGTGGCGGATCGTTCCGCCTGACCGGAACTCTCGATGCGCCGAAAGCCGCGCCGGTCGTGGTTTCACGGCGCGGGTCGCGCTAGGTCGCATCCGATGCCGCGGAATTTACGTCTCGCCATCCTCAAATGCAGCGTGGCCATCGGACTTTGCCTCGCGCTGTGCGTGGCCGTGGCGGGAGCCGGGCATCGCGTCCGCTTCGCGCCGAAATTCTTCGCGGGTCAGACGCTTCGCTACCGCATCGAGTCGCGCACGATGACCACCGGGCAAACGACCACCCCGATTGCCAATCCCGAAGGAGGCACGCAAGCCAGCCTGTTGATTCACGTGCTCGTGCGTCTCGATGTGCTGGACGCGCCGCAGGCCGGCGCCACGCGCATCCGCGCGACCTACGAAAAATCGAGCGCCGAATCCGATAGCGACGCCTACGATCCCGGGCAGCCTTCTCTTGCCGATCGGTACGCTCAATTGGAGGGCCACTCGATCGAATTCGCTCTCGAGCCCGGCGGCCGCCTCGGCGATGTCAAAGGCCTCGACGATATCCTGCCGGATGCTTCCGCGGCCCAGTCGGCGATGTCGTGGCTCGGCGGCCTTTCGACCGGCGGCTTTCCCCGCGACGGAGTGCAGGTCGGCCAGAAATGGCGCGGCGAACGCGCGTTTCAAGGCGCGCCACTCGCGGGCCTCTCCTGGCGCGTCGAATCGACCTATCTTCGCGACGAGCCGTGCAACGCGCCCGGCGCCCCGGCGGCCAGTGATTCTTGCGCCGTGATCCTTTCGCATTTCGAAATCTCTCGCGCCGGCTCGCCGCACGCAGACGCCACGCCGGAAGATTACCGCCGCAACGGGCTGCGCGTTTCCGGCGCGTGGACCGGCTCCGGGGAAGGGCTCGACTCCATTTCGCTTTCGAGCGGGCTTCTGATCCGCTCCACGCAGACCACCGATCAGCAGATGGACTATCAGATCGCCAGCGCCAGCACGGGCTCCAGCATCCGGCGCAAGGGCCAGGTCCACGCGCAATCCGAGATCACGCTCGTTCCGGCGACTGCCGCCGGCTCTTCGTAAGCTCCCGGCGCCGCTCGTCCGATTCGCCCGCAGCGCGGAATCCATTTGTGCTACGATGCGAAAGGCAAAGCATAATCATGCGAACCTCTGCATATTTATTCTGACCCATGCAATCCATTCAGACGCGCGGCGCCTCGCTTCCCGACGTTGGGTGCATTCACGCCATCATCCAGCCTTATGCCGATGCGGGCACCCTCCTGCCGCGCAGCCTCGCGGAGCTGTGCGAGAACGTGCGCGATTTCGTGGTCGCCGAGGAAGACGGCCACATCGTCGGTTGCGGCGCCTTGCACCTCTACGGCACGCACCTCGCCGAGATTCGATCGATCGCCGTGCCGCCCGCGCGGAAGGGCCGCGGCGTCGGCCGCGCCCTGGTGGATGCGCTGATGGACGAGGCGCGCCGCCACAGCGTCACGTGCGTCTGTCTCTTCACGCGCACGCCTTCCTTTTTCGCGCACCTCGGCTTTCAAATCGCCCGCCGCGAAGAGCTGCCGGACAAGATCTACAAGGATTGCGTCTGCTGCCCCAAACTCTCGGATTGCGATGAAATTGCGATGGTTAGGGGCGAACTGCCTCCGAACACCAATGGCTTCCGCGACCCGCGGATTTCGATTCCACTCGTCCAGCTCAAGCCCTAGCGCACCTGGGTTATAATAGGAAGTTTAGACGGGGCCCATTTTTCGCGCTGAGGACGCCCGGACCATGAATTTCAAACTTGCCAGCGACTACGAGCCTCGCGGCGACCAGCCCGAAGCCATTGCGCAGCTCATGCACGGCGTCGCCGATGGCGAGCGCCATCAGGTGCTGCTCGGCGTCACCGGCTCCGGAAAAACCTTCACGATGGCCAAGGTGATCGAGCGGTCCAACCGGCCCGCCATCGTTCTGGCGCACAATAAAACTCTCGCCGCGCAGCTCTTTCACGAATTCAAGTCGTTCTTCCCGCAGAACGCCGTCGAGTACTTCGTCAGCTACTACGACTACTACCAGCCCGAGGCCTACGTTCCGTCGAGCGACACGTTCATCGAAAAAGAAGCCACGATCAACGACGAGCTGGACAAGCTGCGCATGTCCGCCACGCGCTCGCTTTTCGAGCGCCGCGACGTGATCGTCGTCGCTTCCGTCTCCTGCATCTACGGCATCGGCTCGCCCGAGGCGTATTACGGCATGATGCTCCTGCTCGAAAAGGGCCAGTCGATCGCCCGCGAATCCATACTCCGCAAACTCGTCGAGATTCAATACGACCGTTCCGAGGATCTGCGCCGGGGCTCTTTCCGCGTCCGCGGCGACACGATCGAAATCTATCCGCCCTACGACGATTTCGCCCTCCGCGTCGAGTTGTGGGGCACGCAGATCGAGGCCATTCGCAAGATCGATCCGCTCACCGGGGAAATCCGCTCGCGCGACGGCGAAATCACGCGTCTGCCCGTCTATCCCAAGACGCACTACGTCCTGCCCGCCGCGCAGCGGGAGCGCGCCATCCAGACCATCTACGAAGAGCTCGATTGGTGGAAGGGCGAGTTGGAGCGGCAGGGAAAAATCGTCGAGGCGCAGCGCATCGTCCAGCGCACCCACTTCGACATCGAAATGATGCGCACCATCGGCTATTGCCACGGCATCGAGAACTATTCGCGCCACATGTCCGGCCGCCTGCCCGGTGAAGCGCCGCCGACGCTGCTCGACTACGTTCCGTCGGACTACCTGCTCTTCATCGACGAATCGCATCAGACGGTTCCCCAGTTGCGCGGCATGTACGCGGGCGACCGCTCGCGCAAGCAGACTCTGGTCGACTACGGCTTCCGCATGCCCTCCGCCCTCGATAATCGCCCGCTCAATTTCGAGGAGTTCGAGCACCGCACCAATCAGGTGATCTATGTCTCCGCCACCCCCGGGCCGTACGAGCTGACCAAATCAGGCGGCATTTTCGTCGAGCAGGTGATTCGCCCGACCGGCCTGGTCGATCCCGTCGTCGAAGTGCGGCCGGTCAAGGGACAGGTGGACGATCTGCTGGAGGAAATCCGCCTTCGCGCCGCGCGCAACGAGCGCGTGCTCGTCACCACGCTCACCAAGCGCATGTCCGAGGATCTCGCGGAGTATTTCGGAGAAGTCGGCGTTCGCTGCCGCTATTTGCACTCGGAAATCGAGACGCTGGAGCGCGTCCGCATCCTGCGCGATCTGCGCCGCGGCGAATTCGACGTGCTCATCGGCATCAACCTGCTGCGCGAAGGCCTCGACCTGCCCGAAGTCTCGCTCGTCGCGATTCTGGACGCCGATAAGGAAGGCTACCTGCGCAGCGCTACCTCGCTGATTCAGACGATGGGCCGCTGCGCGCGGCACCTGGAAGGGAAGGCGATTCTTTACGCCGACCGGATGACCGACTCGATGAGCCAGGCCATCGGCGAGACCAGCCGCCGCCGCGCGAAGCAGGAAGCCTACAACCGGGAGCACAACATCACGCCGCAATCGATCGTGAAATCCGTCGACATGCAGCTCGCCCGCATCATCGACGCGGACTACCTCACAGTCCCCGTGGGAGACGCGGCGATCGGCGAGATCACCAATGAAGAGCAGTTGCGACAGGCCATCGAGCAGCTCGAAACGCAGATGCGCGAGGCAGCGAAAAACTTCGAGTTCGAGCGCGCCGCCGCGCTCCGCGACCGCATCCGCGCCCTCAAGCAGCGCGACCTCGGCGTCATCGCAGCGACCGAAGCTTCCGCCATTGCACCGCCGCAGGCCGCAGCCGCTCCGGCGGCATCCAGCGCCACCGCCGCGCCCGGCAGTCCCGCCCGCTCGCGCCCCCGCCGTTCCTCCTAGATCGCCCCGCCGCAAATCAGTCAGACAATTCGACGTTGACCAGATGCAAGAAACACAGCGCCATCGCCGCGCCGAGCGTCATCGCGACCTCCGCGATCCACGAAGGTGGGAAGAAGTACTCTCCGCCGAGCCGCTTTGCTTGTGTGCGTCGGGCTGCGGACAGCATGGTGCTCAGCGCCGACGAAACGACGAAGACGACCAACGCGCCTTTCCACTGACCCACGGCGCAGCCTCCCGAACAATCGACCGAACTCTCGGCCGAGCCGTCTAGACGACGCCTTTTTTCAGTTCCTCGATCGGATAGAACGTCCCGCGCCACTCGATCCCGCCGCGCCACAGTGTGATGATGGTCGACCGCGTGAGCATCCAGGCGAAGATCGCCGCGCCCAGCGGGTACGTCAGCGCGAAGAGCGGAGACGCGCCGATTTCCAGCGCCACGCCGGCCTCGACGAACAAAGGTATCCCCACCGCGACGCCCGCAAACGCCAGCGCCCATCCGCGCGCAAACGGCAGCGCCGCGACCGGAAACACGCACATCAGCAGCAATCCGAAAACGTGCAGCGACGTGAGCCACAGCCGGTATCCCGACGAGGCGAAGAAATTCTTCGTCGTCCCTCGAATGATGTTCCCGAGCCCCGCATGCCAATGGACGCTCACCGCGCTTCCCGGCTTGGCGATTCCGGAGCGCGCGCCCGCTTCCTTCGCCAGCTTGCCGAGCTTCATGTCGTCGATCACTTCCATCGCCAGCCGCTTGTGCGTGCCCATCTTCTCGTACGCGCTCCGTTTGATCAGTTGAAACGCACCCATGCCCGTGTAGCCGGACGAAAGCGGATCGGTCGCCTTCCACGGCTTCGTTCCCATCAGGAATCCGACGCCGAAGAACGCCATCACGATTTTTTCGCCGAAAGTGAAAAGCTTGGGCGACGCGAACAGCGTCATGTGCTCCCAGCCCTTTTTCTGCGCCAGCCCGAGCACTCGCCGGAGCACGTCCGGCTCGAAATGGACGTCCGCGTCCGTGAAGACCAGCCATTCGCCCCGCGAATGTTCGTAAGCCTGCTGCAGCGCGTGAGGCTTGCCGAGCCAGCCCCGGGGCAGGGAATCGATCCGCACCGGTTTCAGCCGCGGATTCTTCCGCGCCGCAGCCTCGAGAATCGCTCCCGTGCCGTCGCTCGAGCGGTCGTTCACCGCGACCACTTCGTAATCCGGGTAATCGAGCCCCAGCATCGTTTCGATCGCGCCCGGCAGCTTCTCGGCTTCGTCCCGCCCCGCGAACAGAATCGAAAGGGACGGGCAGGCGGAATCCGCCAGCGGCTCGATATCCCGGAGCGACGGGATCGATCGGACTCCGATCGCCATCTCGACCAAGCTCACGGCCCAGAGAAACGCGACCAGGCCCAGCAGCGATGTCCAGAAGATGTGCAACGCAAATTCCCCCTCGATCGGAACGTCCCGCAAGTTATCCTAGCATGCGGAATGAAGCGCACTCTTTCCATCGTCGGCGCGGGACGCGTGGGCAAAACCCTGGGCAAACGCCTGCGCGAGCGCGGCTGGCGCATCGGCGCCGTCGTCACTCGCTCGGCCGCCTCGTCGCGCGCCGCCGTCCGCATCATCGGCGCCGGGACGCCATGCGCGATTGCGTTGCATTCTCTCGGCGCGCCTCCTAGAGGGTCGGAGCTTCTCGCCCTGAGCGAAGCCGAAGGGCAGCTCCGACGTGTGCCAGCAGCAAGAAAAGGGGCTTTAGCCCCTGAGGTCGCCGCAATTCTTGCGAGCGATCTGATCCTGTTCACAACTCCCGATGATGCGATGCCCGCGATCGCTCGCGCCTTGGCGAAAATCGCCGGCCCGAAATGTCCAGGCAAGATCGTGCTGCACACCAGCGCGACGCTCGACCGCACCGCGCTCGCGCCACTTGCGCGGCTCGGAGCTTCCACCGGCTCGCTCCACCCGATGCAGGCGTTCGGCGGCAACGTGATTCCGAACCTCAAAGGCATCATCTTCGCCATCGAAGGCGATGCCAGGGCGCGGCGTTTGGCGCGCTCGATGGCAAGGTCGCTCGGCGGCGTGCCCATCGAAATCCATACGCGCGACAAGCCCGTCTATCACGCCTCCGCCGTCATCGCCGCGGGCAGCGCCTATCCGCTGGTCGAGGCCGGCTTGCAGCTGCTGGTGCGCATCGGCTTCACCCGCCCGCGCGCGATGCAAACGCTCTTACCTTTGATGCGCCAAATCCTCGATAATATAGGGCGGATCGGACCTCGCGCCGCGTGGACGGGGCCGCTCTCGCGCGGCGACTACGCGATCGTCGCCCGGCACGCTCGCGCGCTTCGCAGCTATCCGCGCGAAATTCGGCAATCGTACGCGGCGCTGGCGCTCCTGGCCGGACGCATCTTGGCGAAGAACCCGACTCGGGCGCTGAAACAGATCGAGCGCGCGCTCTCGTCGCCTGGAGTCGCTCGCGCGTGACGCATCGTCATTCTGAGCGGAGCGTCACGAGCTGTTTGGCCGTCCCGCCTTTTCGGGAGGTCGTGACGCGCAGTCGAAGAATCTCTCTCAATGGAGGCTGACGAGTTGGCCGCACCCGCGAGACACCTTCACATCCCCGTTGAACACACGACGCTCGCCAATGGCCTGCGCGTCGTCGCATCGCCGGACCGCTCCGCGCCGTTCGTCACTGTCGGCGTCTACTACCAGATCGGCTTTCGCCTCGAGCCGCACGGCCGCAGCGGCTTCGCGCATCTCTTCGAGCACATGATGTTTCAAGGCTCGGAGAACGCCGGAAAAATGGAGCACATTCGCCTGATCAACTCCTCCGGCGGCCTGCTCAACGGCACCACGAACTACGACATCACCAACTATTTCGAATCCGTTCCGTCGAACGCGCTCGAACGCGTTCTCTGGCTCGAAGCCGACCGCATGCGCGCGCTGAAAGTCGACGACGAAAACCTCCGCAACCAGCGCGACGTGGTGAAGGAAGAAGTCCGCGTCAATGTCTTCAACCAGCCCTATGGCGGTTTCCCGTGGCTCGACCTGCCGCCCGTCGCGTTTCGCAACTGGCCCAACGCGCACAATTTCTATGGCGACTTCGCCGATCTCGACGCCGCGACGCTTGCCGACGTGCAGCAGTTCTTCCGCACCTACTATTCGCCCAATAACGCCGTGCTCCTGATGCTCGGCGATTTCGAGCCCGCCGGGGCCTTCGCGCTCGCCAAGCGGTATTTCGAAGGCATCCCGTCGCAGCCGCTGCCGCCGCGCGCCGATATTTCGGAACCGGCGCAAACCGAGGAGCGCCGCGGCGAAGTGGCCGAAAAACTCGGCCCCCTCCCCGCGATCGCCATCGGCTACACGATGCCGCCGCGCGAGACGCCCGATTGGTACGCCGCCGCGATTCTCGACAGCATCCTGCACGGCGGCCGCGCGGGCCGCGTCTATCGCAAGCTGGTGCTCGAAGAGCAGATCGCCGTGGACGCCGAGGGCGGCGCCGATTTGCTCGATACGAACGGCCCCACGCAAATGGTCAGCCGCATCTTCCACAAGCCGGAGTTCACCTCCGAAGGCACCGTCGCCGTGTATGACGAAGTGATCGAGGAATTGCAACACACGGGCGTCCCGGCGGACGAGCTCGACGCCGTGAAGGTGAAATTCCGCGCGGACTACTACTCGATGCTCGAGGGAGGCATGGGCTCGCACATGCCGCGATTCGGCTTGATGCACTATCTGGCCTGCTTCACGCTCTTCGACGGCGACCCGAATCGCGTCAATACGATCCTCGACGGATTCCTCGCCGTCACGCCGGAGCAGGTGCAAGCCGTCGCGAAAAAATATCTTGTGCCGCGCAATCGCGCCGTGCTGATGCGCCGCCCCGTGAATCCCGGAGGTGCGCAGTGACGTCGCCCAGTGCCCCCGCCGTTCGCCGCGCCACCCCGCCCGCCCTCGCGCCGGAGCGCCCGGTCGAATGGCCGAAGCGGACCGTTCGCACGCTCGCCAACGGCTTGCAGGTCGTCCTCGCCGAATCGCGCGCGTTTCCGAAAATCTCGGCGCAGCTCTATTTTCGCAGCGGTAACGCGATCGTTTCGAATAGTGCGCCCGGCCTTGCCGAAATGACCGCCACCGTCGTCCGCACCGGCACCGCCTCTCGCTCCAGCCGCCAGATCGAAGAGGACCTTCGCCGCATGGGCGCCAGCCTCGGCACCGTCTCCGGCGCCGATTCGAGCGCCATTTCCGCGTCGGGCCTGGCGGAGTTTTCGCCGGGCATTCTCGAGCTCATCGCCGATCTCGCTCGCAACGCGTCCTTCCCGGACGATGAATTCGAGCGCGAGCGCCGCCAGCGCCTCGAGGAGCTGAAAGTCGAGCGCACCACGCCCGGTTTCCTTGCCAACGAGCGCATGCGCAAGACTCTCTTCGGCCAGCACCCCTACGCCGTCATCGCGCCGAATGAAGAGCAGGTCGCGGGACTTCGCCGCGAGCAGCTCGCCGGCTTCTACCGCGACCATTACGTTCCGGACGGCTCGCTGCTGATCGTCGTCGGCGATTTCTCCGCCGCCGCGATGCTGGAGCAGGTCGAGAAAGTCTTCGGCGGCTGGAAGGCGGCCAAGCCTGAAGCGCCGAAGTCGGCCGCGCCGCCGCGTCACACGGGCCGCCACGTCCATCTCGTCAATTTGCCGGGCACGGTGCAGACCCAGGTGCTCACCGGAAATCTCGCCATCACGCGCCGCGATCCCGATTGGTATCGCATGGTTCTGGCCAACGCGATCTACGGCGGCGCGTTTCATTCGCGCCTCGTGCTGAATATCCGCGAGCAGAAGGGCTACACGTATAGCCCGCGCAGCGGCATCAGCGCGCTCCGGCAGCAGGGATTCTTCACCGTGCACGCCGCCGTGCGCAACGAAGTCGTTGCGGCCACGCTCACCGAAATCTTCTACGAAATAGACCGCATGCGCGCGCTTCCGGTCACGCCGGAAGAGCTGGATAGCGCCCGCAACTATCTCAGCGGCGTTTTTTCGCTCGGCGTCGCCACGCAGGAGGGCGTCGTCGGCCAGCTCTCGACCGTGTATCTCGATCAGTTGCCCGAAGGTTACTTGGAGACGTACCGCGAGAGGATTCGCGCCTTGACCGCGGGCGACGTGGTCGCCGCGGCGCGGCGCCACTTCGATTCCGCGAATGCGCAGATCGTCGTCGTCGGCGATCGCGCCCAAATCGGCGAGCAGGCTGCGCTCTTCGGTCCCGTGACGCACTACGACGCGCGCGGAAACGTGATTCCGTGATCCTTGGAAGACGATGGACGGAATGATGCGACTGGGCGTTCGAGCCTTCGGATGTCTCGTTTCTCTCGCGTTCTTCCTGGCTCCCGCGCCCTCGCTAGGTGCGAAGAAAACTCCTCCGCCGCTGCACTCCGTCGACTTGAATACCGCGACCGAAAAGGAGCTTCAGCAGCTTCCCGGCGTCGGCCCCACCACGGCAAAGGCCATCGTCGACTTCCGCACCAAGGCCGGCCGCTTTCGCCGCGTCGAGGACCTGCTCGTGATCCGCGGTATTTCGGAATCGAAGCTGAAGAAAATTCGCCCCTACGTCACGATCGGCCCGCCGCCGAGGAAGCCGCAGTAGCGCGCCGTTCTCCGCGCTATCGCTTGCTCCGCTTCGCCTTGGCCGCTCCCTTGGTCACCAGGTGTTTCTTCAGGTCGAGTGTGAAGCTGTCCAGGTTTTTCGTCTTCTTCGTCTTCTGATCGACGCCGATCGAATTCACCACCACCGTATTCGCCGACACCGCCACCCGCACGAAGCCGAACGTCTGGTCGTTGTACGCTTCGAGCGTCAGCACGTTTCCTTTGCCGTCGCTCCCGGGAATGCCCGTTTTCGCCGGCTTGCCGCCCTTTCCTTTCTTGAATCCCGCAAGGTTCAGATACCCGCCGTTGCCGGAAACGACGTACGGAATCTCGCGCCCGTCGGACTTCATCGTGCGCGTGTACCGCTCGTAGAGATGCGCGTGCCCGGAGAGAACGATGTCCGGCCAGATGCCCGCCGTCACGCACTGCGCGTCGATCTGCGCGAGCATCGCCGGGCTTGGAAAGTGTCCGCTGCTGCCCGTGAACGGCGGATGGTGCACCGCCAGGATCAGCGCGCGCACGTCGCCGCTCTTTCGCTGCGCGGCCGCGGCCTGCAGTTGCGCAAGCAGGAATTGCAGTTGCGCCGTGCCCGCGTTGCCGCCGCTGATCACTCCGGCTGTCTCGCCGGCATTCGAATACAACCCGATGATCTTCGCGAACGGCGCGTCGAGTGTGAAGTACACGGCGGGCTGCGTCATCGTGGTCCGTGAAGCGCCCTGCGCGATCGGGTTGTGCGTCGATTGCGGCGTGCAGAAATTGTCGACGAACGGCTGCAACGAGTAGGGAACCGGAATGCTCGGCGCCATCGCTGAGTCGTGATTGCCCGGAATCGCGAAAATCGGCGCGTCGTAATCGCGGTACGGGTCGTAGAACTGGTCGAAGTAGTACTGCTCTTGCCCGAAGAAATAGACGACGTCGCCCAGATGGTAGAGCAGCGCCGGCCGCGCCTTCGCGTAGGTTCTTCCCCCAAGATCGGCGACCAGCGCGTCGGCCACCGAAAATTGCGGCGCCGGGTTCTTGACTCCGCCTGTATCTCCCACGGCGTGGAAGACGAGCTGGCCCGACTGCTGGATCTGATTCGTCGCCGCGCTGCCCAGCACTTCCGCCAGTGTCATCGTCAGCGGCGTGCGCGTGGGAGGCGGAATCGGCTCCACTTCCGGCGGAGGAATCGGTACGCCCGCGTCCGCATAAATGTCCTTGGGGTCGAAGGTGTCGAAATTGTCGGGTGAAGGGCGGGGATCGGCAAAGGCAAAACCCGGGCTGGACATCGGCGTGCTCCTTTCGCGAGGCGGATACGTGCGTCACACTCTACACCAATTCGTGCCTATTGAAGATCATGAACCGTATGTGACAAGTAAATAAACGGGCGTTGGCGGCGGAAGCCGCTCCGCGTCCCGCGCGCGCAACCGGAGCGCCCAATTCCGCGTCCATTTGACGTGTCCGCCTCGCGCGGCATACGATCCCAGCGCGAATCGAGCCGCACCGCGGAACGAAGGAGTTTCGAATGTCGCAAGAGCGCTTGATCTTCTCCGGCAAGACCGCTCTGATTCTCGCTTTGTGCTGCGCCACGACAGTGATCCTTTCCGCCCGGAGGGCGATGGGCGCGCCGCCGCAAGCGCCCGGCCCGTCCGGCTATCACCTGATCAAGACGATCAAGGTCGGGGGCGACGGCTTCTGGGACTATCTTTCGTTCGATTCTTCCACGCGGCGCCTTTTCATCTCGCGCGGCACGCACGTCGTCGTTCTGGACGTCGATTCCGAGAAAATCGTCGGCGATGTCCCCGATACGCCGGGTGTGCACGGCGTCGCGCTTGCCCCCGATCGCGGCAACGGCTTCACCTCGAACGGCCAGGCGGGAACGATCTCGATCTTCGATCTGAAATCGCTTCAGGTGATCGGCCACGCGCCGGCCGAGATGAATCCGGATTCGATCGTCTACGATCCGGCCACCAAACGCGTGTTTGCCATGAACGGCCGCAGCGGCACCGCCACGGTTGTCGACGCCGTCACCGGAATGGTCGCCGGTACGGTCGAGATCGGCGGCAGGCTCGAGACGGCGGTTGCCGATGGCGCGGGCCACATCTACGCGAATGTGGAAAACAAGGGCGAGGAAGTGCAGATCGATGCGCGGAACCTCGTCGTCACGGCGCACTGGCCGCTCGACCCGTGCGAGGATCCCACCGGCCTCGCGATCGACGCCGCGCATCGTCGCCTCTTCGTCGGATGCGCTAACAAGCTCATGGCCGTGGTCGATGCCGATTCCGGAAAAGTGCTCAGCACGCTGCCCATCGCCGCGGGAGTCGACGCGGATGAATTCGATCCGGGCACCGGTTTCGCTTTCGCGTCGTGCGGCAGCGGCACTCTCTCGATCGTGCACGAAGATTCGCCCGACAAGTTCAGTGCCGTCGAAGACGTGCCGACGCAGCGGCTCGCGCGCACGATGGCGCTCGATCCGAAAACTCACCAGGTCTTTCTCGTCACCGCGCAGTTCGGCCCGCCCCCCGCGCCGACGCCCGATAACCCGCGTCCACGCCCGAGCCTGGTGCCGGATTCGTTTGTCGTTCTGGTTTTCGGCCGCTAGGCCGCACTCCGCAGGGGCGCGATATATCCTGCCCGGCGCAAGACCTACAACAACTGGTGGGTTTTCTGCTGCGACGTGATCTTCAGCGGCACCTGGTCGGCGATCTCGATCCCGTAGCCCTTCAGCGCCACGACCTTGCGCGGCAGATTCGTCAGCACGCGAATCCGCTGCAGGCCGAGGTCCTTCAGAATCTGCGCGCCGATTCCGCTCTCGTGCTGGATCACGCGCTGTGCGCCGGGATCGCGTTCCACGTGACCGCGCTCGTGATAGAGGATGCGAGGCAGCGCCGCGCCCTCTTCAGTCCGTGAGTCGATTCGGAATCCGCGGCCGGTGTGATGCAGGTAGACGAATACGCCGCGGTTCTCATCCGCGATCGCTTGCAGCGATCCTTCCACCATCTGATGGCAATCGCACGCCGTCGATCCCAGCACTTCGCCGGTCAGGCAGTGCGAATGGACTCGCACCAGCGGGGGTGTGTTCCCGGAAATGTCGCCGCGGACCAGAGCCACGTGCAGCTCGTGATCCACGTCGCTCGAAAACGCGATCATTTGGAAGTCGCCCCACTTCGTCGGCAGGACAGATTCGGCGATTCGCCGCACGTTTCGCTCGTGCTGCATCCGGTACCGGATCAGGTCCGCCACGGTGACGAGCTTCAGCCCGTGCTGCCGGCAGAACTCGACCAGCTGCGGGATGCGCGCCATCGTCCCGTCGTCGTTCATGATCTCGCAGATCACGCCCGAAGGATCGAGCCCCGCGATCCTCGACAAATCGACCGACGCTTCCGTCTGCCCCGCGCGCACCAGCACGCCGCCGTTGCGCGCGCGCAGCGTGTAGACGTGCCCCGGCCGCGCCAAGTCCTCCGGCTTCGTGTGCGGATCGGTCGCCGTCAGCACGGTCGTCGCGCGGTCCCACGCGCTCGTGCCTGTCGTGGTGCCGCGCCGCGCGTCGATCGGCTCGCAGAACGGCGTGCCGAACGCGGACGTGTTTCGCGGCGAAATCGGCTTCAGGTCCAGCTCCTCGCACCGGCGTTCCGTCAGCGAAAGGCAGATCAACCCGCGGCCGTACTTGGTCATGAAATTGATGGCTTCCGGCGTGATCTTCTCCGCCGCCATCGTCAGGTCGCCTTCGTTTTCGCGGTCTTCGTCGTCCACCAGGACGATCATCCGCCCCTGCCGGATCTCTTCGATCGCTTCTTCGATCGTCGCGAAGACAGCCCGATTCCCGGGAGTACCGCTGTTTTCAGTCATTTCAGGATCTTTCCACCCTTGATCGACTATACCCAATCGCTCCCAAGCCAGCAAGAATCGCAGCGCGTCGCGTGCCGTGGCGGTGTCCATCCGGCGCAATCGCGCCTGCGGGACCTTCCTGTGGCGCGCGGCTGCGGTGCAAGGTATTCTTTCGTTTGCACCTCAGCCACCTCAACCAGCAAATCTTCCTGTTTTTCGCCGCCTTTGTCGGAGGCACGGTCAACTCCGTCGCCGGCGGCGGCAGCTTCATCTCGTTTCCGGCGCTCCTGTTCACCGGCATGGGTCCGATCGCCGCCAACGCGACCAATACCGTGGCGCTCTGGCCCGGCACCGTCGCGAGCACCGTCGCTTACCGCAACGCATTCACGCCCCACGCCCGGCGTCTGCTGGCGCCGCTGCTGGTCACATGCGTTTTCGGCGGCGTGCTCGGAGCGGTGATCCTGCTCCGCACTCCCCCCGCCACGTTCCTGCATCTCGTTCCCTGGCTGCTGCTGGTCGCCACGCTGCTTTTCGTCTTCAGCGGACGCATGACCGCCTGGGTCCGCAATCGCGCGGGCCACGCCCCCGGCGACGACAACCTCCCGCGCGGCCTTTTCTTCACCGGCCTGTTCCTGCAACTCGTCATCGCGATGTACGTCGGCTACTTCGGCGCCGGCACCGGCATCCTGGTGCTCTCGCTTCTCGCTCTTCTGGGAATGGAAAACATCCACTCGATGAACGGCATGAAGACTCTGCTCGTCAGCGTCGCCAACGGAGTGGCCATCGTCACGTTCATCTGGGCCCGCGCGATCGTCTGGCCGCAGGCGATACTCATGATTATCGGCGCGGCCATCGGCGGCTACGGCGGCGCCTATCTGGCGCAGAAGATGGATCCGAAGCACGTCCGCAGGGCGGTCATTCTGATCGGCTTCGGCATGGCCGCGTATTTCTTCCACCGCTACTGATCCCGCTGCCGCCAGCGGGACGCTGCCCACCCGATTCCGTGTAACGAAAGCTCCTCCCGCTGCACTACAGGATGTGCTGTATAGCGCCGCTGGCCGGGCCCGGACGCCCGTCCCACGGGCGGCGCATCAGGAGGCAGGCGATGTCCGCCTCGAAAGAAAACCCCTTGCGCATCTTCATCGCCAAGGGGCATACGCAGAGCTGGCGTTTCACCTGGCGCCATCGCGAATGGCGCGGCGACACCATCAATCCCCCCCGCCTCCTCAACAACGGCGCCTACCTCACCTATTCACTTGGGTCGTTGGCCTTTCACGGCAACGGCACCTGTTCTCTCTGCTGGTCGGTGACGAACCACGGCCCCGAATCGGCCTTCTTCACCGTCGAGCCGACCTGCTATTGAGTCCGGGAAGGGAACCGCAAGCATGAAGATTGCAGTCAGCTACGATGAAGCGGGAAACATTCTCACTCTGTTCGATCCCGAAGCCATGCGAACGGAGGCGGGCTTCTTCACCTACACGCCGTCGCCCGGCGAGTCGCATCGCGTCTTCGATATCCCCAGCGAGTTCGACGCGGCGCGCCTCCTCGATCTGCCGAGGCTGCTCCGCGTCGATACCACCGGCCCGCAGCCGCGCCTGGAATGCAAGTCCGCGCCGTCCGTTTCGCCGGTCCCTCCGGCGGTGCCGTCCGAACCTCAGGTCCGGCCGGAGCCTCTTGGGGAAGCCGCCGTGTAGCGAGCGGGTATCGCTCAGGGCACCTCTCCGCGCGCCGCGCCGGCGCGTTGCTACACTGGCCCTCGGCGGTGCGTCCGCCCACGGAGGCTTGCCCGATGCGAAAATCACAGTTCCTGGTCCTGCTGATCCTCGGCCTGCTTGCCGCGCGCGGCGCGCAGGCGCAAAAGATCACGATGGAATTCGATCAAGGCGCCGACTTCACCAGGTTCAAGACGTTTACGATTCGCAGCGGCGAGCTGAACAGCCGCAATCCCGCGCTGAATAGCGACCTCGTCAGGAAGCAGATCGAGTCCGACATCGCCAGCAATCTCACCGCTAAAGGCCTCATCGAAGTGGCCGATCATCCCGATCTCAACGTCCGCTACACGCTCGGCGTGGCGCGCAAGTCCGAAGTGGAGGCGTATCCGGCCGGATGGTACGGTCTCGGGACGCGCTACGTGCGTGTGCCGTATGCCGAAGGGACGCTGGTGATCGATCTGCGCGATCCCTCCACGCGCTCGCTCGTCTGGCGCGCCATCGCCAGCGAAGAGAAAAACGATCCCAGGAAAATTGCGGGCAAGCTCGACGATATGGTCAGGAAATCGTTCGAGAAGTATCCGCCTAAAAAGAAGTAGCGCGCGATTCGTTATGCCGGCTTGATGTGAAACACGCGCTCGGCGTTGCCGTGATACAGCTTCTCGCGCTCCGCATCCGACACCGGCGCGGAATCCATGAACGCCACCGCGGGCGCCGACGGCTGATACGGATAGTCGATCGCCCACAGCACGTTGTCGATTCCCAGCGCCTTGATCGAAAAATCGAGCGCCAGGTGCGACTCCTGCCCGCTCGTCGTAATCACGAAATTGCGCTTGAAGTAGTCGCTCGGCCGCAGCTTCAGTTTCGGCGCGCTGCCGCGGCTCTGCGCGTTCCGGTTCATGTAGTCGAGCCGCCACAGCCAGAACTGCACGGCTTCGCCCATGTGGCCGAGGCAGATCTTCAGCTTGGGGAAGCGGTCGAACACGCCGCTCACCATCATCCGCACCGCGTGCGTCGAAGTCTCCATGCCGTAGCCCCACTGCGCGCTGTCCAAGCCGTAGTCGCGAAACGGCGCCGCCATCCCGTCCGACGCCGCGCGCGGATGGATGTAGATGCACGCGTCGAGAGCCTCGGCCGCCTCCAGGATCGGGAAGTACTTCGGGTTGTCCATGTACTCGTTGTTCGTGTGCGAGTTCACCACGAAGCCGTTGAGCTTCAGCTTCCGGATCGCGCGCTCCATCTCTTTGGCCGCGCGGGCAGGGGACTGCGGCGCAAGGCTCGCCAGTCCCGCGAAACGCTTCGGGTGCTTCTTCACCACGGCCGCCAGCTTGTCGTTCGCCAGCGCCGCAAGCTCGGTCGCCGTGTCCGCGTCGAACATCTGCACGCCCGGCGCCGTCAGCGAGAGCAGGTGCATGTCGACGCCGTTCTCGTCCATGTCGCGGAGGCGCTCTTTTTCCAGGTCGAGCAGCCGCGGCAGCAGGCGTGCCTGCACGTCGTCCACCTTCGCGTCGTAGATGCGCGACACAAGAATCAAATCCTGGCTCACGCCCGGCGCGCGCGCCACGTCGCGCAACGCCGCGGCAACCTCCGGAATCGAGAAGGCCTCTTCCGTCGCGATGCGGCGGATCTTCTTCCGTTCAGCGCTCATTCGTATTTCCTTTCCTCACGTCTTCCATGCCTTCACTTCGTCGAATCGGCGGCTGCCAAGATAGGCGCGTTCCCCGCGCAATTGCAAGCGCGGGCCATTGGTCGGGCAACTGCGCAGAACCTCATTCTGAGCGGAGCCTCCCGATGCGTTGCCTTCGCGCCGATCGCCGCGTCCGGACGCGCACATAGAGGTCCTCGGCTCGATGGCCAGAAACCATCTCAGACACGGTTCCTAGGGGGTCGGAGCTTCAGCTCCGACATCAAGACGCCCGGAATGGACGCTTGAGCCCCTGAGGAATCGCTCCTGGTTCGCCGAGTCCATTCATGAGACAGCTTCTAATCGAACCTGGGGCATCAGTCGCGCCCCGCGCACTTCCTTGGCGCCACGCTGGCTCGCGTGCGATATCATCCCTCGTCCTTTCGCCCATGACGCAAACCTCCGCCGCGCCGCCCGGCGCGCCCCATCTCGAAAACGGCTCCGCGCCCTGGCGCGTGTGGTGGCCGGTTGTGATGATGTTCGCCTGCTCGCTGCTCAGCTACATGGACCGCCAGATCCTCGCCGTGCTTTCGCCCATGATTCTCGGCGACCTCAAACTGAACGCAGAGAAGTACGGTGAGGTCGTCAGCGCGTTCAGCATCGCCTACACCATCGGCAATCCCACCTGGGGCGCGATCCTCGACCGCATCGGCCTGCGCCGCGGCATGGCGGCTGCCGTCACCATCTGGACCATCGCTTGCGGCGCGCACGCGGTGCTTTCCGGCTTTCTCGGATTCGCCGTAGCGCGCGCGGTGCTCGGCTTTGGCGAGGGCGCCACGTTTCCCGGCGGCTTGCGCGCGGCGATGGACTGGCTCCCGGCGAAGCTGCAATCACGCGGATTCGCGATTGCGTATTCCGGCGGATCGCTCGGCGCGATCGTCACGCCGCTGATCGTCACGCCCATTGCCATCGCCTACGGCTGGCGAGCTGCGTTCATCGTGACGGGTGTGGCTGGCCTTGCCTGGGTGCTCCTGTGGCGCGGCACCGTCGACTTTTCCTCTGTCGCTGCCCGCCAGACGCACCGAATCGCCGTGCCCAATCCTTTCGAGCTTCGATTTTGGAGCTTGGTCTCGGCGTACGCGCTCGGCGCCATGCCGATCGGTCTGATCCTCTATCTCGCGCCGCTCTACCTCGCGCAGGTGCTCGGTTTCACGCAAGCAGAGCTTGGGCGCGTTCTGTGGATTCCGCCGCTCGGCTGGGAAATCGGTTACTTCGTCTGGGGATGGTTCACGGATCGCTTCGCGGCTGGCAATCCTCGCCCGGCGTGGCTCGTCGCCACGCTCGCTGTGATGAGCCTGCCGCTTGTCGCCGTGCCGGGGTTGAAAAGCTCGGCGGCTGTGCTGGCGCTGATGTTCTGGGCCATGTTCGTGGCGGCGGGTTTCGTGGTCGTCTCGCTGCGGACGGCCACTCTCGCCTATCCGCGCGAGCAGACCGGCCTCGTCGCAGGAATCGGAGCGGGATCGTGGTCGCTGGTTGTCGCCGCCGTGGTGCCAAGTCTTGGCCACATGTTTGACATGAGGCACTACGCGAACGCGTTTCTCTTCTGCGCCGTCGTGCCCGTCCTCGGCGCATTCTTCTGGTGGGCCCTCACTCCACCGCCCACTCGTTCTTGATCGTGCAGCGCCGCCATGCTTGCTTCGCGCATTCGTTCATTCCGGCGTCATTCTGAGCGGCGCGGCCGGACGCCTTCATTTCGTCCCCGCATTGCGGGACGTCCGGCCGCACAGTCGAAGAATCTCTCTTGGTGGGGGCGTTTCGGGAACGGGCCCAGCTAGCTTCCGATCTTGAGACCTTTCGGGCCGATGTACTCCGACTGAGGACGAATCAGGTGGTCTTCCTTGTGCTGCTCGATCACGTGCGCGGCCCATCCCGCCACGCGCCCGCACGCGAACATCGCCACGAATTGCGCCGGCTCCAGCCCGACCGCTTGCAGCACCAGCGCCGTATAAAATTCGACGTTTGTCCGCAGATTGCGTCCCGGCTTCACTTCCGCCAGCACCCGCAGCGCGGTCTGCTCCACGCTTCGCGCGAGTTCGAAAAGCTGCTTGTTTTCGAGCTGTGCTCCCTGCATTTTCTCCGCGACCCGGCTCAGCACTTCCGCGCGCGGGTCGCGCACTTTGTACACGCGATGCCCGAATCCCATGATGCGGCGTCCCGCAGCCAGCTCGTTGCGGATCCACGCCTCGGCGCGGTCCGCGGACTTGATGTCGACCAGCATGTCGAGCACCGGCCCCGGCGCGCCGCCGTGCAGCGGCCCCTTCAGCGCGCCGAGCGCGCCGGTGACGCTGCTCACCATGTCCGACCGCGTGCTGGCGATCACGCGCGCCGTGAACGTCGACGCGTTCATCCCGTGATCCATCACGGTCACCCAGTAGGCATCCAGCGCGTGCGCGGCCGCCGGATCGGGCTCCCGCCCGTGCACCATGTACAGAAAATTCGCGGCCAGCGACAAATCCTTGCGCGGAGCGAGCGGCTTCTCACCTCGCGCGAGGCGCCCGTGCGCCGCAACGATCGTCGGAAAACACGCCGCCAGCCGCATCGCCGCGGCGAAATCCGCCTCCGGCGTGATCGCGTTCGGATCGCCCAGGCCGAGCGAAAGCGTCGCGCACGCCATCCGCAGCACGTCGATCGGAGGCGCCTTCGCGGCCGCGCGGATCACCTCCAGCGTGACCGGCGACAGCTCGCGCTGCTCCGCCATTTCCGCCGATAGCCTCTTCAGCTCGTCACCGCTGGGCAGATGCCCGCGCCACAAAAGGTGCGCCGCCTGCTCGAACGTCGCGTGCGCGGCCAGCTCTTCAATCGAGTAGCCTGCGACGATCAGCACGCCGTTCTGCCCGTCGACGTGGCTCAGCCTCGTCTCGGCGGCAACGACGCCTTCGAGTCCCCTCGGATTTCCCGTGGCGCTTGGGCTCACTGAATACTCCTAACGCTCGCCGCCCTCTGCTTCATCCTTCGGCGCGAGCGCAGCAAACAAGATTGCCACACCGCCGAAGCCGGCGGCAACATCGAGTTGCGTCTCTCCGATCGGAACATCAGCGCGGACGCGATCAGCCAATCGCCCGGAAACGAAAAAGGCGTCCCGGCCAATTCCGGGACGCCCTCACCGATCTCTCCGCCGCGCTTTTCAGGCGGGTGTCTTCGCCAGAGCCTCCAGGCTCGGATACGAGTCTGCTTCGACGAACGTCTTCTCCGGCGGCTGCGATCCGCTCTGCATCGCGCGCACCAGCATGTCGATCGCGGTGCCCATCGTCAGCGACGTCAACACGGCCGCGCGCAGCGTCCCGTCGTCCACCAGCGGCTTCATCTGGCTGCGCGTCCCCGCGCCCGCGCGCGGCAGGTTCAGCCACTTGCTCCGCGCCGGCTCTTCGGTATTTCCTTCGAACGCCTCTCGCGCGCCGATCAGGAAATCCGCGTTCTGCGAGACGATCATCTGCGTCAGCTCCGGCTTCGCCATTCCCGAGCTGAGCCACGACCGCACCGCCGCATAGGAACTATCCGCGGTCGACTGCACCTTCAGGCCGCGTATCTCGACGTTTCTCGGCTTCGCGCTCTCCAGCCCCTCGAAGCGCTTCGACGCCACCGCGTTCATCGCCGGCCCGCGCAGGTAGAGCACGGACCCTCCGCCGGGCAGGATCGCTCCGATCTGCTGAGCTTGCATCCGTCCGATTTCGGCGTGGTTCTGCGAAATCAGGAACACGGGCGCCTTTGCCTTCTTGCGGAGCCCGCCGATGTAATCCACCGGCGCGTTGCTCACCACCCACGCGATGCCCGCCGCCACCGCCGCCTCCGCAACCCGCGGCAGTCCGATCGCGCTCACCGGCTCCAGCAGGATTCCGTGTGGCCGCGTTTCGGGCCGCGCCTGCACCAGCTCCAACAGCTGCTGGCTCTGGCGGAACGGGTCCATCTCCGCGTTCAGAAGTTGCAGCTCGACTCCGAGCCTCTCCGCCGCAGCCCTGGCCGCCGCCGTCTGCTCGCGCAGGTACACGTTATCGCCCGGGAAGGAGACGACGAATTTCCATCTTTTTTCTGTTGCGCCCAAGTTCGAGAGCAGCTCCGGCGGCCGACGACGCCGTATTTGTCTCGATTGTGGAATCGCGCGGCGGGTTGGGCAAGCAGTCGATTCTTAGAGAATCGCAATCAGTTAACGGGAGAGGGGCCAAACCTGCTATTGACCCAACAATAATCTTGAGGGACAGGCGGACTCGTCGCGCGCGGCAAGCCTTCTATCCAGCCGCCCGCCGCCGGATCGCGCGGCTTCACTTCGGCTTGGACACTTCCGCCTGCGCCTTCGTCTGCGCCGCGAGCTGCTTGCACTGCGCCTGCAGCGGCCCCGCGACCTCGCCGCACCGCCCGAAGGCCTCCGCCGCGTCCCCGAATTGCCTCGTGTTCTGCAAATCGACGCCCAGCACGAACAGGTCGGTCGCATCGGGAGCGGTCGCGTCCTTCGTCGCCAGCGCCAGCTCCTTGGCCGACTTGTCGTAATCGTCCCGCCGGAAATAGACCAGGCCCAGCGCGCTGTGCGCCTGCACCGACCTCTTCGTTTTCGCCGCCGCAAACTGCGCGTCGTTCATTGTCGCGGGCTTCGGCAGCTTCGCCAGCACGTCGATCGCGTGCTTCGCGTACGCCTCCGCCTTGTCGAGCTGCTGATCGGCGTCCGCGTCCTTCGGGCTGTAGACGTGCGGGATCGTCCATCCGATCGTCGCCAGCACGTCCACGTCGTCCGGCTGCAGCGCCAGCGCGTGATCGGCCCACAGGTACGCGTTCTCCCAATCCTGCTGCGCGCGATACGTGCTCATCATGCCGACGTCCACCTGCTCCGCCAGCGGACTCTTCGGATACCTTTGCAGGAACTCGTTCCCCAGCTTGATCTTCTTGGCCAGGTCTCGCTCCTTCAGAAAATTCTGGTAGGCCGAGCCTTGGGTGCGGTCCGCTTCGGTGTCCGACGTGCCGGCGAACAGCCGGTCCGACATCGAGTTCGACTCCTGCATCATGTTGGGCCCGGCGTTTTGACTCTGCGCGCGCGCCGCCGGCGCCGCCGCGAATGCTGCCGCCAACGCGCCGCACAACATCGCTCCCGCAAACGAAATCTTCATGGCCGTCGTCCCCCGCCCGTTTCTTCGCGATGAAACTGGCAAAGTGGTATCACCCGTCCGCTCCCTCGGTCAAGCCCGCGCCTTGTCTCTGGCGTTGTCACCCCGAGCGAGCACGCCGCGGGCCTCATACCCTCAAATCCTCCCCCGCGTCCTCGTGCCCCAGCTCCGACACGAACTTCAGTAAATTCCCCTCGCGCAGCTTCCGGCACAACCGGCTCAGCGTCTCCTGTTCGCGCATGTCGAGCACGCGCATCAGCGCCTTCACCAGCTTCGCGTGTTTCGTCAGAAACATTCCGAGCATCGACCTGCCGTCGCGCGTCAGACTCAGCATCCGGGCTTTTCGTCCTCGCCTTGGCCGGCCTCGCTTCGCCTTGGGCAGGCGCGTTTGCTTGATCTTTGCGGGTGCCCGCGCCACCAGATCGCGCCGCACCCATCGTTTCGCTTCCATGCGCTCCGCCAGCTTGTGCATGAACTGGATCCCGCACTTCCGGCTCTTCGCCGCCTCGATCACTCCCATGCGCCCCTCGTGTTGCAGCAGGAGCATCAACCGGAATTCGTTCATCGTCACGCCGAAGTAGGCGAGCGGCCCCGCAAGCTCTCCCCTCATCCAGTCCGCCGTATCAACCAGCTCCAGATACGCCGCGAACGCATGCAGTGTTCTCTCTTTTTGGGTCGCGCGTTGCTTCGCCACGCATCCAGCGTAGCGAAGTCAACTGCCGCCGTGTTTTTCGATTCCTGTGGACACCCGCCGTCCGCCGAAAACGCCTCTGAACGCCGGGCGAACCCCGGAATGCCCCCGAACGCCCGGCGAGCCTTCGATCTTCTTCGGTGGAAGCGCAGGGCTTCAGCCCTGCGAAAACCTGGTGGGAAAGTATGGGGCTTCAGCCCCGGCATCTCTCGCCCGCAAATCCGCTTTTCGGATCATGGACCATGACGCTTGCGCGCGCCCCCGACCGCCGTCATCCCGAGCGAGGCGCAGTCTGGCCGACGCGGTGTTTGCGTCCCGGATGATCGTGCGGGACGAGGAACCTGCTTTTCCTATTGCGGCGCACTCGCGATCAGCGCAATTCGCTGAATGCAAAAAAGAGAGAGGCAGCCGATTGAAATCTCGGCTGCCTCTCTGCAGTTGTCATCTCCGGTTTCGGGAGTCCGGTGGACTCCACCGGAGCCCTGACACCGGACCCGAGCACCGCGAGGGGTCTGCTTTTGGTTTCGAGCGCCGCGGAGTGATTTCCTTGTTCCGCGCTTCAACGCCACTTGCGTCACGGGTCATCGTGTCCTCCTGCCTTTGTAGCGACGGCCTTTGAAGCCGGCAAGGATTCAGCCTCAGGGGGACAGGACCAAAATCACTTCATACGCCGGAATGCGCGCCTTGCGGTTTTCGAGGTTTCCACCCAACGTGCTAAAGCGCCCATTCACGACCTTCTCGGTGACATCGAAATAGCTTTCGGCAACCCCTTGCACTATAGGGCCAGACAGTCCGTTCGAGGTTTCTTCCTTTGGAAAAGTAACGATCGTCCGCACGCGGCGCTCAGATAAGGTCGCAAGCAATTTATCCAGAGCCGCCTTCGATTTCGTCTGGAGGCTGAAGTCCGACTTAGGACGTTTGCTTGGGTCAGGATAGCGCCCCACTCCACTTACCTCCCCACATGTCCCTTGGGCTATCGTTTCGAGGACGTGATAGAAACGGCTGTAGTGAACGCCCGAATATGGTGGATCGATAAATGCCAGGTCGGCGCTGGTGAGCCGTTCAGCCACCGACTGGGCGTCAGAGACCTCTGCGCGGCCCACCGTGCGCGCGTGCTTGGAGCAGATTTCAGTGAGCGCTATTTCGACGTGGCCCCAAACGTCCCTGCGCCATGCCTCGAAGAGGAATTTGGCCGCGCCTTTCGTAGGTTGAAACGGCTGCGCTGTGTGGCCGGGGGCCGCTGCGCATTGGCTGGCCGCGCAGATCAATGCTGCCAAGGCAGCCTTTCGTTCGATAACATCGCTAGGAACTGTGGCCCTGAGGGCGTCTATTGAAAGTGCCTGTTTGGGGCTGAAATAATGCCCGCCGTAAGCGCGAGTAATCGGCCAAGGTGAATCCGAGCACATGACTCTGGCCTCGTCGACTATTCTGCACCGAGCACTGCCCCATTTCTTGGCATCAAATTCCTCCGCCCGCTTGAACAGGGCATTGCCCGAGAGCCATGATGCGGCGTTCACTGACCAGGAACTCCAAACGCCGACGGAGCCGAGAGCGGCGTTTCGGCTGATGACGGCTTCGGCCAGACTAACGGCGAATTGCTGAAGATCTGTTGCGAAAACCTCGCAATTAGAATTCTGCGCGACAAACCACGATACGGCGGACGATCCGGCAAATAGGTCAGCGAAACGCCCAGCCTGTGGCAAATGGGTTCGCAGCGCATCGCCGAGCCCGTTTGCTAGCATCGCCCGCTTTGAGCCCATGTACTTCACGGTTCGAGACCCCATAGCGCGATCCGCTCGCACCCGCCTAGCAGAGCTATCTCGTACGAGCGATCCTTCCGCCAACGCAGAAAAGTCCGGTCTGCACCTTCCGTTTGCGCAGACCACGCCTGCATTCCCTGAATTGCCATTTCCACGTCGGCCCACATATCTCCTAGATAAGCTGGGGAATTGCCGTCCTCCCAGAAACCGCGATCCTCACCCATCGCCGACCACCAAAATCTGACGTCCTCCATCGACACGTCACCTTTAGCCAATAGTCGAGCACTAGCGGCGGTTGCAGTGCGCAATAGCAGAGCTGCCCTCGAAATCATTTGCAAGTGCTGATTGGGGCTGGCAATCGAATCCTTTCCCCTAGCCTCCCTGAGAACGATCGAGTCGTTCGGCTCTGTCGCCCGAGTAAGGAAATTTAGCCACTCCTGCTGCGTAAGAGGGTCGGCGAACACTAAAGAGAGCATCTTCGAAACATCCGAAGCGAAATGGGCTTGTTTTCCCCCGCTGATGGGCCCGTTCTTACCTTCGAAGATCCCCTCGACTGCCAAGCGGAGTAGTTGTCTGTCAAGAGTGCCGAACGGAGATAAGGCAGAAGGTTCGCACAGAGACCAGAGGGAGCACATGAAGTCCAAGCACTGTGATACGTCAAGCGTAGGCCTCTGTCGAAGAGTGGTAGGGCGGTAGCTCGCCTCGTTTCGGGCCTCTTCGTCCTCCGAGAAGATTCGGAGGTCGAGGCCCCACATATTTAGCCAAGTGCTTCCGACGGGCCTTAGGCTCGAGCCCGCAGGGAACTGGTCAACCCAATCCTGTAGGGCTATTCCACTAATTCGAAAACTTGTCCCGAGAAGGTCGCTGGCTCTCTTGAGTTCAGCCCAATACTCGAGTGCGCGCCAGGTAACCCAATGCGTCCCTCCACCAAATCGCTGACATTTTTGTTGCTTGTCTACAACAAAGTTGTTCCCGCTGAATACTCCAATCCCCTCGGCAGCAAGAAGCGACATGGCCGCCCGCAGCTCTGCGTAATAGGCAAAGTGTCGGGCAGAATCCTGGTCGCGCCTAGCGTGGCAGTCAACGGCTCGACCAAGAAGCATCCAGCCGTCGGCGCAATGGAGTGGCGCCGAAGCAGTTATGTATTGCCTTAGCGGTCCGTGGCTCGGAGCTCGACCATGCCTGCTGTCCACCTTCAATCTGGCAATAGTATCCTCTTGGTATCTGTTGTTGGTACCCAGCCAGCGTGCCTGCTGCAGGTGGCGCTTGACGACAAGAACTGAGTCCTCTACAGCTTTTCTAGAGGCTTTTCTTAATGTCGACTTAGCCCCGCTCCCAAGCTTCTCTTTTTTCACTTGTTGTAGCCCAAGGCTATGAAAACCTCCTCGGCCGCCTTTCCGATCACCTTCCCGTCGTCTACCACGTGCTTTAGTAGGTCGCGCCTCAATTCTTTGTAGCCACCACTTCCTCTGAAAGCAGCCTTTCGAATCCGCTCCGACTCTTCCAACCCCGGAGCCGAGGACGTGCGCCAGTCATAAGTTGCGAGCGTCACCGCAATGTTGTCGACGAACTTCGAGAATCTCTGATCGCTTAGCGAAGAGAGCGACCTACGTACAGCCTGCTCATCTGAAGCGCCAGCCTCAACGTCACTCTTCCACTCAACAAGCTTGAGTTCGTCGGCCCTCACGTAGCAGAGGTCGTTGACTATGTGGAGCAGTCCCCTGATCCCTTGATCCGTCATGAGAAGACTATTAGCTCCGTAGAAGGCGGGATCATCACCCGCCGGAAAGCCCTTTCGGAGTTCTTTTGCCCAATCTGCCTTCGTGCTCTTAATGGCCTCCTTGACGCATTGTCCCAGATATATGAGCAGCGCTGCTTGCTGAGCCCGACTCCACGGAAGAACCTCGTCGTGCTCACGAAGGCGAGCACCGAAGAGTCCGCCAATTTTCGGGCCTTCCCACCTTTTCACGAACGTCGCCATCAATGAACGAACCCAAGCTGCTTGGGACACCATAGGGGTTTCCAATCCGCTTTCCCCAAGCATATTGATTCGCTGGTACCAAGGACTCTCACGTATGGCCCATAAACCCTCCGTCAGTTCCTGTGCCCGCGTCTCGCGGTAAATTGAGTGTCCTTCAAACTTATCGAGCCAATCTTCCGTCCTCAGTAAGGGGTAGAGGTCGAAAGCGAGGCTCGCGTTGATCTTTTTCGGCTTGATGTTGATCGTCCAAAACAGGTATGCCTGCCAGCTGATGTCTAATCCGTGGAAAGCTACCACGGGAAGCTCGAACTCCTTCTCGAAGCCATCTCCTTCAAAGGCCCAGAGCCTATGTTGACCGTCGATTACCTCGATTGGGGGCAGTGACTCAGGGCGCCAGCTGGCGTCGGCAAACCTCTCGGGGAGCGTAATTGTCGCCGTAGATGCCTCGGCTGTCGAAACTTTCACGAGGTCTTTCGGGGCAACGCGTAAACCCCGTCGCACGTCTTGAGCTTCGAGAATATTGACGACTATCGATGTGGGGAGCCATCCCGGCTTTCGGAGGTCGTCAAATTCGCCAGAGCCTCTCTTCTTAGGGCTGAGTTCTGACCAAGGGTAACCGTAGTGGATGAACTGGCGAATCTCCGCTGATCTTTGTTCGTCGTGACGGCGCTGGATGCCAAGATCAGCAGACCGAAGCTGGCCAGACTCAGTCGTTCGGCGCTGGATGCCCGAAAGCGACTTTAACCAGGGCGCCACCATCTTGAAAATGTAGAAATTCGGTTCTGGTTTGCGTCTGTGGTCCTTGGCCGAAAACTTTACCTTCTCCCATTCGCGCAGCCACTGCGTGACCGTCAGAGCCGGAACAGTTTTCATGTCTTCCAGTGCGTTAATTGAGACTTGTATGTACTGCAATATACATGTTTTGCGACATTTCCCTAATCATTTTTAGCGGTTCACTTTTGGTGACGAAACTCCGCGGCAAAAAAAGAGCGGTCCGATCATGTGATCGGACCGCTCTTTGGTTTTTCGCTTAGGTTGTCGGGCGCGTTTAGTACATGCCGCCCATACCGCCGCCACCGGGCATACCGCCACCGCCGCCCGCGGCGCCCTTCTTCTCGTCTTCCTTGATGTCCGCCACCAGAGCTTCGGTGGTGAGCATCAGGCCGGCGATCGAAGCGGCGTTCTGCAGAGCGAGGCGCGTGACCTTGGCCGGGTCGATGACGCCCGCCTTCACCAGGTCCACGAACTCCTCGCTGTCCGCGTTGTAGCCGAAGTTCTCGTCCTTGGACTCGCGGATGCGGCCCACAATCACCGCGCCCTCTTGTCCGGCGTTCAGTGCGATCTGCCGCATCGGCTCTTCCAGCGCGCGCTTCACGATGTTGACGCCGATGGCCTCGTCATCGTGCAGCTTGAGCTTTTCCAGAGCGTTGATGCAGCGCACCAGCGCCACGCCGCCGCCGGGAACGATGCCTTCCTCGACTGCCGCGCGCGTTGCGTGCATCGCGTCTTCCACGCGAGCCTTCTTTTCCTTCAGCTCGGTCTCGGTCGCCGCGCCCACCTTGATCACAGCCACGCCGCCCACGAGCTTCGCCAGCCGCTCCTGCAGCTTCTCGCGGTCGTAGTCCGAGGTGGTTTCCTCGACCTGCGCCCGGATCTGCTTCACGCGGCCCTCGATCTCGGTGGCCTTGCCTGCGCCCTCGACGATCGTGGTGTTGTCCTTGTCGATGGTGATTTTCTTCGCCCGGCCGAGGTCCTCGACCTTCACGTTCTCGAGCTTGATGCCGAGGTCTTCGGTGATGGCCTTGCCGCCCGTCAGGGTGGCGATGTCCTCGAGCATGGCCTTGCGGCGGTCGCCGAAGCCGGGAGCCTTGACGGCGGCGCACTGCAGCGTGCCGCGGAGCTTGTTGACGACGAGAGTCGCGAGAGCCTCGCCCTCAACGTCTTCCGCGATGATCAGCAGCGGCTTGCCCATCTTGGCGATCTGCTCGAGCAGGGGAAGCAGGTCCTTCATCGAGCTGATCTTCTTTTCGTGGATCAGGATGCGGACGTCTTCGAGCGCGCACTCCATGCGCTCCGGGTCCGTGACGAAGTAGGGCGAGAGGTAGCCGCGGTCGAACTGCATTCCTTCGACCACTTCCAGCGTCGTCTCCATCGTCTTCGATTCTTCGACGGTGATAACGCCGTCTTTGCCCACCTTCTTCATCGCTTCCGCGATGATGTTGCCGATCTGCCTGTCGTTGTTGGCGCTGATCGTGCCGACTTGCGCGATCATGTCGCCCTTCACGTCCTTGTGCAGCTTCTTGATTTCCTCGACGGCCACTTCGACGGCCTTCTCGATGCCGCGCTTCAGGGCCGTGGGGCTGGCTCCCGCCGCGACGGTCTTGACGCCCTCGCGGAAGATGGCCTGCGCGAGAACGGTTGCCGTGGTTGTGCCGTCGCCCGCGACGTCCGACGTCTTCGAGGCGACTTCACGCACCATCTGCGCGCCCATGTTCTCGAGCGAATCCGGCAGCTCGATTTCCTTCGCTACGGTGACGCCGTCCTTGGTGATGACCGGCGCGCCGAATTTCTTCTCGATGACCGCGTTCCTGCCCTTGGGACCAAGGGTGATCTTGACCGCGTCCGCCAGTGCATTGACGCCGCGCAAGATCGACTGGCGCGAATTCTCACCAGTCACGATTTGCTTTGCCATGTCGCTTTCTCCTGTTCGAATTCCTGAAAGTGGTTATCCGCGGCGTCCGCCTGGGCGGATCGCACGCGAGTTACTTCTTGGCGGCCTTGGCGGCCCCACCGATCTTCGCGAGGATTTCATCTTCCTTCAGGATCATGTATTCCTCGTCGTCGATCTTGATGTCGTTGCCCGAGTACTTTCCGAACAGCACTCGATCTCCGGGTTTCACGTCGAGAGCGACGCGCTCGCCCTTGTCGTTGATCTTGCCCGCGCCGACGGCGATCACTTCGCCCTCTTGCGGCTTTTCCTTGGCCGTGTCGGGGATGATGATGCCGCCCTTCACGGTTTCCTTTTCTTCCAGCCGCCGCACGAGGACACGATCGTGGAGCGGCGTAATGTTGACTGCCATGTTTGCGATTCCTCCAAAGGTCTGCTGAGTGTGTGACCCGCGAGGGCGGACTTAGCACTCCTCGCAGGCGACTGCTAATATAGCAAAAGCGGATCGGGAGTCAAGGAAAAACCGATCGTGTCCGCGGGCTTGCGGCGGCTGGTGAATGGATTCTAAGTGTATGTGGCAAAATAACTTATGCGGCGTCTGGAGTCGCGGACGGTTGAGGATTGAGTTGCCGGGGCACGCGGTCTAAAATCCGGTCCAGCGAGGCGCACCGTGGTCGCTCTCTTCTATGTTCGGTTGATTGCGCTGACGGCGGGGACGCTCGTCTACCTGTTTCTGATCGCGCTGATTCTGGGGCACCGGCGGCCGCGGTTGTTTGAGCGGCTGCTTTTCTTCCTCATTCTCTCGCTCTTCGCGATTTACGCGGGCGGGCTGCTGGAAATCAACGCGGAGATTCAGTACGGAGTCGTGCCTGTATCGACGCAAATCCTCTACAAATTCCTGATCGCCCTCGGAGTGGCCTTCGTTTTTCCGTTCGTGGTGCAGACTCAGATCGAGTACTTGCGGCAGGTGCGAAAAGCGCGCGTGCCGACTTGGGCGCTGGTTCTCGCGTACGGGTTGTTCTTGCTGCCGATCGCGATGTTCGCGATATCGGTGAACGCATCGCGATGGCATCCGACGTGGGGATTGATGGGGATCCTCGACTCCTTCCTTCGCCAATCGGGTCTAGTTGTCCTCTCGGCGATGGCAGGGGCGTTGTTTCAACTTCCGATCGCGTTCACGTCGCGGGAGCGAACCGAGCGAAGGTTGTTTTGGTCGCTGTTCATTTCCGGCGTGATTTTCACCCTGGCATGGAGTGCTGGACATTCGGTCGCATTTGTCGAGATCGCCGGTGTCTTGCCGGGCGCTGTGCTGATTCGCTACACGCTGAAACACAACTTCCTGGAGTACGGGGCGCAGAGGAATCTGGTGTACGCGCTTTCGGCGACGTTTCTGGCGCTGCTGTATCTGGCGCTGGTGCACCGGATCAGCGGATGGCTGGCGCCCGTGTTTCCGCCGGAGGCGACCGCGAGCGTGCTGCTGTTCGTGCTGATTTTTCTTTTCGAGCCGATGGAGCGAGTGATCGGGCCGGCGCTGCATCGCACGTTGCGCGAGCGGATGGATCGCACGCAGCGGCTGAGCGTGGAATTGCAGGCCGAGGCGCGACACGGAGACCTCGCGCGGCTGATCGCGCGCGCGGAGAACTTGATCCGCCAGGAATTCGGGCTTGCCGCGGTCCGGATCTCGATCCCGCGCGATCCCGAGTCGAAGCCGCTCGAAGGGCCCGGGGGGTTGGGGCACGCGGCGGGAATTCCGCTGGTGAGGGACGGCAAAGAAATCGGACAGCTGGAAGCGGCTTCGACCGGCGCGTTTCTGACCGGTGAGACGACGGCGGCGCTGCAATTTCTCGCCGAGCAGCTTCCCGCCACGGTCGACCTTTGCCGGCTGATCGAGGAGAAAGTCCGGCTCGAGCGGGAACTGGCGGAGCGCGAGAGGCTGGCGATGCTCGGGCAGATGGCAGCCAGCGTGTCGCACAATCTGCGCAATCCGCTCAGCTCGATGAAGACGATTCTGCAAGTGCAGCTCGAAAAAGGAGAGTTGCCGGCCGATCTGCGCCACGATTGCGGGCTCGTGCTCGACGAGATTAACCGAATGAATGCGAAGCTCAGCCAGTTGCTGAAATTCGCGAAGCCTTCCGTGAGCGGCGGACGCGTCTCCGCCGTCGAGCTAACGAAGCAAACCGTGGCTCTCTTTCGGCACGATGCGGAGCGGAGAAACGTGGCAGTCGAGTTCGACGCGCCTATCGGCGCGGCAGGCGCAGCGACCGAAGATCTTTTCGTCGCGGCGTCCGAAGAGGCGCTGAGCGAAGTGTTATCGAATCTGATCGTCAACGCTATCGAGGCGCAGCCGGACGGCGGGCGGGTCGATCTGGCGCTGGCGCGAAAAGGAGACCGGCTGGCGATATCGATCGAGGATCGCGGTCCGGGGATTTCGAGCGATATGCGCGCGAAAATGTTTCAGCCGTTCTTCACGACGAAGGCAACCGGCACGGGACTGGGGCTTTCGATTGTGGCGCGGCGCGTGGACGAGATGGGCGGAACGCTGGCGTGCGAGAGTCCGCTCGAAGGCGGGAAGGGAAGCCGGTTCCGCGTGACGCTGCCGCTGGCGGCGCCGCAAGTAGCGGAGGCAAAGCGGGGAGAGCGGGTGTAGTTTCCGACGCCGAGGGTCCTTCGGCGCCGTCCCGCGCCCGCAGTCAAAGCTGGAAGGAAATGCGCGCAGGAGAGCCTTAGCGTGACGGCCACTACACAGAACCGCATCACCAGCGGCAGCGCTTACACATACGATACGGCCGGAAACATGACAGCCATCACTGGCACCGGTGGCGGCACCTTCACGTTCAACGCCGAAAATCAAATGATACAGGCCGCCACGGCGTCCACCACCGGTTATGTCTACGATGGCGATGGCAAGCGCGTGGAAAAAACCAGCACCGGCACACCTTTCAAACTCTATTGGTATGGCATGAGCGGCGATCCGCTGGATGAAACGGACCAGACCGGCGTCTCGACAAACGGCAATTTCGGCGAATATATCTTCTTCGGTGGGAGACGCATCGCCCGCCGCGATTCCGCGAACAATGTGCTCTACTACGCTGCCGACCATCTTGGAACTTCACGTGTGATGGCTCTCGTGCCATCAGGCCAGACTACTGTAACACTTTGCTATGACGCTGACTTCTATCCCTTCGGTGGCGAGCGCTCGTACACCACCACCTGCTCGCCGAGCCATAAGTTCACCGGCAAAGAAAGAGATGCCGAATCCGGACTCGATAACTTCAAGGCGCGATACGATTCGTCTAGCATAGGCCGCTTCATGACCACCGATCCAGTTGTGATTACGACAGAACGTCTGACGAACCCGCAGCAGCTCAATCTTTATGCTTATGTCGCGAATAATCCACTCCGCTTTATCGACCCAACCGGTGAGATTTTGCAATGCGTCGGCGGCGCTAACCAGCAAGCGGAGTGTTTTGCGGATCTGCAGCAGATCGCCGGGGATGCTGCAAATCGACTCTCGATGGATGCGAAAACGGGGGTCATTAGTTTCGACACGACGGGACTTGATCTGAGCAAGAATGAGGGAGCATCGCTCATCAACGATCTCGTTGGTAGCAAGAATACATACGACTTTAGTGTCGGACCGACAGTTATGACGGATAAGGGCCCCGTTAGAATCGATATTCTTACTCATGGATATATGGCGAACCTTCCAACATTTGGCGACCAAACGAAAGGCCCTAACCCGCCGGCTGGCATTAGTGATATCTTCGCTCTCAACCTCAACAATGGAAATCTAACGCGAACGTCAAATACCAACCTCAAACTAGCTGCGGAGTGGACCATCGTTTTTCATGAGCTCGCAGAGGCCTACGCGAAGATTGACGGCGGAATGGGCGGCAGCTACGCGGCGGGTCACAACGAGGCCCTACAACGAGAAATGACGTTGAGGGATCAACGTCCCTACCTCAAGGATTACAACACCGGTGCTGGAGGCCCAGCGAACTCTCCAAATCCGCAGGAATCTTATTCTATAATCATCAAGAAATGATCATGAGAGTTCCGCATCAGTTCGCACTACTCGCGGCGGTTCTCATCCTCGCCGGAGGGACAGTGTACGCAACCCAGCTTGACATTCAGAAGGAAATCTCCATAAGCCGCGCACTAGCTGGTCATGTTCTTGTTTGGGGAGACCAGCCAGCAAGCAGGGTAACGGTTGAGCTCTGTAGCTCTGACTGGAAGAATGTGCTCGCGTCGACTAAGACTGATGCGGGGGGGCGTTTCTCTTTTGAACCACCGAAGAGGGGAAAGCTGTTTTACATCCGGGTGTCCGGACCGGGCATGAACATTTACGAGCTTCGAGTGCGCATTAACAAACATTCGGCACAGGAATTAACGATCCATCTCAGTGTTGCCACTTGAACAGGGAGCAGTCATCGCTACGATGCAACATGGGTTAATGTACGACTGCAGTGAACCTTTTGTGCATTTGTACGCTTTCAGCCCATCACTGTTTACCGGCAAAGAACGCGATGCGGAGTCAGGGAATGACTACGCGATGGCTCGATATTACGCGAGCAGGCTCGCGCGTTTTTCTTCGCCTGACCCAGTTAGCGGCTCGGTCTTCGAACCGCAGACCTTGAACCGCTATAGCTACGCAGAAAACGACCCAATAAACGGAGCTGACCCTTCGGGTCTCAAGCGCCCAGCAGCGATACCCGTTGGAGGGGGAGGCCCCGTGCTTAGGTATTTTTACGGTGGCTTCGGTGGAGGCGGTATAGATGGTGGCTGCACCCTCGGCGGCCTTGATTTTCCCTGCGACGAAATAGGCCCCATCGTCGAATCGGGGGGATCCGCAAGTCCGCCAACGGATCCAGGTGGGGCGAACAACCCTGCGATCACTATAAACCTGGCGGCCTTTACGTCTGCGTTCATTTTCGG
>DATJXJ010000047.1:0-13194 GCA_035500255.1 Verrucomicrobiia bacterium | reverse complement strand
CCACCGCGCTCTGCGAAAAGCTCGGAAAAACTCCCGTCGCCGTCAACGACGCGCCCGGCTTCGTCTCCAATCGCGTTCTCATGCCCATGATCAACGAAGCCGCCTACGTCGTGATGGAGGGCGTCGCCACGCCCGAAGCCGTCGACGCCGTGATGAGGCTGGGAATGAATCATCCCATGGGCCCGCTCGAGCTGGCCGACCTGATCGGCCTCGACGTCTGCGTCGAAATCCTCGACGTGCTGCAAAAGGGACTCGGCGACCCCAAATATCGCGCCTGCCCGCTGCTGCGCAAATACGTCGCCGCCGGCTGGCTCGGCCGCAAATCCGCCCGCGGCTTCTATCGATACTGATTGGTTCCGCCGCGCTTCTGCTGTCCCGCGTCGGCTCGGAGGAGCGCTACTTTCGTCCTCTCAGATAGTCGCCGGGCAATTGGATCAGCACACCGGCGATCCGTTTCCCCAGGAAGGGCCCGAAGTGGCGCACGTCGCCCGTGAGAAGGTGGGTCCCCGCGACTCCGATTGCCGCGCCGAGGATGGGAATGTCTTTTTCGTGTAGTGCGACTGTGGACGGCAATTCGAAAGAGGTTGCGTCCACGAGCTCCACCGTTCGGCACAGGTTCTTGAGGCGTTCCTTTTGCGCGTTCTCATCGAGGTTCGCCATGGCTTCCGCGAGCGCATATCGCGAGCTGTACGAGATGCAGTCTTCCAGTTTCCACAATGGAGCGAGTCCGGCATTGGGCCGATAAGCCGCCGAGAAGAGGACGTTCGCGTCGAGAAACACACGGTCCATGTTGCTTACTTGGGCCGCCGGTGCGGAATGGAATCCGGGTCCAAGCCGAGCTCTCGGACGGCTTTGCGCGCCTCGCGGTAGTCTTGCGCGGTCGTCGCGTTGGACAGGACGAATTCGGCCTTGCGTTCGGGCGTGTAGCGTTCGATCGGCATGATCACGGCCGGGCGAATCAGGATGCCGTCCTCGCGAGCCTCAGCGGTCACGAAGGAGCCTTCCTCGATTCCGTACCGCTTGCGCAGCTTGGCCGGCACAATGATCGTGCCTCGCTTTCCCACCCGCGCGGATTCCATGGGGAGCCTCCCTGTCTGTATGTCAGTATATCTGAATGTCGGATATTCTGGTGGCGGAAATAGATTTTGCTTTTTCTTCGCCTCGTGCTAGGATCCCCTCCAGAAAGCCATCGGGCCGGGCCGCTTGCACTCTGCTAGAATCGGCGCGCCTGCCGCGGCGGGCCTGCCCCTCAGCCGGGACTTGCCCGCCAAAGGCGTGGCCTAAACGAAATCCCCCTCTTTGAGGTGTCTAAATGACTGACGAAAAAACAAGAAATCTGGACCTCGCAATCTCGCAAATTGAAAAGGACTATGGCAAAGGCGCGATCATGCGCCTGGGCACGCGGGACGTCCTCGTTCCCGTCAGCGTGATTCCCACCGGTTCGATCTCCATCGACGCCGCTCTTGGCGTCGGCGGTTTTCCGCGCGGCCGCGTGATTGAAGTGTACGGCCCGGAATCGGGCGGCAAGACCACGCTCACGCTCCACGTGATCGCCGAAGCCCAGAAGATGGGTGGCCAGGCCGCTTTCATCGACGCCGAACACGCGCTCGACCCCGCCTATGCGCGCAAGCTGGGCGTGGACGTCGATAATCTCCTCGTCTCCCAGCCCGATAACGGCGAGCAGGCGCTGGCCATCGCCGAGGCGCTGATTCGCACCAACGCCGTGGACATCATCGTCGTCGATTCGGTCGCCGCGCTCGTCCCCAAGGCCGAGCTGGAAGGCGAAATGGGCGAGCCGCAGATGGGCTTGCAGGCGCGCCTGATGTCGCAGGCGCTGCGCAAGCTGACCGCGATCGTCAACAAGTCGCGCACCTGCCTCGTCTTCATCAACCAGATCCGCGAAAAAATCGGCGTCATGTTCGGCAATCCCGAGACCACCACCGGCGGCCGCGCCCTGAAGTTCTATTCCACGATTCGCGTCGATATCCGCCGCATCCAGTCCATCAAGGAAGGGGACCGCGTCGTCGGCTCGCGCACGCGCGCGAAAATTGTTAAGAACAAAGTCGCCGCGCCGTTCCGCGAGGCCGAATTCGACATCATCTACGGCGAGGGCATCTCCAAGGAAGGCGATCTGCTCGATCTCGGCGTGATGAAGAATGTCCTCGAGAAGTCCGGCACCTGGATTTCGTATAAGGGCGAGCGCCTGGGGCAGGGTCGCGAAAATGCCCGTCTCTTCCTGCGCGAGCACACCGATATCCGCGACAAGATCGATCACGAGATTCGCAAATCGCTCGGCCTGCTCGCTCCTGCTGCCGAAGACGCGAAAAAAGCGGCCGCCGACGGCGATAAGCCCGCCGCCAAGGCTGCTGCCGCGGCGCAGGGACGCAGCGCTCGCTAGGCTCCGAATTCCGGGGAGATCCTCATGACGCCGGCCGAACGCGAACGGGCGATCAGTTATCTCGCGCAGAGCCGCGATAGCTTGCTCGGCACCATTCGCGGACTTTCGCGCGAGCAGCTCCAGTTCAAGCCCGCGCCCGACCGCTGGTCCATCGCGGACTGTCTCGAACATCTCATCCTGGTTGAAAATCGCCGCATCTGTGAGGGAATTCCCGCTGCGCTTCAGCAGCCCATCGATCCGGCCCGGCGCAGCGCGTATGAGGGCCGTGATGACGATCTCGTGCAGCATGTAGCGGGCCGGGTGCAGCGCGCGCAGGCGCCGGAGCCCGTCCGGCCCGCGGCTCGCTGGCCGCACGATCGGTTGATTCCCGAATTTGAGGCCGTCCGCAGGCGCTCCGCCGATTTGGTCGCCACGACGCCGGCCGACCTGCGGCGGTATTTCTCAACTCATCCGTTGTTCGGTGAACTCGATTGCTATCAGTGGGTGCTTCTCGTCGCCGCGCACAGCGACCGGCACCGCGCGCAGATCGAGGAGCTGATCGCCTCGCCCGGTTTCCCACGCGCCGCCGCGGTTTAGCTTTCTCGGCTGCGAGGAACGTGCCCTATCGCGCCGCCGCGCTCGACCGCGGAAATCCCGCGCTCGCCATCACTTCTTCGCTTTGCGCGCGGTGCCGGTCGCAGTGCGCCGCCAGCAGCAGCAGCCACTGATACGCGTCCATCTCTCCGAAGACAGGATGCGGGAAGAAGTGGTTTCGCAGATCGGCGCTGGTGGCGCTGGCGAATTCCCGCGTTCGCCCGCGCGCCGCCTCGAACTCTTTCAGCAGTTGCTCATCCGCCCACTGGCCGGTGGGCGCCAGGAATTCCGGCGCCTGAAACCTCGTGATTCGCCCCGCGACGTCCGCGATCAGCGCGTCGTCTTCTTTGGCTTTGCGCTTGGCGGGAGTCGGGCCCTCGCTCAGTGTCTTCTGGAGGATGCCCATCACGCGCCCCTCCACAGTCGTGATGTGCTCCACGCACTCGGCGACGCTCCATCGCCCGGGCGCCGGGCGGTAATGCAGTTGCTCGCGCGAAAGCTGCCCCACGGCCCCCAGTAGCCGTTCGCGCGACTCCGCCAGACTCCTCAATAGCGTTTCCCGCTCTGCCGTTGTCATCATGTTTCCTCTCCTTGCAGGTAGTGATTGGCGCAAATCATAACTCTCTTGCGGCGCGCTTGAAAGCGGGCGCCCGCCCTCCTGTCCCCTCGGCCAGTTGCGTGTCCGGATGTCACGATGGACAATGATTTTCGCAATTTGGTTGCGAAGCCGCGCCTCACTTTTTTACACTGAGGTCGAGCATTGAACCGGGCAGGCTTCCGCATCTGACAAAACGCACATGCCAAGGGTCCCAGCTCTCAAACAAGCGGTCTCGATTCTGTGCCTCTTCCTCATCGGAGGCCCCGGAATCGCGTCTGCCGCGCCGCCGCAGCGTCACCATCGCCGCGCCCGCGTTGTCGAACGCGTCGATCCCGCCAAGGACGACCTGACCACGGACGACGATCCGACCGTCCGCCAGATCGCCGTCGACGCCCTGGGCCATGAGAAAGGCTCCGTCGTTGCGGTCGATCCCTCGAGCGGCCGCGTCCTCGCCGTCGTCAATCAGAAGATGGCGTTCTCTTCCGGCTTCGAGCCGTGCTCCACGATCAAGCCTTTCGTCGCCATCGCCGGACTTCAGGAAGGCGTCATCAACCGCGACACCATGATTCGCGTCGGCAAGCGCCGCTATATGGACCTCACCGAAGCGATGGCCCATTCCAACAACAAGTTTTTCGAGCAAGTCGGCACGCAGCTCGGCTTCGAGCGCGTCGCGAAATATGACAAGCTGCTCGGCCTCGGCGACCGCGTCGGCTACAACATTCCCGAGGAGCAGCCCGGTTTCGTTCCGCCGTCGCCGCCCAGTTATGGCGGCGTCGCGCGCATGTCGAGCTTCGGCGAAGGGATTCGCATCACCCCGTTTCAGCTCGCGTCGCTGGCGGCCATGCTCGCCAATGGCGGCACGCAGTATTACCTGCAGTATCCGCGCACCGACGAGGACCGCCAGGCATTCGTCCCGCGCGTGCGCGCCCAATTCGATATCGCGCCCCTGCTCCCCGATCTTCGCGACGGCATGCTCGCCGCCGTTCTCTACGGCACCGCCCGCCGCAGCTACGATCCCGACGGCGAACAGGATCTCGGCAAGACCGGCACGTGCAACGACGAAGGCCTCGGCGGCCGCCTTGGCTGGTTCGTTTCCTACGCCGACCAGGCCCATCCGCGCATCGTCATCGTCGTGCTGCTCCACGGAGGCAGCCGCATCATCAGCGGCCCGCACGCTTCCGAAATCGCCGGCCGCATCTACCGCGGCCTCTACGAGCGCAACTACTTCGCCTCCGCATCGGCCGATGCTGCCGCGGAGCCCGCTCGCCGCAGCCAGTTCGCCGAATTCTCCGGCAACTCGCAGTAACTCTCGCCCCCGCGCCGCCACATTTCGCGCGCCCCATCTCTCGCTTGCTTGCAACGCCGCCCGCGTTGTATACGTCACACGCATCACCGCGGTTCTCTCGGTCGGCGCATCAGGCCGCCTTGGGGACAGTGCGTGAGCCAGCCCAGGGGGCCGCGCACCAGGCGGCTTTGGGGCGCGCATCAAGCAGTTTAGGGGGTCGGAGCTTCAGCTCCGACAATAGCGCCGGGGAGATCGACGGGCTTTAGCCCCTGAGGTCTTGCCCATCATCGGAATTCGAGCGTGTCGTGAAACTTCTGGAGGCCTTCGCATGAGGAATCGCTTCATTGCATTTCTGTTTTCGTTCCTGCTGGCCGCGTTCGTCTTCGCGCCCGCGCGCTTGGCCGCGCAACAATCCTGCGACAGCCTCACCTCGCTCAAGATTCCGAACGCGGCGATCGCTTCCGCCACGGCGATCAATCCGCCCCCTGATCTCACGATTCCGATTCCGCCCGGGCCGATCGCTCCCGCCGGCAACCTGAATATCGCGGTGCCGCTCTGCCGCGTCGTCGCCGTCTCGACGCCCACGGACGATTCGCGCATCAATTTCGAAGTCTGGCTGCCCGCCGCGCCTCGCTGGAACGGAAAATTCGAAGCGGTCGGCAACGGCGGCTTCATCGGCCAGATCACCTACACCGCTCTCGCCGCCGCGATCAATCGCGGTTACGCCACGGCCAGCACGGATACGGGCCACGCCGGCGGCAACGACGAAAGCTGGGCCCTCGGCCATCCCGAAAAGCTCGTCGACTGGTCTTATCGCGCCGTCCACGAAATGACCGTCGATTCCAAGCTCATCATTCAGGCGTACTACGGCAAGCCCGCGAAGCTCGCGTATTGGAACGGCTGCTCCACCGGCGGAAAGCAGGGACTCACCGAAGCGCAGCGCTATCCCACCGACTACGACGGAATCGTCGCCGGCGCTCCCGCCAACTACATCACGCATCTTCAGGCCGGCTCGATCTATGAAAGCTGGGTTGCGCTGAAGGACGGGATGAATTCGCCCGGCTACATTCCGCCGGCCAAGTACGCGGTGATCCACAAAGCGGCGCTCGACGCCTGCGACGCGAAAGACGGCGTCCTCGACGGCGTGATCGCCGATCCCCGCCGCTGCAAATTCGATCCGAAATCGATCCAGTGTCCGGGCGCGGACGGCCCCGGCTGCCTTACCGCTCCGCAGGTCAAGACCGCGCAGCTGCTCTACGCCGGCGCGAAGTACCACGACGGCAAGCCTGTCTTCCCCGGCTTCGAAATCGGCAGCGAACCCGGATGGGGCGGCATGGCGCAGGGTCCGGACCCGATCAGCATCGGCGATGGATTCTTCCGCTACATGGTCTTCGGCGATCCCAAGTGGGATTTCCGCACGCTCGATGTCGACCGCGACACGCGCACGGCCGATCAAAAGCTCGCTTCGGTCGTCAACGCCATCGACCCGAACTTGAAACTCTTCGAGGATCACGGCGGAAAAATGATCATGTACCACGGCTGGAGCGATCAGGCGATCGCTCCCGGCAACAGCGTCAACTATTACAGCAGCGTCGTCGCCGCGATGGGCGGCGCGCAGAAGACGCAGGAATTCCTGCGCCTCTTCATGGTGCCGGGCATGCAGCACTGCCAGGGCGGTCCCGGCCCGAACGTCTTCGACGTGCTCACCTCTCTCGAGCAGTGGCGCGAAAACAGGACCGCTCCCGAAAAGATCGTCGCCACTCACATCACCAGCAACGCGGTCGATAATACGCGCCCGCTCTGCCCCTATCCGCAGGTCGCGATCTACAAGGGCAGCGGCAACACCACCGACGCTGTCAATTTCGTCTGCGGCAACCCGAGCTGGTAGGGGTTCACGTAGCGCCGGCTCGTCCTGAGCATCGCCGAAGGGCGTCTCGCCGGCGTTTGTTCTTCATTCCCACCACGCTGAAATCACCGGCGCCGCGAACCTGGCTCGCATGGCGCGGATGCGCGCGGCCCACGCCGTGGTGATATCATGCGCATCGTGATGCCTGCTCTCCGCCGCATCGTCGTTCTCGCCGCGCTTTTCGTACTGGGCGCCCTGGCGCCCTCTTCAGGTCAATCTTCGCCTCCGCCGCGCCCAATCGTTCTCCGCGCGGCGCGCTTGCTCGATATTGAAAACGCGAAAATCATCGCGCCCGGCGAAGTTCTCGTCGAAGGGGAAAAAATCGTCGAGGCCGGCTCTGCGGTCACGCACCCTGCGGCCGCGCAAATTATCGACCTCGGCGACGTCACGCTCATGCCGGGCCTCATCGACGCGCACATCCATCTCTTCCTGCATCCCGGCGCCGAAGATTTGCAAACCGTTCAGGAATCGGTTCCGCAGCGCACGATCATGGCGACTCTCGCCGCGCGCGCGGACCTGATGGCCGGCTTCACCGCCGAGCGCGACATGGGCACCGAAGGCGCCGGCTCGGCAGACACCGCCGTCCGCGACGCGATCGATTCTGGAAAAATTCCCGGCCCGCGCCTTCGCATCAGCGGCAATGCGATCAATATTCTCGGCGGCCACGAGGACGCCATCGGCTACAACCCCGCGCAGCGCGTCCTGCCCAACGCCGACTACGCCAACACCGCCGATGAGCTCGTCGCCGTCATGCGCCGGCCATACAAGGAAGGCGCGGACTTCACGAAAATCTATGAAACGGGCGCCGACGCGATCCGCGACGGAAAGCTGTCGACGCCCTATCAATACACCGAAGCGCAGCTCGCTGTGGCGGTGCAGGAGGCCGCTCGTCTCGGCGGCCGGGTCGCCGTTCACGCCACCGGCGAGCCGGGCGCTCTTTTCGCCGCGCAGGCGGGCGTTGTCTCCATCGATCACGCCAATCATCTCGACGATGAAACCATGCGCCTCATGCGCGAAAAGCGCATCTTCGCCGTGCCCACTCTCACGATCTTCGAGTATTTCGCGGCGCACCCCGAAAAGCCCGGCACCGCCGAACAGAACCGCCAGTTCTTCGACGGGAAGTCGAAGGAATTTCCAAAGCAGGTCGCCGCGGGCGTGCCGATGGCCGTCGGCTCCGATGTCGGTCCGTTCGCGCACGGCACGCAGGCGCGCGAATTGGAGCTGATGGTGAAGTTCGGCATGACGCCCGCCGCGGTTCTTCAGGCGGATCTGCTGAATGGCGCGAAACTGCTCGGATGGGATGGCCAGATCGGCGCGCTAAAGCCCGGCTACTTTGCCGACGTGATTGCCGTTCCGGGAAATCCGCTGCAGGACATCACCGCAGTCGAGAAAGTTTCCTTCGTCATGAAAGCCGGCGTCGTCTACAAGGAATAGTCCGCCGATCTTCCCGCGTCGGGCTCTCCCGTAGGGGCACGAACTATCGTGCCCGGCAAACGAACTTGGCGTCGCGCCGCCCATTCTTCTCTGTGCCTCGCCCACAGTCGTTCTCGTGGCGCCGCCTCGTCCTGAGCATCGCCGAAGGGCGTCTCGGCGGCGAAGTCGTCCTTCAGTCGGTTCTCTCTTCGAGGATGTTTCCTACCGCCTGCGCTTGCCGCGGCCGTGCCGCGCGTTGCCGTTCGAATTCTCCAGCGCGTCCTGCACCGCCTTTTGAATCTTTTCGTCCAATTCTTCCGCTGCCGATGCGTAGGCGCGCCGCGCTTCTTCCACGATTTTCGCCATGCGCTCCGAGGCGCGCTCGGCGAATCTCTCCACGGCCGAATCTGACAGCCTCTCGATCGCCGCTCTTAGCGCGTGTTCGACGCCTTCCGGCAAAGCTGGATTGTGCGCGGTCCTCGGCGGATGGACCGGCGCAGGTTCCTCTGCCACGGCAACCACGCTCGACTTTTCGGACTTGGCCATCTCCAGGGCCGCGGCGAGTTCCGCCTGGCGTCCCTCGGCGCGGCTCGCCATCATAAGAATCTCGCTCGCGTCCCACGAGGCCGTCAGAGTGACCGGCGCCGGCGGCGGCGCGGCGGGCGGTGTCGGCGGCGGCGCGGGCGGCTCCTCAAGCACGAAAACTGGTTCACCGGGCGGCGGAAACCAGTCGTCCGGAGGCATTGGAATGTCCCAGACATTTCCGGGCACGTCGAGATTCAGTCCGATGTACAGCATCTCGCGCGCGTGGCTGGGTCGCTGGACCCAGATCACTTTCGCCGTGACGTTTCGCGGAGGCCGGTTCGGAATTCCGCGCGGAATTTCCAGCGTGATTTCGGAGCCCTTCGTGACGTAGTGGCGCGAGATGTAACGGCAGCCGTGGCAGCTCACCATCACCGTGCGCGTCTGTTCGCTGAACGCCTCATGCAGCGCGTCGATGCCCTTGACCTTGATGGGCAAGGCAAGCGTCAGGCGCGTGCTGCGCCGCTTGTCCGCGCCGTCTTTCGTCGCTGACGACTTGCTCACCCCATCCTCCGAGGGTCTGTTCCGAGGATGCCCGCGCTCCGGCAATTCAGCAGAAGAGGGAAGAAGAACGAGCGGTCGGAGATCCCTCGTTAGCCGGACAGATTCCGTTTCTGCAGGTACCTTCACTGCGCCGCGAGCCTGCGCGGCTCATCAAAAAAATCATAGCATTGCGGTCTTTCGGGCAAAGATTATTTGGGCGCGCCTGTGCCCGTCTTGCGACGGTCCGCGCCATGGCTCCTCGACACTCGGTTCGATAGGCCTTATCATGCCCGGGTGAGATCCCTCGCTGCACTCTTGATCGCCTGTGCCGGCATCCTTCCGGCGGTTTGGGCGCAGGCGCCCGCGCCGTCCCCCGGCTCGGTCTCGTCCCCGGCGCTCGCGGTCGCAGGCGACGTTAAGCAAAGTCTTTCTTTATCTCTAGCGGACCTCGGCACGCTGCCGCGCCAGATCGTGAGGGCGACCAATGAGCACACCGGCAAGCAGGAAACCTACCAGGGTGTGGCGGTCGCCGAGCTGCTGAAGCGTGCCGGAGTGCCGCAGGGTACGCAGCTCCGGGGCGCGGACCTGGCCGCCTACCTGCGCGCCGAAGGCGCCGACGGCTACGTCGTCACCTTCTCGCTGGCGGAGCTCGACAGCAGCTTCCAGGACTCCGATATTCTCGTCGCGGATACGCTGGACGGTCAGCCGCTGCCCGACAAAGTTGGCCCGCTTCGCCTCGTCGTGCCCCATGACAAACGTCCCGGCCGCTGGGTCCGCGAGCTCCGCTCCCTCACCCTCGTCAAGCTCTCCAAATAGCCCTCGTTGAGCTCGATCCGGCCTGCCTCGGGCCGCTCTCGTCCGGGAACTTTTCGCCTCGCTCCGGGGAAATAGCAACGAACGCTGTTCCGGTGTGGGTTGAGGGCCAGGTAAGACCATGTTCGGCCACGAAAGGCTGGCGCTGTGTGGGGTCGCTGCGTGCCTGCTGTCCCTGGCGGCCGCGCCCTCCGGCGTTCGCGCGCAGGGTCTTCACGACACTCTCCGCGCGAAAGACCGCGTCTTTCCGGCAATCGGCCCCGGTGTTTCCGCGCTGAAGCGGGATTCCTCCGGCCGTTATTTCATCGTCGCCGAGCCAGCCACGGCCGTCTTCATCTACAGCGCTACTGGAAATCTGGTGGGTCGGATTCCCAACGCGAATTCGCGCGGCGCGACGATCACCTATGCGGTTTCGATCGATATCGATTCGCAGGACCGCCTCTTCGTCGCCGACCGCGGCGCGAATGCCGTGAAGGTCTTCGGGCACGATGGTTCGTTCGTCGCTTCGGTTCCGGTCACGGCTCCCACATCCGTCGTCGCGCTTTCCGGCGGGCAATTCGCGGTCACGCAGCTGCATTCCAAACGCCTGATCCAGATCATGGACGAAGGCGGCTCATCTGTCCGGACTTTCGGAGATCCCATGGACCAGCCGGACGGCCAGCCGGCTAAAGAACTCGTGCTGGATCGCGGCCGGATCACCGGCGACTCGAGTGGAAACATCTACTTCGCGTTCACGTCGCTGCCCGATCCCACGCTGCAGCGGTTCGACCGCTTCGGCTATTCCGCCTACGACGCGACCATCGCCGCCGAAACTTTTGGCCCGGTCGCCGGCCGCGCCGGCCACGAAGTCGATCTCGGCTACAAAATGTCGGGACTCGGCGGTCCGGAAAGCGTCACTGCCTGGACGGATCTTCACTCTCTCACCGGCGTTTCCGTCGGCGCAGGAGGCCGTCGCGGCCGCGGCCGAGGCACGGCCAGTTCCGGGGACAGCGAGCAGTCCGTTCTGCCCGGCGATGCGCTCGCGTACACCGCGGACGCCGGCTCGTACCCCGCGGGCGCGGATTCTTCGCCGTTTGACTCGTTCGATTCGAATGTGCTCGGTCTCGGCGGCGGTCCCGTGATGCCCGGCATGTTCGGCATGGGATTGGGCGGCGGATTTCACGAGCGAATGCCGGGAATGTTTGGCGGAGAAGGCGGCGGGGGATTCGGCTCGCGCGGTGAAGCCGGCGGCAGGCCCGGCGGTGAAGGCTTTGCTCACCGTCCCGGTTTTGATACCTACCGCGCCACGGCGACCGTTCGCATCGCGCTCGATGATCCTTCGAAGCACCGGCTCGAGAAGCCGGTCATCACCGCCGTCGGCGTCGATCCGGAAACGCAGGACGCATGGGCCGCGATCGCCGATACGCTCGTGCATTTCGATAGCAACGGCAATCGCCTGGACATCTTTTACATCGCGACGCCGAGCGGCGCCTCATTGAAGCCCACGTCGATCCTCGTCGAGCCGGATCGCATTCTCATCGCCGATGATCCCCTGGGCATTTTCGAATTCCCGCGGCCGGACAAAGTGGCGCCCGCGCCGCCCGCTTCCAAAGCCGATATCGTGCCGCAGCAAATCCCGTCCGCGCCGAAGGCCGCGCCTGCTCCCGCTGCGAACTCCGCCCCGCCCCCGAAATAGCCGGGGAGTTCGCGGGCTGGCGCTTCCTCTTGAGCTGCAGGGTCCAGCCGCGCGACGGCGCGGGTGTCATCTCATTTTCGAAGGCAGCCGGATCGTGCGGCCGCTGACCATGAATCGGCCGTAGCCGAGATGGTGAATCGTGCGCGGACGCTTGCGCGACGGATCGATCCACGCCTGGAGGACTTCCAGGATGAAGACGTTGTATTGATTCGCCCAGCGCGCGTCGACCACTCCGCATTCGAGGCTGGCGTAGCATTCGGCGATCAGCGGCGCGCCCACTTTCGACGCGGGCATCGGCGTCAGGCGAAAGCGCTTGAACTTGTCGGTCTTGCGTCCGGACGTGTTCCCGCAGCCGATCGCCTGCTTCGCCAGCTCCACCGTCGGTATGTTGATCACGCATTCTTTCGTGGTTCTCAAGATGTCGAACGAAAAATTCCGGTTGCTCACCACGCAGGCCACGATCGGCGGCTCGAAGTCGATCATCATGTGCCAGGACTGCGTCATGATGTTCGGCCGGCCTTCCGCCGCTGTCGTGAGCATGACGACGGGCCCCGGTTCCAGCAACTGGTAGACTTTTCCCAACGGAAGATTCTTCTTCACCGATCTCCCTCCCATGCGGGCCGAAAAATTACGTCAAACGCGAATGAATTCGGATCTCTGACTTCATGCCCGATTCGGCGCCCCAACAGGCCCTAAGATGCCGAATTTTGCACGATTTTGGCGCTTAACGGCGCATTTTGCACACTTCGAATTCGGCTAAGCGGCACGGAATGAGCGAGTTGCGATTTTGAGGACCGAAAATCAGATTTCGCGATTTTCAGCGCGCGGCGGAATTTTGCTGCGGCGATTGATTTTGCGCGACTGTCGCGTTTTTTCCCGGCAGCGGGGGCATCAGCGCGAACGCGTGATCGCGCTCGGCGGTGAACGCGGCCCAATTGCGTTTGGAAATCGGGTCGGCGGTCGGCAGCGGGAGCTTTTCGAAGTTCAGGAACTGCCCGTGCGACTCGATGCGGAAATCGAGATGCGGGCCGGTGGCGAGGCCCGTCATACCGACGAGGCCGACGGTCTGGCCCTGCGCGACGTGCGCGCCATTGCGCACCAGAATGCGCGAGAGGTGCATGTAGTAGGTGGTGTAGCCGTTCGAGTGCTGCACTTTAACGAGATTTCCGTCGCCGCCCTTGGGCCCCGCGAAGACGACTTTGCCTTCGCCGATGGTCTGCACGGGCGTGCCGATGGGCGCGCCGTAGTCGATGCCGAGGTGCGCGCGATACTCCTTCAGGATCGGGTGGAAGCGGTGATAGCTGAAATGCGACGTGATCGGCGCGGCGAATTTCAGCGGCGAGTGCAGGAAAGCCTTCTTCATCGACTTGCCGTCGGGCGTGTAATAGGCCTCGGCGCCGGAACCGTCGCGGAAAAGGATCGCGCGGTAGGCGCGGCCGCCGTTCATGTATTCGGCGGCGAGGATGCG
>DATJXJ010000046.1:0-18925 GCA_035500255.1 Verrucomicrobiia bacterium | reverse complement strand
CGCGTGAACAGGAAATTTGCAGTCGGCCAGTAGCTGGCCGTCACCGCCTGCGCGATCTGCACCCAGCGCTGCTCCCACACGGCCGGCACAATGTAGAACGCCGCCAGCCCGAATCCGCCCGCCATCGCGCCTCCGCCGAGGGCCAGCGGCCAAAGGCTTCGGCGAACAGCGCACAGCACGATCAGCAGCAGGCCCAGCGCGTACGTCGCAATCACCGCCGCGGGCGCGTTTGAGAGCCAAATGCCGGCGAACGCCAGCGACAGAATCGGCGTGCGCCGCCATTCGCCGCTCGTCACGCGCAGCGCCGCCCAAATCAGCAGCGGCAGCAGAGCGGCACCCAGCAGTTCGCCAAACGCGCTGCGGTAGTACACGATCACCAGGTGATAGGGATTCACCGCATAGAGCGCAGCCGTCAGCATCGCGTAGCGCGGTGCCACCCACTGCCGCGCCAGCCTCCACATCGACATCCCGGCCAGCACCAGCGCGAGCCAGATGAACGCGCCCGGCGCCATCCGCCACGGCAGCGCCGACCCCAGCGCCGCGCCCGCCATCCACGAAAGCGGCGGATAGAAAACGAACCTCGGCTCGCCGAATCCCCAATTCGCCCACTCGGCCCAGCGCGGATAAAGAATCCCCTCGCGCCATTGCCCCGCGACGTCCATCCACGATTGCACGTGAAATATGAAGTCGTGTCCCGAGACGTTGCCGAGAAAGATCATCGGCACGACCACCGCCGTCGCCGCCGCGCACACGCAAAGGAGCGCGGACCTCCACGAAGACTCAGCCGCGTCGGGGCGCGAAGAAGGGACTGTTCTGGTGGGCGGCTCGCTCAGCGGATGGCTCCGTAACTCACGGATTCAGTCGAGGATACAGAAACAGTTCCGACGCCGCCAGTTCTCTCGGAAGTTCTTGCCGTTTTGGAATTCGCCTGCTCCGGCCGCCTTGCCACGCCTGATTTCAGCGGATACAGTGAGTTGAACCAGCGTGCGCGCCGCGCGCTGAGATTTCCTGGATGGAATCCGCAGCTTCCGCACGGCGAGGAATCTTGGGATGACGAGCGAAGAAGAAAGGCTATACGCCGGCGCGAAGCGCGAACTCTATTGGAAGCGCTGGGGGCCATATCTTTCCGAGCGCCAGTGGGGCACCGTCCGCGAGGACTACAGCGCCAATGGCGACGCCTGGAACTACGTGCCGCACGATCACGCCCGCTCCCGCGCCTATCGCTGGGGCGAGGACGGCATCGCCGGCATCTGCGACCGCCGCCAGCACATCTGCTTCGCCCTCGCTCTCTGGAACGAAAAGGATCCGATCCTCAAGGAGCGCCTCTTCGGTCTGACGAATCGGGAAGGGAATCACGGCGAGGACGTCAAGGAATGCTACTACTATCTCGACGCGACTCCGACCGGCTCCTATCTGAAGTATCTCTATAAATATCCGCAGTCCCCGTTTCCCTACGACCAGCTCGTCCGCGAAAATGCCGCGCGCACGCGCAAGGATCCCGAATACGAATTGCTCGACACGGGAATCTTTCGCGAGAACCGCTATTTCGACGTGTTCATTGAATACGCGAAGGCGAGCGTGGAAGACATCCTGATCAGGATCACTGCCTGGAACCGCGGCCCCGAGCCGGCGCGGCTGCATCTCTTGCCGACGATTTGGTTTCGCAATCGCTGGTCCTGGGGGGATTTCGACGACATGCCGGACGTCTCCCGCGTCGACGCGCCCGGAGGCACGCAGCTGTTCGAGCTGACCGAATTCCACTACGGCAAGCGCTGGCTGCTGATCGAGGGTTCGCCCGAGCTGCTCTTCACTGAAAACGAAACGAACATGGAGCGGCTGTTTCAAACCAAGAGTCGCACTCCCTACGTGAAGGACGCGTTCCATCGTTGCGTCGTGAACGGCGAGAAAGCGGCCGTGAATCCGGCGCTGAAGGGAACGAAGGCGGCCGCGCACTTCTCATCCGAAATCGCGCCGGGCGCGAGCTGGGAAATCCGGCTGCGCCTGCTCGACAGCAACCCCGCGGAAAGCGGCAAGACGGCGCAGGAGTATTTCGACGACGCGTTCGAAGAGCTTTTCGGGCAGCGCATCAAGGAAGCGGACGAATTCTACGAGCAGCGCGCCCACGCGGGCATGAGCGGCGATCCTCGCCTCGTGCAGCGCCAGGCGTTCGCGGGCCTCCTGTGGGGCAAACAGAGCTATCACTACGACGTCGACCGCTGGCTTCGCGGCGATCGCACCCAGCCCACTCCCGATCCGGCGCGGTCCCAGGGCCGAAATCACGACTGGATCTATCTGTACAACTCCGACGTCATCTCGATGCCCGACAAGTGGGAATACCCGTGGTACGCCGCATGGGACCTCGCGTTCCACTGCGTGGCAATGGCGCTGATCGATCCGGATTTCGCCAAGGACCAGCTCGTTCTGTTTCTCCGCGAATGGTACATGCACCCGAACGGGCAATTGCCCGCCTATGAATGGAATTTTTCCGATGTGAATCCGCCCGTGCACGCATGGGCCGCCTGGCGCGTCTATAAGATCGCCGCCCGCATCCAGAAAAAAGCGGACCGCCCGTTCCTCGAGCGCGTCTTCCACAAACTGCTGCTCAACTTCACCTGGTGGGTAAACCGCAAGGACCCGCAGGGCAAGAACGTCTTCGAAGGCGGCTTCCTGGGCCTCGACAATATCGGCGTCTTCGACCGCTCGCGCCCGCTCGGTCCCGGCAGCTTCATCGAGCAGTCCGACGGAACCAGCTGGATGGCGATGTTCTGCCTCGACATGCTCTCGATGGCCATGGAGCTGGCCCGCGAAGACCCCGCGTACGAGGACGTGGCCAGCAAATTCTTCGAGCATTTCGTCCACATCGCGCAGGCGATGAACGACATGGGCGGCGAGGGCATCGGCCTGTGGGATGAAAAGGACGGCTTCTACTACGACGTTCTGCACATGGGCAACGGCTCCGCGCACATTCCCATGAAAGTCCGCTCGATGGTCGGGCTGATCCCGCTCTTCGCCGTTGAAGCGTTTCATCCGGACGACATGGCCCGCATGCCCGCCTTCGTGAAGCGCATGCAATGGTTCCTCGATCATCACGCCGACGTGGCCGAGCACGTCGAAATGAGCCGCATCACGCCGCGCGGGCCGCATCTGCTGCTGACGATCGCCAATCGCGCGAAGCTCGAGCGAATCTACCGCTACGTCCTCGACGAGAACGAGTTCTTCTCGCCCTACGGAGTCCGCGCGCTATCGAAGTATCACCGCGATCATCCCTTCACCCTGGCGATCGACGGAGAAAGTCACTCGGTCGGCTACGAGCCGGGCGAATCCTCCACCGATCTTTTCGGAGGCAACTCGAACTGGCGCGGGCCCGTCTGGTTTCCGATGAATTTTCTGCTGATCGAATCGATGCAGCGGATTCACTACTACTACGGCAACGACTTCAAGGTGGAATGTCCCACGGGTTCAGGCCAGATGAAGACTCTCTGGGAGGTTGCCGCCGAGCTCTCGCGCCGCCTCTCGCACATTTTCCTGCGCCGCGATGGGCGCCGGCCCGTTTTCGGAGATTCCGAAACGCTTCAGGACGATCCGCACTGGCGCGATCTGATCCTCTTCCACGAATATTTTCACGGGGAGACCGGCGCCGGACTCGGCGCGAGCCATCAGACCGGCTGGACCGCCCTGGTCGCCAAGCTCCTCGAGCAAACCGGCGAGTAGCGCTCTATCCCGCAGTCCGCCGTTTGGCGGGCGCCTCGACGAGCTCCGCCAGAAACTTCCCGCCGCTCGGCGTCGATACCAGAAAGAAATTCACGCGCGTGTCGTCCGCGCCGGGCCGCGTCGCCGGATAGATTGGCTTCAGTCCGAATCTTTCGCGCAGCAGTTTAGTTGCGCGGTCCACGTCGGTCACATTCAGCTCGATCTGCTGGATCCCCTCGCCGAACTTCTTCAGATATCCGGCGATGGCGCCCGCTCCGCCGGGCTCGCGCGCGGTCAGAATGTCGAATTGGTGCGTGCCGCCCAGGTGCAGCTCGAATTCGAGCGCGTCCTGATCGGGCGGTACTTGCGAAAGCCGCGGTGACCCGTTGGCCGCGCGGATCTTTTCGAAATGCGCCGGCTCGACCGCGATCCCGACGACGTAGCGGGCCTTCGCCGCGCCCTTCTCGTCCGGCGCGAAATCGCGCACCAGCGCGCGAAACTCGGCGTCTTCCAGCCATCGGTTGATCGCGGCGCTGCAAAGAATCGCAGCCGCAAGATACAGGCGCAGCCCGGATACCTTGCGGACGTGCGGGTCGGGATCGGCCAGGTCGCCGATCCACTGGACCATGTGGTTGCTTCCGCTCGTCATCTGTTGGGAATTTGGACTACTGCGAGGACCGCACGGGTTGCATCGAGTTCGCGTTCGACAGCGCGACGTACTCGGCTTTCCCGGAGCTGACCGTTACGGGCACGTCCCACCGGGCCCGAATGTCGCCCACGACCGCCGCCACGTCCAGCGTGCTGATCCAATATCTGCCGGGAGCAACACCTTGCAAAGAACCCTGACCCTGCAAGTCGGTTTGCACGCGCGCGACCAGGTATTTCGATTGCGCGAGCTCCAGCGCGCGGCGATGGATCTCCGGCCCTCGCTTGCTCAGCAGATTATTCCATTTCGGTCCCGGATCGATCTCCGTGAGGCTAAGGTCGATGCCTTCCACGCTCTGCGGGTGCTGCACGATGTACCGGCGGACCGTCTCTTGATATTCCGACGAGAGCTTGTCGAATTTTTCCGGGTGTTTGGCCTGGTCGGCTGGTTTCACCTTGGGCTGCGGAAAATCCGCCGATTGGTCGCCCGCATTCCGCTCCATGTAGGCGCGGCGGAACTCCGGTATGGAAAGAATGTCCTCGGGCGTCAGCCTCTTCGTGAAGTCCTCGCCGACCAGCGATACCCACTGGCTCTTCTTCATCCACGCCTTCAGCTCCGGAGAAATCGAGGAATCGAGCTTGTCGATGAACGCATTCATGTCCATCTTCGGACTGTCCGCGTCGGCTTCTTTTTCGATGTCTTCGAAGCTCTTGCTCAGCAGGTACAGCGGAAAACCGCGCACCGGCTCTTCGACGCCGCCCGCCGGCGTCACGCGCGCTGCGAATTCGATCGCGCCCGCCTGCGCGGCACACCGCGTCTGGAAAGCTGCGATTCCGAGGCCAAGCAGAATTGCGGCGAGAAGAGTCTTTCTCATGCCGCCCATCGTAGCAGATCGCGCCGAATGCGCCCGGCCGCGGACGCTTCTGGGGCGAGTTGGTAAACTCTTGCGCCGGGATCCGCCTGATGCCGATGGACGAGCGGAATTGCGGAGACTCAGTACAGCGAGAAGGTCGACTCGATCAGGACTTGCACTGAAGCCGGTTTTCCGTCCGGACCCCTGGCAGGCGTGCAGCGCCACGTCTGGACCGCCTGGACCGCTTTTTCGTCCAGCCCGAATCCCAGGCCCTTCGCCACGTGCGGGTTGATCACGCGCCCGTCGGCCGTGACCACGGCCAGCAATTCCACCGCGCCCTGGATTTTCACCTTGATGGCTTCATCGGTGTATTCGGCCTTGGGCATGTAGTAGCACGCGGGTTCGCCATAGCCGCCAATTCCCGCGCTCGGCAGTCCGCCGCCGGCGCCGTAACCCTGGCCCGGCCCAACGCCCGCTCCGTTCCCGTTGCCGATGCCGCTGCCGTGGCCCTGGCCCATCGACCCGGTCCCGCTCTTCCCGAAAGGATCGCCCCAGACCGGCGCCTGAATGTTCGGCAGATTGAGGTTCGGGTTTCCGACCACCGTCGGCGTCATCGCGATCTCGGGATGCTGCACCGGTCTGGCAAGCGGCGCTGAAAATTGGAGGTTTGCGAACTTCGGCAGCTTGCCCTTCTGCGCCGGAGCCGTGTCGTGCGCGCCGCCGCCGCCGCCGGCCTTCGACGTCGAAGGCGCCAGCTTCGCCAGGTACGGCGAGACGCTCACGTCCACCGGCTCGGGGTTGAACGCCTTGGTCACCGGAGGCGAAATCCAGTTGGGCAGAAAAAGCGGAATCAGCACGATCGCCGCGATCAAGATCGCGTGCACCGCGATCGAGACGGCCTGCAGCCGCCCGAACTGCTTGTTCTTGGTCCAGATCTCCGGCACGGCCACCGGCTGGCTGGTGGTTTTCAGGGGCGGCAGCTTCGGAGGCGCGATCCAATCGCGCAGGTTCTGCCAGAATCCGGCCTCTTCCTTCCAGTTCACCAGGAACCGGGAGTCGATGCTGCCGCGCGGGCCCGACCGGAAGAATTCCTGCAGATTGCCGCTGATGCCGGATCCGAACTCGGGCGTATCGAAGGCAGTGGGTGTGCCCGCAGGGATTTTCTTCGGGCGCTCGGTGAGGAAGTCCTTGAGATTCGAAAACAGGCTGGCCGCGCTCGATTGCCGCGAAGGGGAGCCCAGTCGACCCAGCTGCAGTGTCGGTTCGTCCGCCGAACGACTGGCGTCGTTCGGTTTGGAGGCATAGTCCGGCATTCCCGTTACCTGATTCTGCGTCGCAGACATATCAACTACTTAGACGCATCGCTGCGGAAAAGGATGTCTGCGCCCCGAGCGCGGCTGACACGCTCTCGAAATGATTGTAACATACAGCTCTGGAACGAAAATTTCGGTTTCCACGCCGCCATTACTAGCACAATCAGGCGCATCCACGCCACACAGGGCGGCCGTTTCTCCGAAAAGGACACTTGAATCTCGCGCGATGGCGAAACCGCTGGACGTAAAGAGCACGCTCAACCTGCCGAAAACGGATTTCCCGATGAAGGCGCAGCTGCCGCACCGCGAGCCGGAGCAGTTGGCCGCGTGGGAGCAGATGGATTTGTACCGCCGCATCCTGGAGTCTCGCCAGGGTAAGCCTCTCTTCGTCCTGCACGACGGCCCGCCTTACCCTACCGGCGAAATTCACCTCGGCACGGGCCTCAACAAGATTCTGAAAGACATGATCGTCAAGTCGAAGACCATGTCCGGCTTTCGTTCGCCCTACATTCCCGGTTGGGATTGCCACGGCCTGCCGATCGAGACGAAGGTCGAAAAAGAGCTGGGAGGCAAGACCGACAAAGTTTCTCCCGCCGAGTTTCGCAAGATGTGCCGCGAATTCGCCGCCCGCTACGTGGAAATCCACAAGCGCGAATTTCGCCGCCTCGGCATCTTCGGCCAGTGGGACAAGCCCTACCTCACGATGGACCCCTCGATGGAGGCGTCCATCGCCGGTGCGTTTCTCGACTTCCTCGAAAAGGGCTACGTCTATCGCGGCCTCAAGCCCGTCTACTGGTGTATTCACGACCGCACGGCCCTGGCCGAAGCGGAAGTCGAATACGAAGATCACACCAGCCCCTCGATCTGGGTGAAATTTCCGCTCGCGCCCGGGCAGAAGGACAGCCCGATCCGCGATAGCATCAGCGCGCTGATCTGGACCACCACTCCGTGGACGCTCCCGGCGAACCGCGCCCTGGCTTTCGATCCGGATTTCGAGTATGTCGTCGCGGATACCCCCGCTGGAAAACTGCTTCTCGCGCGAGGGCGTGTCGAGGCCTTCGCCGGCGAACTCAAGCTCGACGTGAAAATCGTCGAGGGCGGCTGGAGAGGCAAGGAATTCGAAGGCGTTCAATTCCAGCATCCGTTCCTTGATCTTCGCGTGCCCGGGGTGCTCGCGGACTACGTGACGCTGGATGCCGGCACGGGAATCGTTCACACCGCGCCCGGCCACGGCGCGGACGACTATCGCACCGGCCAGAAATATGGACTCGAGGCCTACGCTCCGCAGGACGACTATGGCCGCTTCACCGAAGGCCTGCCCGAATACCTCGGCAAGACGATCTGGGAGGCGAATCCGATCGTCATCGAGCTGCTGAAAAAGCGCGGCATGCTGGTCGGCGAGCGAAAACTCACGCACAGCTACCCGCACTGCTGGCGCTGCCACAACGCCGTGATTTTCCGCGCCACCGAGCAGTGGTTCATTCAGATGGACGCAGGATCGTCCACCATCCCCGCGCCGAAGGAGCCGCCGCTTCGCCAGCGCGCTCTCGCCGAAATCGACAAAGTCAAATGGCTGCCGGATTGGGGCCGCGCCCGCATGAACGGCATGATCGCCGAGCGCCCCGATTGGTGCATTTCGCGACAGCGTTTCTGGGGCGTGCCGCTGATCGTCTTCTATTGCGACGCCTGCGGTAGGCGTGTCAACGATCTTCACGCGCTGCGCCACGTTCTGCCGTTCTTCGAACGCGAAGGCTCGGACGCCTGGTACACGCACTCCGCCGCCGAACTTCTCCCGGCCGATGCGAAATGTTCGTGCGGCGCGGCGCGATGGCGCAAGGAGAATGACATTCTCGACGTCTGGTTCGAGTCCGGTTCGACCCACCTTTCCGTGCTCACGCCCGCGAACGGCCTCCACTGGCCCGCGCAGGTGTATCTCGAAGGCCCCGACCAGTTCCGCGGCTGGTTCCAGAGCTCGCTGCTCAACGGCATCGGCACGCGCGGCGGCGCGCCCTATCAGCAGGTCGTCACGCACGGATGGACGCTCGACGACGAGGGCAAGCCGATGTCGAAATCCCTCGGCAACGCGCTCTACCCGAACGAAATCGTGGACAAATGGGGCGCGGACCTGCTGCGCCTCTGGGTCGTTTCGCAGGACTACACCGCGGACATGCGCAATTCGCCCGCCATGATGACGCAGCTCGCCGAGGCCTACCGAAAGATTCGCAACACGTTCCGCTTCGCGCTCTCGAATCTCTTCGATTTCGATCCCGCGCGCGACGTGGTCCACGACGCCGATCTGTGGGAGATGGATGCGTGGATGCTGCGGCGCACGGGAGCGCTCGTTCGGCAGTGTCTTGATTGGTACGCGAGCTTCGAATTTCATCGCGTTTATCACGCGCTCCACGATTTCTGCATCGTCGATCTCAGCGCTTTTTATTTCGACGTGCTGAAGGACCGCCTTTACACCTTTGCCCCGAATAATCGCGGCCGCCGCTCCGCGCAGACCGCCGTCTATCACGTCGCTCGCGCGCTCGTTCGCCTGATCGCGCCCGTTCTCGTGTTCACATCGGAAGAAGTGTGGAAGCATCTGCCGCAAGCCGCTTCCGCGACTCCAAGCGTGCACATGGCCAACTTTCCCGCCGCCGAACATTTCGTGCATGCCCTCGACGAGAAGCGTTCGAACGATTGGGACCGCCTGCTGGCCGTGCGCGAAGAGGTCCTGAAGACGATGGAACCGGTCCGCGCCGCCAAGACGATTTCGGCGGGCCTCGAAGCGCGAATCACGCTCAGCGCGAGCGGCGATCTCGCGGCGATTCTGCGGCGATACGCGGCGCATTTGCCCGCGCTCTTCATCGTTTCGCAGGTCCAACTCGCCGGCGGGCCCGTGGAAGGGGCCTCGGCGAGCGGAATCGAGGGACTGCATATCAAGGTCGAGCGCGCTTTGGGCGCGAAATGCAATCGCTGCTGGAACTACTCCACGCGCGTCGGCGAGAATGCCGACTGGCCGACGGTGTGCGAGCGCTGCGTCGCCGCGCTCACGGAAATCGAGCGCGGAGGCGGCGCCGCGGCCGGGAGCGTCGCTTCCTGATGTCCGCTTCCGCACGCTCGTTCTGGCCGTTGGCCGCGCTGGCCGTTTTCGTTCTAGTCGCCGATCAAGTGACCAAGTACGCCGTCGAAAACTTCACGGAGAGCGGCTCGCTGCGCGTGCTGATTCCCGGCATGCTCAATCTTGTGCACACCAGCAATCCCGGCGTCGCGTTCGGCATTCTCGCCGGCGCCGAAGCGCCGTGGCGCGCCCCCGTCCTGATCGTGTTTTCCTCCTGCGTAATGCTGCTGATCGCGTGGCTCATCGTTTCGCGCCGCGCGGGCGGCTGGTTCGGCCAATACGGGATGACGCTGATTCTCGGCGGCGCCGCCGGAAATCTGTGTGATCGCATCACGCGCCGCAGCGTCACCGATTTCATCGACTTTCACTTCGGCAGCCACCACTGGTACACCTTCAACGTGGCTGATTCCGCCATCGTCGTCGGCGCCGCTCTGGTCATTCTGGAACTTCTGCGCGACTGGCGGCATCCCGCTCACGAGCGCGCGTAGCGATGCATCCCGTCCTTTTCGAAATCGGCTCGATTCCCATCTACACCTACGGCGTCCTGGCGGCGGCGGGATTTTTGCTCGGCCTCTTCTACGCGCGATGGCAGGCGCCCCGCGCGGGCCTTCCTCCGGAGCTCATCTGGAATCTCGGCGTGTACGGAATTCTGATCGCGCTGATTTCCTCCAAGCTCTGGCTGCTCGCCAGCGAATGGGACTACTACAGCGCCAGCCCCGGCCGGATTTTCAGCATTGCCACGTTTCAGTCCGCCGGGACGTTTTACGGCGGAATTCTGGGCGGCATCGTCTGGGTGATCGTCTACACGCGCATCACGCAAATGCCGCTCCTCGGCGTCCTCGATCTTGCCGCCGCGCCCGTTGCGCTCGGCCACACGCTCGGCCGCCTTGGGTGCTTCGTCGCCGGCTGTTGCTACGGCAAGCCCACGTCGCTTCCGTGGGCGGTCACGTTCACCAGCCCAATCGCCGAAAGAATCGCCGGGACGCCGCTCAACATTCCGCTGCATCCCACGCAGCTGTACGAAGCCGCCGCCGAGTTCGTGAATGTTCTCCTGCTCGTCTGGATCGGCGCGAGGCAGCGGTTCCGGGGTCAGCTCATCGGCGCGTTTTTCATACTCTATGGAGTCGAGCGCGGCGTGATCGAATTTTTCCGCGGTGATCCCGGCCGCACGTTGATGTTTCACGATTCCGTCTCGCTGATGCAGCTCGTCAGCGTCGGTCTGATTCTCACGGGCGCCGCGCTGTGGTGGCGCGGGCTGAGCGGTTCGGCAGCCGTCGCTCCCCGCCGCTCCTAGCAATCGCCGCCTGATCGTGATTCACTGCTTCGCCTGACATATGACTGCCGCGCCCGAATCCTCCGAATTCGTCGTCTCCGCCGAAAGCGCGGGCGAACGCCTCGACCGTTTTCTCGCCTCTCAGCTGCCCGATCTGAGCCGCAGCAGGATCCAATCGCTGATGCAGGAGGGCCGCGTCCGCGTCAATGACGCTGCGCTCAAGGCTTCTTACCGCGTGGAGGAGGGCGATGCCGTATCGATCGAGATTCCCGCGCCGCCTGCCGCGCAAGTCGCACCCGAATCGATTCCGCTCGAAATCCTCTACGAAGATGAAGACCTCGCCGTCGTCAACAAGCCCGCGGGGATGGTCGTGCATCCGGGGGCCGGCGCGGATTCGGGCACGATGGTCGGCGCGCTGCTTCATCGGTTCGGCGGCGGATTGTCCGCAGTGGGCGGCCCGCTGCGCCCCGGAATCGTGCATCGCCTCGACAAGGGCACGTCCGGCGCTATCGTCATCGCGAAAAACGACGCCGCACATCGCAAGCTGGTCGACGATTTTCGCGCCCGCCGCGTGCAGAAGACGTACGTCGCTCTGCTGCACGGCAGGCTGAAGGAAGCCGCCGGAACCGTCGCCCTGCCGATCTCGCGCGACTTGCGGCGCCGCGCCCGCATGACGGCTCGCCGCCGCGAGGGACGCGAGGCCCGCACCGATTGGCGCGCGCGCCTTCGCCTCGATGGCTTCACGCTCATCGAGGCCGATCTGCACACCGGCCGGACGCACCAGATTCGCGTGCACTTTTCGACGCTCGGCTGCCCGGTCGTCGGCGACACTCTCTACGGAGCGCCGCATCGCGAGCGTGCCGGCGGGGAACTGCTGCCGCCGCTCGATCGGAATTTCCTGCACTCCGCGCGCCTGGCCTTCGATCATCCGCGCACGGGCAAGCGCGTCGATGTGCGCGCGCCTTTGCCCGGCGAACTTGCGGGCTATCTCAAGGCGCTCGGTCGCGCCGGGCATGCCGACTCCGCTTCAATTGACGCTGCGCTCCGCCCGTACCTATAATTTGCCCGGGGGAATAGTCGTGCAGAGGAATCTCCTTCAGACATCTCTCGGAGCGTTCTGTGTGCTGGCTCTGCTGTGCGCGGGAGCGGCGCGCGCCCAGCAGCCCGCCCAGCCGCCTCCGGCGCCTGCCGAGCCGCCCGCGGGAGGCCAGCAACAGCCGGCTCCCCCGACGTCGCAGCATCCCATCGTCAGCACGACGAATCTCGTCCATCTGGTCGCGAGCGTGGTCGACCGGCACCACAACTTCATCACCGATCTCGACAAGAGCGAATTCAAGGTCGTCGAAAACGGCGTTCCGCAGGACATCAAGTTCTTCAGCCGCGAAACCGACCTGCCGCTGCGCATCGCGCTCCTGCTCGACACGTCGAACAGCATCCGGCCCCGCCTCGACTTTGAAAAGGACGCGGCGATCGACTTCCTCGACAAGGTGATTCGCCGCAACAAGGATCTCGCCTTCCTGATGACCTTCGACAACGATCCCGAGGTGATTCAGGACTACACCGGTGATTTGGCGCTTCTCACATCCGCCATCCGCGAGCAGCGCGCCGGCGGCGGCACCGCCCTCAACGACGCGATCGTGCTTGCAGCTGAAAAACTGCAAAAAGCGCCCGGGCCCAGGGGCGAGGATTCGGACATGCGCCGTGTGATCGTGGTGATCAGCGACGGGAACGACAATTTGAGCGATCACGCGCTCAGCGACGCCATCGACGCTTCGATTCGCTCCGAGGCGGCCGTATTCGCCGTCAGCACCAATACCGATTGGCTCGCGATCGATGACTCGAGCAAGCCCAGCAAATACGCCTTCGCCGCGGGCGACAAGACTCTTCAGCAGTTTTCGGATCAGACTGGCGGCCGCGCGTTTTTTCCCTACCGCGTGGACGATCTCGCGCAGTCGTTTCTCGACATCGGCACGGAGTTGCGCAGCCAGTACTTCATCGCCTACGCCCCCGCCGATCCGCCGCCCGGCGGCCAGTATCGCCGGATCGACGTCCAGACCGCGCGCAAGGGCCTGATCGTCCGCACGCGCAAAGGCTACTTTGCCACCGTTTCGGCGCCGCCCGCGCCGCCCCGCTAGCGATTCCGTCTTCTGGATGTCGCTGCCATCAGCTTCGCTTACGAGGCTTTCTTCGTAGGGGCACGATATATCGTGCCCGGCGCAAATCCTTGGCGTGATCGCGCCATCGGGCGCAGCCGCGATTCGGCGCGGTTCTTCGTAGCGCCGCCGCCCTCCCGCCGGAATCCGCGCTACTTCGACGGTGCGTAGTATCCCTTGCGCGCCAGAACCTTCATGTCCGGCCGGTTGATCTCAACCTTGATTTTCCGGAATGTGCCGTCGTGGTTGGTGTTGGTGGAGGAGTATCCGAGAATGTACTGCGACCGCAGCTCTTCGGAGATTACGTCGAAGGCTTTTTCCAGGCTCTTCTCGTTGTGGACGTTGACCACGCGCCCGCCCGTTTCCTGCGCCATCTTCGATGCCACGCCCGCGCCGTAGCCCTGCGTCGCGCCGGGATCGGTGATCAACAGAATGTGAATCGCCGAATCGGCGCGCTGCGCCGCTTCGATCGCCTCGTTTTCCGTCATCTTGCTGCCATTGTCCTCCGCGTCCGTCAGCATCACCAGCGCCTTGCGCCCGGCCTCTCCGGCCAGCTCGTCGTGGCACGCCAGATAGACTGCGTCGTAGAGGTTGGTCCCCATCGGAGTATTCTGCGGCACTGTTCCCGGTGTGATCACCGGCCCGGCGGCGTTCACGGTGGCGCGTCGGATCGCCTTCGTGATCAGGGCGACGTCCTGGCTGAAATCGGCCAGCAGGTTTACGTCCAGATCGAACGTCATCACCATCGCTTCGTCTTTCTTGTGCATCACCTCTTCCACGAACCGCGATGCCGCGTCCTGTTCGGCGTTCAGGATTTGCAGCATGCTCCCGCTCGTGTCCATCAGGATTCCCAGCGAGAGCGGCATGTCGACTTGTTTCGAGAAGAAAGTAACCTTTTGCTCCACGCCGTCCTCATATACTTTGAAGTCTTCTTTGGTCAGGTCGGGAACGATGCCGTTCTTGCGGTCGCGCACCGTGGCGAATACGTTGACCACCGTCGTCTGAACCTGGATCGGATTGGCCGCCTGCGGCGGCTCCTGTTGCGCTGCTTCCTGCGAGGTGGTAGAAGGCCTGTTCGCCTGCGCCGAAGGAGGACTCAGAGGCCCTTTGGGCGAGGTGCCCTGCGGGTTCGCGCTGGCTCCGCGTGCGACGGCGCGCGCCGCCGGAAATACGGCGAGACTGAACGTCACAATCGCCGCGGTGAGGCTGGTCATGCGCATTGTATAATTCCCCCTGGGTACGGTTCCGATTGGTACGATGCACGCGATTCGCCGCCGGATGTTCCGGTGCGCGTCGAATGCGCAAATGAGAAACGAGACGCTCCGATGAAGCGAAGGATTGCCTGCTTGACCATGGCTCTGTCACTGACCTCGGCTGCCGCGGCGCCGGCCCAGGCTCCGCCGGCTTCCGGCGGAGCAGCGCAGCAGGCCCCTCCGCAAAATCAGGGCCCGGCCGCCATCATCACTCGCACCAGGAACGTGATCGTGCCGGTGACGGTGAAAGACTCTCACGGGCAGTTGGTGGGCGACCTGACCAAGACGGAATTCCGCATTTTCGCCGACGACGTCGAGCAGCATATTTCGCAATTCTCCTCCGAAGCCGTTCCGCTCTCTGCCGTCGTCCTGCTGGACGATGATCTGGCGCAAAGAGCTGCGACGCAAGTGCAGCGAAGTCTCACCGCGATTGCCGCCGGCTTCGGTCCCGCCGACGAAGTCGCCGTCGTCACCTACGATCAGTTCCCGCGGACCGTCCAGGAATTCTCCTTCAACAACGATCAGCTGTACACGAAATTGAAGCGGCTCGAGATCGGCTCCCATTCGAACACGGTGATCGCCGATCCCACAACCGCCGGGCCGCTGATCAACGGCCAGCCGCCTCCGTCTTCCACCGGGATTCCGCTGCACGGTTCGCAGCGCTACAAGAAGCAGAACGCGCTGCACGACGCTGTCTTCACCGCCGCGCAGATGCTGAAGGACCGCGGCCGCGACCGCCGCAAGATCATCTTCCTCATCTCCGACGGAAACAATGCCGGCCGCAACGAGCACACGTTCGATCAGACGATGCACTCTCTGCTCGAACTCGATGTCGCCGTCTATTCGATCTCCGTCAACCGCTCGATCCCCGTCGGGAAGTCGCTCGTACAGCACGGCATCTCGGATATCGACAAGTATGCGGCGAATACCGGCGGCGATACCTTCTTCGCTTCCAAGGAAAACGATCTCTCGCGGCTCTATTCCGACGTCACCGAAGAGGCGCGCAATCAATATACGCTCGTTTTTTCTCCCGAGGACGTGCACGCCGGACAGGATTATCACGGGCTGGAGGTTCGCGTCACGCGTCCCGGCCTCACCATCGAGACGCGCACCGGATACTACGAGAGCGCGATCGCCGCGGGACACTAGAATTCGTCTCGCGAATTTTCCGGAACGTTCGCGCGCGGCTTTTTTCCTCTTGACTTCGTTCGTCGCCGCCTCTATAGATGGAAAAGCAAGCGGGCGCGCGAAACATTGCCAGCGTTCGTTCGCGGGAGAAAGTTCCACTGTAGTTCATGCGCGGAACCACTCCAGGCTTCGGAAGAAGCCTTCGGAAAAAATGAAACGGGGCGCTCTCATGGGGCGCCCCGTTTTTCTTTTTTCGCCGAATCGCTTCGTCTATTCTTCCTGCCGCGGCTGAATCGCCAGCAACTGCTCGTGCGCCGGGCAGAGCGGCTTGAAATCGCAGTAGCCGCACAGGAAGCCCGGCTTCGCCGGAAAATCTCCCGCGCGAATGCGGTCCGCCACCGCGGCGATCGTCTCTTCCGCTTTTTTCAGCGCCTTCGCGTCCCGCGTCGTCGCCACGTCCTCGTCGCTCACCAGGTAGTGCAGCACCAGCCGCTCCGGCGCCAGATCGAGCACCTCGCGCGCGGCCAGCGCGTAAACGCTCAGTTGCATGTCGCTTTCGGCTTTTTTCGCGTCCCGCACTTTCCCGGTCTTGTAGTCGACGATCTCCACGCGCCGGCCGTCCAGCCGGTTCACCTGGTCGATGCGCCCCGTCATCACGATGCCGTGCTCCAGCGGCAGCTCGAACGCCTTCTCCTGAAACAGCACGTCCGGCGGATCGGCCGTGAAACGGCGGTGAAACGCTTCCAGTTGCTCGCGTCCCGCCTTGCGGTATTCCTCTTCCTGATATTCGTCCGGAAATCCCGCCGACGACCATTCGCGATCGTAGATCGCCAGCAGCTCTTCCAGCGGCACGCGCTTTCGCTTGCGCGCCTCCGCCACGAATTCGCGAATCGTCGTGTGCATGATCTGCCCGAACTGCAGTTGCGCGCTCGGCCCGCCGCGAATGTTCCACAGGTATTGAAACTGGTATTTCATCGGGCAGCTTTCATACGTTTCGACGGCCGTCGCGCTCAATTGCAGCGGCTCGGGCCGCGCCGGATGAAACGACTTGGCCCACAGCGCGATATGCGAGTACGCCCGCGTGTTCTCCGCCATCGCCGGGAACAGCCGCGCGGGATCGGCGGTTCCGGTCGCCGGGCCGGCCGTCTCCTCCGACGGCGGCACGTCCACTTTCGGCGCCGATTGCGCGATGTCCACCTTCTGAATTTTCGCGTTCGCCAGGATGTCTTCCAGAAACGGCGACGGCTTCTTGCGCGCTGCGACGATCGTCGATAGCGTCAGCCGCTTTTGCGCCCGCGTCAGCGCCACGTAGAAAAGCCGCCGCTCCTCCTGTTGCTGAAAATCCGCCTTCGGCTGTTCTTCCTTCATCAGCTCGGGAGGGAATTCGAACTTCGGCCTGCGCGCGCCGGAAGGGAAGTCGTTTCGGCTCAGTCGCAGGACAAAAACGTGCGGAAACTCCAGCCCCTTCGCCGCGTGCACCGTCATCAGCTGCACCGCGTCTTCGGAAAGTTCCTCTTCGATCTGCACGTCGCCTTCCAGCTCGTCGAAGTAGTTCAGATACTCGATGAAATCGCGCAGCCGCTTCTGCTCGCTCTTCCGCTGCCACTCCTTCACGAATTCCACCAGCCGGTCCACGTGCTGCCGGTCCGTCTCCGCCGGAATCGGCGTGATGCCCAGTCCTGCGATCAGCTGATCCATCAGCTCGCTCGCCGTCTCGCCCTTCGCGCTTCGCCGCAGCGCTCCCATCAGTTCGACGAGCTCGCCCAGCCGCACGCCTTCTCGCGCCGGCGATCCGTCCTTCTGCGCCGCCTCGATCTCATCCCACAGCGATCCGTGATTCTTCTGCGCGCGCTCGGCCAGCCGGACCAGGTCGCGTGCTTCCAGCCCCCAGTACGGCGCGGCCAGCACGCGCGCGCAGGATATGTTGTCCGCCGGCGTCGCGATCAGCCGCAGCCACGCCAGCAGGTCGCGCACGATCGTGCTCGCCAGAATCGACGACTTGCGGATCACAAACGGAATCCCGCGCCGCCGCAGCGCGTTCAGGATCTGCGTCCGGTGCGTGCGCTTGCGGTAAAGCACCGCGAAGCTGCGCCACGGCGCCCCCGCCTCGTGCAGCCTGTCGATCTCCGCGGCCACCCATTCCGCCTCTTCCACGTCCGCTGCGAATTCCACCACGCGAATCCTTTCGCCGTCGCTGTTCTGCGTCGTCAGCTTCTTCGGCGGCAGCAGCGGAGACTTCTCGTTGTGCTGGATCGCCTCGCCCGCCACGCGCAGAATCCGCTGCGTCGACCGGTAGTTCTGCGAGAGCGACACCAGGAAGTTCTTCGCCGCCGCGCCTGCGGGCTGCGCGCTCTTCACACCGCAGAATTTCTCCAGAAAAATCGTGAAGCTGCCGAACGACGCGCCGCGGAACCGGTAGATCGCCTGGTCGTCGTCGCCCACCGCGAAGATGTTTCGCCGGTCGCCCGCCAGCAGCCACAGCAGCTCCAGTTGCGCGACGTTCGTGTCCTGAAACTCGTCCACCAGAATGTAGCGATACTGCTCGCGCATCTTCTGCAGTAGCGCCTCGTTCGATTGCAGCAGCTCGACGGCCTGCAGCAGTTGCGCGCCGAACGTCGCCAGATTCCTCTCCCGCAGCAGCCGCTCGCTCACCTCGTAAACGCGCGCCAGCTCCTCCTGCTTCGCCAGCTCCTCTTCCGCCACCGCGCGCGCGTCCGCCTCCATCGCCTTCTTGTCCTTCTCGTATTTCCGCCGCAATCCATCGACGTACCGCCGATAATCCTCGGGCGTCACCAGCTCGTCCTGGCAGCGCGAGAAGAAGCGCTGGAAATCCTGCAGGAACTCCGCCGGTTCCGCCAGCCGCCGAAAAACCACCAGCCCCAGCTCCGCGATGTTCCGCCGCAGCAGAATCCGGTGGTCGATGTCCTCCAGCGGCTGCACTTCGGCGTTCGCTTCGCGCAGGATTCTTTCGAGGCAGAACGAGTGGAACGTGCTCAGCCACACGCCTTCGGCCCGTTCGCCCACGGCCTTCACCACGCGGTGCTTCATTTCGCCCGCGGCTTTGTTCGTGAACGTCAGCCCGAGAATGTTTTCGCCCGCGAGGCCGGGATTCTGTTCCAGCAGGTTGCGGATGCGCTCCGTGATCACGCGCGTCTTGCCCGTGCCCGCTCCCGCCACCACCAGCAGCGGCCCTTCGCCGTGCTCCACCGCTGCGCGCTGCTCCGCATTCAGCGGAAATACGCCGCCAGCCGCGTCGCGTGAATGTGAACTCGAAGGCATCGGGATTCTTCCGTTCCGGCTATCTTAGCAGATTCGCCTCGGGCGAAACTCAGGCGAAGAATGTCGCCGGCGAAGCCGGAATCACGTCATTCTGACCGAACCGTCCCGGCGCTTCTTCTTCCCGGCGCAGCCGGGCTGGGACGCGCGGTCGAAGAATCCCTCTTCAAACTGGCGGAAACCCATTTTCCCAGTTCGATTGCGGCGCGGTTATCAATGCACCGAAGCGTCGAA
>DATJXJ010000045.1:0-54884 GCA_035500255.1 Verrucomicrobiia bacterium | reverse complement strand
TTGTGGAGGTTCGGTGCCTTTGTTAAGCTACGAAGAATTCATTTGAATGCGGAGAGGTGTCTGAGCGGTCGAAAGAGCTCGCCTCGAAAGCGAGTGTAGGGGAAACTCTACCGTGGGTTCGAATCCCACCCTCTCCGCCATGCATCCCAGGGCTTCCCGGGAAGCGACAATCTCCCGTGCAACCAGAGGACGCCCAGCTTCGTCACAAGAGACAGGCTGATCGGACTTGCCAACTCGTTCTTCGGTCGGGAAACTAGGGTTGTTACAGACGGCGGACAATCGGAGGCTCGGAACCATGAAATCTTCCGTTATCGGTGCTCGCATCGCGCTGCTAGCTGCTTCGTGCCTGTGCGGCTTCTTTCTTGCTACGGCTTGCAGCGCGCAGGTACAAACCACGGGTGGACAGCCCGGCGCAATGCAGCAACTGAACAGCAGGTCGAACGTGCAGCAGATACTTCAAGTCCAGGGAAAGGAAGACGAGGATTACACGGATTTCACTGCCGTGAAACCGCAAGACTTGGACAAGAAGATCAAGCTTGGCGAAAATTTCCTCGGAAAGTATCCCAACAGCAAGTACGCCGAACAGGTGGATGTGGGCCTGATGAATGCGTACTACGCCAAACAAGATTGGAAGAACTTCTATGCCTCGGCGGACAGAGCGCTGGCCCTGAGGCCGGATGAAGTGGATGTTCTCGTGACGTTCGGCTGGGTCATCTCCCACCGGTACGATTCGCACGATCCCGATGCAGCCAAGCTACTGGGCGAGGGCGAGACGTACGAAATGCGAGCTATCTCGGACCTGGAGTCGATGACCAAGCCGCCCGAGATGAAAGAGGTACAGTTTTCGGACTTCAAGGCACAGAAGTCGATTCAGGCGCACAGCGCTCTGGGCCTGATCTACTTCCGCCACAAGGACTACGAAAATACCGTGAAGGAGCTTCAGCAGGCGACGCAAAGCAATAAGAGCCCCGATCAAACTGACTTGATGGTTTTGGGGACTTCGCTGGACCAGCTGAACAGGCATGCAGAGGCCGCCGACTCGTTTGACAAGTGCGGTCAAATCGCGGGGAGTCTGCAGGATCGCTGCAAACAGTTTGCGATCGCCGAGCGCAATCAGAGCGCGCAGCCAAAGTAGGTTCGAGCGGCGGCTCATCGAGAGACGTTGTCCTAATCTTTGAAACTTGCCGCCCGGCAGAAGTCGAGAAACTCCGGCTAACGCCGGGCGGCGAAGAATTCCCGGAGCAGACCTAAGGCCTCATCGGCCAAGACTCCACCGGTCGTCTTCACACGATGATTGATCCCCGGTGTGTCGAAAATCGCGAGGCAGGATCGCACGGCTCCACCCTTCGCGTCGTCAGCGCCGTATACCAGCCGTTCGACCCGCGCCTGGATCATCGCCCCGGCGCACATCGCACACGGCTCGATCGTAACGTAGAGCGTCGCGCCCAAAAGGCGATGATTGCCGATCTGCTTCGCCGCCTCTCGCAATGCAATTATTTCGGCGTGGGCGGTGGGATCGCAGGTCGTGATCGTGCGATTCCCGGCGCGCGCTACGATTTTCCCGCCGACGGCCACGACAGCGCCGACCGGCACTTCCTCCCGTCCAGCCGCGGCTCGCGCTTCCTCCAGAGCCGCCTGCATGAACTCCAGGTCCGCGTTATCAAATCCACTCATCGGCCGCCAGAATAGCACGTCGCTGCGCGCCTGCCGTTCCGAGTGCTACCACGAGTAGTGAACCTGGTAGTTCACGGTCCGCTCGCTGTCGGCGGGTACCTGGACGGTGAACTGGATCGTGCCGCTGTCCGTTTTCTCGTACGCGTCCGAGTTTCGGCGGATTTCCCAGTTCGACCAGCGATAGAGATGCTCCACCACGCGCACGTCGACCGGTGCGGATTTATGATTTCGCAGCTTGACCTCGAACGTCTCGTCCACCCACCGGCCGGACGAGTCAAACCGGTAGTCAAGCCGACGCCGCTCACCCGTGAGATCGAACGCGTTGCCGGTGTAGAGGCGAATTGTCTCGTCCTTGGGAGTGTGATCGATCATGTTCTCTCCTGTGAATTCCAACTGGCCGTCTTCATCACGCCGATAGAAACGCACGTGACCTTTCGGCAGCGGCATCCCGAGATGATTCGCGGCCGTGTTCTTGAACTCCTGCATCACCCAGACTTTCGGATTCGAGAGCAGGCCGAAGTTCTCCTGTTGGCGGATGCTTTCCATTGGCCAGTTCAGGTAGTTCTGGTCAAACTTCCATCCGTCGTAGACATACACCGTCTTCGATTGAACGCCTGACGCGCGCACGAACTCCACCTGCTTGGTTTCCCGATCGCGCAGCGTCGTCGGATGCTCGAGCGCGTACAGGTGGTATTCGTCGAACGATCGCTCGGTGACCGGCGGCAAAGCCTCCGCGCGATCTTCCATTTCCTTCATCGGTCGGCTCATCGCGTAGTTGGCCGGCATGCCCGGCTGCAGTTTGTTGACGTCGCCGGCCATCAGCTTGATCTGTGCGTCGCGAAACGTCTTGCCGCTCTGATTGTCCAGCGTCACCCAGCCGACCAGCTCCAAGACGTTGCCCTTCGGCGGAGCGACGACGTTATAGCTCGCCTCCCACGTCATGCCTTGGGTTACGTAGCTGAGTTCGGCCGGCATGGCGCCCGGTTTGTCCGCGTGGAGCTCCCAGGAGAGCGTCGGCTTCAGCACCGTGTCATCGGAAAGAGCAGGGAACACCGGCTGGCCCGGCAGCGAGAATTGCAGCTTTCCGTCGACTTCAATGATCGGCTCCTCGGCGCCGCTCGTCTGAAATGCGTATTGCGTCTGGTAGTACTGCTGCCCGTATTGCGCGTACGCCAGAGCCGAATGAGGCACGAAGCCGCTGCGGATGATTTTGCCTTGAATCGTGCGCTGGCCTCCGGCCGGACTCGGCACCAGGAAGTCGATCGTCTTGCCCTCGTAGAGCGAAAGCAGCAATTGCTGCGTAACCGCGTCGTTGCGATAGTTCTGCTCCAGCACTTGGAGCTGGCGGTCCGCAGCCAGCGGCCTCAGGATCACCGAATCCGGTTCCAGATGGCCGGTGATGTCGGACACGTCCACATGATTCGTTCCGGGCTTCAGATCGAGGCCCAGCGTCTGGCGTACAACCGCGAATCGACCGTTGTATATGGTCAGCGCGGGCGCTTCAGACGTCGGCAGGTCGTCCTTGCCCGCAACTGGAGCGGAGCGTACCGGCAGCAAAAGGCCAGCCGACAGGGCAAGCGCGCAGGCGGCGCCTGCGACGATTCTTCGTGAGATCTTCATGGTCGAGCCTCCATATGCGTTCTTTCCTAGAACGGCGAGGCTGGACCTTCTTGCAGAGATTCTTAGTGGTGGCCGGGGTGTCAGTTACGGCGTGGAGGCTTCGTGAACGGCCGAGGCGTCAGCCTCGGCAGGCGCACGCCTGCGGATCAGGCGGCTCAGGAAGTAAAAGGCGAAACCTGCGGCAATCACCGCTGCGCCAATCGTGAGTTCGCTCGTCTCGCCCACCAGTTCCTGTCCGTTGCGCACCAGCGCCGCGATGATCAGGCCGAGTGGTGGAATTCCAATAAGAATTGCGCCCACGATTCCTCCGGGCACTCTGTAAGGCCGCGCCAGATTCGGTTCGCGAATGCGCAGCGCGACCAGCGCCCAGAATTCGAGCAGAATGCTGAGTCCGGTCAGCAGCACGTCGAGAATCAGGCTGCGCTCGAATCCGAGCGGATAACACGCAGCCCAGAAGAGCGCGCACACGACAATCGCCACCCACGGTGCGCCCGTCCGCCGGCTCATTCGCGAGAAAACTTTCGGCAGGTAGCCGTCTTCGGCCATCACGCTCGGCAGCCGGGTGAACGACATCATAAGCGCGCCAAACGATCCCACGGCGCCAAGCACCCCGGCCAACGCGATCGCGATGGCCAGCGCTTCTCCTCCAATCGCCCGGCCAATGTCGACCCAGCCGCCATCCGTCCACGCATTCGGATCGAGGCCCGTCCGCGCCACGGCCGCCACCGGCAACAGGTAGCTCAGCACCACGAGAATCACGGCTCCGGTCATAGCGCGTGTGTACGTGCGCTGCGGCGATTCCACTTCGCCGGCGATGGTCGAGAGATTGTCCCAACCCATGTAGTTCCACATGGCGATCAGGATTCCGCCAAGCAGATCGGAGTGATGGAGGGGAATTGCGGTCGTGGCGCCGACGGGACTGCGGAACAGCGCGATCAGCACGAGCGCCACGAAGGGCGTCAGCAGCGCGATGTTCAGCCCTACCGAACCTTCGCCCATTGCGCGCACTCCGGCGAGATTCCACGCGGTGCACAGCGCGATCATTCCGAATCCGATCAAGAGACCGCGGTGGCCCGCGACCATTTGCGGGGCGAATCTTCCAAGGTAGGCAACGAAGAGGTTGGGATAGAGCGCCATCTCGAAGACGCTCCCCGCCAGCGTGAGCCACGTCTCCTGGTATCCCATCAAGCGGCCCATGCCGCGCCGCACCCAGACGTAAAAGCCGCCCTCTTTGGGAATCGCGGTGGCAAGTTCGCTGACCATCATCGCGGTAGGGATGCTCCAGAGCAGCGGGGTGATCAGGAGAATGAGCAGCGTGGCGCGGTAGCCGGTCTTCTGCACGATATCTTCGAGGCCATACGGTCCGCCGGCGACCATGAAGTAGGTTGCCGCGATCATCGGCACTACGGTCATCTTGCGAACGCTCGGGATGTTCGTCCCGCGCGCAGTTGTCAGTCCGTTCGCCGCGTGCGCGCTCAAGAAGGTTTTCTCACGTTCAGGGCACCGCCTCTCGATCCCCGCGGCCACTCTCGGCCGCCGCTCGCGGCTGGCAGTGTAAACGAAATCGTCTTTGATTAGTTGAAGAAAACGCCCGCTCGCGCTTGGCGTGGCCGCCGCTGCGCACTTGCTCTGTCCTCTTGCGGAGCTTCGTTATAAGATGACCTCGGATTCTTACACGGGCGCTGCATGGAACTTCGCAAGGACCCAATCACTCGAAGCTGGGTCGTCATCGGGCATCCGGAACGCGAAAAAGAGCGCGTCGGTCCCTGTCCACTTTGTCCGGACGCAGGTGCTCCGCGGCCGGTCTTGCTCCAACTGCCTCCTCAAGGTGCGCCTCAAGTCCGAGTCTATCCTCACTTCCGTCCGCTCTACCGCATTGAAGGTGATCCCGCGCGCAGCGCCGACGGCATCTTCGATCGCATGGCCGCCGTGGGCGCCCACGAAATCATTGTCGAGACTCCGAACCATTCCGCGCCGCTCGCGCGCCTGGACGATGACGAAATTGACCGCGTGCTCCAGGCGTACGCGCTGCGAATCGCGGACCTGAAGCGCGACTCGCGGTTCAAATATGTGACCGTGTTCAAGAACGAAGGCCGCCAGGCGGGCGAGGATTGGCCCCACGCCCATTCGCAGCTCATGGCCACGACATTTGTGCCGCGGCGCATTCTTTACGAGCTGCGCTCCGCCCGCGAGTGGTATCGCGACCGCGAGCGGTGCGTCTTTTGCGACATTCTGCGGCAAGAGATTCGCCAGGAAAAGCGCGTCGTGGACAATATCGGCGACTATTTCGCCGCTTGCCCCTACGCTTCGCGCGTCCCCTACGAAACATGGCTGATCCCTCGCGCGCACAATCACCAGTTTGAGGCGCCCGCGCCTGACGAAAACCGCCGTAACCTCGCCACGTTGCTGGGCCGAACGTTGCGCCGTCTCTTGCAGGTCTCCGCCAGCTATCACATGGTTCTGCACACGTCGCCCAGCACCCTGCAGACGAAAGGCGAACTAAGCGATTACTGGGCAACCATCGCAGGCGACTATCACTGGCACATTGAGATTCTTCCGATCATGGAAAGCCGCAGCAAGTCCTACGGCATCAAGGAAGTCTATTTCAACGGTACGCTTCCCGAAGAGTCCGCCGAGCGCTTGCGCAAGATGGACCCTGCCAGATGAGTTTCTGCGTGCGGCGCTCGCTTCGGCCGGGTGATTCGCAGCGAGGCGGGATTTTCTTCCGCCTTATCTCCCTCATTTGCTTCCTGTGTCTGCTGTTCGCGCTCTATCTCGTCCGGCAACCGCTGCTGCGATGGGCCGGCGGTTTTTGGGTCGTGGACGAAACGCCAATCCCCGCCGATGCCATCGTGATGCTGGGTGACGACAACTTCAGCGCCGATCGTGCCGGCCGCGCCGCGCAGCTTTACAAATCCGGGTACGCCCCCACGGTGGTGGCCAGCGGGCGTTTTCTTCGCGCCTACGCGAGCATCGCCGAACTGGAAGAACACGATCTGCGTGATCGTGGCGTGCCGCAAGCCGCGATCATGCGTTTTACGCACCATGCCGAGAACACGCGCGAGGAAACCGCCGCACTCGCTCGGTTGATCACCTCGCGTAACTGGAAGCGCGTCCTCCTGGTCACGTCGAACTATCACACGCGCCGCTCGCGCTATCTGGCCGAGCGCCAGTTTCCGGCCGGGACGGTTCTTCGCGTCGTCTCCGCGCCCGATTCGGATTACGATCCGCGCGATTGGTGGCGCAGCCGCGGCGGCCTGAAAATCTTCGCGCACGAATGCGTCGGAATCCTCGTCTCGATGTGGGAGATGCGGGACCGGGATGTTCAGACCACGGAGTCAGGATTTCTTCCGGCGCTTCCGTAGACAGTTGGCGCTTGGGAACACCGTCGGCGACCCGCCGTTTACACCGCATTTCCCCTGTACTATATTTCGTGCACCGTGTAGGATGCATGCCCCAGCTCCGCATCCACCCGCGCTTGCAGGAGGTTTTCATGTGGCGTAAACCGAACGAAGTAAAGCCGTCTTCGCAGCCCTCTCCCTCGCCGATGCAGAGCTCATACAAATCCGACGAGCAGCCCAAGACGCCGACATTCCAGTCGTCTTCACCAGTCGCGCCGGCCGCTTCCACCCCCGTCTCCGCGCCGCCGCTGGTGTCGTCCAACATCTCCAAGATCGGCTCCGGTCTCAAGGTTCAGGGCGAGATTTCTGGCAGCGCCGACCTCTACATAGACGGCGACATCCAGGGCAAGATTCGAATCGCTGGCGGCCGTGTAACGGTGGGTCCAAACGGCCGAATCCAGGCCGAAATCGAGGCGCGAGAGATCGTCGTGGACGGCTCGGTGCAGGGAAACCTGAAGGCCGCCGAAAGCGCTCGCCTAGGCTCTTCCAGCAGCGTTGTGGGTAGCGTCGTGAGTCCGCGAATCGGCATTGATGACGGCGCGCGATTGCGCGGAAAGATTGAGACCGTGCGCACGCCTCAGCCGGCCAAGGTTTCAGTAACGGAATCTACCTCCGATCCCGAGTCTGAGCCTCTCCGGCCCGTCACGACTGGCGCAGAGGTCGAGTAAGTCGGCTGATGAACTGGACGGCGAAATCGCGCTTGGGAGCCGCGGCGGCAACGGGAACTGCTCCGGCCAAACCCGGTCCCGCGCCTACGCCGCCGCCCGCCCCAAATCACCGGGTCTCGAACGCGCTGAAGGAATTTTTGTGGCTGATCAGCGACGTGCCTCGGGGGCGCATACTTGATCTCGGCCCAGTTTGGCAGTCGACCGTCAGCTTCTTTGTCGACAAGGGATACCGTCTGTCTTCGGAAGATCTCCTCCGCGAATGGCGCGATTTTCTGACCGGCGAGGAAGAAACGCTTCGCACGGCAGCTGTCGGCCAGCCTGCCGCGAAGCTTTCTCCTTCGACCCTAGCGGAGAAGTTTCTCACGAGCGCTCTCGGTTACCCCGAGGCAAGCTTCCACGGCGTGCTCGCTTGGGACCTCTTCGACTATTTCGACCCGGAGGCGCTGCCAAAGGTAGTGGATCGGCTCTCCTCTCTGGTTCATCCGGGAGGGGCCGTTTTGGCACTGTTTCATAGCCGTCCTGCTGAGCGATTCCACCGCTATCGAATCGTGGACTCGCAGTCAGTCGAACTCATTCCAGCTTCTACAATTGCTGTCCATACGCACGTGTTTCAGAACCGCGAGCTCCTGGGGTTGTTCGAGCAGTTCCGTTCGTCGAAATCATTCGTGGGTCGCGATCAGGTCCGCGAAGCGCTTTTCGTGAAGTAGCCGCCATACCCCTACTCTTCGGCGGCTTGCTCTGGTCTGACAACCAAAACCCTTTCCCGTACATCACTTAGACTGGCTTGTGGGGATTTTCGGGGTGCGCGTGGGTGGTCTTTGGGATTGGCAGCGTGTCCGCGTTCGATCGAAGCGGTCGAATCGCCAGTCCGTGCGGGGAGTCGCGACACTTGAGCATGCTCTTCCCCCTGCGAAATTTCGTGGAACTTTTTCCGGACTCTCTGGAATCCACTGAATGGCCGTTCAAACTCGGGGTGCGACTGCGCGAAATCGAATGGGGAGCCTACAGTAACGATGACTACGATCGGAAAGCAGGCGTCTGAATCTCACGCCCGAGTCACGGCTCGGCGGACTCGCTTCGGAAAGATGTTCTCGCTTCTTGCGCTTTCGTCAGTCGTCGTGAATTCCTTGGCGCTGTCGTCATGCGGTGGCGGTACCGGCGCGGTGGACATCAGCTCTGTCAGCATTACGCCCACCGCCATCACGGTTCCCATCAACACACAAACCGACTTCACGGCCACCGTCAAACTTACGAACTCGTCCGTTTCGACCACGACAACCGTTTCGTGGGAGGTCAACGGCATCGCCGGCGGTAACTCCACCGTTGGAACGATTGTGCCGTCAAGCACGGACCAGTTGATCGGGGTCTACACGGCGCCGGCTGCCGTTCCAACCACTTCCAGCGGCAGCGGCTTGCAGGTTGGACAAGTCCAGATCACGGCTGTCGCCACTCAAACCAGCACGTCCAGTTCCAGCTCGTCCAGCACCAACACGGTCACCTCGAACACTGCGATCGTCACCGTTGGCGTTGGTCTCGGCCTGTCCATCACGCCACCTTCGGCCATCGTGCCGGCTGGGGGAAGCACTCAGTTCTCCGCGATTCTGAATGGCGTGGCGACGGCTGCGGTGTGGACGCTGAGTTCGCCGTCGGGCGGCAACCTCGGCACGATCGATACGACCGGGTTGTACACCGCACCGGCTTTTCCGCCGCCTGGTGCGAGCGTCACGGTCACTGCCACCGCCTCAGCTTCGGATGGAACTCCCGTCAACACGAACGTGATTGTCACGATCGTCTACTCCGACCATTCACTGAGCGGCCCCTATGCCTTCTCGTACGAGGGAAACGACGCGTCTGGTCTGCTCGCCGTGGCGGGCAGTTTCGTCGCTGACGGCAACGGGAGAATTGTCAGTGGCGTCGAAGATGTGCAGAGTTTCCTGACGGGCGTATCGACCCAGGTCCCTATCAGCGGCACCTATCGCGTCGGCTCGGACGGGCGCGGCAGCGCGTCGCTGAGCACCAGCAGAGGCACCAACACCTGGCAGTTCGTCCTGAGCACCAATCAGCACGCTCAGATGATCCGGTTCGATACGAATACGACGGGCGGCGGAAGCATCGATCAGCAGAGCCTGAACGGCCTCACTAATTCGCCGGCCGTCATTTCCGGCAGATATGCTTTCGCGGCCCAGGGTCTGGACCAGAGTTTGAATCCTTTGGCGATCGCCGGGGAGTTCCTGGCGGACGGCGCCGGAGCGATTCCGTCGACGAATGCCACCCTCGACGTCAATGACAACGGGATCTCCGGTTCCGGCACGGTCACGACAAACGATACGACCCTGAACGGTTCGTATCAGTTCGACGCCGCCAATCCGGGCACGGGCCGGGGCACGCTTCTTCTGCAAAGCACGACCACCGGCGCGACGGCCCGCATGTTCGCCTTTTACGCGGTCGGCACAGCCACGAATTCTTCCGATGCCATCGTCGTGTCTCAGCTTCATCTCGTCGAAATCGACAGTGCGGCTTCCGTCGCCGGGGATGCCTATCTGGCCGCTCAATCACCGAGCCTTGCCAGCGGGAACTACGTCTTTACAGCCGGCGGCAATTCCACCGCGGGCGCGTTCGCCTCAGGAGGCGTTTTCACCTCCGACGGCACCAGCGCGACCACGGGCGGTATGCTCGACGTCAACAACAACGGCATCTACAACAGTGGCGTGTCTCTAGGTTCCTGCACCTTCTCCGTCAACGCGGCCGCAGGACGCGTCGATCTGAAGGTCTTTGCAGGGAGCGGCGCATGTCCCTCCGGTGCGAATTCCGCCGTGTCGGAGTTTGCGGCCTACCCCACAGCGTTGGGAAGCGTTGTGATGCTTCAGCTTGACTCCGCCGCCGTGAGCACCGGATTGGCCTACCAGCAGTGCGGACCGCAGTCGGCAGGTTGCGCTGGCGTCAATCCATCGCTGACGGCCGTCAGTCTGGCTCTTGGCCTCAGTGGCACAGGCCTGTTCCACAATCCGCCGGCGACCGCCATATCGTTTCAGCCGGACCTCGACGGCCAGCTGAGTTTGACCGGCCTCGGCGTCAGCGCCGGAAACCTCGACATCAACAATTTCAGTGCCGCCTTCGCCGGCGATCCGGTTGCTTCTACTGGAAACACGATCGGCTCGTCAGGATCGAACGGCCGCGGAACCGCGACCATCGCGGCCTCGAATCCCACCGTCACATATAAATCGGTCTACTACCTGATCGACGACAATCACGCCTTGCTGTTCAGTTCCGGCCAGAGCCCCGTCGCCACCGGGTCGGTCGCGCGCCAGTTCTAGCGCCGGGCGGCAGCGGCGCCACCCAGCGGCAGTGCAGATCGTGCCCATCGACATTCTCAATGAGACGCGCGGCTGTATTCACGCTACGTTTATGGAGGCCAGCTAGGCTGGCGATTGCGTTACTATTGTGAGCGGACCGTTCGCTCCCCCTGGTGCCGGTCCGCCTGAGTGAGGACGTCATGGTTTCCGCAGCCTCTGCCGGATCCTCCCATCCCGCGGAATCGAATCAGCCGCTGTCTTCCGAAGAGTTGCGTCTGATTCACGCGTACTGGCGCGCCGCCAACTATCTCTCGGTCGGCCAGATCTATCTCTACGCCAACCCGCTTCTGCGCGAGCCTTTGAAACTCGAGCACATCAAGCCGCGCCTGCTGGGGCACTGGGGCACAACGCCCGGCCTGAATTTCATCTACGTTCACCTGAATCGGCTGATCAAGAAGCTGGATCTGAACGTCATCTACCTTGCTGGACCCGGTCACGGCGGGCCAGGAATGGTCGCCAACACATACCTCGAGGGCACGTACAGCGAGTTCTATCCCAATATTTCGCGGACGGAGGAAGGTCTCCAGAAACTCTTCAAGCAATTCTCGTTTCCGGGAGGCATTCCGAGCCACGCTGCTCCGGAAACTCCCGGTTCGATTCACGAAGGGGGCGAGCTCGGATACTCGATCGTCCACGCGTTCGGCGCCGCCTTCGACAATCCCGATTTGATCGCCTGCTGCGTTGTGGGCGATGGAGAAGCGGAAACCGGGCCTCTCGCCGCCAGCTGGCATTCGAACAAATTTCTGAATCCTGCACGCGACGGCGCGGTTCTTCCGATCCTGCATCTGAACGGATACAAGATCGCGAACCCTACGGTGCTCGGCCGCATGACCGACGCCGAGCTCGCCCATCTTTTTTCCGGTTACGGTTACAACGCGCATTTCGTCGAAGGTCACGATCCGGAAAAGTTGCATCAGCTCATGGCGAATGTTCTCGAATCCGCGATTGGCGAAATTCGCGCGATCCAGGTTGCGTCCCGCCGCTCGCATATTTCCGGCCGCCCCGTGTGGCCGATGATTGTTCTTCGTACGCCCAAAGGATGGACCGGACCGAAGGTCGTCGATGGCAAGCCGGTCGAGGATACCTGGCGCGCCCACCAGGTCCCGGTCACTGACTTTGCCGCTCATCCGGAGCACCTGACGATTCTCGAGGACTGGCTGAAAAGCTACCGGCCTGAAGAGCTCTTCGATGCCAGCGGAAAGCTCTTCGCCGAACTCGCCGATCTCGCACCGGTGGGCGACCGCCGTATGGGGGCCAATCCACACGCCAACGGCGGCTTGCTTTTGAAGGACCTCGTGATGCCGGACTTCAAGAGCTTTGCCGTTGATGTGCCAAAGCCGGGCACGACCTCTGCGGAAGCGACACGGGTTCTAGGTGTGTTTCTGCGCGACATCATGAAGCTGAATGCCGAGGCGAAAAACTTCCGGGTCTTTGGCCCGGACGAAACTGCGTCGAATCGCCTCGACGCCCTCTATCAGGCCACGGACAAGGTGTTCATGGAGCCGACTCTGCCGACCGACGAGCATCTTTCGGCGGGCGGCCGCGTGATGGAAGTGCTCAGCGAGCACATGTGCCAGGGCTGGCTGGAAGGCTATTTGCTGACCGGCCGGCATGGATTCTTTTCCTGTTACGAGGCCTTCATCCACATTGTGGACTCGATGTTCAATCAGCACGCCAAGTGGCTCAAGGTCACACTCGACATTCCGTGGCGCCGTCCCATCGCCTCGCTCAACTACCTTCTCACCTCGCACGTCTGGCGCCAGGATCACAATGGGTTCACGCACCAGGATCCCGGCTTCATCGATCACGTCGTGAACAAGAAAGCGGACATCGTGCGCGTCTATCTTCCGCCCGATGCCAACACTCTGCTGTCCGTCGCCGATCACTGTCTCCGCAGCCGCCATTACGTCAACGTGATCGTCGCCGGAAAGCAGCCCGCTCTGCAGTGGCTCGACATGAAGAGTGCCATCGAGCATTGCACCAGCGGTATCGGTATCTGGGATTGGGCGTCGACCGATACAGGCGCCGAGCCAGACGTCGTCATGGCCTGCGCCGGGGACATTCCCACGCTCGAGACGCTCGCCGCCGTTGATCTCCTGCGCCGGCACTTTCCCGATATCAGGATTCGCGTCATCAACGTCGTCGACCTGATGACTCTCCAGCCCGCCAGCGAACATCCCCACGGGCTGACCGACAGCGCTTTCGATTCGTTGTTCACTGCCGATAAGCCCGTGATCTTTGCCTATCACGGCTATCCGTGGCTAGTGCATCGCCTCACATATCGCCGAAACAACCACAACAACATCCACGTGCGCGGCTATAAAGAGGAGGGCACCACGACAACTCCGTTCGATATGACCGTCCTGAACGACATTGACCGTTTTCATCTTGCCGCGGACGTGGTCGATCGAGTTCCGCGTTTGAGCCGCATCGGCGCCCACTTCATGCAGTTTGTCCGGAACAAGCTGGTCGAGCACAAGCAGTACATCCGCGAAAACGGCGACGATCTGCCTGAGATTCGCGATTGGACGTGGCCGTATTGATTCATGAAAATCCTCGTCCTGAATTCCGGCTCCGCCACTCTGAAGACGAGCATTTACGAAATCGCAACCGCGCCGCCCGACGACCCGCCTGCGGCTCTTTGGGAAGGCCTGATCGAGTGGGATACAGGCAGTACGGCGATTCGTACCTCGAGCCCTGCGGGCACGCGCCTGCAGGACCGCGTTTCGATCACTTCGCGCAAGGCAGTCAGCGAGCGAATGCTCGGCGACTTGTGGAGCGGCTCCGCGTCGTTGCTGCGTGGTCCCTCAGACATCGACATTGTCGGTCACCGCATCGTTCACGGCGGCGAGGAATACTCCGAGCCTGCGTTCGTCAGCGCCGAACTCAAGGAAGTGGTTCGGCGTATGTCGGCGTTCGCGCCACTCCACAATCCTGCGGGCCTCGAAGGAATCGAAATCATCGAGCAGATACTGAAAGGCGTTCCTCAAGTCGCCGTCTTTGATACAGCCTTTCATCGCCGTCTTTCCGAGGCCGCGGCGATCTACCCCGGCCCATACGAATGGATCGCGCGCGGAATTCGCCGGTACGGATTTCACGGCATCAATCACGGCTATTGCGTCCAACGCACAGCGCGCCTGCTCGGCCGCGATCCGAATTCGCTCAAGCTCGTCTCCTGCCATCTCGGCAACGGATGTTCGCTCGCCGCGATTCGCGACGGCCGTTGCGTCGATACCACGATGGGCTTTACGCCGCTCGAAGGTCTGATGATGGGGACGCGCTCCGGCTCCGTCGATCCCGGCATCCTCACTTTCCTGCTGCGGCAGGATCATCTCACCGCCGAGCAGCTGGATGACGTATTGAACAAGCGATCCGGCCTACTCGGAATCTCCGGCCTCTCGAACGACATGCGCCGGATCGTTTCGGCGATGAACGAGGGAGATCTCCGCGCGAAGCTTGCGTTCGATATTTTCGTGCACCGATTGACTTCGCTCATCGGCTCCATGGTGGCGGTCCTCGGTGGCATCGATGTGTTGGTCTTCACGGCTGGCATCGGGGAAAACTCAGTGGAAATTCGCGAGGCGGCGTGCGCGAATCTGCAATTCCTCGGAGTTGAACTCGATCGCGCGAAGAATTCACGTCCGGTCAAGGACGGCGATGTCTCCCACGCGGATTCTCGCGTCCGGATCATGACCATTCGCGCACAGGAAGATTGGGCCATCGCACGAGATTGCTGGACACTCTCGCACCAGACTTCAGGCTGAGGTAAGTGTGCTGATCCATTCGTTCGCTGCGAGGCGTGGTCCCAGCAAAGTTTTATCTTGCGTCCGTGGGACCACGGGCGTATGAGGGGCTTGTAGGAGCTATTGCGCGGGAGGGAGAGATGACTCCACCGGGCATAGGTTCTTGACACCGTTTAACACACCGCTCTTGCGGTGCGATACGCCGCCGACGCCTTCGACGCTGCGCGGCGCAGTGAATCGAAAAAACGGGGAGCTGCCAGGCTCCCCGTTTTGCTTTTTGAATCTTCGGAGTGAACCTCAGGAGGCTTTCTTCCGGCGGACCTGCCACGCGTGGTACGCCGCGGGCATCAGCGAAAGAACGATCACCGCCGCAATCACATAGTGGATGCGCTTTTCCACTTGAGGCACGGACCGGCCGAGCGTGTAGCCGACCAGCACCATGCCCCACACCCAAAGAATTCCGCCGAGGATGTCGTAGACCAGATATCGCGCGTAACTCATTCTTGCGGCGCCGGCCACCGGCGGACAGAATGTGCGGATGATCGGAATGAACCGCGCCATGATCACGGTCTTTCCGCCATATCGTTCGTAAAAATCGTGGGCTTCCTGGACGTGTCTATGCTTGAAGAACCGCGAATCCTGCCGCCGGTAAAGGGCGTCACCCGCTTTCCGACCGATCGCGTAGCCGAGTTGGTCTCCCGCGATCGCGCACAGCGTGACTAGGGATAGCAGCCATGCCAGTTTCAGTTGGCCGGAGGCGGCAAACACGCCGGCTGTCACGAGCAGGGAATCGCCCGGCAAGAAAAAGCCCACGAACATGCCTGTTTCGACGAAGACGATCACGCAAACCAAGAAAGTGCCGCCCCACTCGATGAGGCCCCGAACGTCGTAAACGTGCGCCAGCAGTTGTCTTAGCGTATCCATCGTCCCCGAGTCAGTTTCTTGAGCGTCCAGCGTACCCTGTGGCTGTAAATCTAATGTTTACAGTATCATGAAATGCTGATACTCACTGTTTGCCCGTAATCTTTGGTTCTAGTACTAGGCTCCCACCCGCCTTATCCCCCTGTACCATTGGTCAGGTTGGACCCCTGCCCGAAAATTCAGGTGTTCGAGCAACACAAACCTGAGGAGAGGATGACCATGGAAGGTGCCTACGCGGTCTGGATGGGGCAGCCGGTGATTCTGCGAGTCGCGACAGGGAACCTCCGCGTGCCATTGCGGGGCAGGCTGTTGTCGGAAACCGACGATGTTGTCCGTCTGCGAATTGCGGATAGCTGGGATGTCGACATCTTCAAGTCCATGGTCGTGGCCGTCGAGCACGACGTCCCGGTTCACGTCCTCAACTAGAGGTTTTCATGAGCGCTCTGGCCAGCAGGAATTCGAGACCCACGCAGGCGGTCGCTATCGCGATTCCTTACACGGCCGGTTTTGAGGTTTTCCCGATGCGGGACCGCCTTGCCGCGATTCGCGACACGCTGATCGTCCTCGGTCTACAGATCGTTTTCCGGGCGACGACGATTCTGCGGCATTTGAATTACTAGCTGCCCTCACCGCGCGTGGGCCGGAAAGTTCCGGCCCGCTGCGGATCCGGCAGAACGATGTTCGGCCCAGTAGTCCCTCTAACTCCCCAATCCCCGGGTCTGCCCCCCTCAGACCCGGGGCCTTCCTTCCACACGGACCGGATGCGAATTTGTTTTCGTCCGGAATCTCTTTGACTCGCACAGCGCCTTGGTGACACCATCTCGCAGTCCGCGCGGATATGAAACTCTCCTTCGCTGATTGGGCCGTGATCGCGGCCTATCTGCTCTTCACGCTTTTGCAAGGCTTGTACTTTCGCCGCCGCTCGAGCCGCAGCACAGCAGACTACTTTGTTTCCGGCCGCGGAGCCGCGTGGTGGCTCATAGGCACTTCGATGGTCGCGACTACTTTTGGCGCGGACACTCCCCTCGTCGTAACGGGATACGTATACACCAATGGGATCGCTGGCAACTGGATTTGGTGGAGCATGTTGCCGTCCGGCATGATGACCGTATTTCTTTTTGCGCGCCTGTGGGTTCGCGCCGGGCTCCTGACGGACGTCGAATTCGCCGAAATCCGCTATGCGGGGAAGCCCGCCGCATTTCTTCGCGGTTTTCGCGCCCTCTATCTCGGCCTTCTCGTGAACTGCGTGATTCTCGGTTGGGTCACGAAAGCGATGACCACGATTGCGTCTGTCGTGCTGGGCATCGATGAGCGCTCAGCGCTCGCACTCTGCATCTTCTTCCTCATTCCGTTCACAGGTCTTTACGTTTCGCTCGGCGGTCTCTGGGGTGTTCTCTGGACCGATCTCTTTCAGTTCATCCTGAAGATGGGAGTCGTGATTGCCGTCGCGTGGTACGGCGTTGCCGCGGTGGGAGGCCCGCGCGCACTTCTCGCCAAGCTGGCGGCGATTCGCGCCGCTGCCGGTCCGGACGCTTCCAACGTCACGTCGTTCTTCCCGGACTTCTCTCGGGGCCTCGCGAGTGAATCGTTGTGGACGATCCCGGTGATCACTTTCTGCGTCTATCTCGGCCTGCAGTGGTGGGCGTCCTGGTATCCGGGCTCGGAGCCGGGCGGCGGGGGCTACGTGGCGCAGCGCATCCTGAGCGCGCGGAATGAGCGAGACGGTCTGCTTTCCGTTCTCTGGTTCAACTTTGCGAACTACGCTCTCCGCTCTTGGCCGTGGATCATGGCCGCGCTTGCTGTCGTCGTCCTCTACCCACAATTGGCTCATCCCGAATCGGGCTACGTGCTGCTGGCAGTGAATCACCTGCCGCGTGCCGCGCGGGGTCTGCTCGTGGCGGGATTTCTCGCGGCCTTTATGTCCACGGTAGCCACGCATCTGAATTGGGGCACGTCGTACGTTGTTTCCGACTTCTATCGCCGTTTTGTATGCCGCACCGCGCGCGAGTCTCACTACGTCGCCATGTCGCGCTGGGTCACAATCCTGCTGGTCGTACTCGCCGCCTGCGTGTCCTGGGAACTGGCGTCGATTCGATCTGGCTGGGAGGTGCTTCTCGAAATCGGCGCCGGAACCGGAAGCGTCTATCTGCTTCGATGGTATTGGTGGCGCGTCAACGCGTGGAGCGAAATCTCCGCCATGGCCACGGCCCTGGCCGTGTCTGTGACGATTCGTTCGCTCACGCCTTTCCACGGATCGGAGCCCGTGGTTTTCGCCAAGCAAACCCTGCTGACCGCCCTTGTGACTACGGCCGTCTGGAGCGGCGTCACGCTCCTGACCCCGCCCGAGCCGCGAGACATCCTCCTGGCCTTCTATCGCCGCGTCCGACCGGATGCGCTCGGCTGGCGGTCGATCGCTGCGCTTGCGCCGGAAACGACCCCGGTTCGGGATCTGGGGCGCAATCTACGGGACTGGGTCGTCGGCTGTGCTATGGTCTATTGCGCGTTGTTCGGCATCGGAAAGATATGCTTGCTTTCTTTTCGATCCGGAGTTCTACTTTTCGCCGTTTCTGTCTTGTGTGCGGCTTCGTTGTATCGAAGCCTTTCGCCCGCGGCCGGCGCGCAGCAAGGGGCCGATCAACTGTTGTAGTCTGGCCGGCGATTCGATCGTCCGCCGGATCGAGGGCGGGGATTGCGAGGGTCGCCGCCATACCGCGATTCCTCCGTGTGTGTGCCCGTCCGTTCTTCTCGGAGCATCCAGGAGTCTTTGTGTCGGATGCGACGGGAGGAAATTCGGTATAGTGGCTGTTCGAACAGAACCGGGTCCAGCCCAAAACTTGCAGTGCCAGGAGCGCTCTTCATGAGGATCGCCGGCGTCGGAAGCGCTTTTCCCAAGCACTACTACAAGCAGGAACTGCTGGTCGCGGCGCTGAAAAACGATTGGCGCCAGCGTCTGCCCAATCCGGATATCCTCGACCGCCTTGAAGACAGCATGAAGGTCGACGGCCGCTTCACGGCTCGCCCGATCTCGTTTTACGAGAACATGTCCACTTGGGGCCAAGCGAACGATACCTGGATCGAGGTTGGGCTCGAGATCGGCCAGGAGGCTCTTTGTCGTGCGCTAGCCGGTGCGGGAATCGAGCCCGGGGAATTGAGCGCGATCTTCGTCACATCCGTGACAGGCATTGCTGCTCCCTCGCTCGATGCGCGTCTGGCGAATCGGATGGGGCTCTCGCCCAATATCAAGCGTGTGCCGATCTTCGGCCTCGGTTGCGTCGCCGGAGCAGCCGGAATCTCGCGCGCCGCCGATTACGTTCGCGGCTATCCGAAGCAGGCTGCGGCGCTGCTCTCCATCGAACTGTGCTCGCTGACGCTCCAGCGCGAGGACCTCTCGATGGCGCACCTGATTTCCGCTCTTCTGTTCGGGGATGGCGCGGCCGCCACGGTCGTCGTCGGCTCCGAGCATCGGTCGAGCGGGCCAGAAATCCTGGCCACGAAATCGATCCTTTATCCGAACACAGAAAGAGTGATGGGCTGGGACATCTCCGAGAAGGGTTTTCGAATCGTATTATCACCGGAAGTGCCCGACACGGTCGTGCGGCACCTGGGAGAGGACGTCGATGTCTTCCTGGGTGAACAGGGCTTGTCCCGCGCGGATATCAAGAGCTGGGTGATGCACACCGGCGGTCCGAAGGTGCTCGAAGCGACCGCCACCGCGCTCGGCATCACCGAAAAGGACTTGGAAGCGTCGTGGGAATGCTTGCGCAAAGTCGGCAATCTTTCCTCCACTTCCGTGCTTCTGGTCCTCGAGGATGTCTATAAACACCGCCGGCCCGCGCCGGGATCGTTGAGCATCCTCGCGGCAATGGGTCCGGGTTTCTGCGCAGAGCTGGTGCTGCTGCGATGGTAACGGCCATGGGAGGCTTCGGCATTGCGAACCGACGTTCTGGTCGTCGGGGGAGGCCCCGCCGGAATCGCCACGGCGATCGCTGCGAGCCTCAAGGGGCTTCGCGTCACAGTCGTCGATGCCCGGAAGCCACCCATCGACAAGCCCTGCGGTGAGGGCCTTCTGCCCGAGGCGGTTTCGGTCCTACATCATCTGGGCATCCGTCTCACCCCCGACGTCGCGTTTCCCTTCGCCGGGTTCTGTTTCCTGGACGACCGATCGTCCGCCGTCGCGCCGATTCCTTCGGGTACGGCCTTCGGCGTCCGCCGCACGGTTCTTCACCGCCTCCTTGTCAAACGCGCTCTCGAAACGGGTGTTTCCCTCCTGTGGGGAACACATGTCTCGCGCTTCGGCCGGGTCGAAGTTCACACAAACGCCGGCCCGCTTTCGTACCGGTGGCTGATCGGCGCGGATGGAAATCCCTCCAGCGTGCGCCGCTTCGCCGGCCTCGAGCCACGTCGCCAAACGCGTTTTCGCTTCGGATTTCGCCGCCATTACGCCGTCGCGCCGTGGACCGATCGAGTCGAGGTTCACTGGGGGGACAAATGCCAAATGGTCGTGGCCCCGACAGGCCCGCGCGAAATCTGCGTGTCCGCTTTCACAGGCGATTCGCATCTTCGTCTCGAGCGCGCTATGCAGCAGTTTCCTGAAGTCGCGGAGCGTATCGCCGGGGCGCAGCCTCTTTCCTCCGAGGCCGGCGCCGTAACGTTGCTTAGCAGGGCCCGTGCGGTCACTCACGACAACATCGCGCTCGTCGGCGATGCGTCGTGCACCGTCGACGGCATCGCGGGGCAGGGTCTGAGCCTCGCCTTTCGCCAGGCACTGCACCTGGCCGATGTTCTCTCGCACGGCGACCTCTCGAGCTACGAATCGACGCACAGGCGGATCATTCGCGAGCCCGTGCGCATGACGCGCCTCCTGCTTGCCCTGAACGCCAGCGCGGCGCTTCGACGCAGGGTGCTGCGCCTTTTCGCTGGGAAGCCCGCGCTCTTCGCAAAAATGATTTCGGCTCATACAGGCGCATCCGCTCCCGGTGCTCTCAACGCCGGCGCGCTTCTCGAGCTCGGCTGGCGCGTCATGTGGGCGTGAACATGTCGGGTCTCTCGCACTTACTTCGATCGCATCTGCCTGGTCTCGCACTGCTTCTGGGGGCCCTAGCGCCGGCTGTCTCTGCGCCTGCACTTCGCGCTCAGGAATTCGCAGTGGACCTCGACTCCGCCGCTACGAAGATCGACTTCACATTGGCTGCGACGATGCACACAGTTCACGGTGTGCTGAGACTGAAGAGCGGCCACATTCGGATCGACACGGCGACGGGCAAGGCGACTGGCGTGATCGTAGTCGATGCAACCAGCGCGGACACCGACAACACCTCGCGCGACAAAAAAATGCACGGTGAAATCCTGGAGAGCGCGAAGTTTTCGGAGATCACCTTCACGCCAAGTCTGGCTAAAGGTGCCTTGTCCGACGTCCTCGCGCGTCAACACCCCGGCCAAATCGAGGTTGCGGGCGTTTTCCGCCTGCACGGGCTGGATCACGCCGCCACGCTAACGTTCTCCGTCCAGCCGTCCGCGCACGGCCGCGTAGATGCGTCCACCACTTTCCCCGTGCCCTACGCGCAGTGGGGTCTCAAGAACCCGAGCACCTTTCTTCTGCATGTCGCCGACACCGTGAATGTCGATGTCGACACCTCGGCGACCATCTCATCGTCGCCCTGAATCTTGTCGACTTGGAACTCTGGCTGCGACTTTCGTGTTGGGCCGTAGTAACCTGCCTGCGGCGGCTCAGCGAGCCGCAATGGAATCTCTGAGGGGGCGAACAGATGAAATTCGGCGCGCGTAATCGCATTATCGGCAGGGTCATGGACATCAAGAAGGGCGGGGTGATGTGTCTGGTGAAACTGTCGATTCCGGCGGCATCACGCATGGCTTCGGTCATGACGCTGGAGTCGCTCAACGAGCTCAAGCTTCGCAAGGGTGACAAGGTCGAAGTCATCGTCAAGGCCGTGAACGTTCTGGTAGCCAAGAGTTGACCCGAAATTCAAATCGCGGTTGGGAGGACGCTGCCATGCATGCTCGAAATCGGTTTACGACTCTGTGGATCGCGTTGTTTTTCGCTGTCATCGGCGCGGCTGTGCTCGCACCGGGGCTGTCAGCGCAGGACCAGGGCTGGATGGTCGTGCGCGCCGACTACGGCTACAAGAATCAGCGCAACGATGTGACGGGTCTTCTGCAGGATCTGATCGCGCGCGGTGGAGTGAACGGCCGCGTTTCCGTGAACAATCAGACCATGGGCGGCGATCCCGCCCAGGGAGCCGACAAGACGCTCCGCATCTTTGCGCGCAACCGGCGCGGCGAAGAGCACGAATTCGACTACAAAGAGGGCGGCTCGGTCGACGTCACGATGTTTGCGGCGCCCGGCCCGCCGAACGACTGGGGTGACCGCGGCTACGGCCGTGACGGCGACGTTCGCAACGGCCTGCAGATCATCCGCGCTTACTATGGCGTGCAGCGACAGCAGGCTAACGTCACCGATCTCGTGCGGAGCATGGTGCGCGGTCCAGGTCTGCAAGTAAGCGTCGACAACCGCACTCTGGGCGGCGATCCCGCTCCGGGCGCGGACAAGACTCTGATCATCATCTACCGCTTTCAGGGCAACGAAGCGGCGGTCGCAGCCGGCGAGGGCAAGATAGTCTCGATCCCATAACTCCTGATCGGATCGGCAGCGATAGGGCCGGGCGCTACTGGCTGGCCTTGCCCTCCGCCGACACTTTTTCCGGCAGTTCGAAAACCCAGATCGCCGCGCCGTGATCCGGCGGATTCTCAATCTCCGGCACGAGCACCGGATATGTTCCGGTGATCGGCCCGCCGCTGCCCACGGTCACGGCCACATATTGTTTCCCATGGACGCTATACGTGATCGGGCACGAATCCGGCACGTCGTTCAATCGAATCCTCCACAACGTAGCGCCCGTCGCGTTGTCGTATGCCTGCAGGTAGCGGTCCATCGATCCAGCGAAGACGACGCCTCCCGCCGTGTCCAGTACGCACGTCGTTTGAGGCGCGCGCTGTCTTTTCATCCAGAGCACTTTTTTCGTTTCCAGATTCAGCGCCTCCACGCGGCCGATCTTGCCGTCGCTGTCGGGCCGCTCGCGTATGAACCAGTTAACGCCTGACGTAAGATTCCCGCGCTGTCCCGGGGCCGCCGGGATCAGGTCCATGCACGACTCGTTCAGCGGAATGTAGAGAATCCTCGTCGCAGCGTCATACGAAGTGGCGATCCAGTTTCGGCCGCCGCCAGGATGTGGGCAGATCGTGTGCGGCTTGCCGTCGCCGATCACCACGGCGGGATTGATCGTCTTCTCGCCCGTTTTCGGATCAATCGACGTGATCACGTTCTGTATGCCCAGATCGTGCGAGAAGACGTATTTGCCCGTCGCTGCGTCCATCCCCTCGTAGATTCCCATCTTGCCCGACGTCACTACGAGTTTCTTCGACGTGCCGTTCACCGGCAGGTTGATCAGTTGCTGTTCAAAGGCCCAGTCGAGGTCCCACTGATCGTTGTGAACGTGCTGGAAATACCAGATGAGTTTGCCGGTGTCCGGATCAAACGCCAGTGTCGAATCGGTGTACAGCCCGTCGTTGGAGAATCCCTCCACGCGATGCAGCACCGGTCCGGTGTCGTACGTCTGGCCGACTCCGAAGAACGCCAGCCCGAGTTGAGCGTCGTAGCTTCCCGCCGTCCAGACGGACGCGCCGTTGCGTCTTTCCGTCGGCAGGCCGTTCCAGCTGTCGCCCGGCTCGCCAGGCTGCGCGATGGTGTGGAATCGCCAGGCTTCCTTGCCCGTTTCCACGTCCAACGCGACGATAAAGTTGCCGCCCTGCGCCTGTCCGGCGACTCCCTGCATCACCTTGCCCTTTGCGACAAGCGGCCCGCCTGTAATCTGGTAGCCCTTCGCGTAGTCGGTCAGCGGCGTGTCCCAAATGACGCTTCCCGTCTTCGCATCAAGTGCGACGATGTGGTCGTCCGAGGTAGGCATCAGCACCTTGTTGCCGTAGATGGCGATGTTCCGCTTCTGATTTAGCCGTGCATCGCTCGGCATCTGGCGTGAATACTGCCAGAGCAGGTCGCCCGTCACCGCGTTGAGGGCCTGCACTTTGTCGCCGTAGCTCTCGACGAACAGCACGCCGTCATGTTCGAGCGGCGTCCCTTCGTGTGGTCCGTTGGGCAGCGACCATGACCACTTCACGCGCAGGTCGCCCACGTTGATTTTGTTGATCTCCTTCAGCGGGCTGAACCCGTGGTCGTTGTACGTGCGCCGCCACAGCAGCCATTCGCCGGGCGGAGGATCTTGCAGCATCGCGTCGGTCACCGCCGACATCTTTTCGAGCGGATTCGGCAGCACGACCGGTGTCATCGGCGGCGCCAGCGGGGAGAGCGGCATCATCACCGCGGCCCGCTGCGTTGCGCCTCGCGGAATCTGCATCGACGCGAGCGCCTTCGGATCTGCGGGTAACTGCGCCTGGCCCGCCTGAATCCGGTTCTCCTGCAGCATGTAAGCGATGATCTGCGCAGTGGCCTCGGGGCCCAGCTGCCCCGGATTTGCCGGCGGCATCTTCGTGCTGATGTACGTGAACAGGGTGTCGGCCGTCTTGCCGCCCCAGTTGTTGCTGAACGTCAGTCCGCTCAGCGCGCCCGCGAATTCGCTTCCGCCCAGCGTCTGCCCGTGGCAGCTCGCGCAATTCTTCGCATAGGCCGACTTGCCCTGCGCGGCCTGGTCCGCCGTATACGTCGCGATATTCCTGCTGTTGAATTGCTGCCCCTGCGCACCCGCAGCCACCGCCAATGCGAGAATCAGTCCACGCAAAATGTGTTGCAGCCTCATGCCGGTCCCTCCACCGTCGCGCATTGAACCATTATTCCGCGCATAAAACCAGTGGCCTCGATTGGAGAAGCTTCAGGGAAAGAGCGTCCTGCGATGCCGTGTGCGCCGATGCGCTATTTCGGGGGGACCGCGGGCGCGTTTTCGACTTCGTGCCAGATGCGCGTGCCATGCGTCTCGCGCAGCGCGAAACTGCCCACCACGAAAGTGATCGCCGCAACCACGATCGGATAGTACAGACCGGCGTAGATGTTGCCGGTCGCTGCGCAGATGGAAAGCCCGATCAGCGGGAGCAGCCCGCCGAAAACGCCGTTGCCGAGATGGTATGGCAGGGAAAGCGACGTATAGCGAACTCGCGCGGGGAACGCCTCCACCAGATAAGCCGCGATCGGGCCATACGTCATGCACACATAGATGAGCTGGACGAGGATGAGCAGCACAAGCGCGCCGCTGCTTGGATTCGCGGCCTCCTTCGCGGGCACGCGCGCGCCGCTTGCCTCCGTTGTCATCGGAGTCAGACTGATCGCGCCCGTCACTCGGTTGCGCGCCGATTCGACCGAAACGACATGGTTGCCAACCGCTCGCTCCATTGCGTGATAGATCGGCATGTACGTCAGCGCCCCGAGCAGACATCCGGCCATCATGATCTTCTTGCGTCCGACTCGATCCGAGAGAGCGCCGAACATGGGCAGGAAGGGAATCGCAATTACGATCGCGAGCGCGAGCACTGCGTTCGCCGAGCGAAGATTCATCTTGAGGATGGTTTGCAAATAGAAGAGCGAGTAGAACTGCGCCGTGTAGGACAGCACGCCCTGCCCGCCCGTCAACCCGAAAAGGCACGCTAGGACCTGCTTCAGGTTGGACCACTTGCCGAAAGCGTCTCGCAGAGGATGAGGCGACGTTTTCCCGGCAGCCTTCAATCGCGCGAAGATCGGTGACTCGCGCAGCCTCACCCGGATGTAAAGCGACACGCCGACGAGGACCAGCGAAATCAGAAACGGGATCCGCCATCCCCACTCGCTGAACGCCTCCGCGGACATCGACGACTGTGCGCCGAGAATCACCAGTAGCGAAACGAGCAGCCCTAAGATCGCCGTGATTTGAATGAAGCTAGTGTAGAAGCCGCGCCGGTGGTCCGGCGCATGCTCGCTTACGTAGATCGCCGCCCCGCCGTATTCGCCGCCCAGCGCCAACCCTTGAACCATGCGAAGTGCGATCAGGAGAATCGGCGCAAGCCATCCGGAAGTCTTGAAGGTCGGCATCACGCCGATTAGCGCGGTCGCGCCGCCCATCACGGCTAGGGTAATCAAGAACGCGTGCTTGCGCCCCATCGCGTCGCCGATGCGACCGAAAAAAAGGGCGCCGAAAGGCCGCACCAGAAATCCGATCGCAAACGTCGCCAGATAGGCGATCAGGGCGAACGTGTCGTTGCCCGGCGGGTAGAACTTGACGGCGAGGACAGCCGTGAGACTTCCGAAAACGTAGAAGTCGTACCACTCGATCATCGTGCCGAGCGACGACGCGAGGATCACCAGCGGCAATCGGTCGGAGGCTAGCGCGTCGGCTGCGTCGCCGTGACTCGCCACGTCGGCCGCCCTAGTTTCCGTTCTTCAGCAGCAGCTTGCCCACGGTCTGCCGGCCTTCGAGCAGCCGGTGTGCTTCCGCCGCTTGCGCGAGCGGAAATGTTCGGCTTATGCTGAGCTTCAGCCAGCCTTCACGGAGCCCCGTGAAAACGTCCTTCGCACGCCTCAGAAGCTCGCTGTGCGGCGAAGTGTAGTTGAAGAGCGCGCCGCCCGAAATCGTCAGGGATTTCATCATCAGCGAGTTCGGCACCACCGGCTCGGCCGGTCCGCTCGCCATGCCGTAGACCGTAGCCCACCCGTGCGTCTTCAGCGCGTCGTAGTTCTTCGTGAACGTCGTCTTGCCGACACCGTCGATGATGTAATCGACGCCTGCGCCGCCGGTCAGCTTCTTCGCTTCTTCGGCGAAATCATGGGTCGTGTAGTTGATTACGTGATCCGCGCCCGCTGCCCGCGCCGCCTTGGCTTTCTCTTCCGTTGAAACGGTTCCAAACGCGACCGCGCCCATGTGCTTCAGCCACCGCGTCAGCAGCAGTCCCATTCCTCCCGCGGCTGCGTGGACCAGCACGTTCGACCCGCGCTTGATCGGGTAGAAATCGTGGAGCAGATAGTGCGCCGTCAACCCTTGCAGAATCGCCGCGGCTCCATCGTCGAAGTCGAATTCCTTTGGCAGAGGCGCCAGGTGCGAAGCCTGCATCACGTGATACTCGGCATACGATCCGACGTTCATCGTCGCGTAGGCCACACGGTCGCCCGGCTTCGCCTCCGTCACGCCTTCACCGACCGCCTCCACCACTCCCGCTCCCTCAATCCCCGGCGTGAACGGGAAGGGAACCGGCATGCGCGCCGCTCCTGACCGCATGTAGACGTCCGCGTAGTTCACGCCCACCGTGTGAACGCGAACCAGCGCTTCGCCCGTCCCCGGCTTCGGTTGCGGCACTTCCTCCAACCGCAGCACGCCCGGATCGCCATAGTTCGCAATGCGTATCGCTTTCATGTTTCGATTCTCCGCCGTACGGGTTCCTAGTGCTCTTCATCCTTCACCAGCAATTCCTTCGCGCGCTGCGCCGCCTTCACCACCGCCTTGATCAGCGTCACGCGCAGGCCGCCTTCTTCCAATTCCAGAATCCCGTCGATCGTACAGCCTGCGGGTGTTGTCACAGTGTCCTTCAGTAGCGCCGGATGGTGGCCCGTCTCCAGCACGACCTTCGCGGCGCCCAGCGCCGTCTGCGCCGCCAGCAGCGTGGCCAGCTCGCGCGAAAGTCCGGCCTTGACTCCGCCTTCCGCCAGCGATTCGAGAATGATGTAGAGAAACGCGGGTCCGCTCGCCGAAAGGCCCGTGATCGCGTCCATGTTTTTCTCGTCGGCGACCACGGTGCGCCCGACGGCTCCGAAAAGTTTCTGCGCCGTTTCAACATCCTTCTCGGTCGCAAGCTTGCCCTTTGCGATCGCCGTGATCCCTTCGCCGACCATCGATGGCGTGTTCGGCATCGCGCGAATCACTGGAACCCGCGCACTCAGGCGCCGCTCGATGTACTCCGTCGGCACCGACGCCGCGATCGAAATCAGCAGTTTCTTTTCGTTCAGCTCCTTTTTGACCTCGTCTACCACGTGCCCCACGGTCTGCGGCTTTACGCACAGCAGGACCACGTCGGCTTTCTTCACCGCCTCCCGGTTGTTGCTGGTCAGAGAGACACCGAGCTGCGACGCGCTTTTCCGGTCGCGCCCCGCGTGCTGCACCGTCGCGAAGATATTCTTCGGCTGGACGAGCCCGCGCTTCACGAACGCGTCGATCAAAATCCCGCCCATTTTCCCCGCGCCTAAAACGGCAAGACGCATCTGGGATTTAGCCTCTGCCATTGGACGTATTCCCCTTTTCCAGAGATTCCTGCAGGTCGATGGCTATGAATCGCACGCGTGTGACGCGCCCGGTTGCCGCGTCAACCGAAGCATGGGGAATGATACAGGAGGTGCCGCCGCGGTTAAAAGCTTTCCCCGAGGTTTTGGAACTTCGAGGTGCGTTGAAAGGAATCATCCCTGTCTGAACGGTCCGGTGACGATCTGATTCGTGCAGGACCCCGCTTCTTGCCGTGGGTAACGAATCATTGCGCGGCGGCGTCCAATTGGCGTGCACCGAGCGGGCGGTGATTCCATAATAGCGGGGGAAATGTTGGGCCAGCACATCGCCGTTCGACCTGCACTGCCCCTCGCATGGGTTATCGCCTTGATTTTGACCCTGTCGGCGTCTGCTTCGGCGCAGCGAGCAGACGTCGCGGCACCGCAGCAATCCCAGTCAGCCGTGCCTGCAGACACGGGCGACATGCAGGAAGCGGCCAATGTTTCTGCGGAAGGTGTGGTCCGATCTGCGGACGGATTCCCAATACCGGGCGCGGCGCTGCGGCTGGTGAACGTGGGCACGCAGAAGGCGTGGATCACCTGGACGGACGAATCCGGCAAGTTCGAATTTCCCGCTGTTCCGCCGGGCCATTACACCGCCAGCGCGACGCAGATGGGATTTGTGCAGTCGTCGGCGGATGTCCAGCTCACCACGTCCTCCTCGAAGCCGATCGAGATCGTGCTGCGCGTCGCAACGCTGGCGGAGCTTTCCGCGTCCCCCGTTGGACCGGGCAGGCCGGGTGGACGCCGCTTCGGGCCTGCCGGCGCTGGCCAGGGACAGGCCAATTCCGGCGGTGGATCGAGTGCGAGCGGCGCCGCCGGCGGTGGCCGCGGTGGATACGCACGCGGCCAGGCGCTTCCTCCCGGAGTTCTTAACGCCATGCAGCAAGGGCTGGCAACGGGTGGCTTCGCACAGACGGACGTGACGGGAGAAGGCGGTGCCGGCGAGCAGGGCCAGGAGACATCCGTTCCGGGGGGTGCCGGGCTCCAGCCCGGTGGCGGAGTGCCCACCGGTGGATCATCATCAGATGCCTTTCTGCTGCAGGGCACTGTGGGCCAAGGTTTGTCGTTCAACGCGCCCGGCAATCTACTCGCCGCAGCGGGCCTCGGCGGATTCGAGCCCGGCGGTCCCGGCTTGGCGGGCGGTCCGGGCGGCCTCGGCCCGCAAGGTGGCAACGGGCCAGTTCTTCTGACTGGCGGACCGGGAGGCGGGCTTCCGGGCGGCGTTCCACCCGACGCGCTCGCCAGGTTGTTCGGCGGAGGGCGGGGTGGGGGAGCGGCCGGCCGTCTGTTTCGGCAGGCAGTGAATCGTGTCCGGTTCAGTGTGTACGACCGATATACGAATTCGGCATTTGACGCGAAGCCGTTTTCGGTGAACGGCGCGCCCACGCCGCAGATCGGCAGCTATGACGAGCGCATCGGCGTGAACGCGGGCGGCCCCCTCAAGATTCCGCACATCTACAACGGTAGTGATCACACGTACTTCTTCGCCAACTACCAGCACGACACGGCGAAGAATGCCGTGAACACATTTTCCATCGTGCCGACCGCGCAACAGCGTGCCGGCTGCTTCACGGGCACGACGATCTTCGAGCCGTTCTCGACGACGCCGTATCCCGCCAACACCGATCCCGCAAATTGTGCGGGCGGAACGGAGATTCCGATCTCCGCCGCGGCGCAGGGCCTGCTTGGATTCATCCCGGCGGCAAACCTGCCGGCCACGACGATCGGTCAGAATTACTTGCTTCAGTCGACCACGCCGCAGAACTCCGACGTCGTGAATACGACGATCCTCCACACGATCAACGCGAAGTTCAACGTCACCGGCAGCTACAACTTCAATTCGCAGCGGTCCAACACTCTCAGCAACTTCGCCGGCATCGGCGGCCATTCGTCCACGCGCAGCCAGAGCGTCACGCTCGGCCTCTCGCACAACTGGTCCTCGCACACGGTGGAGAGCACGCAGCTGAACTGGAGCCGCAACCGCGTGGCGATCCTGAGCGACAATTCCTTCGGCACGAATATCACGCAGGCGCTCGGAATCGGCGGGGCCTCCGCTTCGCCGATCGACTTCGGCATTCCGGAAGTCAGCTTCACGGACTTTTCCGGATTGAACGATCCGATCCCTTCGCTGACGCGCAACCAGACTTTGCGGGTTTCGGACAGCGTTTCCTGGACGCACAAAAAGCACACGATGCGCTTTGGCGGCGAGCTACGGCGGCAGCAATTCAACACCGACACGAACCCGATCCCGCGCGGCGACTTCATCTTCACGGGCCTTGCGACCGGCAATGACCTCGCGGATTTCCTGCTGGGCCTGCCGCAGACCGCCAGCGTGCAATTCGGCAACCCGAACGCCTATTTGCGCAGTTGGGGATGGAACGCCTTTGTGCAGGACGATTGGCGCGCCACCAAGACGTTCACGTTCCAGTTCGGTCTGCGCTACGACGCCGCGACTCCGCCCGTCGAGCTATTCAACAATCTCGTCAATCTGGACGTGACGAATCTCGCCAGCGTCTTCCAGGTTGGCCGCGTGGACGGGCTGCCGGCTGCCGGCTTGCCCCGAGCGCTGGTTCACGGCGAATACGATCATCTGGAGCCGCGCATTGGCATCGCCTGGCAACCGAAGTTTCTGAAACCGAAAACGGTGATCCGCTCGGGCTACTCAATCTTCTACAACACCTCGATCTACAACACGCTGGCCCGCGAACTCGCGTATCAACCGCCGGTGGACGTGACGCAAACGCTGGTCTCGACGCAGGCCGCCCAACTGACGCTCGAAAACGGACTCGCGCCGCAATCGAGCACGATTCAATACCTGAACACCCAGGCCGTCGATCCTGATTACAAGGTCGGCTACGCGCAAGTCTGGAACCTGAGCACCGAGACGTCGATCTCACCGAATTGGATTCTCGATCTCACATACACGGGCACGAAAGGCACGCATCTGGACGTGCTGCGAGCGCCGAATCGCGCGCCGCTGGGCACGCCGCAGGACGCGATCCAACAGAACCGCATCGATCCGAACGCGACGGGTTTCACGCTCGACCAATCGGGCGCGAATTCGATCTACAACGCTTTGCAGGTGCGCGTGATGCACCGCTTCACCAAAGGCTTCATGCTGCAGGGCATCTACACGTACGGCAAGTCGCTGGACGACGCGAGCTCGATCGGCGGAGGCGCGGCGACCGTGGAGCAACAGGACGGCAATCTGCACGCCGAGTACGGGCTTTCGACCTTCGACGTGCGCCATCAATTCCGCGCCGTCTCCATGTGGGAATTGCCGCTCGGCCAGCGGCATCGCTGGGCGAACCATGGCTGGGCCGAACACGTCCTGAGCGACTGGCGCCTGCAGAATATTTTCACGTGGCAGACAGGCACGCCATTCACGGTGCTTTTGGGCGGCGTCGCCTCCGACAACGGCACGGGCGCGAATTTTTCTCTGCGGCCCGATCTGACGGGCAATCCGAATCTCGGCATCTGCGGCGGCGCGCGTTCGGCGTTTTTCAACACACAGGCGTTCAGCCTGCCGGCGGATGCGAACGACAATCTCACCTACGGCAACGAGCCGCGCAGCGCCGTCGAGGGGCCGTGCACGTTCAACTGGAACGCGTCCATCGCCAAGACGATCCGGTTCGGTCCGGAGCGGCGACGCACGGCCAACTTCAGCTGGCAGGTGCAAAATCTGACGAATACGCCGAGCTTCACGGGCATCGGCACCGTACTGCCGTGCTTCACGACGCCCTCGGCAGGAACGGGAACGGCGTCGGGAATCGTTTGCGGGTCGAGCGCGGGCGGCGCAACTTCATTTTTCGGGCGGGTGACGAGCGCGGGGGCGATGCGGTCGATGGCGTTGATGGTGCGCGTGAATTTCTAGCGCGGCGCGACTCGAGGATCGAAATGGGCGCAGAACGGCAACATGTGAGGAGTGCGAGGCGAGCGGCACAAGTCCTGATCGTGGAAATCCTTGCGGCGGCGCTCGCGTTTTCGCCCGTCGCCACCGTGGCGCAGCAGCAGCCACCTCCGCCCCCGCCTCCCTACAATTCCGCGGCGGTGCTTCGCGCGCAGGCCAACGTCGTCCGGATCGACGTGGAAGTGACGGATAACGCCGGCAAGCCGTTCAAGGGACTGCGCGCGGACCAATTCGAAATCACGGACAACGGCAAGACTCAGAAGATATCGACGTTCGCGTACTCAGATATCGAGCGCCTGGCGACGGCGGCACCCGACAATGCGGCGCCGATCGTGATTTCCGTGGACAACTCCGGCCCGAACGCGAAACCGGCCGATGTCGTCACGGATCAGATCCGCGACCGGCGGCTGATCGCGCTCTTCTTCGATATGACCTCGATGGAAACCGACGACATCCTGCGGGCGCACGACGCCGCGGAGAAATTTCTGAAGCAGCAGATCACGCCCGCCGATCTCGTCGCGGTGATTGTCTTCGGCACGCGCCTGTCCGTGCTCGCGAATTTCACAAACGACCACAAGACGCTCGAGAAGGCGATCGCGCAATTGGTGCCCGGCGCGGCATCGCAGTTGGCGAACCCGGCTTATGCGGCGGCTGAAAACGGCGAATACGACGTGCAGCAGGACACCGGCGCGGCCTACACGGCGGATTCAACCGAGTTCAACGTCTTCAACACCGACCAGAAGCTGGAAGCAATCGAGGGCATCGCGAACGTGCTCGCCGGAATCCCCGGGCGAAAGGCGCTCGTGGAATTCACGGGCGGAATCACGCAGACCGGCGAAGAGAATCGCGCCGAGCTTCGGTCCGCGACGGACGCTGCGAATCGCGCCAACGTCTCCATCTATTCAGTCGACGCGCGCGGAATGTTCGCCACTCCGCCGGGCGGCGACGCCACGACCTCCGCATCGACGGGAACGTCGATGTTCAGCGGCGCGGCCGTGTATCACCAGACGGATCAGCGTGAAGACACGCGCGACACGCTCGCGACGCTCGCGACGGACACGGGCGGTCGGTCCTTTTTCGATCTCGGTGATCTGAGCGACGCGTTTCCGGCAATTCAACAGGAGAACAGCGGCTACTACCTGATCGGCTACGATCTGCCCGGCGACGTGAAGCGCGACGGGAGCTGGCACGCCGTACGCGTGAAAGTGAATGCGCCGGGCGTGCACGTCCGCTACCGCAACGGCTACTATGCCCCTCGTGACTTCCAACACCTCGAAAAAGAAAGCCGCGACCAGCAACTCGCGGACGCGCTGCGTTCCGAGAATCCCGAGGTCGATCTCCCGATCGCCGTCGACACTGCGATGTTTCGCGTGAGCGATCAACAGGTCTACGTTCCCATCTCCGCCAAGCTTTCGTCGAGCGCCCTCGATTGGGCCCAGAAGCACGGGAGGCACGAGGCTGAGTTCGATTTCGCGGCGGAGGTGCGCGCGATGCCGTCCGGTCAATCGGTCGCGGCGCTGCGCGACACGATCACGGTGCATCTGGATGACCAGCGCTTCCAGCAGGTGAACCGCAGCAGTCTGGTCTACCAGGGCGGCGTCGTGCTCGCGCCTGGAGCGTATCGTTTGAAGTTCGTGGCGCGGGAAAACGAGTCAGGTAAGATCGGCACGTTCGAGCAACCTCTGGCCGTCGCGCCGCGGCCTGCCGCGCGCATGACTCTCAGTTCCGTGCTGCTCTCCAGCCAGCTCGTGCCCGTCGAGAAATCGTCCGAGGTGCAAACGAAAGGGGAGGGCACGCGCGCCAAACTCGCATCCAGTCCGCTCGAGATGGCGGGTGAAAAGATCATCCCAAGCGTCACGCGCTTCTTCAATCAGGGGCAGACACTCTACGTCTTTTTCCAGGCTTACTATCCGGAGAAAGCGGCGAAAGACAAAGATGATCCGCTCGATACGAGCGCGCTGCGCGGCGGCCTGGTCTTTTTCCGCAGCGGAGTGCAAGCCAACGCGACGCCGCTGCTGGCGCCGACTGAAGTGGATCCGAAATCGCGTACTGCCTCTTTCCGGATCAGCCTGCCGCTGGCGAAGCTGCAAGCTGGGCGCTACACCGTGCAGGCCGTCGTGATCGCGGCAGGGACGCAGCAATCGGCGTTTGGCCGCGCCTATCTCGCGCTCGAACAAACCGCGCCCGGCGTCGGCGACCAGTCGAAGCCGCCTTCACAATAGGCGCGTCCAGCGGGAAGCCGCGACCCCCTCTCGCGAAGGGCCGTGGCGACCTCCGTTCACTCCCGTCGCGACAGACGATGGACTAATGCTTGTTGTCGTCGTGCTTGTTGTCGTGCTGTTCGCTGCGGTTTTGGTTTTGTTGTTGTGGCGGATTGCGGTGCTCTTCCTGCTGCCTCGGCGGCTGCGCCTGTTGCTGGTTCTGCCGCTGATTGAGCGGAGGATGGACGTCATACCGTTCGTCGCTCGCTTTTGCCGGCGGTGTGAATCGAACGGGCGGCTGGCGGTTGTACTGCTGTTGCTGCATTTGCTGTTGCTGCTGCGCCTGTGGCTGTGCCTGCTGTTGTGGAGGTTGCTGGTTGCCGCCCTGCGGTGTGAAGGGCCGGAAACCACCACGCGGCTGCTGTTGTTCGGCGTTTTGCTGCTGATTGCCTTGCTGCGGCGCATTCTGCTGCGCATTCGGCTGGTTGATCCGATTGTTCTGTCCACCCTGATTCGGCCGGTTGCCGCCCTGCGGTGCCGGTTGCACGCGCTGCGGCTGGACGAACGTGCGGTATTGGTTGTTCTGATTCGGCTGCATCACCGGCCGCGAGACCGCGGGGTTCATCCGTGCGACGACCGGGCGTTGCGAAAACGGAACCGCCGGCTTCGCCTGCGAGACGCGCGCCGTCGAAGCGACATAGCTGGTTCGACCGGGTGCGATCGGCGCCGAATCAACAGGTCGCACGCTCTGCAGCTGTTGCGGCGTTACGCGAATGGCGCCCCGCGAGACCGGCCGCGCGTTGACGAACGTGTCGCGCGAAACAGCCGTAACGGCGGTTTCGTTTCGCGCGTACGTGTAGTTGTTGATGATCGTCGTATTGTGATTGATCACGACCGTGTTGTAGACGTTCGTCACCTGCGTGACGTTGATCACGCGTGTGTTCGTGATGTTGATCGTCTGCACGTAGCGCGGGCTGCAACGATAGCCGGGGACGTACACGTCACGCGGTCCGAGCGGGAACCACGCGACGCCGGCGAGTCCGCCGCCAAACGAAACCGACAAACTGAAGTTGCCGCCGCCCACGAATGCGACCAGCGCGGGAGCATATACCGGGCGCACAACGACCGGCCCCGGCACCCAGCCCCAGTAGCCGCGCACGAATACCCAGCGGCCGTAGTGGAACGGCGCAAAACCCCAAGGCGCGTCATCCACCCAGGTCCAGCCCCACGGTGCGATGTAGACCCAGTGCCCGGAATGATAGGGCGCCCACCCGACCGCGACGCCGCGCGGAACCCAGATGGTGCCGTAGTCGGCGTCGGGCCGCCAGTCTCCGTATTCGTCGAGATCGTAGTAGCCGTCCACATCGCGCGAGACGTACTTGGCCGACGGCGCGTTATTTTCGCGGTCGTCGCGCGATTCGCACCAATTCTCGAAATCGTCGAAGCCGGGCTCGGCATATGCCGCGTAGGAAAGATCGTCGGTTCCGTTGAACGCGTACTGCTGTCCGCTGCGGAGATCCCACGTATCGTTTCCGCCGCTCACCTGGCCCTGGCCTTCACGGACCACGATGACTGTCGATCCACCGTTCGGATCGGTTTGGACCCGGTATTCGCCGCTTCGCGTCAGCGTGAGCGCGAGATTCGGCGTATCGATTTCGAATGCGTCGCCGCCTTCCAGATCGCGCAGGTGCACTTCGATGGTGCCTTGCGCGAGCTGCAACTGGACCGTGCGGTCATCGAGCGTGAGAAACGAGATGCCGGTCTCGCTGTCCATGCGGATCGCCGTGCTGCCGATGTGGACCTCACCGCGCGAATCCTTGTCGACCCACAGATTGTCCCCGGCGGTCAGCGGACGGTTTTGGTCGGCCTGCACCCAATCCTGGTCGCCGGAGACTTGATAGGAGACCGAGCCTTGGATGTAATTCAGGCGCGCCACGCGGCCCGGGGGATCCTGGTCCTGCGCCGCAGTGGATGTGGGAAGCGATGCGAATAATCCTGCGAGAAAAAGGGTAAGTCCGACGACCGAGCCTAGCTTCCTCATGATCCTACCTCCCGTCAAGAACGTGTGCATGGCCGCATGACGAATCAGGTGATTTCGCGTCTAGGGGTTCGCCATGCGCGTCCGCATCAGAGACACTCTGCCACGAAACGCGTTTCCCCGCACGTGGCCCCGGTCCTTCCGCACCCTGCCGCTTCCTTACGCGCCACGGCCCCGTGTGACCGGGGCCGTGGCTTGCAAATAAATTTCGAGCTAGCGCGAGCGGCCTCCGCCGCCGTGGCTGCCTCCACTGCCGCCATTGGAGTGACCGCCTCCGCCGCCGTGATAGTTGCCGCCGCCGTTTCCTCCGCCTCGCGGCGCGCTGTAGCTCGGCCGGGGAGCGCTATTTCCTCGAGAATTGTACCCTCCGGAACCCCCGCGCGGCGTCACGATCGGCTGCCTCATATTAAGAGGAGGACGCGAGTATTGGTATGAATTTGAGGAACCGGATCGTGACGACGACGTGGGTGGCCGGAACTCGTGGTACTGCTGGTTCTGGTTTGGCTGCGAGAAGCCGCGGCCCGAGTCCTGAGGCTGCGACGGTCGAGGAGCCGCATTGTATCCTTGCTGCGACGAGCCTCGGTTGTCGACCTGACCTCGCTGATAGGATGGCCGGGACGATCCTTCAAATGTCGAGCGGCTATTTCCGCTGAATCCCTGCGACGGACGGTTCCCGCCGGAAGACTGCGGCGGGGTGAACGTGTGCCATCCGGGCCGGCTGGACGTGATGGGCGCGGAATTGCTGGCGCGGGCGGAATTCGTCGGCTGCGAGGGCCCGCGGTTGAACGTGCCGCCGCGGTTGTCGCCGAATCCCTGCGGCCCGCCCGGGGAGCTATTGGGAGCGTTGAACGAGCGATTGCCCTGCGCGTTCAGACCCGTGTTGCTGCGCACGTTGCCGGTAAAGAAGCGCTGCGTGCTAGGCGGCGCGCCGCGGAATGCCCCCGGATTTGCGGCCCGGTTTGTGGGACTGTAGCTTTCGCGCGAAGGCCCGAGCGGCATTTTGCCGCTCACCATGCTCACGCCGCGGAATTCGGATTCGCTGATGCCGTGGCGACCCGACACAGCTTCGCGGCCGAACCGGTTGCTGTCCATCGAGACGAATCCGTTGCGCACGCGCTCGTTCCGGAACGCTTCGTTCACATTCGAGAAGGAGCGCTCGCCCCGCGGACCCAGGGGCCCGAAACCGTTGTGAAAGTTGTTCACAATGTTCGTGTTGTGAATGTTGGTGATGTTGATCGTGTTGTAGCGACCGCCCCAGCGTCCGTACCATGGGTGGTACCAGTCGCCCGGTCCACACGGCAGCCAGCCCACATGGCCGAAGCCGAATCCGAAGCCGAAGCTGACGCCCCAGCCTCCGCCGCCCCATCCGAAAAAGCTCACATACGCCGGAGCCCACACCGGATAGTAGGCAGGGTAGGTGACGACGGGACCCGGCCACCACGCCCAGTTGCCGCCGTAGACGAACCAGCGGCCATAGTGATACGGCGCCCAGCCCCAAGGCTCGTAGGAAACCCAAGTCCAACCCCAGTACGGCTCCCAGACCCACCGGCCGTCGCTATAAGGAGCCCAGCCGGGATCCTGGCGCGGAATCCACACAGGGCCGTAGTCCGGCACCTCGGACCATGCCCCGTAGGAGTCCAGATCCTCGGAACCCGTGTAGTAGCGGTTTGTCCTGTGCCAACTGCTGGCACCGCTGATCCTGTGGTCGCGATCGTCGTTCCAGGAATCCCATCCATCCCGCGCAGGCGCCGATCCGATTTGATACTGCGGATTGTCGGTACCCTGGATCGTGATCATTTGGCCGCGCTCGACCTGCGTGCTGCCTTGCGGCTCGGAAACCTCCGCGGATCCGTCGCGAACGGTCACCTGTGTTTCGCCGTCACTGTTCACCAGGATCCGGTATTCGCCCGGGCCGTTCGGATGAATCGCCGCGTTGGGCGTGTCGATCTCTGCTGCCGCTTCGGTGCCGCGCAGCACGGAGTACGTGACCAGTCCCTGTCCCACCTGCACTTGAATCGAATTGCGCGTGATGTTGGCCACCTTGGCTGTCGCGCCATCCGACAGGCGCAGAATGTTCGCGTAGTCGAGCTGCAATTCCGCTCGGCCGCCTTGGCCCGCGGAAACGCGGTCGCCCACAGCGACCGGAGTGTTCAGCGTCGCGGCTACCCATTCGCCGTTGTCGCCGCGCTGCGACGAAACGTCGCCATGAATGAAACTCAAGCGCGCCACGCCGGGCTGCGCGTCGCTCGATTGATCCTGAGAATAATTCTGGTTGGAGCTTGAAGGAGCGTATGGATCGGGCCCGTACTGGTCATCCTGCTGGTTTTGCGCGCCTGCGGGCGCGGCGCCGAAGATCATCACTGCGAAAGCCAGAATTGCGAGCTGCTTTTTCATCGCGTCCCTCCCGGCGGTACGCCGCCAGGACATCAAACCCCAGCCTCCACAATGCAGGGCCGGTGCCAAAGCCTTAGCAAGGGATGCGAGTGCGTGTAAGTTCATCCAGAATAGCTAGTTACGAGAGGCGCGCGACCTGGGCGGTCGCGAATTGGTCGGCCAAACTCTGGTGGTTCTCAAGCAGCAGTGGTGGTTTTCAACCACCGCTCCTTGAGAAAGGAGCATCCGGTGTCGGTGCCTAAGACTCCCCCTCTGCGGGATCGGCGACGCCCATTTGAGAGAGGCGATAGCGCAGCGCATTGCGTGAAAGGCCGAGTGCGCGAGCGGCCTGACTCTTGTTCCCGCCGGCGCGCCTCAGAGCTTCACGAATGATTTCCTGTTCCCATTGATCGAGCGTCGTCCCTTCCGGCAGCACCGGTTCGTGATCGGTACTGCGGCGCGAACGAGCCGTATCGAAGTGAATATCCGATGCGTCGAGCGTCTCTCCTGAACAGAGGGTCACGCTGCGCTGGAGAATGTTCTCCAGCTCGCGCACGTTGCCCGGCCAGTGGTAATCCATCAAGGTGCGCATGGCCTGTGCCGTGAGACCCTGCGCCGGTTTTCCGGTTTCTGCCGCATATTTCTTCAGAAAGAAGTCCGCGAGCGCCGGGATATCTTCCTTGCGCTCTCTGAGTGGCGCGATATCGATGGCGACCACATTCAGACGATAGTAAAGGTCTTCGCGGAACGTGCCCTCTTCCAGCGCGGCGCGCAGGTCTCGATTCGTGGCCGCGATCAGGCGCACGTCCACTTTGTGAGTCTTCGTGCCGCCGAGGCGCTCGAATTCACGGTCTTGCAGGACGCGCAGCAGCTTTACTTGGATGGGGGGAGGCACATCGCCGATTTCGTCCAGGAAAAGCGTGCCCTTGTCCGCGAGTTCAAACTTTCCGGGTTTGCTCGAAACGGCGCCGGAAAACGCGCCCTTTTCGTAGCCGAAGAGCTCGCTTTCGAGCAGGTTTTCCGGAATCGCCGTGCTGTTGATTTTCAGAAACGGGCCCGAGGCGCGGTTGGAATGTTCGTGAATGGCCCGCGCGATCAAATCCTTGCCGACGCCGCTCTCGCCGCCGATCAGGACGGTCGCGTTTGTCGGCGCCACGCGTTCGACCAGCGCGAGCACAGCCTGCATTTTCTGACTTTCCGCGACGATGTTCTTGTATTCGTATCGCTGGCCCAGCGCCTCTCGCAGGCTGCGGTTTTCTTCACGAAGCCGATGAGAAGCGAGTTCTTTCCGGATTACGAGCACTAGCTCGGCAAGCGAAAACGGCTTCAAGACATAATCACTCGCGCCCGCTTTCATCGCATCGACCGCGGATTCGACGGTTCCGTACGCGGTCATGATTACCACTGGAAGGTTGGAGTCGATGCGCTTCACGGCGTGAAGAAATTCAAGGCCGCTCATGCCGGGCAGCTTGAAGTCGGTGACGACGAGATCGAACGCCCCGCCGTTCAGCTGTTGCAGGCCGGATTCGGCATCACCGACCGTGCGCGCCTGAAAACCTTCGTCCGCCAGCTGCAATTCGAGCAGCCGGCGCATCTTCGGCTCGTCTTCCACGATCAGAATCGATGGTTTCTCGCTTGGCACGTGTTCGACTTACTCCACCAATCGTTTGTGGGCGCCGGTGCCTTCTCGCGGCGCGGCGTTTTCGGGCGCGCCCGGAAGAAAAACGTGAAACGTCGCGCCCGGACCCGAATCGGTCTCCAGGCGAATCGAGCCGCGATGATCGTCGACAATCTTGGCCACGATCGCGAGCCCCAATCCGACTCCGTCCTTTTTCGACGTGAAAAAGGGGTTGAAGATCTGTTCGCGCAGATCCGGCGGAACTCCTGGTCCCGAATCGCGCACCGTCACGCCGATCCCCTGGCGGCCGTTCGATGATTCCGGCACGATTGAGAGATGCAGCACCGCCTCGCGCCCATCGCCCGATGCCGCCATCGCCTGATACGCATTCTGGATCAGATTGACGAAGATGCGCTCACAAAGTTGCGCGTCCGCTGGAATCTCGGGCAAGCCGCGGGCGTAATGGCGCTCCACGCGCACCGAGGCGCTGGGGAACTGCGCCTGCGCGGACTCGAGCGAGCGTTCCACCACATCCTCGATCTTCTGCGGCTGCAAGTCGAGCTGCGACGGGCGAGCGAAATCGAGGAAGCGTGCGACGAGGGAATTGAGGCGATTCACTTCTGAAGAAATGTAGCCCGCCAGTTCTCCCGCCAGCGGCTCGGAGTTCCTGAGTTTCTGCGCCAGCATTTCGGCGGAGCCCTTAATCACATTCAGCGGATTGCGAATCTCATGCGCGAGCCCTGCCGAAAGCTGGCCCAGTGCGGCCAGGCGCTCGGAGCGGCGCGCGTCCGCTTCGGCGCGTTGCAACTGCCGGTTGGTCTCTTCGAGCGTTTCCGAAAGCGCCTGGTAGCGCGCCACCTGACGGCGAATCTCGACCGCGAACCGATTCACCAGCGTCGCCGCGAGAAAGAAGAAGAGAATCCGGATCGCGAGGACGTAGAGTCCCTCGCCCGTGATTTCGTAATCCCAGTGAGCCGGGATCAAGTATGAGCAGTAGGCAAGCGACGCAACAGCTGTCCAGAGAAGCGTACCAATAGGGCCAAAGTACATGGCCGCGGTGACGACCGGCAAAAAGTAGATCGGATAGTAGCTGCTATTGATTCCGACTTCGCCGGTGTGGTCAAGCAGGAGTGTCGCAAGCGCGATCTTGATCAGGACACTGTAGACCGGACCGCGCGAGGGCAGCCACGCGATGAGCCGACCCTCGAGAAACTGGAACACGCCGATCGCGAGAAGGATGGCCTGCTTGTGGATCTCGTCGATCGGCGGAAGCAGCGCGAGTACGAGGATGAATAGCAGCCAGACGATGTCGATCCAGTCGACGGCGGACCGTTTACGATCAAGCATTTTGCCGGCAGACTCCTCGACGGTTGAGCCCCGATGAAGCTACATCGAATCTAACACGAAGCCGCTGACTTGGTTTACAGCGAGGAGAGAAGCAGTTCCGCTTCTTCGAAAGCCAAGGACGCGTTATCGCCGGCGCGTTGTTGCGTTCGATCGAGCGCTCGGCCAATCAGGAGCACAGCGGGCGACTCCATGTGAGGCAACTCATGGAGCGTGCCGAGCGTCGCAGTTGCGTGCTTTTGTTGAGCGGTGGCTGCGCGCGAGGCAATGACGGCGGGAATCTCGGGTGAGAGACCCGCGGCCAGCAGTTCGTCCCGCAGCGGAGCGAAGTCATTCCCGGGCATGTAGATGACGAGCGTGGCATCCTCACGCGCGACTTCTTTCCAGTCGGTCTTATCGCGAGGTGCGCTTCGCGTGGCGCGGTGGCCGCTGACGATGATGACGCGGGAACTCCTTCGGCGGTCGGTAAGCGAAAGGCCCAGCGAGGCTGCGGCCGCGGACCCGGCCGTCACGCCGGGAACGATTTCGAACGGAACGCCGACCGCCTCGAGAGCGTCGATTTCCTCCGCCAGACGCCCGAAAATGGCCGGATCCCCGCCGTGCAGGCGCACAACATGCAGCCCTTTGCGCGCAGCGGCCACTAGCAGCCCATTGATCTCGGCCTGGGTGATCCCCTTTGTCCCGCAACGCTTGCCGACGTTGACCACTTCGGCCCGCGGCGCGGCCAACGCCAAAATTTCCGCGGGCACCAGGTCGTCGTGCAGCACCAGTTCGGCGCTCCGGAGAAGCCGGTGGGCCTTCCGCGTGAGAAGTTCCGGGTCGCCCGGTCCGGCTCCCACTAGGCTAACTTTTGCTGGAAAATCGGTCATAATACTGCGCCAAACGCAGCTTACGCGTCCGGTCAGGACCGGTCAAGGCGGGTACTGACTCGCTCCGGCCCTGTATCCGGGAAAGTCTCCTTCACGTCTAAGATGTGTGGAAAAATAGCCGCTGAGGAAAAACATGTCTTCGCAGCCGTCAACTCCGGTCCCGGCCGATAGCGGGTCCCGCCATCATTATGGAATCTGGATCGTTCTGCTGTTGCTGATTGCAGCAGGCATTGTCGTGTACCGAATGCGGGCCAGTTCGGAGGCAGCTTCCAAAAACAAGGATTCCGGGGGATCGCCGGTTTCGGTGGGCGTGGCGGACGTGCGGAAGCGCGATGTGCCCTACTACCTGACCGGGCTCGGGAACGTGACCGCGTTCAATACCGTGACCGTTCATACGCGCGTCGACGGACAGATCATGCAGGTATTGTTCCGTGAGGGCCAGTTTGTCCGCCAGGGCGACGTGCTGGTTGAAATCGATTCGCGGCCGTATCAGGTAGCGCTGGAGCAGGCCGAGGGGCAGCTAGCCAAGGACCTCGCGCAACAGAATGACGCGAAGGTGGATCTCGCCCGCTACCAGCAGCTATGGCAATCGGGAGTGATCGCGCGCCAGCAACTCGATTCTCAGCAAGCGACGGTCGGGCAGTTCGACGGCGCGATCAAGTCAGACCAGGCGGCCATCGACAACGAGAAGCTGCAGTTGGCGTACTGCCGCATCGCGTCGCCCATCGACGGTCGAGTCGGCTTGCGGCTGGTCGATCCGGGAAACATCGTCCACGCCGCCGACGCGAACGGGATGATCGTCATCACGCAGGTGCAGCCGATCTCCGTTATCTTCACGCTGCCGGAAGACAGCCTGCCGCAGGTTGCATCCCAGATGAGGATCAACGCCCTGACGGTGGAGGCATACGGCCGAGACAACGACGCCAAGCTGGCCGATGGCAGGCTTCTGACCGTAGACAATCAGATCGATCCCACGACGGGAACGATCAAACTGAAGGCTCAATTCGACAATCGCGACCTCTCGCTTTGGCCGAATCAATTCGTGAACGCGCGGCTGCTTATCAGCACGCGCAAGGACGCGCTGGTGATTCCGACGGCCGCGATTCAGACGGGCACCTCGGGGCCCTTCGTGTACGTCCTCGATGCCGAAAGCAAAGTGCAGGTGAGATCGGTTCAAATCGATTTTTCGCAAGGAAACATCTCCGTGATCCGCCAGGGATTGAAGGAGAGCGAACAGGTCGTGGTCGACGGCGCGGATAAACTGCAGGCCGACGTCGCCGTGACGCCTCATCAGTCCAATCTCATCAATACAAACTCGAATGCTCCCGTGCAGACTTCGTCTCCGGAAACGCACCCGTGAGTCCGTCCCGGCCGTTCATTCTCCGGCCTGTCGCCACTTCGCTGTTGATGGCCGGCGTGATGCTCGTGGGGCTAGTGGCCTACTTGCAATTACCGGTTTCCGCGCTGCCCCAGGTCGACTATCCGACTATTCAGGTTGTGACGTTCTATCCAGGCGGAAGCCCCGACGTGATGGCCTCCGCCGTGACGACGCCGCTCGAGCGCCAGTTCGGCGAACTCCCCGGTCTCGACCAGATGGAGTCCACCAGTTCGCTTGGCGGCTCGGTCGTCACGCTCCAGTTCAATCTGAAGGAAGACATTGACGTTGCTGAGCAGGAGGTGCAGGCCGCGATCAACGCGGCCTCGACCTATCTGCCGAAAGACCTGCCGAACCCGCCGATCTACAGCAAGGTCAATCCGGCCGATACACCGATCCTGACGCTCGCGCTGACGTCCGACACGCTGCCTCTGCAGAAAGTCGAAGACCTTGCGGATACGAACCTCGCGCAGAAGATCTCGCAGCTCTCCGGCGTTGGGCTTGTCACGATCAGCGGCGGACAGCGACCGGCCGTGCGCGTTCAGGTGAATCCGACGGCGCTCGCTTCCTACGGCCTGAGCCTCGAAGACGTTCGAACCGCACTCGGCGCTGCCAACGTCGACCAGGCTAAGGGAAATCTGAACGGGCCTCGCCAGCAGTTCACGATTCAGGACAACGATCAGCTGCTCACGAGCAGCGGTTACAAGCCGCTGATCATCGCCTACAAGAACGGCGGACCGGTTCGCCTTTCCGATGTGGCCGACGTGGTGGACAGCGCCGAAAACACGACGCAGGCGGCGTGGATGAACACGCAGCCGGCCGTGATTCTGAACATCCAGCGCCAGCCCGGCTCCAACATCATTGGCGTCGCAGACCGCGTCAAAGCTCTGCTGCCGCGGCTGCAGGCCGCGCTGCCGTCCTCCGTGCACGTCACCACGCTCACGGACCGCACCAGCACGATCCGCGCTTCGGTCAAGGACATCCAGTTCGAACTGCTGCTGACGGTCGCCCTCGTTGTAATGGTCATGTTTCTTTTCCTGCGAAGCCTTTCCGCCACCATCATTCCCAGCGTCGCAGTGCCTTTGTCGATCGTCGGCACATTCGCGGTGATGTATCTGGCGGGCTTCAGCCTCGACAACCTGTCGCTGATGGCGCTGACCATATCGACGGGCTTCGTAGTGGACGACGCCATTGTGATGATCGAAAACATCGCGCGCTTCATTGAGGAAGGACATCCGCCGTTGAAGGCCGCGCTCATGGGCTCGGAGCAGATCGGTTTCACGATTCTTTCGCTTACCGTCTCGCTGATTGCCGTCCTGATCCCGCTGCTGTTCATGGGAGATATCGTCGGCCGCCTGTTCCGCGAATTCGCCATCACGCTCGGCGTGACGATTCTCGTCTCGGCCTTTGTATCACTGACGCTCACTCCCATGATGTGCGCCAAGCTGCTTCGCCGCGAGGAAGAGTCGAAACAAACGCGCTTCTACAAGGCGTCCGGCCGCTTCTTCGATCGCCTGATCGCGTCCTATGGAAGAACGCTGCAAGTCGTGCTGCGGCACCAGACGATCACGCTCTTCGTCACCGTTGGCACGCTGGTCCTGACGATGCTGCTCTACTACTTCATCCCCAAGGGTTTTTTCCCGGTGCAAGACACCGGCGTGATTCTCGGAATCTCGGACGCTCCGCAAACTGTTTCGTTCTCGGCGATGTCGCAGCGCCAGCAGGCGCTGGCGCGGGTGATCCTGAAGGATCCGGATGTGGTAAGCCTCTCATCGTTCATCGGCGTCGACGGCACGAATACGACTCCGAACAGCGGAAGGATTCAGATCAACCTGCGATCGCGCGACGACCGCAGCGTGAGCAGTTCGGACATCATCCGCCGGCTGCAGCCGGAGCTCGCGCAGGTAGCCGGTATTCAGCTATACATGCAGCCGGTGCAGGACCTGACGGTCGAAGACCGCGTGAGCCGCACGCAGTTTCAATACTCGCTGGAGGACGCGGATGGCCAGGAGCTGGCGCAGTGGGCTCCGCAGATGGTGACGGCCCTGAGCGGGCTGAAGCAGTTGCGCGACGTCGCCTCCGACCAGCAGGACCAGGGGCTGCAAGCCAATCTCGTGATCGATCGCGATACCGCCGCGCGCCTCGGCATTCTGCCCGCGGCTATCGACAATACGCTCTACGACGCGTTCGGTCAGCGGCAGGTATCGACCATCTTTACGCAGTTGAACCAGTATCACGTGGTTCTGGAGGTCGGCCCGCAGTTCCAGCAGAATCCGGATTCGCTCGTGAACATCTACGTCAAGTCCGCCAACGGGATGCAGGTGCCGCTCAGCGCGTTCACTCACTTTGAACAGCACACCACCGCGCTGGCCGTGAACCACCAGGGACAGTTTCCGGTGGTGACGCTCTCATTCAATCTGGCTCCCAACGTTTCTCTGGGCGACGCCGTGGATGCGATCAACAAAACTGCGCAGGACAAGAAGTTGCCTTTATCCGTGCATCCGAGCTTCCAGGGCACGGCGCGGGCATTCGAGGCCTCGCTGACGAACGAACCGCTGCTCGTTCTCGCCGCGATCGTGACGGTGTACATCGTGCTCGGCGTCCTTTACGAGAGCTACATCCACCCGGTGACCATTCTCTCCACGCTGCCTTCGGCGGGAGTGGGCGCGCTCCTGGCGCTCATCGTTTGCGGCGACGATTTCAGCGTGATTGCGTTGATCGGCATCATTCTGCTGATCGGCATCGTGCAGAAGAACGCCATCATGATGATCGACTTCGCTCTCGAAGCGGAGCGCAAGGAAGGCAAACCTCCTCAGGAGGCGATCTATCAGGCTTGCCTGCTGCGTTTCCGTCCGATCCTGATGACCACTATGGCGGCGTTGTTGGGTGGGCTTCCGCTCGCTCTCGGATCGGGCACCGGCGCGGAGCTGCGAAGACCCCTCGGCATCAGCATCGTCGGCGGGCTGTTGATCAGCCAGGTCCTCACGCTTTATACGACGCCCGTCGTCTACCTGGGCTTCAGCCGCCTGGCGCAGCGCTTGGCGCGCCATCGATTGGGGAATCCCGTCGAGTCGGAAGCTACGGCCGACTAGCGGCCGCGAACATGAACATCTCCGCGCCATTCGTCAAAAGGCCGATCGCAACCTCTCTTCTGACCGTCGCGATTCTGCTGGCGGGAACGATTGCCTACAACTTCCTTCCGGTCGCGCCGCTGCCGCAGGTGGAGTTCCCCACGATTCAAGTGCAGGCTGGCTTGCCCGGCGCGAGTCCGGAAATCATGGCCTCTTCGGTGGCCACGCCGCTGGAAAGGCAGTTCGGCCGCGTCGCGGGCGTGACGGAAATGACCTCCAGCAGTCAGGCGGGTAACACCTCGATCACGCTGCAATTCGAAATGACCCGCAATATCGACGCCGCCGCGCGCGACGTGCAGGCCGCCATCAATGCGGCCGCGGGCCAGTTGCCCGCGAATTTGCCGAGCTTGCCGTCGTACAAGAAAGTGAACCCTGCCGATTCGCCCGTCATGATTCTGGCCGTGCGATCCGACGTGCTGCCGCTCAGCCGTCTCTACGACATTGCGGATTCGATCATTGCGCAGAAGCTTTCGCAGGTGGACGGCGTCGGCCAGGTGAATATCGGCGGAAGCGCGCGTCCGGCGGTCCGCGTCGAATTGAACCCCACGGTCCTTGCGGGCTACGGGTTGGGCCTCGAAGACGTTCGCAGCGCGCTCGGCCAGGTGAATTCCAACGAGCCGAAGGGAGGCATTTCGAACCGGCTGGTTCGCTGGACGATCGCGGACAACGACCAGTTGTTCGACGCGAATCACTACCGGTCGCTGGTGATCGCCTACCGCAACGGCGCCCCGGTGAGGCTGGGCGATATTGCGAGCGTCGTGGACTCGGTCGAGGACATCCATCAGGCCGGCCTCGTGAACGAGAAGCCGTCCGTGATGGTCATCATCAACCGCCAGCCCGGCGCGAATATCGTCGGTACCGCCGACCGCATTCGCGCGATTCTGCCTCTTCTGCAGGCCTCGATTCCGCCGTCCGTCGATATCGCCGTGGCGATCGATCGCACGGTGACGATTCGTGCCTCCGTGAAGGACGTGCAAATCACGCTGCTGATCACCGTCGTGCTCGTCATCTTCGTGATTTTCGTTTTCTTGCGCAGCGTGTGGGCCACTATCATTCCGGCGGTCGCCGTGCCCGTCTCGCTGATCGGTACTTTCAGCGTGATGTACCTGCTCGGCTATTCGGTGGACAACCTGTCGCTGATGGCGCTGACCATCTCCACCGGCTTCGTGGTGGACGACGCCATCGTCGTGATCGAAAACATCACGCGCTATCGCGAGGCCGGTCTCTCGCCGATGAAGGCCGCACTGCGCGGCGCGCAGGAGATCGGCTTCACCGTGCTTTCGATGAGCACTTCGCTGATCGCCGTGTTCATTCCGATCCTGATGATGGGCGGCATCGTGGGCCGGTTGTTCCGGGAATTCGCGGTCACGCTGAGCGTTACGATCGCGGTGTCCCTGGCGATTTCGCTCACCACCACGCCGATGATGTGCGCGAAATTCCTGAAACCGATCAAGGAAGAAGATCACAACCGCCTCTATCGCCTCAGCGAGCGCTGGTTCCAGGCAATGATCGATCTCTACGGGCGCACGCTGCGATGGGTGCTCGATCATCAGCCGCTGACTCTGGCCATCACGATCGGCACTGTATTCCTCAGCGCCGTCCTCTACTACTTCGTGCCAAAAGGGTTTTTCCCACAGCAGGACACGGGCTTGCTGAGCGGCTCGATTCAGGCCTCGCAGGACGTCTCGTTTGACGCCATGCGCGTGAAGCAGCGGCAATTCGCCGAAATCGTGACGTCGGACCCGGCGGTGCAGAGCAACATCGCCTTTGTCGGCGGCGGGAACGCGATCAATACCGGGCGCATGTACATCATGTTGAAGCCGCTCTCCGATCGGAAGATTCGTGCCGATCAGGTGATCGGTCGGCTGCGCGGACGCCTCGCGGTCGTGCCCGGCGGCACGCTCTATCTGCAAGCCAACCAGGACATTCGCGTCGGCGGGCGGCAGAGCAATTCGCAGTTTCAGTACACGCTGCAGAGCGAGAATTTGAACGACCTGACGACGTGGTCGCCGCAGTTGCTCGATGCGATGAAACAGTTGCCGGAGCTGCGCGATGTCTCCACCGACCAGCAGGACAAAGGCTTGCAGGAGCAGGTCGTCATCGATCGAGATACGGCCTCCAAGCTCGGACTCGACGCGGCGACCGTGGACAATACGCTCTACGACGCCTTCGGCCAGCGCCAGGTCGCGACGGTCTTCACCCAACTCAACGAGTACCATCTAGTGATGGAAGTGGCCCCGGACTATCAGCGCAATCCCGATTCGCTCAAGAGCATCTACGCGCGCTCTTCCAATGGGACGATGGTGCCGCTCAGCGCCTTCGTACACTTCGCGTCGAGAACGGCTCCGCTCGCCGTAAACCACCAGGGTCAGTATCCGGCGGTGACGCTCTCGTTCAATCTTGCCCCGAATGTGGCCTTGGGCGACGCCGTGAAGGCCATCAACGCCGCTGAAACGAAAATGGGAATGCCATCCTCGATCAGTGCCACGTTTCAGGGCACGGCGCAGGCGTTCCAGGCGTCGCTTTCGAACCAGCCGATCCTGATTCTCACGGCCCTGCTGGCCGTCTACATCGTTCTCGGCATGCTCTATGAGAGCTACATCCATCCCGTCACGATTCTCTCAACCCTGCCCTCGGCCGGAGTAGGCGCGCTGCTCGCACTGTTGATCTGCGGCATGGACCTGAACGTGATGGCGATGATCGGCATCATCCTGCTGATTGGCATCGTGAAAAAGAACGCGATCATGATGATCGACTTCGCGCTCGAGGCCGAGCGCCGGGAAGGGAAGTCGCCCGGCGAAGCAATCTACCATGCGTGCCTTCTGCGCTTTCGCCCGATCATGATGACCACGATGGCCGCGTTGCTCGGCGGCTTGCCTCTCGCGCTGGGCACAGGCACCGGCTCCGAGTTGCGCCGCCCCTTGGGTGTCGCGATCGTCGGCGGCTTGATCGTCAGCCAGATGCTGACGCTTTTCACCACGCCCGTCGTTTACCTCTACATGGACCGGCTGCGCTTTCGCCTGGCGGGTCGCGATCCGAGAGTCGGATCGGTGGAGAGCTCGTCCGACTTTCGGCCTTCGCCGCTCGGTTGATTCCGCTTCGCGCCGCGACGGTGGTCTCGAAAGCTTCAATTCGGACGCGGAGCGACTGCCTTTTGCTACAATGAAACCAGGCGTCGGCTTGCGGGCCGCGCCTCCTACCCCAGCCCACACCCGCAGACGCTCCGGCTGATCGTTTCCGAGAGGGATTCGCGTGAGACTCAGCCTCCGATTGATTTTCTCGTTGGTTCTCGGCATCACGTGTGTGACCTTCGTGATCGCGAGAAATCAGGTCCGTTCCGAGAAGCAGGGGCTTCGCGCGGACCTGAGCCGGCGCGCCGAGATTCTGGCGGAGAGCCTACAGGACAGCGTCGAACCCGCCTTCGACCGCGATTCACGCCCGCAGCTGCGCCGCATCGTCGAGCGATTTGAAGATCGGCAGCGCCTGGCAGGAGTCGTCGTGTATGACGACGCCGGAGGCGTCCTCGCCGAGAGTTCGAGCCTCGCGTCCCGCTTCGCGCCGCCCGTGGCACCGATGGACCGAATCAAACAAGACAAAGGATTCGGCGAGTTCGTCAGTCTCGACGGTGCCGCCATGCACGTCTACTACGAGCCGCTGCACAACAAGGACGATGTCGCGGGCGCTCTGGCTATCTTCCATGATGCGAGCTACATCCAGGCGCAGAGCCAGCGGATTTGGCGGGAGACGTTGTGGCATGTGATCGCGCAGGTCCTGCTGATCGTCCTGGTCACGGTCCTGATCATCCGGTGGACCGTCGTCCTGCCGATTTCGCGTATGGCGCAATGGATGAAAGACCTGCGTGGCGGCCGCGCCTTGCCGCGGCCCAAACTGCCCAAAGAGGATTTCCTGGCTCCGTTTTCGCAAGAAGTCGTCAACTTCGCCCGCAGCCTGAACGAGGCCCGGGCGGCGGCGGCCGAGGAAGCGCATCTTCGCGAGGCCGGCGCATCTCTCTGGACGGCCGAACGCCTGCGCGTCAGCCTGCAAAGCAAGCTGCGCGGATCCTTGTTCGTCGTCTCCAACCGCGAGCCGTACATGCACACGCATCGTGGAAAGGGGACGGAAGTATCCGTTCCCGCGAGTGGTGTTGTCACGGCGCTCGAACCTGTTCTACGCGCGTGCGACGGAACCTGGATCGCTCACGGATCGGGCGATGCCGATCGGGAAAACGTGGACCGGCACGATCGCTTGCGCGTGCCTCCGGATAAGCCCGAATACACGTTGCGGCGGGTCTGGTTGCCAAAGGAAGAGGAGCAGGGCTATTACTACGGCTTCTCGAACGAAGGCCTCTGGCCGCTGTGCCACATCGCGCACACGCGCCCGATTTTCCGCGCGTCCGATTGGCATAGCTATCAGGCCGCAAACCGCCGCTTCGCAGACGCGGTGTTGGAGGAGATGGAAGGCTCGGCGCATGCCCTGCTTCTCGCGCAGGACTATCATTTCGCGTTGATGCCGCGAATGATCAAAGACGCGCGGCCCGACGTTCGCGTCGCGATCTTCTGGCACATTCCGTGGCCCAACCCGGAGGCATTCGGCATCTGCCCGTGGCAGCGCGAGCTGCTCGACGGTTTGCTCGGTGCGGACCTGGTGGCCTTCCACACGCAGGCGCACTGCAACAATTTTCTCGAGACGGTGGATGCCGCCATGGAATCGCGCGTTGAGTGGGAGCGCTTTTCCGTGAAGCGGCGTGAGCACGTTACTTTCGTGCGCCCGTTTCCGATCAGCGTCGACTTCCGTGAAGCGCGCCCGGAGCCCGGCGTCGTCACCCCGTCCCCCTACGACCTTCGCGCGTCTCTTCTGAAAGCCTTCGGCATCCGCGCGAGTTTTCTGGGCATCGGTGTGGACCGCATCGACTACACGAAAGGAATCATCGAGCGTTTCCGCGGAATCGAGCGCTTTCTCGAGAGGTGGCCGTCCTTTCAGGGCCGCTTCACGTTTGTGCAGATCGGCGCGCCCAGCCGCACCACGATTCCGCGCTATCACGACCTGCTCGGCGAAGTGGGAGCCGAAGCCACGCGCATCAACGCCCGCTTCATGAACAGCGATTGGAAACCGATCGTTCTGCTAACTCGCCACCACAGTCATCAGGAGATTCAACCGTATTACCGCGCCGCCGATCTTTGCCTGGTGACGTCCCTGCACGATGGAATGAACCTTGTCGCCAAGGAGTTCGTCGCGGCTCGAGACGACGAGGAAGGCGCGCTCATTCTCAGCCAGTTTACGGGCGCCACGCGCGAGCTGCGCGACGCGCTCATCGTGAATCCGTACGATTTGGAGCAGATGGCCGAAGCGATCCGGGTCGCCCTCGATATGGACGCCGGCGAGCGGCAGGCCCGCATGCGCCGGATGCGCGCGACTGTGAAGGAGCATAATGTCTATCGTTGGGCCGGCAACCTGCTCAGCGAACTCGCGGAGCTTCGAATCGATGAAGCCGAGATGGCTCTAAAGACGTCCTGAACGGTCCGGATGTGCCGAATCGTGAGAGGGGGAATTCCGTGAAATCGGTCGAAGAGACGAGAGCGACGGAACCCTTCGAGTTCGCCACTGCGTCGTATCTGGTCCTGATCGGGAACCAGTCGGCCACGAATCTTTTCGAGTTGCAGCAGGGGATCGCCGATTGCAGCGATGCGTCGATTTTCTATCACACGTTTCAGAGCCTCGGCCGCCACCATTTTCTCACGGAAGGTTTTTCCAACGATTTCGCGCAATGGGTTCTTGGCTCCTGCAATCGGCCCGCTCTTGCGGAACGTGTGGCCTCGCTCGATATTCGCGACTACGTCTCGCTGACCGAACTCCGCAGCGATTTGCGGCGCGTCGTAGCCGAGTACTGCCAGGCGCATCCGGACGCCGCCTCGCAATCTGCCTTTGAGACCTTCTTTTTCTGCGAGACCGCAGAGGAGCGCGTGCCGTTAGGTCGCGTGGCTTGGACGCTTGAGGAATTCCGCGAAGGTTTGCGGGAACTCCCGCACGCCGCGCTTCAATTTCATTTCATTACGTCCCGCCTGCGGCTCCACTTGCGCACCAACGATTTTTCACACTGGCTCTCCGCGAACCTGGGCCTCGAAGAGCTCGCCCGGCAACTTGATCAGATCGATATCTACACGACCACGCTTGATGGCGCGCGTGACTCGATTGTCCGCCTGGTTGAACGGGAGCTCGCGCCATGACGCAAGCTCCTGCCGCCACTCGTCCCGCCGGACTCAGCGATTATGTGGGCGTCGTCGGCGCCGGCGAAATCGCAGAACTGCGCGCCTTGGCCACACGGCTCCGTGGCCGCTCGGTCCAGATGGTAAATTCGACCGCCGTCGGCGGCGGCGTCGCGGAGATTCTGACGCGCATGGTGCCGCTCCTGCAGGAGCTTGAGATCGGCGTTCGCTGGGACGTAATGACTGGCGGTGAGGACTTCTTCGCCATAACCAAGGCGTTTCACAACGCCCTGCACGGCGAAAGCTTCAAGCTGCCGGGAGAGAGTTTCCAGACGTTTCTCGACTACAACGCGCAAAACCGCGCTCGCATGAAATTCGACGCGGACTTCACCATGATTCACGATCCCCAGCCGGTGGCGTTGATCGAGGCCAGGAGCGGACGGGAAGGGCACTGGTTCTGGCGATGCCACATCGACCTGTCGCAGCCGAACCGAAAGGTGTGGGACTTTCTCGAGCCATTCGTGGATCGCTACGACGCCGCGATTTTCTCCTCGCCGTCGTTCGCGCGACGGCTTCCGATTCCGCAGTATCTCTTCTATCCGTCGATCGATCCGCTCTCGGACAAGAACCGCGAACTGGAGCCCGAGTTCATCGCGCAAACATTGAGACGATTCGGCATCGATTCGCGGCGGCCCATCGTCACTCAGGTGTCCCGGTTCGATCGCCTGAAGGACCCGGCCGGCGTGGTGCGCGCCTACCGGATTGTCCGGCGCTACGTGGATTGCCAGCTCGTGCTTGCTGGCGGCGGTGCCTCAGACGATCCCGAGGGCGGCGCCGTGCTGGCGGAGGTTCGCACGGCGGCCGAGAAGGACCCCGACATTCACATTCTCGACCTGCCTCCGTGGAGCGCCCTGGAAGTCAATGCGCTCCAGCGCGCCTCCACAGTCATCGTTCAGAAAAGCCTGCGCGAGGGTTTCGGTCTTACCGTCACCGAAGCGCTGTGGAAGAAGAAGCCCGTGGTCGCCGCGGCCGTCGGCGGGATTCCTTCACAGGTGATTCACAAGCATACGGGAATGCTCGCGCACTCGGTTGAAGGCACCGCGTATCAGATCCGCCTGCTTCTCGGAAATCCCGCCATTGCCCAGCGTCTCGGAGAACAGGGGCACGAGCACGTCCGCGAAAACTTCCTGATCACCAGCGACATTCGTCGCCACCTCACGCTCTTTCTTCATTTTCTGCGCGGGAATGAGCGGTAGGCGCGACGTCTAGCCCGTGCCATTGATTACGGTACCGTCCGGCGTTCGCATGATGTTCGGCCGTTCGTCTGTGATCGGATGTTTGGCCGCCAGCGCTTCGTCCACTTCGATTCCCCAGCCGGGCTTTTCGCTGATCCATGCATAGCCGTCCTTGATTTCCGCGCACCCGTGAAAAACGTCCTGCACGATCGGCGGATAGTCGAAATGCTCGTGAATCCCGAAGTTATTGTTGGTCAGGTCGAGCGTGAGATTCGTCATGTGGCCGACGGGAGAATTGGGACTGCCGTGCCACGCGAACTTCACTTCGAAATTGTCGGCGAACGCCGCGATCCGGCGCGCGGCTGTGAACCCTCCGACGTGAGAGACGCGGTGCCGCACGTAGTCGATCAGGCGCCCTTCCACCTCGCGGCAGCCGCACCGCCTCCCAGCAGCGCTGATTTCAAGATCACTCGACGGCTGGCCGCGCCGCCGTGCATCTGCTCCGTCCCCGCATCCGGCCTTCGTTTGTCCATGCGCCCTCTCGTGATTGACGCAGGGATTGTACTCGCAATTCTTTGTTTGGGACTCGGTCCCTCCGTCGGTATACTCCACGCCGGTAGATCACCAGGGATGCCATGGGGCCCTTTTGGGGGCCTTTGGGGGGAGCCATGAAAGCAAGAGCGATTCTCACGATTGCCGCCGGTCTGCTTGCTGCCGCGAGCGCAATGGGACAAAGTGACGCGCCGCCGTTGCCGCCGCCTGCTGCAAATCCCGCGGCGCCTTCTCTGCAAGCCAACGCCGATCCCGGCTACGACGCAGTGCTCGCCGCCTGCAAGAATCCTCCGGCCAAGATGCCGCCGATCAAATGGCCGGCGACCGGCCCGGCTGCCAGCCCCTACACGG